>NZ_JBIVOX010000025.1:63126-115494 GCF_044754345.1 Streptomyces sp. NPDC093094 | reverse complement strand
AGCTTGCCCTTGGCGTGCTGCGCCTGCGTCGCCTTCTCGCTCGGCCCGGCCATCGCCTGCGCACGGATCCCGTGCAGCTCGGCGACCCGCCCGCGCGCGTCGGTGGCCTCACCCGTCGTCTCTTCCAAAACGGTCATGTAGTGACCATACGAAGCCCGACAAGGATTGCGAGCCGTCGACTCCGTACAGTCTCCGGCCCGTTTTCCTGGTAGCCCTGAACAGAACCAGGGGTGCATGCAGCCGTTTCGACTGCTCAGGGGGCGTACGGCCTGTAGGGGGTCTACAAAACGGCCAGGGGTCATGACAGATCGACACGGTAGGCCATACGCGGGATGTCCGGAACCGACACCCCCAGAGATGTTGAACTTTGAACGGAATAGGTCTACGGTCGTAAGCGTTCAGCTCGTTGAAGATTCAACAGCTTCCGTCCCCCCAAGGAGCAGATCATGGGCATCTTCGGCCGCAAGGACAGCACCGAGACCACCACCGCCACCGCAGCCGCCGTGAACCCGGACCTGGCCGCGCTGACCGGCGACTACAGCATCGACGCCGCGCACACCACGATCGGCTTCGTCGCCCGGCACGCCATGGTGACCAACGTCAAGGGCAAGTTCCTCGACTTCTCCGGTTCGCTGCACCTCGACGGCGCCGACCCGTCCCGGTCCTCGGCCTCCATCGACGTCAAGATGGAGAGCATCGACACCGGCAACGCCGACCGTGACGGGCACCTGAAGAGCGCCGACTTCTTCCGGACCGACGAGTTCCCGGCGATGACGTTCCGCTCCACCGCCGCCGAGGCCCTCGGCGGGGACGACTACCGCATCACCGGCGAACTGTCGATCCTCGGCGTGACCCGGCCGCTCTCCATCGACCTGGAGTTCAACGGCGCCGCGAAGGACCCGTTCGGCAACGAGCGCGTCGGCTTCGAGGGCAAGGCGGAGATCCTTCGCTCGGAGTGGGGCCTGACCTGGAACGCGGCGCTGGAGACCGGTGGCGTCCTCGTCTCCGACAAGATCAAGCTGAACTTCGACATCTCGGCGATCAAGAACGCGTGACGTCCGGCTCCGGCCCGGACGGCATCACCCCCCGAGCGCGCCCGCCCTCCGACTCCCCCGGGTCGGGAGGGCGGGCGCTCGGCGTTCAGGACGCCTCCAGCCCGGCGACCGCCGCCGCCAGCCGGCTCGCCCTGCTGCGGGGTGTGCGCGCCTGGAGCAGGCCGAGCATGACCTGGTACCGGTCGCTCCGGCCGAGCCGGTCGAACGCCGCCTTCGCGCGCGGGCTGTCCTCCAGGGCCCGGACCAGGTCGTCGGGCACCGTCGCGTTCCTCTGCGACTCGTAGGCCGTCTCCCAGCGTCCGTCCGCCCGGGCCGCCTCCGCCTCCGCGAGGCCCGCCGGGCGCATACGGCCCTCGGCGGCGAGCTCCGCCACCCGGCGGACGTTGACCATGGACCACAGGCTCCCGGGCCGGCGCGGGGTGATGCGCTGGAGGTAGTGGGAGCCGTCGAGCGATCTGCGCTGCCCGGTGATCCAGCCGTGGCACAGCGCCGCGTCGTTGATCTCGTCGGCCGTGGCGGAGGGCAGGCCCGACGCCTTCCTGGCCACCTTCACCCACAGGCCCGGACAGGGCGCGGGGTGCTCCGTCAGCCAGGTGTCGAGTGCGGCGGCGGTCTCGAACAGCAGGGCGTCGTCCTGAGGGGCGTTCCGGTCGGTCATGACGGCACCGTAGACGGGATACAGGACAGTTCCTGTCCTCTGTGCCCGGGAACCGAGGGCCCGCGGCGCAGGGGCCCGGCTCAGAACCCGCCGCCGAAGTCCCCTCCCCCGCCCCCGCCGAAGTCCCCGCCGCCGAAGCCCCCGCCGAAGTCGCCGGAGTCGAAATCCGCTCCGGAGACGTCGCCGCCCTGGTACCCGCCGCCGCCGAAGTCCCCGTAGCCGGAGCCGTAGTCGGCGGCGTACGCCGGGGTCGCCATGGCGCTTCCCAGCATGGTGCCGATGAGCAGGCCGGGCAGGATGCCGCCGCCGAAGTAGCCGCCGGCCCAGGGGCCGTAGGCCGGTCCGGCGTCCCAGTAGGGACGGCGGCCGGAGGCGGTGTCGACCTCACGGATCACCGGGTCGCGGCCGTCGGCGAGACGGGCCCGGTCGGCGGCGCAGACGGGCACCTGGCGGGTCGCACCGGCCGGGGGCGTCCAGTCGGCGTCGGCGACCGAGGGGCCGTGGCGCGGGTCGAAGAAGCAGGGCGGCCGGCGCTCCGGCAGCGGCCGGTGCTCACGGCGGGCGGCCAGCCTGACCAGCGAGAAGCGTCCGTCCTCCAGCGCCTGGGTGACCGCGCGGACGTCCTCCGGGCGGGCGGCCCGGTCCATGAGGCTCTTGGCCTGCTCGTAGGAGTCCAGTGCGTGTTCGTAGTCCTCGCGCATGGCGTCGTCGGCGCCGGGTTCGGCGGGGTGGAAGTCCAGCCGGTCCAGTTCCTCGCCGTAGGCGGTGATGTCCTCGTCCACGACGACCCGCAGATTCCCCAGGGCCTCGGCCTGCGCCTCCTCGTGGCGGCGCCGGTTGCGGCGGACCAGCGCATAGGCGCCCGCGCCGCCGGCCGCGAGGACGGCGGCCAGGGTGACCAGGGTGGCGGCGGAGGCTCCGCCCTGGTCCGGGGAGGAGTCCCAGCTCGCCGGGGCGGATCCGCCCATGTTGGCGAGGGCCCGGTCGGTGAACTCGTCGAGCTGGGTGACGGGGTCGTCCTCGTCCTGGACGCTGCGGACGAGATTGCGCACCGCGTCACGGGACAGCACGGAGGAGTCGGCGCGGGCGTCGAAGCGGTCGCCGACGCGGACCGCGTACAGGCCGGTGATCCCGGTGGCCGTGCGCAGGTTCGCGAAGAGGTTCTCCGTGGGCTGGTCGGCGGGCAGGACCGCGGCGAACAGCGGCTTGTCGGCACCCTCGATCTTCTTCTGCAGCGCCTCGGCGTCGGACTCGGGCAGCTGGTCCTGGGCGGCCGGGGCGACGTAGACGGGGCGCTCGCGCAGCCCCGCGGCGATCGTCGACACGTCGGTGGCCGCACCGGCGGGTCCGGCGCCCGCCGTCAGCACGGTGAGGACGGCGAGCGTCAGCGCGATCAGCAGACCGGCGAGACCTCGGGTCGATGGCGCGACCTTCATACCAACGAAGCTACCCGAAGCGGAGCGAACTGGGCATACCTCCCCCCGAGCGGACTCGGGGGGAGGAACCCGCAGCGGACCCTCAGGCCGCGTGCCAGGCGGTGCTCAGCCGTGCCGCGGCGGCCCCGTAGCGCCCGGTGAGCAACAGGTGCTCGGCGTCCGCGAAGGGCTTGGCCAGTGCGGCCGTGATCCTCTGGCCGGCCTTCTGCTGGACGATCAGCCGGGCCCTGGCGACCAGGGCCCGTCCCGTCCCGTCCGCCCCGGCCCGCTCGGCCGCGGCGGCCGCCACCGCGAGCGCCTTCAGGGTCGTGGCACCGCCCCCGGGTGCCTTGGTGAGGGTGGTCAGACCCCAGCCGTAGGGGTACTGGGGGTCGTACGCCGTGTCACCGACGTTGACCGGCAGCTGCGCCTCGGACTTCGGCCAGGTGACGGGGAGCTGCCCGGTGAACGGGCGGCGGCCGTAGAGCACGTCGGCGACTCCGGCTCCCTCGGTGCCCGGCAGCCAGGACGCCACCAGCGCGTCGATCCCGTCGAGCCGGTCACCGACGAGCTGCGGGCGCCCGGAGACGATCAGCACCGCGCACTTCATCGCCGCGCAGACCTTGTCCACGGCCGCCTTGTCGGCGGCGGAGAGCTCCAGGTCGTGCCCGTTGCCGACGTCGCCGACGCCCTCGGCGTACGGGGTCTCGCCGACGACGACCACACCGACGTCATGGCCCGTGGTCGGGGCCGAGGCGTCCTCGGAGTACGTGACGTCGCCGCCCGCCCCGCGCAGGCCCTCCAGGATCGTCGTCCCGGGGGTGATGCCGCCGGAGGCGCCCTGCCAGGTGAGGGTCCAGCCGCCGGTCTGGTTGCCGATGTCGTCGGCGTTCGACCCGGCGACGTAGACCTTCTGGCTCTTCCTCAGCGGCAGCAGGCCCTGGTCGTTCTTCAGCAGCACCTGCGACTTCGCCGCCGCCTCCCGGGCGACCGCGCGGTGTCCGGCGGAGCCGATCGCCGCGGCGCCGCGGGTGTCGGCGTAGGGCTTCTCGAACAGGCCGAGGCGGAACTTCTGGGTGAGGATCCGGGAGACGGCGTCGTCGATCCGGGACTGCGGGACGCGTCCCGCCCTCACCTCGTCGACCAGCGCGGTGCGGAACTCCTTGTAGTCGTACGGCACCATGATCATGTCCAGACCGGCGTTGACCGAGGTGCGCACGTCCGAGGCGCGGTCCCCGGGGATCTGGTCGATGCCGTTCCAGTCGCTGATGACGAAGCCGTCGAAGCCCAGGCGGTCCTTGAGGACCCCGTCGATCATGTCGCCGCGGGCGTGCATCCGCACCGGTCCCCGTCCGTCGCCGGCCAGGTCGAGCGAGGAGTAGGAGGGCATGACCGAGCCGACGCCCCGGTCGACCGCGTCCCGGTAGGGGGCGAGGTGGACGGCCTCCAGTTCCTGGCGGGTGACCTTAGTGACGCCCTGGTCGATGGTGTACGTGCCGGTGGTGGAGGAGCCGAAGGCGGTGCCGCCGTCGCCGACGAAGTGCTTGGCGGTGGCGAGGACCTTGTCGGAGCGGTCCAGGTCGCGGCCGTCGGCGCTGCCCTGGAGGCCCTGGATCACCGTCTCCATCGACTCGACGAGGGCCGGGTCCTCGCCGAAGGACTCGTAGGAGCGGCCCCAGCGTTCGTCGCGGGTGATGCAGAGGCAGGGCGCGAAGTCCCAGGGCACGCCGGTCGCGCGGACCTCGGCGGCCGTGACCGCGCCGGTGCGGCGGGCGAGTGCGGGGTCGCGGGCGGCGCCGATGCCGATGTTGTGCGGCATGACGGTCGCGCCCGCCAGGTTGTTGTGGCCGTGGACGGCGTCCACGCCGTAGATCAGCGGGATCTGGAAGCGGGTCGCCTGCGCGCGCAGCTGGAACCCGTCGATCATCTTCGCCCAGGCCCCGGCGGTGTTGGGGGTGGGGGTGGAGCCGCCGCCGGAGAGCAGGGAGCCGAGCGCCTGGCCCGCGATGTCACCGGGGTTCGCCATGGCGCCGCGCTCGGCCTGGGTCATCTGCCCGGCCTTCTCCTCCAGGGACATCCGGGGGACGAGGTCGGCCACCCGCTTCTCCACCGGGAGCTTCGGGTCGAGGTACGGCAGCCCGTGGGCGTCGATCACGATCTGCGGGGTCTCGGCGGGTGCCTTGGCGCCGGTGACGGTGAGCCCGAGCGGGACCGTCTCGGCGTGCTCGGCCGCGCGGTCCTTCGCGGTGGGCACCCGGACGGTGCGCGTGGCGCCGGAGGGGGTGCCCGCGGGGAAGGTGACCGTGCCGCGGACGGGTGTGTAGTCCGTGCCGGACGTGGCGGTGCCGCCGCCTGTCTCGTAGGCGACGGTGACCGGCTCGTCGGTGGGGGCGGAGCCCCGGGTGCCGAGGGTGAGCCGGACCTCGGCGGTGGCGCCCTCCTTCAGGGGGACGACGGCGTCGGTGGTGAGGGAGACGCGCGCGGACTGGTCGGCGCGGCCGTAGAGTTCGACGCCGTCCATCGCGAACCCGCCCTTCGCCCCGGCGGGGAGGGTGACGGCGTACCCCCACATCTCGGTGAGGCCGAGGATCTGGTCGATGCCGCCGACGGGCTGGTAGTCCGTGCGGTAGACGAACCGGTCGAACGGCAGCTCGATCTGCCTCCAGCCGGTGAAGTCGTCGGTGAAGGAGGTCTGCCACAGCTCGGACGCCTCGCCGTGGGCGCCGCCGTCCTTCAGCTCGAACACGATGCGCCGGCCGGTGCCGTCGCCCTCCCACCACAGGCGGATGCCCTTGCGGGCCGACCAGTCGTGGGGCGGCAGGGCGGAGGCGAAGTCGTGGGTGAAGCCGCCCCAGCCGCTGATGTCGTAGGTGCCGGCGAGGACCTTCTCGCCCTCGGGGGCGTCGGGGCGGGCGCGCAGGGCGAGCGCCGGGCGGTCGTCGGTGTCGCCGCCCCAGGTGAAGATGCCGTCCGCGGGAGGTTCGGCGAAGGGCACCTCGCCCTCGAAGCGGTCGACGGGGGCGGGGGCGGGGTCGTCGGCGGCCCGGGCGGTCTGGGCGGCCAGCGGCAGGAGTCCGGTGAGCAAGGTGGCGCAGGCGAGCAGGGCGGTTCTTCGCATGGAACGGTCCCTCTACTCTCGTCACGTCTCATCACGACTTAGATCATGGCGTGAGTTAAATGGTGGTCCGTCATGCCGTCAAGACTTCACACCAGAACTGGTACGCGCGTAACGAGCGGCCGAAACAGGGGCGTTGACGCTTCGGGACCTGAACGCACAACCCCCTGACGTGCCGTCGGCGCCGTCAGGTGCTCACCGCGGCCGCCCCTCGTGACGGCCGCGCACCACGAGGGACCGCCGCGTCGGGACGCCTACTCGGCCGGAACCACTCCCGCGCGCAGGAGGCCGTAGGTGTACGCGTCCTCCAGCGCCTGCCAGGAGGCCGCGATGACGTTCTCGGCCACGCCCACCGTGGACCACTCGCCCGCGCCGTCGGTCGTGGAGATCAGGACGCGGGTGGTGGACTGGGTGCCGTGCTTGCCTTCGAGGATGCGGACCTTGTAGTCGACGAGCTCGAACTTGGCGAGCTGGGGGTAGATCTTCTCCAGCGCCACCCGCAGCGCGCGGTCGAGGGCGTTGACGGGGCCGTTGCCCTCGGCGGTGGCGACGATGCGCTCGCCCTTGGCCCAGAGCTTGACGGTGGCCTCGTTGGCGTGGGTGCCGTCGGGGCGGTCCTCCACGATGGCCCGCCAGGACTCGACCTCGAAGTAGCGCAGGGGCCTGCCGCCCTGGGCCTCGGTGCGCAGCAGCAGCTCGAAGCTGGCGTCGGCGGCCTCGTAGGTGTAGCCCCTGAGCTCGCGTTCCTTCACCCGCTCGACCACCCGGCCCACCAGCTCGCGGTCGTCGCCGAGGTCGACGCCGAGCTCCTTGCCCTTGAGCTCGATGGAGGCGCGGCCGGCCATGTCGGAGACCAGCATGCGCATGGTGTTGCCGACCTGCTCGGGGTCGATGTGCTGGTAGAGGTCCGGGTCGACCTTGATCGCGGAGGCGTGCAGGCCGGCCTTGTGGGCGAAGGCGGACAGGCCCACGTACGGCTGATGCGTCGACGGGGTGAGGTTGACGACCTCGGCGACGGCGTGGGAGATCCGGGTCATCTCCCGCAGGCGGCCCTCGGGCAGCACCCTCTTGCCGTACTTCAGTTCCAGCGCGGCCACGACCGGGAAGAGGTTGGCGTTGCCGACGCGCTCGCCGTAGCCGTTCGCCGTGCACTGCACATGGGTGGCGCCTCCGTCCACGGCGGCCAGGGTGTTGGCGACCGCGCAGCCGGTGTCGTCCTGGGCGTGGATGCCGAGGCGGGCGCCGGTGTCGGCGAGGACCGTGGAGACGACGGCCTGGACCTGGGCCGGGAGCATGCCGCCGTTGGTGTCGCACAGCACGACGACGTCCGCGCCCGCCTCCGACGCCGCGCGGACGACGGCCTTGGCGTACTCCGGGTTCGCGCGGTAGCCGTCGAAGAAGTGCTCGCAGTCGACGAAGACCCGGCGGCCCTGCCCCTTCAGGTACGAGACCGTGTCCCGGACCATCTCCAGGTTCTCGTCCAGCGTGGTGCGCAGGGCCAGTTCGACATGCCGGTCGTGGGACTTGGCGACCAGGGTGATCACCGGGGCTCCGGACTCCAGCAGCGCCCTGACCTGCGGGTCCTCCGACGCCTTGGCGCCGGCGCGGCGGGTGGCGCCGAAGGCGACCAGCTGGGCGCTGCGGAACTCGATCTCCGCCTGCGCCCGGGCGAAGAACTCGGTGTCCCGCGGGTTGGCGCCCGGCCAGCCGCCCTCGATGAAACCCACGCCGAAATCGTCCAGGTGCCGTGCGATGGCCAGCTTGTCGGCGACGGTGAGGTTGATGCCCTCCCGCTGGGCGCCGTCGCGCAGGGTGGTGTCGAAGACATGGAACGAGTCGTCGAGCTCGCTGGTTGCCGTCTCGGTCATGATCTCAAGGCTCCTGTTGTGGATCTTCGGTCTTACCGGAATGACCGGCTCCACCGTCCCCCCATGGTCCCTCGCGCTTGCGCTCCCGGCTGCGGGTGGGCCAGAAAAGCGAAAAACCCCTCGCGGGTGCGAGAGGTCTGCGCGCGGGTCGAGGACGACGGTGTCCGCCCGTACCTGGTCGTACGAAGGCAGTCACTGCGGACCGGCGCGCCTGCTGCCAATAATCATGGCGAACGAGAGCACGGGGGCAGTCTGGCACAGACCGACCCGCTGTGACCGGGGTGTCTCAGAATGCGAACCCCGCGGTCCCTCAGGCGAGAAGGCTCTCCTCCAGGAAGTCCTGGACGTGGCCCAGGATCAGCTCCCGGTCGGTGCCGCGCAGACCGATGGCCACATGGATGGAGAAGCCGTCGAGCAGGGCGCGCAGCCGGGCCGCGACCCGGTCGGCGTCCACCGGACGGAACTCTCCGCGCGAGACGCCCTCGGCCATCAGGGCGACGAGGTCGCGGTGCCAGACGCCCTCGATGGCGGCCTGGCGGTCCCGGGCGTCGTCGTCGGCGTTCTGCGAGCGGTTCCAGACCTCCAGCCACAGCGTCCAGTGCGGGTCGCGGTGGCCGTCGGGGACGTACAGGTCGACGAAGGCGGCCAGGCGCTCGCGGGCGGAGAGCGGGCGGGCGAGCAGCCGGCGCCGCTCCTCGCCCAGCCGGCCCTCGCTCCACTCCAGGGCCTGGAGGAGGAGTTCGTCCTTGGAACGGAAGTAGTAGAGGAGATGGCCGCTGCTCATGCCGACCTCGCGGCCGAGCGCCGCCATGGTGAGCTTCTCCAGACCGCGTTCGGCGATCATCTCCACGGCGGCGGCGAGGACGTCCTCGCGGGGCGGTGCGTTCTTCCGCGCCCGGGGCGCACCGGCCATCCCTGACTCCTCTAGGTCCTCGGCTGCTGCTGGGTGATGCAGTGGATGCCTCCCCCACCGGCAAAGATCGTACGTGCGTCCACCGGCACCACCTCGCGCTCGGGGAACAGCCGCCGGAAGATGCCCGCCGCGACCTCGTCGTGGGGGTCGTCGAAGGCGCACAGCACGACGCCGCCGTTGCAGAGGTAGTGGTTGATGTAGGAGTAGTCGACCCAGTCGCCCTCCTCGTCCTTCAGGACGGCGGGCGCCGGGACCTCGACGACCTCCAGGGGGCGGCCCTCGGCGTCGGTGGCGGCGCGCAGGATCTCCAGGTACGTGCGGGAGCGGGCGTGGTCGGGGTGGGCGGGGTCCCGCTGGCTGTGCACCAGCACGGTGCCCGGGCGGGCGAAGGCCGCGACGATGTCGACGTGGCCCTGGGTGCCGTACCGGCCGTAGTCGCCGGCCAGTCCGTGCGGGAGCCAGATCGCCTTGCTGGTGCCGAGCCTGGCGTGGATCTCCGCCTCCACCTGCGCGCGGGTCAGGCCGGGGTTGCGGCCGGGGCCGAGCTGGACGGTGTCGGTGAGCAGGACGGTGCCCTCGCCGTCGACATGGATCGCGCCGCCCTCGTTGACGAGGGTGCTGCCGAGCACCGGCGCCCCGGCCAGGTCGGCGACATGCCGGGCGATCTTGGCGTCGTTCTCCCAGCGGGCCCAGTCCTGGGCGCCCCAGCCGTTGAACACCCAGTCCACGGCGGCCAGCCGGCCCTGTGCGTCCTTGACGAAGGTCGGGCCGATGTCACGCATCCACGCGTCGTCCAGCTCGCGCTCGACCAGGTCGACGTCCGGGCCGAGCAGTTCGCGCGCGGACTCGCCCTGGCCGGGGCCGTGCACCATCGTGACGGGCTCGAACCGGCGCACCGCGCGGGCCACGGACGCCCAGGCGGCGCGGGCCCCGGCCAGCTCCGCGTCGTCGGTGAAGGTGGCGTTGGGGCCCGGCCACGCCATCCAGGTGCGCTCGTGCGGGGCCCACTCGGGGGGCATGCGGAAGGTCATCGCGGGTCCTAGAGGAAGTAGAGGCGATTGAGGGCGACGGTGTCGGCCGGCTGCGAGCGCAGCGGCTCCCCGTCCAGCGTCACCAGTCCGGTGCGCCGGTCCACGTCGACCTCTCCGATGCGGGAGTTCAGGCGCAGGTCCGCCGGCCCGATGCCGCGCGTGCCGCGCACGGCGACCCTGCGGCGGCGGGTCGGCATGGTGTCGTGGCCCTGGTCGAGGGCGGCGCGGGCGACGAAGGCGACCGACAGGTCGGCGGGGGTGGCCCCGTGCGCGCCGAACAGCGGCCCCAGCACGAGGGGTTCGCAGGTGTCGGTGGCCGCGTTGGGATCGCCGGTCACGCCGAAGGCGGGGAAACCGGCCTTGAGGACGAGCTGCGGCTTGGCGCCGAACCACTCGGGCCGCCACAGCACGATGTCGGCGAGCTTGCCGACCTCGATCGAGCCGACCTCGTGCGCGAGGCCGTGGGCGACGGCCGGGTTGATGGTCAGCTTGGCCATGTAGCGCAGCACGCGCTCGTTGTCGTGGTCCCCGGGAGCACCCAGCTCGGCCTTCATCTTGCCGGCCATGGCGAACGTACGGCGGACGGTCTCGCCCGCGCGGCCCATGCCCTGCGCGTCGGAGGAGGTGATGCCGATCGCGCCCAGGTCGTGCAGCACGTCCTCGGCGCCCATGGTCCCGGCGCGGATGCGGTCGCGGGCCATGGCGGCGTCGCCGGGCAGGTCCGTCTTCAGGTCGTGGACGGAGACGATCATGCCGTAGTGCTCGGCGACGGCGTCCCGGCCGAAGGGCAGGGTGGGGTTGGTGGAGGAGCCGATGACGTTCGGGACGCCCGCCATCTTCAGCACGTTCGGGACGTGTCCGCCGCCGCAGCCCTCGATGTGGAAGGCGTGGATGGTGCGGCCTTCGAGGACGCGCAGGGTGTCCTCGACGGACAGGCACTCGTTCAGGCCGTCGCTGTGCAGGGCGACCTGGACGTCGTGCTCCTCGGCGACCCGCAGGGCGGTGTCCAGGGCGCGGGTGTGGGCGCCCATGTCCTCGTGGACCTTGAAGCCGCTCGCGCCGCCCTCGGCGAGGGCCTCGACCAGCGGGGCGCCGTGCGAGGACGAACCCCGGCCCAGGAAGCCGACGTTGACCGGCCAGGCGTCGAAGGCGTTGAACGCGTGCCGCAGCGCCCAGGGCGAGTTGACGCCGACGCCCCACACCGGGCCGAACTCCTGGCCGATGACGGTGGTGACGCCGGAGGCGAGCGATGCCTCCAGGATGCGCGGGGACAGCAGATGGACATGGGTGTCGACGGCCCCGGCCGTGGCGATCAGGCCCTCGCCGGACACGATGGAGGTGCCGGTGCCGACGACGACGTCGACGCCGTCGAGGGTGTCGGGGTTGCCGGCCCGGCCGATCGCGTGGATGCGGCCCTCGCGGATGCCGATGGACACCTTGCGGATGCCCTGGACGGCGTCGATCACGACGACGTTGCTGACGACGACGTCGCAGGTCTCGCGGACCGCGGCGGCCTTGAGATGCAGCCCGTCGCGGGCGGTCTTGCCGAACCCGGCCAGGAACTCGTCGCCGTGGCGCTGCGCGTCGGCCTCGACGCGGACGGTCAGACCGGAGTCGCCGAGGCGGATGCGGTCGCCGGCCCGGGGCCCGTGGGTGGCGGCGTACTCGTGGGGGGTCAGCCGACGGGCCTCGGCCGGGTGCCCTCCGGGCCGGCTCATCGGTCGGCCCCTTCGCCCGGGACGCCCAGATAGCCGCAGGCGGCGGCCCTGCGCAGGGCCTCCTGCCGGGCGCCGGGCGCGTCCAGCGGCCCGTCGACCAGTCCGGCGAAGCCGACGGCGACGCGGGCGCCGCCGATCGGCACCAGGCCCACCTCGGCGCTCTCGCCGGGCCCGAAGCGCACGGACGACCCGGCGGGGACGGCGAGCCGCATGCCGTAGGCGTCCTCCCGGCGGAAGTCCAGGCGCGGGTTGGCCTCGAAGAAGTGGAAGTGCGAGGTGACCGACACGGGCACCGCGGCGGTGTTGGTGACCGTCAGCCGCAGGGCCGCCTCCGGCTCCGCGTGCGCCGGGCCGGGCAGCAGGGCTCCGGGGGCCCGCTCGCCCAGGCCCGCGCCGATCGGGTCGCTCACCACCGCGAGCCGGGAGCCGTCGTCGAAGACGGCCTCGACATGCACCTCGGTGACGATGTCGGCCACGCCCGGCAGCACGTCGTCGGGGCCGAGCACGGAGCGGGCGGCCTCGATCGCCTCCGCCAGCCGCCTGCCGTCGCGGGCGGCCTCGCAGACGGTGTCCGCGATCAGGGCGGTCGCCTCCGGCACGTTCAGCCTGAGGCCGCGGGCCCGGCGGGCACGGGCCAGCTCGGCGGCCCCGAAGAGCAGCAGCCGGTCACGTTCCGTGGGGGTCAGTCTCATGACGCGGGCACCTCCTTGCCTTCCAACAGTTAGAACAACACTCTAAACATGAGATTCCCGTGACGGAAACATTGACGTGCCAGCTTCGGTGAAGCCACATTGAACGTCGCTCTAAAAGCCAAGGTGGCTGATCAAGGGAGACCTGCCATGCCGATGGAACAGCGCGGAGTCGACACCATCCCCGACGAGGAACGCACCAGCGGGCCGCGTGACCTCGTCTCGATCCTGCTGGGGTCGAACCTCTGCCTGGGAGTGATCGTCTTCGGCTGGCTGCCGCCGTCCTTCGGGCTCGGCTGGTGGGCCTCCGTCAGCTCGGTCCTCGTCGGCACCCTGGTCGGCACGGCCTTCACCGCGCCGCTCGCGCTGATCTCCCTGCGCACCGCCACCAACCTGTCGACCTCCTCCGGCGCACAGTTCGGGGTGCGCGGCCGGCTGGTCGGCTCGGTCGTCGGCCTGCTGCTGGCCCTCGGCTACACCGCGCTGACCGTGTGGATCGGCGGCGACGTGACCGTCGCGGTGCTGGGCCGGATGTCCGGCCTGCCCGCGGGCGACCTGTCGTACGCCGTCGTCTACGGGCTGCTGGCCGCGGCGACCGTCGCGGGCGCGGTGTACGGCTACCGGGTGCTGCTGGCGATGTCCCGGATCCTCGCGGTGGGCATGACCGCCCTGCTGCTCCTGGGCGTCGTCGCCTACGCCCCCGGCTTCACCACCGGCGCCCTGGAGGGGACCGGCGGCCATCTGCTCGGCGGGTTCTGGCCGACCTGGCTGCTGGCCGCGGTGGCCGCGGGTCTGTCGGGCCCCGTCGCCTTCATCACGCTGCTCGGCGACTACACCCGCTACATCTCCCCCGCCCGCCACTCCTCGCGCACGGTGCTGCGCGCGACCTGGCTGGGGCTGCTCCTGGGCCTGCTGGTGCCACAGCTGTTCGGGACCTTCACCTCGTACGCCGCCCGCGCCGCCCTCGACTACGCCGGGCCGCTCGCCGCGTCCGCGCCCGGCTGGTACCTGCTGCCGCTGCTGATCGCCGCGTCGGCCGGGTCGGTGGGCAACGCGGGTCTGATGCTCTACTCGATGGGCCTGGACCTGGACGCCATCCTGCCGAGATTGTCGCGCGCCCGGGCCACGTGCGTGGTCGCCGTGGTCGCCACCGCCTCGGTCTTCGCCGGCCACTGGTTCTCCGACACGCAGTCCGCGATGACGTCCTTCGTGCTGCTGCTCACCGCGATCGGCACGCCCTGGGCGGTCATCACCCTGATCGGTTTCGTCCGCTGCCGGGGCGTGTACGACTCCGACGCCCTCCAGGTCTTCAACCGCCGCTCCCGGGGCGGGGTGTACTGGTTCCGGGGCGGCTGGAACATCGCCGCGGCCGTGTCCTGGGCGCTGGGTGCCCTCGTCGGCGTCCTGGCGGTGGCGCTGCCGTCGTACGAGGGTCCGCTGCTGGCGCTGACCGGCGGGGTGGACTGCAGCTTCCTGCTGTCGGGGCTGGTCGGAGGGCTGGTGTACATGCTGCTGACCCGGGGCCGGACACGGACCAGGGCCGCGACGGAGCTGACGTCCGAGGCGGCCCTGGCGGAGAACCGGGTCTGAGAGTCCGGCCGGGGCCAGGTGCTGCCACCCGGTGGCCGGCCCGATCCGAACGACAGGCCCTAGCCGAGCTGGTGCATCCAGCCGTGCTTGTCCTCGGCCGTGCCGCGCTGGATGTCGAGCAGGGCGCGGCGCAGCCGCATGGTGACCTCGCCGGGCTCGCCGTCGCCCTGCCGCCACTCGGCGCCGTCGGTCTTCACCGTGCCGACCGGGGTGATGACGGCGGCCGTACCGCAGGCGAACACCTCGGTGAGCGAGCCGTTCTCGCTGTCGGTCCGCCACTGGGCGAGGGAGACCCGGCCCTCCTCCGCCTCGTAGCCGAGGTCACGGGCCACGGTGAGCAGGGAGTCACGGGTGACGCCCTCCAGGATCGAGCCGGTCAGGCTCGGCGTGACGATCCGGTCCCCGTACACGAAGTACAGGTTCATCCCGCCCAGCTCCTCGACCCACGTGTGCTCGACCGCGTCGAGGTAGCAGACCTGCTCGCAGCCCTGGGCGGCGGCCTCGGCCTGGGCGAGCAGGGAGGCCGCGTAGTTGCCGCCGGTCTTGGCGTCGCCCATGCCGCCGGGGACGGCGCGGACGCGGTCCTGGGAGACCCAGATGGAGACCGGCTTCACCCCTCCGGGGAAGTACGCGCCGGCCGGGGAGGCGATCACCAGGAAGAGGTACTCGTTGGCGGGCCGCACACCGAGACCGACCTCGGTCGCGATCATGAACGGGCGGAGGTAGAGGGACTCCTCGCCGCCGTGCGCCGGGACCCATGCCTGGTCCTGGCGCACGAGCGCGTCGCACGCCTCGATGAAGGTCTCGACCGGCAGCTCGGGCATGCCCAGGCGGCGGGCGGAGGACTGGAAGCGCAGACCGTTCTTCTCGGGGCGGAAGGTGGCGACGGTGCCGTCGGGACGGCGGTACGCCTTGAGGCCCTCGAAGATCTCCTGCGCGTAGTGCAGGACGGACGTGGCCGGGTCGAGCGAGATCGGCGCGTAGGGCACGAGCTGACCGTCGTGCCAGCCGCGTCCCTCCGTCCACTTGATGGTCACCATGTGGTCGGTGAAGTGGCGGCCGAACCCGGGGTTGGCCAGGATCGCCTCGCGCTCCGCGGTGGACAGCGGGTGGGCGGAGGGCTTCAGCTCGATCGTGGGCGTCGTCATCAGTGGTTGTCCTTCACCGGTTGTAGTGACGGGCCGCGGTCACGCCCGAACGGCCGGTCCGGCCGGTGCAACGACCGTTTCCGGCCAGTGCTAGGACGTCCGAGCTTTACCTCGTTCCACGGCTCCGCGTTCGATTATCGCGCGCGGGACACCGCGGAAGGAAACGGCGTGGGTGCGGTCCAGGGCTCGATGGTGTCACCCGGCGGCGGGCATGCGAAAGCCGCCGGGTGCGGAATGCGACCCGGCGGCTTCGATGCGGATCGAGTGCCCGGGTCAGCCGGCTACTCGTACGGCGAGCGCGTCGCCGATCTCGGTGGTGCTGCGGGCCGGCTTGCCGACGCGCTCGGCGAGGTCGGCGGCGACGGCCTCCTCGATGCGGTCGGCCTCGGCGTCGAGACCGAGGTGGCGCAGCAGAAGGGCGACGGACAGGACCGTGGCGGTCGGGTCGGCCTTGCCCTGGCCCGCGATGTCCGGGGCCGAGCCGTGGACCGGCTCGAACATCGACGGGAACTCGCCGGAGGGGTTGATGTTGCCGGAGGCCGCGACGCCGATGCCGCCGGAGACGGCCGCGGCGAGGTCGGTGACGATGTCGCCGAAGAGGTTGTCGGTGACGATGACGTCGAACCGCTCCGGCTGGGTGACCAGATAGATGGTCGCGGCGTCGACGTGCATGTACTCGGTGGTGACCTCGGGGAACTCCTCGGCCACCTTGTTGAAGATGTTCGTCCACAGGTGACCGGCGAAGGTCAGCACGTTGTTCTTGTGGATCAGCGCCAGCTTCTTGCGCGGGCGGGCCTGGGCCCGGGCGAAGGCGTCACGCACGACACGCTCCACGCCGAAGGCCGTGTTCACCGAGACCTCGGTGGCGACCTCGTGGGGGGTGCCCTTGCGGATGGTGCCGCCGTTGCCGGTGTACGGGCCCTCGGTGCCCTCGCGGACCACGACGAAGTCGATCTCCGGCTGGCCGGCGAGCGGGGTGGCGACGCCGGGCAGCAGCTTGGAGGGCCGCAGGTTGACGTGGTGGTCGAAGGCGAAGCGGAGCTTGAGCAGGAAGCCGCGCTCCAGGACGCCGGACGGCACCGAGGGGTCGCCGATCGCGCCGAGCAGGATCGCGTCGTGCCGCTTCAGGGCGTCGAGGTCGGCGTCGGTGAGGGTCTCACCGGTGGCGTGGTAGCGCCGGGCGCCGAAGTCATAGTCCTCGGTCTCCAGCTTGACGTCCTCGGGAAGGACGGCGGAGAGGACCTTCAGACCCTCGGCCACCACCTCCTGGCCGATGCCGTCACCGGGGATCACTGCGAGATCGATGCTGCGAGACATGCGGGGAACCCTACTCCTCGTCCCATGCAATGACATGCGCTGTCCGCCATCCGGACACCCGGTCGGCGGTGCATGTCCTCTCGTCGGGCGGCGTTCACCCGTATGTGGCAGCCCCGTCGCGCACTGCGGGAAGTGTCCATGGCATGGAGACACCCGACTTCGGCATCCCCGAGCGTCTCGTCCGCGGGATGAACATGGCGGAGCAGCACGAGTACCTGCGGACGAGGCTGTCCCGGCGCCGCACGCTGGTGACCGCGGGCGCGGTGGCGAGCGGGCTGCTGACCGGATGCACGGCCGCCACCGCGGCCGACCGCCCGGCGTCCACGGCCACCCCGGCCTCTCTCGCCCCCGCCCCCGCCACGTCGGCGGCTTCCGGCGCGGCGGTGACGCCCTTCGGCCGCCATCTCTCCTTCGGCGCGGACCCGCGCACCACGATGCGGATCTCCTGGCAGGTGCCGGCCGCGGTGCACAGGCCCTACGTCCGGCTCGGCGCGAGCCCCGACGCGCTGGGCCAGCGGATCGAGGCCGAGCTGCGGAATCTGCACACCCCGGGCGTGGCGGGCGTACGGCCGGAGGTGGAGCAGTACTACGTGCACGCGGCGCTGGAGAACCTGCTGCCGGGCACGACGTACTACTACGGCCTCGGGCACGAGGGCCTCGACCCGGCCGACCCGGGCCTGCTCGCCGCGGTGGCCTCCTTCCGCACGGCACCCGCGCGGGGGGAGTCCTTCGTGTTCACGGCGTTCGGCGACCAGGGCGTGGGCGACGGGGCGGCGGCGCTCGACCGGCAGCTGCTGGCCGCGCAGCCGGCCTTCCATCTGCACGCGGGAGACATCTGCTACGCGAACGCCAACGGCCGGGGCACCACGGCGGACGGCTACGACCCCCTGTTCTGGGACCGGTTCTTCCAGCAGAACGAACCGGTGGCCCGGTCGGTGCCCTGGATGGTGACGACCGGCAACCACGACATGGAAGCCTGGTACTCCCCCGAGGGCTACGGCGGCCAGCTCGCCCGCTTCTCGCTGCCGGACAGCGGATTCGACCCGCGGCAGGCGCCGGGCGTCTACTCCTTCGTCTACGGCAACGTCGGCGTCGTGGCGCTGGACGCCAACGACGTGTCGTACGAGATCCCGGCGAACCTCGGCTACAGCGAGGGCCGGCAGACGGCCTGGCTGGAGCGGACGCTGCGCGGGCTGCGGGAGTCGGAGGACGTCGACTTCGTGGTCGTCCACTTCCACCACTGCGCCTACTCCACGTCCGCGCACGCCTCCGACGGCGGGGTGCGCGCGGCCTGGCTGCCGCTGTTCGCGCAGTACGAGGCGGACCTGGTGATCAACGGGCACAACCATGTGTACGAGCGCACCGACGCCATCAGGGACGGCGAGGTCGGCCGGCGCGTGCCGATCGGCGGCTCCACCGATCCGTCGCGGGACGGCACGGTGTACGTCACCGCCGGCGGAGGCGGCCGCGATCCGTACGGCTTCCCGGTGGGGGCGGAGGACAGCTACGAGGGCCATGTCCGCGACAGCGAGTCCCTGGACACGTTCCACTGGACCCGCTCCAGGCAGCCCCAGCCGGAGACCGTGGAGTGGTCACGGGTGCGCCACC
Source organism: Streptomyces sp. NPDC093094 (assembly GCF_044754345.1). Lineage (NCBI taxonomy): Bacteria > Bacillati > Actinomycetota > Actinomycetes > Kitasatosporales > Streptomycetaceae > Streptomyces > Streptomyces sp. NPDC093094. Next base: position 97,369 of record NZ_JBIVOX010000025.1, on the reverse strand, counting down.
GGGGCTTCTCCTTCCTCTCGGTGGAGGCGGAGAGCGGTCCGGCGCCCCGGCTGAAGGTGTCGGCGCGGACGCACACGGGCCTGCGCATCGACCATTTCGAGGTGCGGCGCGGACACTGAGGACCTGTCCCGCAGGTCGCTCCGGTCCGCGCCGCACCTCGCCCGGGTGCGGCTCCCGGCGTCCTGAAGTGTGCCGCGGTGGGCTCAGTGGCCGGTCGAGCCGCCGTTGTCGCGGCGGTCGAGGGCGCGCTGGAGGGCGGCGGCGGCCTGCTTGCGGTCGGACTCGCTCGTACGGGAGGCGTGGCGGACGCGGCGGCGGACAGTCGTCTCGGCCATGAGGGATCGACTCCTTCGGAGAACCGGAGTGCGGAGAACCGGGGTGCACCGGAGTGCAGCGGAACAGAGGTGCGGAGGAACAGGGGGTGACGAGACGCCGGAAGGGGCGGGGAGCTCTGGCCGCAGGGGTTGCCTGCATCGGGCCCGGCTCACGACCGCCGTTCGCTTGATCGAGCGAGACGTTCGGCTCCTACAAAGCTAAGGGAGCGGCACGCTTCTGTCTCCACAATTACTCGGACTTCCTACTATCTGAGACGGCCGCCTCCTCACAGGACGTCGCCGTCGCGCCAGTCGAAGAGCAGAGGGGTGTCCGCGCCGGCCTCCGCGGCGGGCGCGGGCCACACATAGGTGGAGCCCTCCTCGTCGGGCAGGCGGACCACGCCCTCCGGGCCGAGGGCGCCGAGCGGGCCGGACCAGGCGTGCCAGCCGCGGGCCTCGTAGAGCAGGGCGCCCTCGTCGCTCGCGGAGAGGGCACCCAGGTCGTAGGCGCGGGCGATCACACCCTCCAGCGCGTCCATCACCCGGCCGCCGAGCCCGGTGCGGCGCACGTCCCGGCGTACGGCGACCCCCTCGACGTAGCCGACCCGCAGCCAGCGCCCGTGCAGCCGGGCGCGGCGCATCACCACCGCGCCGTGCGCGGCCAGACCCCGGCCGTCGTGCACGAGGGCGTGCATGCCGCCCAGGGCGTGCTCCCAGTCCTCCTCGGCGAGGCCGCCGTCGAAGGCGTCGTGCAACAGGGCGCGCACGGTGCGGAGTTCGACGGGTTCGAGTGCGGACGTGTGTGCGATGCGCAGGGTCACACCGGCATTGTCGGACGCGCCGCGCCCCGGCGTCGACCCGTCGCGTATCTAACCTTCAAAAATCTCTTGACTGGTTAGATCATCGCGCGCCATGATTCCGTCATGACCACTCACCGGGTTCACCACCGCACCGTCACCGTCCGGGGCCACGAGGTCTTCTACCGCGAGGCCGGACCCGAGGACGCGCCGGCGCTGCTGCTGCTGCACGGCTTCCCCAGCAGCTCGCACATGTTCCGGGACCTGATCCCCCTGCTCGCGGACCGCTACCGGGTGATCGCCCCCGACCACGTCGGCTTCGGCCGCTCGGCGACGCCGGCCGCCGCGGAGTTCCGCTACACCTTCGACGAACTCGCGGAGATCACCGGTGAGTTCACCGAGCAGCTGGGCCTGAAGCGGTACGCCCTGTACATCCAGGACTACGGCGCCCCGATCGGCCTGCGCCTCGCCCTGGCCCACCCGGACCGGATCACCGCGATCGTCACGCAGAACGGCAACGCCTACGAGGACGGCCTCGGCGCCGAGGCATGGGCGCCGGTGCTGGCGCTGATCGCCGGGCGGACGCCGGAGACGGAGGCGGCGGTGCGGGAGATCTACACCCTCGACGGCATCAAGTGGCAATACCTGCACGGCGTTCCGGAGGATCAGCACGACCTGGTCAGCCCGGACGCCTACGAGCGGGACGCGGCCGAGGTGTCACGCCCCGGCCAGGCCGAGATCCAGCTCGACCTGATCTCCGACTACGGCTCGAACTTCGCTCTGTACCCGGCCTTCCACGCCTACTTCCGCGAGAGCCAGGTCCCGCTGCTCGCGGTGTGGGGCGGCCACGACCAGGTCTTCGTCCCGGCCGGCGCCGTCGCCTTCCTGCGGGACCTGCCGAAGGCGGAGATCCACCTGCTCCCCACCGGCCACTTCGCCCTGGAGACGCACGCGGCGCAGATAGCCGGCCTGATGCGGGACTTCCTCGGCCGGACCGTGGAGGGGTGAGGCCCGCGGGGCCGGCCCGGCCCCGGCCTGAACCCGGACAGGGATCGCCCACACGGCTGATCATCCGGGCGGGGCCTCACCTGCTGCCGCCGTCAGGGGAACACGTGAGGTCATGAACGACACGGAGAAGGTGTTTCTCGAAGGCGGCCCGGACGATCTCCCCGAGCGGATCGTCCCGGTCCCGACCCCAGGCCCCGATGTGAAGATCGAGCTCCGCAACGGCTACGAGCACTTCCGGCCGACCTCGCGCGGGACGGACACCCCGGCGGGCAGGCTCCCCGTCTACGAATGGTGGGAGCGCACGGAGATGCCCGGCTGAGGGGCGGGCGACGGCGAAGCACTTCTTCCTTCCGGCGGCCCGGCCGCGGCAGCGGCCCTGCGCCCGTCGGCCCGCCCCCGTTCCCGGCCCGGGCACGACACCGCCCCCGGCCCGGAGGGGGGATCCGGGACGGGGGCGGGGTTCGGGGACGGGCAGGAGCCCGTCGCGGGGGGTGTCAGCCCATGTGCGGGTAGGTGTAGTCGGTCGGCGCGACCAGCGTCTCCTTGATGGCGCGGGTCAGCGTCCAGCGCATCAGGTTCTGCGGGGCGCCGGCCTTGTCGTTGGTGCCGGAGGCACGGCCGCCGCCGAAGGGCTGCTGGCCGACGACGGCGCCGGTGGACTTGTCGTTGATGTAGAAGTTGCCCGCGGCGTAGCGCAGCTTCTCCATCGTGTACGCGGCCGCCGCGCGGTCGCCGGAGACGACCGAGCCGGTGAGGGCGTAGTCCGACACCGACTCCATCTGGGTCAGCATCTCGTCGTACTTGTCGTCCTCGTAGACGTGGACGGCGAGGACCGGGCCGAAGTACTCGGTCGTGAAGACCTCGTTCTCCGGGTCGGTGCACTCGATGACGGTCGGGCGCACGAACCAGCCCACCGAGTCGTCGTAGGAGCCGCCCGCGACGATCGTGCAGGCCGGGTCGGACTTGGCGCGCTCGATGGCGGCCTTGTTCTTGGCGAAGGCACGCTCGTCGATGACGGCGCCGATGAAGTTCGACAGGTCGGTGACGTCACCCATGGTGAGGTAGTCGACCTCGGCCGCGAACTCCTCCTTGAAGCCGTCGTTCCAGATGGACGCCGGGATGTAGGCGCGGGAGGTCGCCGAGCACTTCTGGCCCTGGTACTCGAAGGCGCCGCGGGTCAGCGCGGTCTTGAGCACGGCGCGGTCGGCCGACGGGTGGGCGACGACGAAGTCCTTGCCGCCGGTCTCACCGACCAGACGCGGGTAGGAGCGGTACTTCTCGATGTTGGTGCCGACCGTCTTCCACAGGTACTGGAAGGTCTTGGTCGAGCCGGTGAAGTGGATGCCCGCGAGGTCCCGGTGCTCCAGCGCGACCTCGGAGACCTCGATGCCGTCGCCGGTGACGAGGTTGATGACGCCCTTGGGCAGGCCCGCCTCCTCCAGCAGCTGCATCAGCAGCACGGCGGCGTGGGTCTGGGTCGGGGACGGCTTCCAGACGACCACGTTGCCCATCAGGGCCGGGGCGGTCGGCAGGTTGCCCGCGATGGCCGTGAAGTTGAACGGCGTGATCGCGTAGACGAAGCCCTCCAGCGGGCGGTGGTCCAGCCGGTTCCACACGCCCGGGGAGTTCGCCGGGGGCTGCTCGGCCAGGATCTGGCGGGCGTAGGCCACGTTGAAGCGCCAGAAGTCGACGAGCTCGCAGGGAGTGTCGATCTCGGCCTGCTGCGCGGTCTTGGACTGGCCCAGCATGGTGGAGGCGGCCAGCGTCTCGCGCCAGGGGCCCGCCAGCAGCTCGGCGGCGCGCAGGATGATCGCCGCGCGGTCGTCGAAGGACATCGCGCGCCAGGCCGGGGCGGCGGCGAGGGCCGCGTCGATCGCGTCCTGCGCGTCCGCCTGCGTGGCGTTGCGGTAGGTACCGAGGACGGCCTTGTGGTTGTGCGGCTGCACGACCTGGAAGACCTCGCCGCCGCCCATCCGCTTCTCGCCGCCGATGGTCATCGGCAGGTCGATCGGGTTCTCGGCCAGCTCCTTGAGCTTGGCCTCCAGACGGACGCGCTCGGGCGAGCCCGGGGCGTAGCCGTGCACCGGCTCGTTGACGGGGGTGGGGACCTGGGTCACAGCGTCCATGTGTTCCGTAACTCCTTGGTTGAGCGGTGTGGTTCAGCCCTTGGTGATCATGCTGCGGACGAAGAAGCGCAGGTTGGCCGGCTTCTCCGCGAGGCGGCGCATGAAGTAGCCGTACCAGTCGGTGCCGTAGGCGGTGTAGACGCGCATGCGGTGGCCCTCGGCGGCCAGACGCAGGTGCTCGTCGCTGCGGATGCCGTACAGCATCTGGAACTCGTACTCGTCGAGCTTGCGGCCGGCCTGGCGGGCGAGCTCCTGGCCGATGGAGATCAGGCGCGGGTCGTGGGACCCGATCATCGGGTAGCCCTCGCCCTCCATCAGCGTCTTCAGGATGCGCACGTACGCCTTGTCGATCTCCTGCTTCTGCTGGTACGCGACCTCGGCGGGCTCCTTGTAGGCGCCCTTCACGATGCGCACGCGGCTGCCGTTCGCGGCGAGGCGGCGGGCATCGGCCTCGGTGCGGAAGAGGTACGCCTGGATGACGCAGCCGGTCTGCGGGAAGTCCTTGCGCAGTTCGTCGTGGATGGCGAACATCGAGTCGAGGGTGGTGTGGTCCTCGGCGTCCAGGGTGACCGTGGTGCCGATCGCGGCGGCGGCCTCGACGACCGGGCGGACGTTGGCGAGGGCCAGTTCGTGACCGCCGGGAAGGGCCTGCCCGAACATCGACAGCTTCACCGACATCTCGACGCGCTCGCCGAGGCCCAGGTCCTTCAGGTGCTCGATCAGCTCCAGGTAGGCGTCCCGGGCGGCGGTGGCCTGCTCCGGGGTGGTGATGTCCTCGCCGACGACGTCCATGGTCAGTTCGAGACCCTTGCCGGTCAGCTCCCCGACGATCGGGACGATGTCGGCCACGGTCTCACCGGGGATGAACCGGTCGACGACCTGCTTGGTGACCGGGGCCGCCGAGATCAGGCGTCGCATCCGGTCGCTGCGCGACGCGGCGAGAATCACGGGACCCAGCACGGGGAACCTCCACAGAACGGGTGAAACAGGCCGGAACCCTGCGAGTCGGGTACGGCACGGAGAACCACCGTGAAACCTAAGGATCCCTCCGATCCTGTGCCATCGACAGCTGTCACGCATCCGTGCCACGGTTCTCAGACATATGTATGAAGGACCTTCGGACATGGGGCAGAATGCCCGGGTGACGCCGGAACACAGAGGCGACTACCAGGAGCTGGTCGACGAGATCTCCGAGCTCCTGGGCGCGCCCGCGACGCTGGAGAACCGCGACTTCGAGCTGCTCGCGTTCGGGGCGTACGACAGCGAGGACGAACTGGACGCGTCCGCGCTGGACCCGGTGCGCGCCCGCTCGATCCTCACCCGCCGCTCCACCCCGGCGGTGCGCGCCTGGTTCGAGGGCTTCGGGATCACCCGGGCGACCGGCCCGGTGCACATCCCGCCCACCCCGGAGGCGGGCGTGTACCGCGGCCGGGTCTGTCTGCCGGTGCGCCACCGGGGCGTCGTGCTCGGTTACGTGTGGCTGCTGGAGGACGAACCGGGCCCCGGCGGGGACCGGCTGGCGGCGGCGATGGAGGTGACCGGCCGGATCGGCGCGCTCCTCGCGGACGAGGCACAGCACGGCGCCGATCTGACCCGTGAGTTCCGCGCGGTGCTGACCGCCGAGCGGGGCTGGCAGCAGGACATGGCCGTGGCGGCGCTGCGGACGGCGCTGGGGCCGCGCGGGGAGGGCCCGCACACGGTGGTGTGCGTCGCGCCCTGGCCGTCGGCCGACCCCGACGACGCGCCGTCGGCCCGTACGGTGCCGCACGCGACGGCCCTGTGCACGGTTCCGTGGGGCGCACAGGGGCACTGCCTGGCGATGCTGGTGCGGCTGCGCTCGGCGGACGTCCGCGCTCCGGCGCTGACGGCCGCCTCGCGGCTGCTGCGGGAGGGCGCCGGCGCGGCCGGTGTGGGCGAGGTCCGCCCCGGGCTCGCCGACCTGGGCACGTCCTGGCGGCAGGCGTCGGCGGCGGCCCGGGCCGTGCTCGCCGAGCCCGGTCTCGGCCCGGTCGCCGAGTGGTCCCGCATCGGCCCGTACCGGCTGCTGACCTCGCTCTCCGCCGAGGCCGGGCACGATCCGGCCGTGGCCCCGCTGCTCTCCCCCGCCCAGCGCGAGCTCGCCCGGACGGCGGAGGTCTACCTCGACCACGCGGGCCAGGCCGGCCGCACCGCCGCCGCCCTGGGCATCCACCGCCAGACCCTGTACTACCGTCTGTCCCGCGTCGAGCAGCTCACCGGCCTGGACCTCGACGACGGCGAGGACCGGCTGCTGCTGCACATGGCGCTGAAGGCGGCACGGCTGTAGGGGACACGGCCGCGGGGGACACGGCCGCGGGGGACACGGCCGCGGGGGACACGGCCGCGGGGGACACGCGTCACGCGGGCCGGAAGCCCTCGGCGACGCGGCGCAGGCCCTCGGTGAGCTGGCCGGCCTCGGGGGCGCTCTTGGGGTCGAAGGTCCACTGCATCAGCAGGCCCATCATCAGGGTCAGGTAGAAGTAGCCCGTGGTGTCCACGGTCTCGTCCGTGACCTCCTCCTCGGGCACACCCGTGAACAGGGCGACGATGCCGCGCGCGGCCTCCCGCTGCGCCCGGGCCAGATGCTCGCGCAGCTCGGGAAGCTGGTCGCCCATGGCGACGATCTCCACGCTGAGCCGCCACATCGAGCCCGAGTCCCGCATGGTGGCGATGATGTTCGTCCACACCTCCTGGAACCTCTCCATGGACCCCGGTGCACCCCGGACCTCGATCACGCCTCCGTCGAAGGCGACGGACATGCCCTCCACCAGCTCGACGTACGCCTGGGCGAGCAGCGCGTCCTTCGAGCCGTAGTGGTAGCCGATGGAGGCGAGGTTGGTCCCCGACTCCTTGACGATGTCGCGCGCCGTGGTGCGCGCGAACCCCTTCGCCAGCAGGCAGCGCTTGGCGCCTTCCAGCAGATCCTCACGGTGTCCCATGCCCGTCAGCCTAACGCCCGATCCATACAGGCGTCCCATACGGATGACTTATACATCCGTTCTAGACAGCCGTTTAATACAGCTGTACATTCCTCGGCATGACGAACCCGACGAGCGCCACCACCTCACAGCCCGCCCGCGCCGGGCGCCGCGAATGGACCGCCCTCGGCGTGCTGATGCTGCCGCTGCTGCTGGTCTCGATGGACGTCTCCGTCCTGTACTTCGCGATCCCGTCGATCAGCGCGGACCTGGAGCCCAGCGGCACCCAGCAGCTGTGGATCTTCGACATCTACGGCTTCGTCCTGGCGGGCCTGCTGATGACGATGGGCTCCCTCGGCGACCGCATCGGCCGCCGCCGGCTGCTGCTGATCGGCGCGGCCGCGTTCGGCACCGCGTCCCTGGTCGCGGCCTACGCCGACAGCGCCGAGACCCTGATCGCGGCCCGCGCGGTGCTCGGCATCGGCGGCGCGACCCTGATGCCGTCGACCATGGCGCTGGTGCGCACGATGTTCACCGATCCGGCCCAGCGCACCAAGGCCATCGGCCTGTGGTCCGGCGTGATGACCGGCGGCATCGCGCTCGGCTCGGTGATGAGCGGTGTCCTCGTCGAGCACTTCTGGTGGGGCTCGGTCTTCCTGGTCAACCTGCCCGCGATGGTCCTGCTGCTGCTCGTCGGCCCCTTCCTGCTGCCGGAGTCGAAGAACCCCGCGCCGGGCCGGTTCGACCTGCTGAGCGTGCCGCTGTCCATGGCGGCGGTGCTGCCCGTGATCTACGGCCTGAAGGAGATCGCGGCCGAGGGCTGGAACGTGCGCCACGTCGTCGCCGTCACCGTCGGTCTGCTCTTCGCGGTGTTCTTCTTCCAGCGCCAGCGCACCGCCGCCTCGCCGCTGATCTCGCCGGCCCTGTTCCGGGGCCACGGCTTCACCCCTGCGGTCGCCCTCAACCTCGTGTCCGCCTTCGGGCTGATGGGCTCGGCGTACTTCACCACGCAGTACCTCCAGTCCGTCCTCGACAAGAGCGCCCTGGAGGCGGCGCTGTGGAGCCTGCTGCCGTCGGTCCCCATCGGGCTCGCGGCACCGGTGAGCGCGGGACTCGTGCAGCGGGGTGTGCCGCGGGGCCATGTCGTCGCCGGGGGCTTCACGGTCGCCGCGTCCGGCTATCTGATGCTCTCCCTGACCGGCACGGACGCCATGTGGCTGCTGCTCGCCGCCTGCGGGGTGCTGGCCAGCGGAATCGTCGCGGTGATGTCCCAGCTGGCCGACCTCGCGCTGAGCACGGCCCCCGTGGAGAAGGCGGGCGCGGCCTCCTCGCTGATGGAGACGGGCACCGAGTTCGGCGGCGCCCTGAGCATGGCGGCGCTCGGCTCCATCGGCACGGCCGTCTACCGCTCCGACATGCCGGGCTCCGCTCCGGAGCCCGCCCGGGAGACGCTCGGCGGTGCGCTGGCCGTGGCCCGGCAGATGCCGGGCCGCACGGGCGAGGCACTGGCGACGGCGGCACGCGAGGCGTTCACCCACGGGATGCAGACGGCGGCGGTCGTCGGAGCGGTCCTGCTCCTCGCGGCGGCGGCGCTGGCCGCGCTGGGCCTGCGCGGCATCCAGGTGCGGGAGCAGACCCCGGAACCGGAACCGGAGCAGGCGGCGAAGCCGGCGGCGGTCTGAGCGGGGGGAGCACGCCGAAGGGGCCGATCCGGTGGATCGGCCCCTTCGGCGTGCTGTGCGTGGCGGTGTGCGCCCCGGCCTCAGGTCAGGTTCACCGACCGCGCCGACGTCGCGCCGATCTCGCCGGCCAGCTCGGTCAGCACACCGGCGGGCACGGTGTCGTCGACGGTCAGCACGGCGAGGGCCTCGCCGCCCACCGCCGCACGCGCGACCTGCATACCGGCGATGTTGATGCCGGCCTCGCCGAGGATGCGGCCCACGGTGCCGACGACGCCCGGACGGTCCTCGTAGCGCAGGACGACCATGTGGTCGGCGAGCGCGAGGTCCACGTCGTAGTCGCCGACGGCGACGATCTTCTGCAGGTGCTTCGGTCCGGCCAGGGTGCCGGAGACCGAGATCTCCTCGCCGGTGCCCAGGGTGCCGCGCACGGTCACCACGTTGCGGTGGTCCGGGGACTCCGAGCTGGTCGTCAGGCGCACCTCGACACCGCGCTCCTGCGCGAACAGCGGGGCGTTGACGTAGGAGACCGTCTCGTCGACGACGTCCTCGAAGACACCCTTGAGCGCGGAGAGCTCCAGCACCTTCACGTCGTACTGGGTGATCTCGCCGTAGACCTCCACGTCGAGGCGGACAGCCACCTCACCGGCGAGCGCGGTGAAGATACGGCCGAGGCGCTCGGCGAGCGGCAGACCCGGCTTGACGTCCTCGGCGATGACACCGCCCTGGACGTTCACCGCGTCCGGGACCAGCTCACCGGCGAGCGCGAGACGCACCGAGCGGGCGACGGCGATACCGGCCTTCTCCTGCGCCTCGTCGGTGGAGGCGCCGAGGTGCGGGGTGGCGACGACCTGGTCGAACTCGAACAGCGGGGAGTCCGTGCAAGGCTCCTTCGCGTACACGTCGAGGCCGGCGCCGGCGACGCGGCCCTCCTTCAGGGCGGAGTACAGCGCCGCCTCGTCCACGATCCCGCCGCGCGCGGCGTTGACGATGCGCACACTCGGCTTGACCTTGCGCAGCGCCTCGTCGCCGATCAGACCGACCGTCTCGGGGGTCTTGGGCAGGTGGACGGTGATGAAGTCGGAGACCTCCAGCAGCTCGTCCAGCGTCAGGACCTTCACACCCATCTGTGCGGCGCGGGCCGGCTGGATGTAGGGGTCGTAGGCGACGACCTTCATCCCGAAGGCGGACATGCGCTGCGCGACGAGGGCACCGATCCGGCCGAGGCCGACGACACCGAGGGTCTTCTCGGCGAGCTCCACACCCGTGTACTTGCTGCGCTTCCACTCGCCGTTCTTCAGCGCGGCATTGGCCTGCGGGATGTGGCGGGCGGTGGCGACGAGGAGACCGCAGGCCAGCTCGGCGGCGGTCACGATGTTGGAGGTGGGGGCGTTGACGACCATCACGCCGGCCTTGGTGGCGGCGGAGACGTCCACGTTGTCCAGGCCGACGCCGGCTCGTGCGACGACCTTCAGCTTGTTCGCGGCGGCGATGGCCTCGGCGTCGACCTTGGTGGCCGAGCGGATCAGGATCGCGTCGACGTCGGCGATGGCCGGCAGCAGTTCGGCGCGGTCGGCGCCGTTGCAGTGGCGGATCTCGAAGTCCGGGCCAAGCGCGTCCACGGTCGCGGGCGACAGCTCTTCAGCGATGAGTACGACAGGTTTCGAGCTCACGTGAGTCCTCACAAGTCCAAAGCATGCGGACGGCCGTCCCGACGGCCGCAGGCGGAGGAGGGGGCTAGCCGCGTGGAAGACGCACGACGCTGTGGGCCTGACGCGTATGTTGTGCAGCAGTGTAGTGGCGCCGCGAAGTGCGTTCTTCGCCTCTGCGGAAGGATCACCCGTCCGTGGCTGGACGGGTTGGACAACGGGGCCGGAGCGATCCGCCCCGGCCCCGCCGTCATGAGGCTCACGCCTCCTCGTTCACCCAGCTCATCAGCTTGCGCAGCTGCTTGCCGGTGGTCTCCAGCAGGTGCTCGGAGTCCTGGTCCTTGTACTCGTTGTACTTCTTCAGGCCGCCGTGGTACTCGTCCATCCAGTTCCGGGCGAAGGTGCCGTCCTGGATCTCCGCGAGGACCTGCTTCATCTCGGCCTTGGTGGCGTCGGTGATGATGCGCGGGCCGGTGACGTAGTCGCCCCACTCGGCCGTCTCGGAGACGGACCAGCGCATCTTCTCCAGGCCGCCCTCGTACATCAGGTCGACGATCAGCTTCAGCTCGTGCAGGCACTCGAAGTAGGCGATCTCCGGCTGGTAGCCGGCCTCGACCAGGGTCTCGAAGCCCGCCTTGACCAGGGCCGCGGTGCCACCGCAGAGAACGGCCTGCTCACCGAACAGGTCGGTCTCGGTCTCCTCGGTGAAGGTGGTCTTGATGACACCGGCGCGGGTGCCGCCGATGGCCTTGGCGTACGACAGGGCCAGCGCGAAGGCGTTGCCGGTGGCGTCCTGCTCGACCGCGGCGATCGCGGGGACGCCGCGGCCCTCCTCGTACTGGCGGCGCACCAGGTGGCCCGGGCCCTTCGGGGCGACCAGGGCGACGTCCACGCCGGCCGGGGCCTTGATGAAGCCGAAGCGGATGTTGAAGCCGTGCGCGAAGAACAGCGCGTCGCCGTCCTTCAGGTTCGGGGCGACGGACTCCTCGTAGACCTTGGCCTGGATCGGGTCCGGGATGAGGATCATGATGACGTCGGCCTCGGCGGCGGCCTCGGCCGGGGTCACCACGCGCAGGCCCTGCTCCTCGGCCTTGGCCTTGGACTTGGAGCCCTCGTGCAGACCGACCCGCACGTCGACACCGGAGTCGCGCAGCGACAGGGCGTGGGCGTGGCCCTGGGAGCCGTACCCGATGACCGCGACCTTGCGGCCCTGGATGATGGACAGGTCGGCGTCGGCGTCGTAGAACAGCTCGGCCACTTTGGGTTCTCTCCTCAGGAGTGCGGTGTTGCGTCCCACCGTATGACGGTGGCGGGAAGGGAAGTCTGGGGGTCTCGGCATACGGGCGGGCGGCGGCGCGCCGACCACCCGTACGCGGGTCCTACGCCGACCGGTCGAGAGCGCGCAGCGACCGGTCCGTGATCGAACGGGCGCCACGGCCGATCGCGATCGTGCCGGACTGGACCAGTTCCTTGATGCCGAACGGCTCCAGCATCTTCAGCATGGCCTCCAGCTTGTCACTGGAACCGGTGGCCTCGATCGTGACGGCCTCCGGGGAGACGTCGACGGTCTTGGCGCGGAACAGCTGGACGATCTCGACGATCTGGGAGCGCGTCTCGTTGTCGGCGCGCACCTTCACCAGGACGAGTTCACGGGCGACGGCCTGCCCGGGCTCCAGCTCGACGATCTTCAGCACGTTGACGAGCTTGTTGAGCTGCTTGGTCACCTGCTCCAGCGGCAGGTCCTCGACGTTCACCACGATGGTGATGCGGGAGATGTCGGGGTGCTCGGTGACACCGACCGCGAGCGAGTCGATGTTGAAGCCGCGGCGGGAGAACAGGGCGGCGATCCTGGCCAGGATGCCCGGCGTGTTCTCCACCAGGACGGAGAGCGTGTGCTTGGACATGTTCTGAACTCGGCTCTCTCTCAGTCGTCTTCGTTGTCGCCGAAGTCGGGGCGGACGTCCCGAGCGGCCATGATCTCGTCGTTGGAGGTGCCGGCGGCGACCATCGGCCACACCATGGCGTCCTCGTGGACGATGAAGTCGATGACGACCGGACGGTCGTTGACGGAGTTCGCCTCCTCGATGGCCTTGTCGAGGTCGTCGGGCGACTCGCAGCGGATGGCGTGGCAGCCCATGGCCTCCGACAGCTTCACGAAGTCGGGGACGCGGGTGCCGCGGGCCTGCGGGTTGACGTCGTCCGGGCCGGAGTGCAGGACGGTGTTGGAGTACCGCTGGTTGTAGAACAGCGTCTGCCACTGGCGGACCATCCCGAGGGCGCCGTTGTTGATGACGGCGACCTTGATCGGGATGTTGTTCAGGGCGCAGGTGGTCAGTTCCTGGTTGGTCATCTGGAAGCAGCCGTCGCCGTCGATCGCCCAGACGGCCCTGTCGGGCGCGCCGGCCTTGGCGCCCATGGCGGCCGGGACGGCGTAGCCCATGGTTCCGGCGCCGCCGGAGTTCAGCCAGGTGGCGGGCTTCTCGTACTGGATGAAGTGCGCGGCCCACATCTGGTGCTGGCCGACGCCCGCCGCGAAGATCGTGCCCTCGGGGGCGAGCCGGCCGATGCGCTCGATGACCTGCTGCGGGGACAGCGAGCCGTCCTCGGGCTGGTCGTAGCCGAGCGGGTAGGTGTCGCGCCAGCGGCTGAGGTCCTTCCACCAGGCGCTGTAGTCGCCCTGGTGGCCCTCGCTGTGCTCCTTCTGGACGGCCTGGATCAGATCGGCGATGACCTCGCGGGCGTCGCCCACGATCGGCACGTCGGCGGCGCGGTTCTTGCCGATCTCGGCGGGGTCGATGTCCGCGTGGACGATCTTGGCGTACGGGGCGAAGCTGTCCAGCTTGCCGGTGACGCGGTCGTCGAAGCGGGCGCCGAGCGCGACGATCAGGTCGGCCTTCTGCAGCGCCGTGACGGCGGCGACCGAGCCGTGCATGCCCGGCATGCCCACGTGCAGCGGGTGGCTGTCGGGGAACGCGCCGAGCGCCATCAGGGTGGTGGTGACGGGCGCGCCGGTCAGCTCGGCGAGGACCTTCAGCTCGGCGGTGGCCTGCGCCTTGAGGACGCCGCCGCCGACGTAGAGGACGGGCCGCTTGGCGCCGGTGATCAGCTTGGCGGCCTCGCGGATCTGCTTGGCGTGCGGCTTGGTCACCGGGCGGTAGCCGGGCAGGTCCATGGTGGGCGGCCAGGAGAAGGTGGTCTTCGCCTGCAGGGCGTCCTTGGCGATGTCGACCAGGACCGGGCCCGGGCGGCCGGTGGAGGCGATGTGGAACGCCTGCGCGATCACCCGCGGGATCTCCTCGGCCCGGGTGACCAGGAAGTTGTGCTTGGTGATCGGCATCGTGATGCCGACGATGTCCGCCTCCTGGAAGGCGTCCGTGCCGATCGCCTTGGAGGCGACCTGACCGGTGATCGCGACCAGCGGCACGGAGTCCATGTGGGCGTCGGCGATCGGGGTCACCAGGTTGGTGGCGCCGGGGCCGGAGGTGGCCATGCAGACGCCGACCTTGCCGGTGGCCTGCGCGTAGCCGGTGGCCGCGTGGCCGGCACCCTGCTCGTGGCGCACCAGGACGTGACGGACGCGCCGGGAGTCCATCAGCGGGTCGTACGCAGGAAGGATCGCACCGCCGGGAATGCCGAACACCGTGTCGGCCCCGACCTCCTCGAGAGAGCGGATGAGGGACTGCGCGCCCGTGACGTGCTCGGGGGCGGACTGGTGTCCTCCGGATCGGGGCCGCGGCTGCGGATGGTGGGCCCCGGTGGCCTGCTCGGTCATCGGCATTCTCTTCTCGATGCTGAGGGTTTTTGCGAAGTTCGTGCGGCTTGCGGCTGTTGTACAGCTTGTCCTGTGCAACAAAAAACCCCTCGTGCCGTAAGGCAAGCGAGGGGAGCGCGCCGGGTGGGTCTGCCGGGAGCCCGGGTCGGTCCGGACGTCACCAGCTTCAGCCGACGCGCTTTCCAAGTACGAGAATTCGGGTGCGCATGGCACTGACCCTCCCCCCGGCGCGCACCTACTGTCAAGTGGGTGGGACGGGAGTCTCATTATGTGAGCGGAGAGCCGTCCCGCCTCCGAAGACGGTGGTCACGCCCTCGTAGCCGCGGCCTCCTCCGCCGGCGAACGCGGGTTCGGCCGGGCCGTGCGGCACCGGGTAGCGGCCGGAGTTGAGCGCCCGGCGCAGGCGGTACTCGTCCAGCGGTCCGGCGAAGGCCATGCCCTGCCCGTGCGTACAGCCCATCGCACGCAGGGCGACCACCTGTTCCGGCAGATCGACCCCGTCGGCCACGGACTGGAGCCCGAGATCACCCGCGATGCGCAGCAGCCCACCGGTGATCTTGTGCAGCCGCGCGGACTCGACGACACCCTCGACGAGACCGCGGTCGAGTTTCAGTATGTCGACCGGCAGCCGCCGAAGGGCGGTGATCGCCGCGAATCCGTTGCCGAACCCGTCGAGCGCGATGCGGACGCCGAGCCGCTTCAGGGCGCCCAGCCGCCGCTCCAGCTCGTCCAGGCCGACCCGGGGGTCGGGGTCGGACAGCTCGATCACCAGCGCCCCCGAGGGCAGCCCGTGCCGGGTCAGCAGCGTCTCGACCGAGCCGAGCGGCAGGGAGCGGTCCAGCAGCCGGCGGGCGTTCATCCGGACGACCACGGGCACGGCGAGCCCGGTCGCGGTGCGCTCGGCGGCCTGCTCGACGGCCTCCTCCAGCACCCACCGGCCCAGTTCGGCGGTCTTCTCGCTGTCCTCGGCCACCCGCAGGAACTCCGCGGGCGTGAACAGCACCCCTTGTGAGGAGCGCCAGCGGGCCTGCGCCGCGACCGAGGTGATCCGGCCGTCCTCCAGGCACACCACGGGCTGGTGCAGCAGCGTGAACTCGCCGTCGTGCAGCGCGGCTCTCAGCCGGGTGGCCAGCTCCGCCTTGCGGACGACGTCCTGCTGCATCTGCGGCTTGTACAGCTCGACCCTGCCCTTGCCGGCCGACTTGGCCCGGTACATCGCGAGGTCGGCGTTGCGCAGCAGCTCGCCCGCACCGAGGCCGGGTTCGGCGAAGGAGACCCCGATGGAGGCGGCGACGCGGACATCGTTGCCGTCGATGACGTACGGCTGCGACAGTCTGAGCCTGAGGCGGTCGGCGAGCTCCAGGATGTGCCGTTCACGGGCCGTCCGGTCCCGGCCGCCGTCCCCGACGATCAGTGCCGCGAACTCGTCGCCGCCCAGCCTCGCGGCGGTGTCGGACTGCCGGACCGACTCATGGAGTCTGCGCGCGGCCTGGACGAGCAGTTCGTCGCCCGCCTGGTGTCCGATCGTGTCGTTGACGGCCTTGAAGCCGTCCAGGTCGATGAAGAGCACCGCCGTGCCCCGGTCGGTGGAGCGGCGGCCGGACAGGGCCTGCTGCACCCGCCGGGTGAACAGGGCCCGGTTGGGCAGGTCGGTGAGCGGGTCGTGCTCGGCGTTGTGCTGGAGCTGCGCCTGCAGACGCACCCGCTCGGTCACGTCCCGGCTGTTGAAGATCAGGCCGCCGTGGTGGCGGTTGACGGTGGACTCCACGTTCAGCCATCCGTCGTCACCGGACCTGAAGCGGCACTCGATGCGGGTGGTGGCCTCCTCGAGGGGGCTGGCGGCGAGGAAGCGGCGCACCTCGTGCACCACGCAGCCCAGGTCCTCGGGGTGGATCAGCTCGGCCAGCTCGGTGCCCACGAGATCCTCGGCGGAGCGTCCGTAGACCCCGGCGGCGGCCGGGGAGACGTACCGGAGGATGCCGTTGGGCGCGGCGATCATGATGACGTCGCTGGAGCCCTGCACCAGGGAGCGGAAGTGGTTCTCCTTCTGCGCCAGTTCCTGGGTGAGGGTGATGTTGTCGATCAGCATGATGCCCTGGCGCACCACGAGCGCGAGCACGACGGTGCCGGCGGTGAGCAGCACGACGCGGTCGACGCTGCGGCCGTGCAGGACGTTGTAGATGATGCCCAGGGTGCACACCGCCGCCGCCAGGTACGGGGTGAGCGCCGCCAGCGAGCCGGTGATGGGCCGGGCGGTGTAGCGGCCGGGATCGTGGGATGTGCGGTGCAGGTGCTGGGCGGCGCCGCGCTTTCCGGGCAGATGCTCGTGGACCACGCGTGTGTGCGGTTCGTCGTCCTCGTGGCCGGCCGGCCGGGGCGCGGCCCACGGGGCGTACGCCAGCAGCAGGGATCCGGCGAACCAGCCGGCGTCCAGCAGCTGTCCGGAGCGGTAGGCGTTGTGCAGCAGCGGCGAGGTGAACAGCGCGTCGCACATCACGGTGAGGGCGAGGGCGCCGATCGCGGTGTTGATCGCCGAGCGGTTGGCGCCGGAGCGCCGGAAGTGCAGCGCGAGCACCATGCTCACCAGCGCGATGTCGAGCAGCGGGTAGGCGAGCGAGAGGGCGGTGTGCGGCACGCTCGCCCCGTCGGCCGCCCGGGCGGTCTGCGCGAGCGCCAGGCTCCAGGACAGGGTGAGCAGGGAGCCCGCGATCAGCCAGGCGTCGAGCGCGAGGCAGACCCAGCCCGCTTTCGTCACCGGCCGTTTGGCCAGGACCAGCAGCCCCACGATGGCGGGCGGCGCGAAGCACAGGAAGAACAGATCGGCGTAGCTGGGGCTCGGCACGGGCCGGTCCAGGACGACCTCGTACCAGCCCCAGACCAGGTTGCCCAGGGCCGCCATCGCCGAGGAGAGGGCGAACAGCAGCCAGGCGGGGCGGAAGCGGACCCGGGGGTCACGGGCGTAGAGGAAGCAGGAGACCGCCGCCGCGCCCGCGGCCGCGCTGAGCCCGAAGTCACCCATGATCAGGGCGACTTGTTCGGATCCCCAGCCGATCGCGGAGCCGACGGCGTACGCGGCGCACGCCAGGGCCAGGGCCAGCCTGCGGGCCGGGCTCGCTCCACCGCCGCCGACCGCCGGCCCGCGCGCCGGCGAGGCCGGCGTCGGCCTGCCCCGCAGCGCTGTGTCGAGAGTGGTCGTGGGCGGCGGCGAGCTCACCGGTCGCTCCCGGTCCGTGCCGCGCCCTTCGGGGAGCGGTGTGCCGGATGCGTCTGCCGCCGACGGCCGTTGAGCCTGCGGTGGCTGCTGTGACGGCTGTGGTGGCCGTGACCGGTGTGGCAGTCGTGTCTGCGCGCGGCAGCGGTCCAGGGCCGCCGCCGGCGGCCTCGCCGCGTCGGATCGTTCGTCCATAGGCCGTGCATCGCCCGTCGCCCCCCTCACAGTCTGAAATGTCCGTCCCCGGCGCCGATCGGTGCGCGGCGCAGCCCCTGTCGGGACGATACACCAGTCTCGTCACTCAGGGACATAGCTTCTCTACGCTCCGTGACGACCAGCGGCGATGCGGGTACCGCCCGCATCCGGGGGACTGCGGAGGGTGCCCGCGGCGGATCACACGCCGGTTTCTCCCGTCGTCAGGATCACGTTCGCCAGGGGCTCCCGGTTCACGAATCGCCGCAACTGCCCCACGAGAAGCCGCTTCGCGCGCGGCAGGAACGCGGACGTGGGACCGCCGACGTGCGGGCTGACGAGCACCCCGGGCGCGTGCCACAGGGGGTGGCCCGGGGGCAGCGGCTCGGGGTCGACGACGTCCAGCGCGGCGGTGACACGACCGCTCTCCAGTTCGGCGAGGAGCGCCCCGGTGTCGACGACGGGCCCGCGGGCGACGTTGACGAGCAGGGCGCCGTCCTTCATCCGGGCGAGGAAGTCCTTGTCCACGAGGCCCCGGGTGCTGTCGTCGAGCGGGGTGGACAGGATGACGACGTCCGCCTCCGGCAGCAGGCCGGGCAGCTCGGCGATCGGGTGCACGGGACCGCGCGCCGTCGTGCGCGCCGAGCGCGCGACCCGCGCGACCCGCGCCACCTCGAAGGGCACGAGCCGGTCCTCGATCGCGGCGCCGATGGCCCCGTACCCGACGATCAGGACGTTCTTGTCGGCGAGCGAGGGATGGAAGGCGCCCTGCCAGTGGCCGCGGTCCTGGGCCCGTACGAAGCCGGGTACGCCGCGCAGGGAGGCCAGCGTGAGCGTGAGCGCCAGCTCGGCCGTACTTGCCTCGTGCACCCCGCGTGCGTTGCACAGCTGCACACCCGGCACCACGTCGTCCAGCCGGGACAGGACGTCGTCGACGCCCGCGGTCAGCGTCTGGACGACACGGAGGTGGGACAGCTGGGCCAGCGGCCGCACCTTCACCGGGTAGCGCTTCATGTACGGCACGACGTACACGACACAGTCCGCGGGGTCTGCGGGGAACTCCTGCTCCCCGTCCTCGCCGCCGTCCCAGAAGCGGTAGTTCAGCCCCTCGGGAAGGCCCTCGATCTCGTCCGGCGGGATGGGCAGCCACACGTCAGCAGTCATGGTCAGGAGGCTATGCCAGGGGCACGGGGCACAGAGGTTAGGTTGGGGTGCCAAGAGAGGGAGGGTCACGACCAGGTGGACCGCAGGACGATCGGCGCGGGGGCGCTCTCGGTGGGGGCCGTCGGGCTCGGGTGCATGCCGATGAACTGGGCGTACAGCACGTCGCGGCAGCGCGGCGACGAGTCGCTCAGGGCGGTGCACGGGGCGCTCGACGCGGGCTCGTCGCTGCTGGACACGGCCGACATGTACGGGCCGTTCACCAACGAGCTCCTGCTGGGCCGGGTGTTGAAGGAACGGCGCGGGGACGCCTTCGTGTCGACCAAGGTCGGTCTGCTGGTCGGCGAGCAGCACATCGTCGCCAACGGCCGCCCCGGCTATGTGAAGCGGGCCTGCGACGCGTCCCTGCGGCGCCTGCAGACGGACGTGATCGACCTCTACCACCTGCACCGCGCCGACCCGGAGGTGCCGGTGGAGGAGACCTGGGGCGCGATGGCGGAGCTCGTCCGGGCGGGCAAGGTGCGGGCGTTGGGCCTGAGCGCGGTGGGTGTGCGCGGCGGCCGCCGCCCCGGGACGCGGCTGTACGACACGACGGTCCGGCAGTTGCAGCGGGTGCAGCAGGTCTTCCCGGTGAGCGCGGTCCAGGCGGAACTGTCGGTGTGGTCGCCGGAGGCGCTGCGGACGCTGCTGCCCTGGTGCACGGCGCGCGGCATCGGCTTCCTGGCGGCGATGCCGCTGGGCAACGGGTTCCTCACCGGCACGCTCACACCCGGCGAGGGCTTCGAGCCGGACGACATGCGGGCCCGCCACCCCCGCTTCACCGCCGAGATGATGGCCGCGAACCAGCCGGTCGTCGCCGGGCTGCGCCGGGTGGCCGCCCGGCACGGCGACGGGGTCACCGCCGCGCAGGTGGCGCTCGCCTGGGTGCTGGCGCAGGGGCGGCACGTGGTCCCGGTGCCGGGGACGAAGCGGAAGCGCTGGGCGGTGGAGAACGCGGGCGCGGCGGAGCTGCTGCTGACGCCGCAGGACCTGGCCGAGCTGGCGGGACTGCCTCCGGCGCGGGGATCCTGGGACTGACGGGCCCGCGTGCCGTGGGGCGAGGTGCCGGGATCGGGAACCCGCGGGGCGCGAGCGGTGTATGAGAGAGGGAAGGCGCCGCGTCGAAGGGACCATGATCGTGCAAAGTCGAGCTGTGACGGCCGTGCTGGCCGCGGCCACGCTCCTGCTGACGGCCGGCTGCTCCTCCGGCGACGGCGGAGGCGATCCGCCGGGCGGCGCGAGCAGCAGGGGATCCGGCGGTACGGCGACGGGCTCGCCCTCGCCGGGGCCCGCCGAGAAGACGCCTCCGGCGAAGGGCTCGGTGAAGGTCGTCCGCACCGTCGCCGAGGGCCTGGACACCCCCTGGGGCCTGGCCCCCCTGCCGGACAGCGGCCTGCTGGTCTCCTCTCGCGACGAGGCCACGATCACCCGGGTCGACCCGGCGACCGGCGCGAAGACCGAGCTGGGCGAGGTGCCGGGGGTGTCCCCGGAGGGCGAGGGAGGGCTGCTGGGCATCGCGCTGTCCCCCGACTTCGCCTCGGACCACATGGTCTACGCGTACTTCACCTCCGCCTCGGACAACCGCATCGTGCGGATGCTGTACGACGCGAAGAAACCGGCCGGTGAACAACTGGGCGCGCCGGACACGGTGTTCAAGGGCATTCCCAAGGGCTTCGTGCACAACGGCGGCCGGATCGCCTTCGGTCCGGACGGGATGCTGTACGCGGGCACCGGCGAGAGCGGGAACACCGGCCTGTCCCAGGACGAGGAGTCCCTGGGCGGCAAGATCCTCCGGCTGACCCCGGAGGGCGAACCGGCACCGGGCAACCCCTTCCCCGACTCCCCGGTGTACTCCCTCGGCCACCGCAATGTGCAGGGCCTGGCCTGGGACGACAGACAGCGGCTGTTCGCCGCGGAGTTCGGCCAGGACACCTGGGACGAGCTCAACGCGATCCGGCCGGGCGGCAACTACGGCTGGCCCGAGACCGAGGGCCGCTCCGGCGACGGCGACTTCGTCGATCCCCTGGCCCAGTGGCACACCTCGGAGGCGTCCCCCAGCGGGATCGCCCAGGCCGAGGGCTCCGTGTGGATGGCGGGTCTGCGCGGCGAGCGGCTGTGGCGCATCCCGCTGAAGGGCACGGCGGCCTCGGCCGACCCTCAGTCGTTCCTGGAAGGCGAGTACGGCCGGCTGCGCACGGTCGTCTCCGCGGGCGGCGGCAAGCTCTGGCTGGTCACGAGCGAGACCGACGGGCGCGGCTCACCCGAGGACGGGGACGACCGGATCCTGGAGCTGGAGGTGAGCTAGAACAGGCCGCCTCACGGTCGGCCGGTTTCCTCCTGGGTGCCGGCCGGGCCGGAGGCCCTGACGACCACCTTTCCGGACGCGAGGTCTATCGGCCCGCGCCCGGGATCGTTGTCGCCGACGTCCTCCCGGCTCAGCTCCAGCCGTTTCCGCTCGTCATGGGTGTGCTTGCGGCCCGGGGCGAAGAGCTCCTCAAAGGCATTGAACATCGTTCGTCCTTCCCGGGCCGACTGCGGTCTTCGCCCATTGTCGCGCCACCGGCCGTCATGCCGCCCCCGGCGGGAACAGATCGAGCCGATGGGCCACCGCGGCCGCCTCGCCCCGGCCGGAGACACCGAGCTTGGCGAGGATGTTGGAGACGTGGACACTGGCCGTCTTCGGGGAGATGAAGAGTTCCTCGGCTATCTGGCGGTTGGTGCGGCCCGCGGAGACCAGCCGCAGGACGTCACGCTCCCGGCCGGTGAGGCCGAGGGCCTCGGCCGGGTCGGCGGCCGCGAGGGCCGGCGGAGCGGTGCGGTCGAGGGTGAGGCGGGCGCGCTGGGCGAGCCGCGCGATCCGTTCGGCCAGCGGACGTGCGCCGAGGTGGCGGGCGGCCGCGAGGGACAGACGCAGCAGCTCGGTGGCGCGGTCGCGGTCCTCGTCGGCCGGCCCCGTGCCGGTGATGAGCAGGGCCTCGGCCAGCCGGTGCCGGACGCGGGCGAGGTCGTAGGGGCGTTCCAGCCGCTCGAAGGCGGTGACCACCTGCGACCAGATGTCCGGATCCGCACCGTGCCGGGCGCGGTGCAGCTCGGCGCGTACCCACAGGTCGTGGGCGAGCCAGACGGGCGCGCTCGTGGCGATGCCCTTCGCGGCGTCCGCGATCCGCTCCAGCGCCTCCTCCCCGTCCCCGGCCGGCACGGGTCCGGCGGGCGGCGCTTCGGCGGCGTCGGCCTCGGCGGTCGCGGCGGCGACCAGGAGCGGCCAGCCGTAGAGCTGGGTGCCGGGCGGGAGGCCGGACTCCAGGGCGCGGACGAGTGCGGTGCGGGCGTCGGGCAGACGGCCCTCCCGCGCGGCGAGGCCCAGGGCGAGGGTGGTCAGGGGCAGCCACTGCTGGGGCATGGCGTCGTGTGTCCCGAAGTGGCAGTGCGCGGAGGCCAGTTGCCGGACGGCCTCGGCCATGTCGCCGCGGGCCAGGGCGATCTGGGCCAGGACCATGGCGGCGGAGCCCTGCGGTTTGGCGCCCTGGCCGTGATGCTGGGCCGCGGTGGCGGCGTCGGCGGACTCGTCCCAGCGGCCAAGGGCGTACAGGGTCTCGGCGAGGTTCGCCCACACCCATGCCTCGGAGTGCCGCAGGCCGAACTTCCGGGTGTACTCGGTCCCTTCGCGCAGGATCGGGACGGCCTCCTGGGAGCGTCCGACGGCGTCCAGGCCGTGCGGGAGGTTCACATAGGCGCGGCCGGCGACCGGTGCGATGCCCTCGCGCAGGGCGAGCTCCTTGACCTCGGCCAGTTCCGCGAGCCCGGCGGCGGAGTCACCGGCGTCGACGACGAGGACTCCGAGGGTGACGCGGGCGTTGAGCTCGATCTCGCGGGCGCCCACCATGCGGGCGTACTCCACGGCCCGCTCGGCGGCGGCCAGGGCGTCGGGGCCGGGCTCGTGCAGCATCGACCAGTTGGCGGCGCTGACCAGCACCTCGGCGTGCACCTCCGACGGCGGCAGACCGCGGACCAGTTCCTGGGCCTGTTCCAGCTCGGCCCGGCCGTCACCGCGGGCCTGGGCCTGGACGATCCGGGAGCGCTGGATCCAGAACCAGGCCGCGCGCAGGGGTTCGTGCTCGTCCTCCAGCAGCCGCAGGGCCCGCTTGGTGATCTTCAGCGCGCGTTCGCGTTCGCCGCAGAAGCGTCCCGCGAGGGCGGCCTCCGCCATCAGGTCGAGGAAGCCGAGCGAGGCGGTCTCGGGGTCGCAGCCACAGAACGCCTCGGTGTAGTCGGTGAGGCGCAGGGCGGCCCGGGTGTCCTCGGGAGCGGTGTCCCACAGCTCCATCGCGCGTTCCAGGAGCCGCAGCTGCTCGGCGTAGGCGTGGCGGCCGCGGGCGGAGGCGGAGGCGTCGAGGACGGCCGGCAGGGCCTTCGCGGCGTCGTGCGCGTGGTACCAGTAGCTGGCCAGGCGGGTGACGCGCTCGTCGGCGGGCACCAGCGTGGGGCCGGCCTCCAGGGCCAGCGCGTAACGCCGGTTGAAACGGGCGCGCTCGCCGGGCAGCAGATCGTCGGCGACGGCCTCACGGACCAGGGAGTGGCGGAAGCGGTAGCCGTCGCCGTCGGGTGTGGGGGTGAGGATGCCGGCGTTCACGGCGGCGCGCAGGGCCTCGATGAGGTCGTCCTCGGCGAGGCCGGCGACGGCCGACAGCAGCCGGTGCTCGACGGTGGAGCCGCCCTCGGCGACGATCCGGGCGACCTGCTGGGCGGTGTCCGGCAGCCCCTCGACCCGGACGAGCAGCAGGTCGCGCAGGGAGTCGGTCAGACCGGTGGGACAGCCCTCGCGGGCGGCGACGGCGAGTTCCTCGACGAAGAAGGCGTTGCCGTCGGAGCGGTCGAAGATCGCGTCGATCCGGGCGGCGCCGGGTTCGGCGGCCAGGATGCCCGCGATCTGGCGGCCGACCTCCTCGCGGTTGAACCGGCCGAGTTCGAGGCGGCGTACGGTGCGCAGCCGGTCGAGTTCGGCGAGCAGGGGGCGCAGCGGATGGCGGCGGTGGATGTCGTCGGCGCGGTAGGTGGCCAGGACGACGAGACGGCCGGTGCGCAGGGTGCGGAAGAGGTAGGCGAGCAGATGACGGGTGGAGGCGTCGGCCCAGTGCAGGTCCTCCAGGGCGACGACGACCGTGCGGTCGGCCGCGGCACGTTCCAGGAGGCGGGCGGTGAGCTCGAAGAGACGGGCCGTGCCCTCCTCGTCGTGCCGGCCGGCCCCGGTGTCGCCCAGCTCCGGCAGCAGCCGGGCGAGGTCCTCCTCCTGGCCGGCGGCCGCGGCGGCCAGTTCGTCGGGCAGGGCGCGGCGCAGGGCGCGCAGCGCGGCGGAGAAGGGGGCGAAGGGCAGTCCGTCGGCGCCGATCTCCACACAGCCGCCGACCGCGACGACGGCTCCGGCGCGGGTGGCCGCGTCGGTGAACTCCTCGACGAGCCGTGTCTTGCCGACCCCCGCCTCACCGCCGACGAGAAACGCCTGCGGCTCCCCCTCGGCGGCGCGGGAGAGCGCTTGGTTCAGCGCCTCCAGCTCCTCGGTACGGCCGACGAACACGGGACTGACGGACCTGGTCTGCACGGCAGTGAGCATCGCACGGTGCCCGCCGGAACCGGCACCGGTTTTGCGCGGGGCAGACACGCACAGGACCGTCGGACCCGGGTCCGACGAGGGAAGTTCCCGGGTACCGACGGTCCTGCTCCGGCCCCCGCCGCGGGGAGCCGTGGTGCTGAGGCCCCCGGTGCCGGGGGGTGGTGCGACGAGGGCCCTGGCGTCAGGGCCTGCCGGGGCGGAGTTTCCCGTACCGGATCCCGCGGCGCCGGGATCTCCGGCGTCGGGGGCCGTGGCGCCGAGGCGGTCCCCGGCGTCGGGGCCGGTGATGCCGTGGTCCCCGGTGCCGGGGCCCGGTGGAGCGGGGGATCCGGTGCCGGGGGGTGCGGCGGGAAGGGCCTGGTTCGCCGCGGGGCCCGTGGCCGTGGTCACGCGGTGCGCGGTGACCGGAGCCGGCGGGGGCGGCGGCTATGCGACTCCGGCTCGGCGGAGCGTACGCCGGCTTCCCTGCGCTCGGCCTCGGCGCGGGCGGCCCGGCGGCTGCGGACCGCCTCGCGGGCCAGGCGCTCGTCCGCGGCGCGGCGGATCAGCTCGGCGGAACGCATCTGCTGGATCTCGTACTCGTACATGTCGTCTCCCTGGTGAGGGCCCGGTGTCGGCCTCGCTCTGTGCGATGCCTCCACCTTCGTCCGCCAGGGGGGTCCGCCACATCGGGAGAGTTCCGCATCTTCCGAGGTGGTGGGGGCCTTAGACGTACCTGAGGAGCCTCTGCCCGCGTCTAAGGCCCTTATGCGGAGGGAAGGCCGAGCAGGACGTCCGTGTACTTCAGGACGGCCAGCAGCAGGCCGATCACGCCGAGGGAGACACCGGCCCAGGAGACGGACCTGATCCAGGGGGCCTGCGGCCTGCCGGGCGCCCCGAAGGCGGGCCGGACCAGCACCACCACGCCCACGATCAGCGCGGCGAGCGCGAACGCGCCGGCCCACAGGGCACTGGCGTGCCAGGCGTCGCCGTAGCCCTCCTTGACCATCGTGGCCACACTGGAGGACGAGGAGGTCTCCATCTGGCCGATGAGCGACTCACGCGCGGAGGCCACGGTGCCGATCCAGCCACCGGTGAGCGACACCAGGCCCAGCGCGGCGGAGACGACGGCCCCGGCGCCCTGACCGACCCCGGAGGGGCCGGCCTCCGCCAGGCCCTCGTCCTCGTCCGCGTCCACGTCCTTCTCGCCGGACTCCTGCGCGGCCTCCTCGCCGTGCTCGGCGGTCTCGGCGCGCTCGGCGGTCTCGGCGTGCTCGGCGGTCTCGGCGTGCTCGGCGGTCTCGGCGGTCTCGGCGGTCTCGGCGGTCTCGGCGCGCTCGGTCTCGGTCTCGGCGGTCTCAGGAGCCTCGGTGCCCGCCCCGGTCCCGTCCACAGTCTTCGTTCCCATGCCCCGCACCGTACGGACGGAGTCTGAGAGGTCCCTTAACGATCGCCGCGGCCGTCGCGCTGCCGGGCCGCACGCCACTCGGGCGCGAGGACCGACCAGATCTCCATGTCCAGCCGCTCCCCGTGGTGGAGGTAGCTCTCGCGCTGGACGCCGTCCCGGTTCATGCCCAGACGGCGGGCCACGTTCAGGCTGGCCGTGTTGCCCGTGGCGGCGTTCCACTCCACCCGGTGGATGCCCCGGTCGAGGACGGCGTGGTCGATGAGCACCCGCATCGCGCGCGTGACCAGCCCCCGCCCGGTCGCGGCGGGCTCCAGCCAGCAGCCGACCTCGCAGTTGCCCTGCGCGGCGTCGAAGTTCAGGAAGAGCACCCCGCCGACGAGCCTGCCGTCCAGCCACAGGCCGTGCAGGGAGGCGGTGTCGGCGGCACGCCAGTCGGTGTACCGCTGGAGCGCCTCACGCGCGGAGGCGACGTCGACGGCACGGGAGCCGAAGGGCACGAACCGGTTGATGAACTCCCGGCCCCGCTCCAGGTGCGCGAGGAACTCCTCGGCGTGCCAGGGCTCCAGGGGGCGCAGCTCGGCCCCGTCCTCACCCAGCGATATCGCGTACATCCCGCTCCAGTTCCTGCTCGAACTCCCGGTCGACATCCGCGAGCTTCTCATGCGCGGCGCGGCACTCGGGCGGTTCGATGCTGATGCGGGGCAGGCGCCGGTCGAGCCAGCGGGGCAGCCACCAGTTGGCGCCGCCGAGCAGATGCATCAGGGCGGGCACCAGGAGCGTGCGCAGGACGAAGGCGTCGAGGGCGACGGCGGCGGCGAGCGCGATGCCGAACATCGCGATGACCCGGTCGCCGCTGAGGACGAAGGCGAGGAAGACCGAGATCATGATGACCGCGGCGGAGTTGATCACCCGGCTGGTCTCGGCGAGGCCGACCCGGACCGCGCGCCGGTTGTCGCGGGTCTCCAGCCACTCCTCGTACATCCGGCTGACCAGGAACACCTGGTAGTCCATGGAGAGGCCGAACAGCACCGACACCATGATCACGGGCAGGAAGGGCTCGATGGGGCCCGCGCGGCCGAGGCCGAGCAGTTCGCTGCCCCAGCCCCACTGGAAGATCGCGACGACGACCCCGAAGGAGGAGGCGACGGCGGCGACGTTCATGACGGCGGCCTTCAGCGGGATGCCGATCGAGCGGAAGGCCAGCAGGAGCAGCACACAGCCGAGGCCGATGACCACGCCGACGAACAGCGGCAGCTTGCCGACGATCACGTCCGCGAAGTCGTCGTAGCCGGCCGTGACCCCGCCGACGTGCAGATCGAGCGAGGTGCCCGACTCCGCCCGCGGCAGCACCTCGGTGCGCAGACGGTCGACCAGGTCGCTGGTGGCGCCGGACTGCGGCGAGGACTCGGGGACGACGGTGAGGTACGCGGTGTCGCCGCCGGTGTTGTAGGTGACGGGGGTGACGGCGGCGACGCCCTCGGTGGAGCGCAGGGCGCTGTCGAGGTTGTCCAGGGCGAGCCGGTCCTCGGCGCCGTGCACCTCCCCGACGAGGGTGAGCGGGCCGTTCACGCCGGGGCCGAAGCCGTCGGCGAGGAGGTCGTACGCCTGGCGTGTGGTCGAGGTCTCGGGGTTGTTGCCCTGGTCGGAGGAGCCGAGGCGCAGGGAGAACGTGGGCAGGGCGAGCAGCGTCATGACCACGAGCGCGATCGCGCCGAGCTTCTTGGGGTGCCGCTCCACGAACGCGGACCAGCGGGCGGCGAAGCCGGTGGGCAGCTCGGGCTCGGGCCCGTGCTCGGCGAGGCGGCGCCGCTCGCGGCGGCTGAGTGCCCGCGTGCCGATCAGCGACAGCAGCGCGGGCAGCAGGGTCACGGAGGCCGCGACGGTGAGCACGACGGTGAGCGAGGCGGCGACGGCGACGCCGTTGAGGAAGTTCAGGCGCAGGATCAGCATGCCCAGCAGGGCGATGCACACGGTGGCCCCGGCGAACACGACCGCGCGTCCGGTGGTGGCGACGGCGTCGACGGCGGCCTCGTCGGCGTCGAGGCCGCGCTTGAGACCGCGCCGGTGCCGGGTGACGACGAACAGGGCGTAGTCGATGCCGACGCCGAGCCCGACGAGCATGCCGAGCATCGGCGCGAAGTCGGCGACGGTCATGGCGTGGCCGAGCAGCTCGATGCCGAAGTAGGCGGTGCCGACGCCGATCAGCGCGGTGGCGATGGGCAGCAGCGAGGCGGCGAGCGAGCCGAAGGCGAGGAACAGCACGACCGCGGCGACGGCCACTCCGACGATCTCGGCGACATGGCCGCCGGAGGACTCGGTGAGGGCGATGCCGTTGCCGCCGAGCTCCACCTGGAGCGTGTCGGTCCCGGCGGCCTTCGCCGTGTCGACGACGGCCCGCACCTGGCCCGGGTCGAGGTTCTCGGCGGACTCCTCGAACGTGACGGTGGCGTACGCGGTACGGCCGTCCTGGCTGACACGGTCCGCTCCGTGGCCCTTGTAGGGGCTGGTCACCGCGGCGACCCCGGGCAGCTCGGCGATCCTGTCGAGGGTGCGGGTCATCGTCTGCTCGACCCCGGCGGCGCGGACGCTGCCGGAGCCGGTGTGCCAGACGACGGTGTCGCTGTCCCCGTCGAGACCGGGGAAGCCGTCCCCGAGCAGTTCGGTGGCACGGCCCGACTCGGTGCCGGGGACCTCGTAGTCGTTCGAGTACGCCGAGCCGGCGACGGTGGCGGCCGCGGTCACCCCGCCGAAGGCGAGGAGCCACAGCAGGACGGCGACCAGACGGTGCCGGACACACCAGCGTGCAAGGGCTGACACGAACGAGCTCCCCGTGTGGTGACGTGTGGATCTTTGACCGGGAACAGTCGCTCATGTGCTGAACGGCCCGCAAAGAACTGATGAGCTATACCGTGGCCACTCTTGCAGGGAGAAGTGATCCTTTGGCCGTTTCGTGTGCTTGTTCACATGTGACGTAAACCGGTCGCCCGTCAGTCGAACTGGTCACCCAGCGCCATGATCATCACCCCGGCGATCAGCAGCCACAGCGCCCTGCGCGTACGGCCCCGCGACCCCAGGACGGCAGCGAGGACGCACACGGCGGCACCGAGGGCGTAGGCGGCCGGGACGAGCCGTGAGACGGGGGCGGTGAGCCGGAGGACGGCCGCGGCGATCCCCGCGAGCGCCAGCGCGGCCCCGGCGGTGACGGAGGCCCAGCGGGCCCGCCGCGCGTCGGCGTACTCGGCGTCGTCGATGCCCTCGGCGCCGTCGGCGTACTCGGCGTGCTCGCCCCGCCCGGCGTGCTCGGCGTCATCGGCGTGCTCGACCCGCTCG
This sequence comes from Streptomyces sp. NPDC093094, assembly GCF_044754345.1. NCBI lineage: Bacteria > Bacillati > Actinomycetota > Actinomycetes > Kitasatosporales > Streptomycetaceae > Streptomyces > Streptomyces sp. NPDC093094. Next base: position 68,160 of record NZ_JBIVOX010000025.1, on the reverse strand, counting down.
GCGCCGTCGGCGTCATCGGCGTGCTCGCCCCGCTCGTCCGCCTCGCCCCGCTCGCCCTGCTCGTCTTGCTCGTCTTGCTCGTCGCGCTCGGTGGCCGTGCGATCTTGGCCGGAATCAGGGGGTCCACTCATGGCGGGCGAGCGTAGCGGGTGGGGCCGGGAAATCCGGATGCGGGGTCCGGCAGGGCCCTGCTAGCGTCCACCGGTCCGCCCGCGCGGCCGTGCGCGCCCCTGCCCGCCGCCGCCCTGCCGAAGAAGGTGCGTTGTTTGAAGGTCCGGCCGAGCTCCGACGCCACCCTGCTCGTTCTTCAGGACTCAAGGAGCCCGTTCACCGATGTCCGACATCGTCTCCAGGACCTCGCACACCTCTCACACTGATCTCACCGGTCTCTCCGATCCCGCTGACCCCACTGATCTGACCGACCGGATCGCCCTCGCCCGCTGCCCGCGCAGCGCGCGCTACGACGCCCGCTGGGCCGTCGAGAACCAGATGGGCCCGAACGCGCTGTGGCTGCTGGAATGGCTGGCCCCGGCCCTCGGCCTCGACTCCCTGCCGTCCGGCGCCCGGGTGCTCGACCTCGGCTGCGGCCGGGCCATGACGTCCGTCTTCCTCGCCAAGGAGTACGGCGTCCAGGTCACGGCCGCCGATCTGTGGATCGCGCCGGAGGAGAACGCCGTACGGATCGCCGAGGCCGGTGTCGCCGACCTGGTGCGGCCGGTGCGCGCCGAGGCGCACGACCTGCCCTTCGAGGAGGAGAGCTTCGACGCGATCGTGTCCGTCGACGCGTACCAGTACTTCGGTACCGACGACCTCTATCTGCCGACACTGACCCGGCTGCTGAGGCCGGGCGGACGGATCGGGGCCGTCGTCCCGGCGCTGCGCGAGGAGATCGAGGGCGCCGAGCCGCCCGCCCATCTCGCGCGGTGGTGGGACCCGGGCTACTGGTGCTTCCACTCCCCCGCCTGGTGGCGCCGGCAGTGGACGCGCAGCGGGGCCGTGACGGTCGAGACGGCCGACTGGCTGACCGACGGCTGGCGCGAGTGGCTGCTGTGGTGCGAGGTCGTCGCCGACGAGAGCCGGGACGACTGGCACGTCCGGATGGCCGGACAGGTCGCCGAGATGCTGCGTGAGGACCGGGGCCGGACCCTGGGCTTCGCGCGCGTGGTGGGCCGCCGCAGCTGAACACACCTGGGGGGTGCGCCGGATTCCGGCGCACCCCCCAGGGTCTCGACGCGAAGGGACTCAGCCCTCGCTGACGCCCAGCTTCTCCAGGATCAGCTCCTTGACGCGGGCCGCGTCGGCCTGGCCGCGGGTGGCCTTCATGACCGCGCCGACCAGGGCGCCGGCCGCGGCGACCTTGCCGCCGCGGATCTTGTCCGCGACACCCGGGTTGCCGGCGATGGCCTCGTCGACGGCGGCGGTCAGCGCGCCCTCGTCGGAGACCACCTTCAGACCGCGCTTGTCGACGACCTCGTCCGGGGTGCCCTCGCCCGCGAGGACGCCCTCGATCACCTGACGGGCGAGCTTGTCGTTCAGGTCTCCCTTGACGACCAGCTCGGTGACGCGGGCCACCTGCGCCGGAGTGATGGCCAGCTCCTCCAGCGACCTGCCGGACTCGTTGGCGCTGCGGGCCAGCTCGCCCATCCACCACTTGCGGGCGGAGGCGGAGTCGGCACCGGCGTCGATCGTGGCGACGATCAGGTCCAGCGCGCCGGCGTTGAGGATCGCCTGCATGTCCGTGGCGGAGATGCCCCACTCCGCGAGGAGGCGGGTGCGGCGGGCCAGCGGCAGCTCGGGCAGCGCCGCGCGGATCTCCTCGACCCACTCACGGGAGGGCGCCACGGGGACGAGGTCGGGCTCCGGGAAGTACCGGTAGTCCTCGGCCTCCTCCTTCACGCGGCCCGAGGTGGTGGACCCCGTGTCCTCGTGGAAGTGGCGGGTCTCCTGGATGATCGTGCCGCCGGAGGACAGCACGGCCGCGTGCCGCTGGATCTCGAAGCGGGCCGCGCGCTCCACGGACCGCAGCGAGTTCACGTTCTTCGTCTCCGAGCGGGTGCCGAACTTCTCGGTGCCGTTCGGGCGCAGCGACAGGTTCACGTCGCAGCGCATCTGGCCCATCTCCATACGGGCCTCGGAGACGCCGAGCGCCTTGATGACCTCGCGCAGCTCGCGGACGTACGCCTTGGCGACCTCCGGCGCGCGCTCGCCCGCACCCTCGATCGGCTTGGTGACGATCTCGATCAGCGGGATGCCGGCGCGGTTGTAGTCGAGCAGGGAGTGGGACGCGCCGTGGATACGGCCGGTGGCGCCGCCGACGTGGGTCGACTTGCCGGTGTCCTCCTCCATGTGGGCGCGCTCGATCTCCACCCGGAAGGTCTCGCCGTCCTCCAGCTGCACGTCGAGGTAGCCGTTGAAGGCGATCGGCTCGTCGTACTGGGAGGTCTGGAAGTTCTTCGGCATGTCCGGATAGAAGTAGTTCTTCCGGGCGAAGCGGCACCACTCGGCGATCTCGCAGTTCAGCGCGAGGCCGATCTTGATCGCGGACTCGACGCCGGTCGCGTTGACGACCGGCAGCGCGCCGGGCAGGCCGAGGCAGACCGGGCAGGTCTGGGTGTTGGCGTCCTGGCCGAGCGCGGTCGAGCAGCCGCAGAACATCTTGGTCTTGGTGCCGAGTTCGACATGGACCTCAAGGCCCATGACGGGGTCGTACGACGCCAGCGCGTCCTCGTACGACACCAGGTCGGTCGTGGTGGTCACGGTGAAACTTCCCTCTCAGCCCAGCAGGACGTCGTCGTCGCCCAGCCGCTTCAGCTCGCGGTAGAGGATGGCGAGGCCGGTGACGATCGCGGCGGCGGACACGGCGGCGTCGATCAGGCGCAGCGTGTCGCTCTCCGTGCGGGCCTTCTTGGCCTGCTTGGCGACGGTGACCGCACCGAACGCGGTGGTGGCCATGGACAGGTACAGACCGGACTTGGACTTCTTGAAGCCCTTGGCCTTGGACAGTGCCTTACTCACAGCGACGGAGCCTCCTCGATCAGCGGGTGCCCCCACTTTTCCACGAAGGCGGCCTCGACGGCGGCGCCGACCTTGTACAGCCGGTCGTCCTTCATCGCCGGGGCGATGATCTGGAGGCCCACCGGGAGGTTGTCCTCCGGGGCGAGGCCGCAGGGCAGCGACATGGCCGCGTTGCCCGCGAGGTTGGTCGGGATGGTGCACAGGTCCGCGAGGTACATCGCCATCGGGTCGTCGGCGCGCTCGCCGATCGCGAAGGCGGTGGTCGGGGTCGTCGGGGAGACGATCACGTCGACCTGCTCGAAGGCCCTCTCGAAGTCGCGCGTGATGAGCGTGCGCACCTTCTGGGCGCTGCCGTAGTACGCGTCGTAGTAGCCGCTGGACAGGGCGTACGTGCCGAGCATGATGCGGCGCTTGACCTCGGGGCCGAAGCCCGCCTCACGGGTGAGGGAGGTGACCTCCTCGGCCGAGTGGCTGCCGTCGTCGCCGGTCCGCAGGCCGTAGCGCAGGCCGTCGAAGCGGGCGAGGTTGGAGGAGCACTCGGACGGCGCGATCAGGTAGTACGCCGACAGGGCCAGGTCGAAGGACGGGCAGTCCAGCTCGACGATCTCGGCGCCGAGCTCCTTGAGCAGCTCGACCGACTCGTCGAAGCGCTGGATGACACCGGCCTGGTAGCCCTCGCCGCGGAACTGCTTGACCACGCCGACGCGCATGCCCGCGACGCTGCCGTTGCGGGCGGCCTCGACGACCGGGGGGACCGGGGCGTCGATGGACGTGGAGTCCAGTGGGTCGTGGCCGGCGATGACCTCGTGCAGCAGGGCCGCGTCCAGGACCGTGCGGGCGCAGGGGCCGCCCTGGTCGAGGGAGGAGGAGAAGGCGACCATGCCGTAGCGGGAGACCGCGCCGTACGTCGGCTTCACGCCGACCGTGCCGGTGACGGCGGCCGGCTGGCGGATGGAGCCGCCGGTGTCGGTGCCGATGGCGAGGGGCGCCTGGAAGGAGGCGAGGGCCGCGGACGAACCGCCGCCGGAGCCACCGGGGATCTTGGTCAGGTCCCACGGGTTGCCGGTGGGGCCGTAGGCGCTGTTCTCCGTCGACGACCCCATGGCGAACTCGTCCATGTTGGTCTTGCCGAGGATGACGACGTCGGCGGCCTTCAGCCGCTTGGTGAGCGTCGCGTCGTACGGCGGGATCCAGCCTTCGAGGATCTTGGAGCCGACGGTGGTCGGGATGCCCTCGGTGGTGAAGATGTCCTTGAGCGCGAGAGGGACACCGGCCAGCGGGCCGAGCTTCTCGCCGCGCTCGCGCTTGGCGTCGACGGCGCGGGCCTGCGCGAGTGCGCCCTCACGGTCGACGTGCAGGAAGGCGTGCACCTTCTCGTCGACGGCCTCGATGCGGGCGAGGTGGGCCTCGGTGACCTCGACGGCCGTGAGCTCGCCGGAGGCGATCTTCTCGGCGGTCTCGGCCGCGGTGAGCTTGATGATGTCCGTCATGGGATCAGTCCTCCCCCAGGATCTGCGGCACCTTGAAACGCTGCTGCTCCTGGGCCGGGGCGCCGGAGAGCGCCTGCTCGGGGGTGAGCGACGGACGCACCTCGTCCTGGCGCATGACGTTCGTCAGCGGGAGCGGGTGCGAGGTCGGCGGTACGTCTTGGTCGGCGACCTCGCTGACGCGTGCGACCGCGCCGATGATGTCGTCGAGCTGGCCGGCGAAGTGTTCGAGCTCTTCGGGCTTCAGCTCCAGACGCGCCAGCCGGGCGAGGTGGGCGACCTCCTCGCGCGTGATGCCAGGCATGCAGCGATCCTCTGGGGTGAGTGTGTGTGTTTTGGAGCCAATCCTAGGGGGCGGCGGGCCGTGCCCGTGAAACGGCCGAGGCTCGTCGGCCGCCGTACCGTGCGGGACTGCGCGGGAAGTGGCCGTCGTGGAACTCCCGGACCTCCGGCCGGCTCTCCCGGCGAAAGCACCCGAAGCGCTCCGCTGCGGGCGGAGGGGACGGCGAACAGACCGGCCACAGAACCGCGG
>NZ_JBIVOX010000025.1:0-63027 GCF_044754345.1 Streptomyces sp. NPDC093094 | reverse complement strand
GACAGCAGCGGACACGAGCAGCACAAACCCCACCAGGCCGTCCCGACAGAGGCGCGGGGAACTGCGCGACGAGCCACCACACCGCTGCAGGCGCAGAACGGCGAACAGACCGGTCACAGAACCGCGGACAGCAGCGGACACGAGCAGCACAAACCCCACCAGGCCGTCCCGACAGAGGCGCGGGGAACTGCGCGACGAGCCACCACACCGCTGCAGGCGCAGGACGCGGGCCGAACGGCCGACGGCAGGGCGCTCGGCGGCCGAGCGGGCGACCGGCGGCCGGACGGACGGGCGAGCAGCCGGCCCGGCGGGCGGGCGGCAGCCGGGCGGGCGGCGGCCCGCGGCGTCTACTCGGCGGCCGGGAGCGCCGCGCGCGGCCGCTGCCAGCCGCGGGCGCCGCGGGCGCGGAGCCAGGCCGTCGTCTCGTCGGGCGGCATCGCCGCGGCGACCAGCCACCCCTGTACGGCGTCGCAGCCCAGGTCGCGCAGCCGCTCCCAGGTCTCGTCGTCCTCGACGCCCTCGGCGACGACGAGCAGACCGAGGGAATGCGCGAGATCGACGGTGCAGCGCACGATCTCGGCGTCCTCGTTGTCGACGGCGAGCCGGGCCACGAAGGAGCGGTCGATCTTCAGCTCGCTGACCGGCAGCCGCCTGAGGTGCACCAGTGAGGAGTAGCCGGTGCCGAAGTCGTCCAAGGACATCTTCACGCCGTGCGCGGTGAGGCCGGCGAGGGTGTCGGCGGCGCGCTGCGGGTCCTCCAGGAGGACGTGTTCCGTGATCTCCAGCTGGAGCGCCCCGGCCGGGACCCCGTGCCGGGCGAGCCGCGCGGCGACGGAGCCGGCGAAGCCGGGCGAGTGGACGTCACGCGGGGAGACATTGACCGCGACGGGCACGAACAGGCCCTGGGAGCGCCACCGGGCGACCTGGCCGAGCGCGCTCTCCAGCACGTACTCGGTGAGGTGCGGCATCAGACCGGAGGACTCGGCGATGGCTATGAACTCGTCCGGCGGGACCTTGCCCCGCTCCGGGTGCACCCAGCGGACGAGGGCCTCCAGTCCGGCCACCTGTCCGTCGAAACGGACCTTGGGCTGGTAGTGCAGCTGCACCTCGTGCGCGTCCAGCGCCCGGCGCAGGTCGGCCAGCAGTCCGAGGCGGTCGGGGGTGTTGGAGTCGCGCTTGGACTCGTAGACCTCGACCCCGGTGCGGTCCCGCTTGGCCTGGTACATCGCCACGTCCGCGCGGCGCAGCATGCCCTCTGCGTCCGCGGCGTGGTCGGGGAAGACGGCGACTCCCGCGCTGGCCTCCAGCACGAGCGTGAGCCCGTCGAGGTCGAGCGGGGAGCTGAGCGCGGCGACGATGCCGCGGGCGATACGGGTCGCGGACGTGGTGGAGTCGGCGACCGGCAGTAACACGGCGAACTCGTCGCCGCCGAGCCGGGCGACCTCCGCGCCCCGCGGCAGGGCCAGCCGCAGCCGGTCCGCGGTCTGCAGCAGCAGCCGGTCACCGGCGAGATGGCCGAGCGTGTCGTTGACCGACCGGAAGCGGTCGAGGTCGATCAGCATCAGGGCGGACCGGGCGCCGATGCGCTCGGCGTCGTCCAGGGCGGTCCAGATGCGCTCCAGCAGCCACTGGCGGTTGGGCAGCCCGGTCAGCGGGTCGCGCAGCTGCTCCTCGGCGCGGGCGCGGGCCATCCAGAGGGTCGAGTCGAGGGCGACGAGCGGGATCGCGAACAGGGGCAGCAGCAGCGGCTTGTCCATCGCGACCACGCACACCAGCGGGGCTATGCCGAGCAGCGCGACGGCCACCAGGCCCTGCCGGACCAGAGCGGTGCGGGCGATGGTGGGCAGCCCGCCGGAGCGGGGCGCGTGGAGGTACCACAGCAGGGCGCGTGAGACGGCGAGGTAGGACCCGGCCGCCAGCGCCACCTCGGGGGCGGTGTAGAGACTCCAGGTGTCGGGGTTCCAGGGGGTCTCCACCGACGGCACCCGGCCGAAGGAGGCGAGCACGAGTGCGCCGGCGCCGATCCCGAGGATGTCCACCGCCCCGTGCAGCACGCCCTGCCGCCAGCGGTGTCTGCGGGCTATGCCGACCAGGACGACGACGGTGAGGCTGACCATCCCGGCGGGCACCCAGCCGTACAGCAGCAGCACCGCGAGGGTGAGCGCGGCGCCCGATCCGGTGCCGCCCCACCAGCGGGCGCGGCCCAGCATGACCAGATGACCGACGATCAGGCCGGTCAGCACGGCCAGCGCCCAGCCGGCCGTGCCCGACGGGAACAGCGCGTGGCTGCCGGTGAAGGCCCGGTGGAAACCGGCCCCGAGGGCGAGCCCGGCGGCCGCGACGACCGCGGCGGGCAGCGGGGGCAGGGAGGTGTGCCGTTCGGGGTCCGTGCCGGGCAGTGCGGCGGCGGGCCCGGCGGTGAGCGGGACGGCGCCCAGCGGGACCGCGCCCACCGGGGCGGCGCCCAGGAGGTCCGTGCCGGCGCGGTCCGGCGCGGTGACGCGCCGCAGGGCCGCCCTGCCCTCGCGCCACACGCCGGCCAGCCGACGCAGCCGTGAGTGCGGGGCGGCGCTCTCGGTCGGTTCCATTCCCGTCCCTCTCACAGCCGGCGGTGCCCACGCCACGCGGCCCCGATGCCCGACATTCCGCATCGGCACCACGTCGGAAAACCCTTCCCGCTGCTCTCCGGCAGCAGAGGAATGCCCCGACCGCAGCTGGGCACGGCAGGTGCACACCTCAACAGTAGGCCGCGGAAGGCTTCCTCGGGCAGCGGTCGTCGACGGTTGCCCGAATGCGCCCTGGCCACCCGTATGCATCTGATATGCGCCGATCGGGTGGCCTTCAACCGCTACTCCTCGGTCGGAACCGCGAATTCCGTGGCTGCTTCCGGCCCTTCCGCGAGCAGGACGTCGAATCCGTCCTCGTTCAGAACCGGAACCTTGAGCTGCATCGCCTTGTCGTACTTCGAACCGGGGTTCTCACCCACCACGACGAACGAGGTCTTCTTCGACACGGAACCGGTCACCTTCGCGCCTCTGCTCTGCAGGGCGTCCTTGGCTCCGTCGCGGGTGTAGCGCTCCAGGGTGCCGGTGACGACGACGGTGAGGCCCTCCAGCGGGCGCGGTCCCTCGTCCTCGCCGGAACCTTCCTCCTCCAGCGAGACCCCGGCGGTCCTCCACTTGCGCAGGATCTCCTGGTGCCAGTCCTCGGCGAACCACTCCTTGAGGGCCTTGGCGACGATCTCGCCCACCCCGTCGACGGCGGTGAGCTCCTCCTCGCTCGCCTGCTGGATGCGGTCGATCGAGCGGAACTCCCGCGCGAGGGCCTCGGCGGCGACCGGCCCGACGTGCCGGACGGACAGCCCGGTCAGCAGCCGGGCGAGCGGGCGCTGCCTGGCCGCGGCGATGTTCTCCAGCATCGCGACGGCGTTCTTCTTCGCCTCGCCCTGCTGGTTGGCGAAGACCGTGACGATCTTCTCCTCGCCGGTCTTCGGGTCACGCTTGGGCAGTCCGCTGTCCTGGTCGAGGACGTACGCCTTGATCGGCAGCAGCTGCTCGACGGTGAGGTCGAACAGATCGCCCTCGTCCTTCAGCGCGGGCTCGGCCGGCTCCAGCGGCTTGGTGAGCGCGGCCGCGGCCACGTACCCGAAGTGCTCGATGTCCAGCGACTTGCGGCCCGCCAGGTAGAACAGGCGCTCGCGCAGCTGGGCCGGGCAGGTGCGGGCGTTCGGGCAGCGCAGGTCGATGTCGCCCTCCTTCATCGGCCGCAGCGGGGTGCCGCACTCGGGACACTCCGAGGGCATCACGAACTCGCGCTCGCTGCCGTCCCGCAGGTCCACGACCGGGCCGAGGATCTCCGGGATGACGTCACCCGCCTTGCGCAGCACGACGGTGTCGCCGATCAGCACGCCCTTGGCCTTGACGACGTCCTGGTTGTGCAGCGTCGCGAACTCGACCTCCGAGCCCGCCACGGTGACCGGCTCGACCTGCGCGTACGGCGTGACCCGGCCCGTACGTCCCACGCCCACGCGGATGTTGACCAGTTTGGTGTTGACCTCCTCCGGCGCGTACTTGTACGCGATCGCCCAGCGCGGGGCGCGTGCCGTGGAGCCCAGGCGGCCCTGGAGGCGGATCTCGTCGAGCTTGACGACCACGCCGTCGATCTCGTGCTCCACGGAGTGGCGGTTCTCGCCGTAGTGGGCGATGAACTGCCGCACTCCGTCGAGGCCGTCGACCACCTTGTTGTGCCGGGAGGTGGGCAGGCCCCAGCTCGCCAGCAGGTCGTACGCCTCGGAGAGGCGGGTCATGCCCTCGAAGCCCTCCAGGGCGCCGATGCCGTGCACGACCATGTGGAGCGGCAGGGTCGCCGTGACCTTCGGGTCCTTCTGGCGCAGCGAACCCGAGGCGGAGTTGCGGGGGTTGGCGTACGGCTTCTCACCCGCCGCCACGCGGCGGGCGTTGAGGCCGGCGAAGGCGTCCATCGGGAAGTAGACCTCGCCGCGGATCTCGACGAGGCGGGGCACGTGCTCGCCGGTGAGGCGGTGCGGGATCTCCGCGATCGTCATCACGTTGGGCGTGATGTCCTCGCCGATCCGTCCGGTGCCACGGGTGGCCGCCCTTACGAGACGGCCGTTCTCGTACGTCAGGTTGACCGCGAGGCCGTCGACCTTGAGCTCGCACAGGAAGTGGTGGTCCGGGGTGCCGACGTCCTTCGCGACGCGCTCGGCCCAGGCGGCGAGTCCGGCGTCGTCGAAGACGTTGTCGAGCGAGAGCATGCGCTCGCGGTGCTCGACCTCGGCCAGGTCGGTCTCGAACTCGACGGCCACCTTCTGCGTCGGCGAGTCCGGTGTCCGCAGCTCCGGATGCTCCTCCTCCAGCGCCTCCAGGGAGCGCAGGAGCCGGTCGAACTCCGCGTCGCTGACGACCGGGGCGTCCTTCACGTAGTACCGGAAGCGGTGCTCCTCGATCTGCTCGGCGAGCTCCGCGTGCTGCTCGCGCACCTCGGCGGGCACCGTCGTCTCCGCTTGCTTGTCGCCGGCCACCGTGTCGTCCTCCCGTTACTCAGGGTTGTCCGCGAGTGATCTCGCCGCCCGTACGCAGTGGGCGAGGGCACGGCGGGCGTAGTCGGGCGAGGCGCCCGCGAGTCCGCATGCCGGGGTGACCGTGACCGCGTCCGGGAGAAGTCCCGGCCGCAGCCCCAGCCTGCGCCACAGCGTTCTGACACCCATGACGCTACCGGCAGGGTCCGACAATCGGCCGTCCGTGCCCGGCACGACACCGGCGAAGAGCCGGGTGCCCGCCTCCACGGCTTCACCGATCACCTCGTCGTCACGTTCGGTGAGGAGCGAGAGGTCGAAGGAGATGCCGGCCACGCCCGCCCGGCGCAGCAGCGCGAACGGCACGTCCGGTGCGCACGAGTGGACCACGGTCCGCCCGTCGTCGTGCACCCCGACGACGTCGCGGAGCGCGGCCTCCACGAGCTGCCGGTCCACGGCCCGGTGGGTGCGGTAGCCGCTGGCGGTCCTGACCTGCCCGCGCAGCACGGAGGTCAGGGACGGCTCGTCGAGCTGGAGGACGAGCTGTGCGCCGGGCACGCGCCGCTGCATCTCCGCCAGGTGCAGGCGCAGGCCCTCGGCGAGGGAGGCGGTGAGGTCGCGGCAGGCTCCGGGGTCGGAGAGCGCGGCCTCGCCGTTGCGCAGCTCCAGACTCGCGGCGAGGGTCCAGGGGCCGACCGCCTGCACCTTCAGCGGGCCGCGATAGTCCTGGGTGAACTCCTCCAGCGCGTCGAGGTCCTCCCCCAGCCAGGAGCGGGCGCGCTTGGTGTCCCGGCCGGGCCGGTCGCCGAGGCGCCAGCCGCTGGGCTCCACGCGCGCGTACATCTCGACGAGCATCCCCGCGGTCCGCCCGATCATGTCCGCGCCGGGCCCGCGCGCGGGCAGTTCGGCGAGGTACGGGAAGTCCTCGAAGGACCCGGTGACGGTCTTGGCGGCCTCCCGGGCGTCGCCGCCGGGCATGGACCCGACGCCGGTGGCCGCGCCGAAGCTGAACTGGCTGTCTTCGCTCACCGGGTCAGCCTACGGAACACCACCGGCGGTCCATGCGCCGCGGGCTCACCTGCCCGGCCGGACCGTGAGGTCGTTGACCTCGGCGTCGCGGGGCAGGTCGAGGGCCATGAGGATCGTCGTCGCGACGGACTCGGGGTCGATCCACCTGGAGGCGTCGTAGTCCTTGCCCTCCTGCCGGTGCACCTTGGCCTGCATGGGGCTGGCCGTGCGGCCGGGGTACACGGAGGTGACGCGGACGCCGTTGCCGTGCTCCTCGTGGCGCAGGGAGTCGGCGAGCGCCTTCAGGCCGTGCTTGGAGGCGGCGTACGCGGACCAGTCGGCGTGGGCGTTGAGGCCGGCGCCGGAGTTGACGAAGAGCACGTGCCCGCGCGAGGCGCGCAGTTGGGGCAGGAAGTGGCGGGTCAGCTCGGCCGGGGAGACCAGGTTGACGTTGAGCTGGTGGCGCCATGCCTTGGGGGTCAGGTCGCCGACCGGGCCGAGGTCGACGACGCCCGCGATGTGCAGCAGGGTGTCGACCCGGTCCGGCAGCGTCTGGTGGGAGAAGGCCCAGCTGAGCCGGTCGGGGTCGGCGAGGTCGCCGACCAGGGTCTTCGCGCCGGGGAACCGGGCCGCCAGCTCCTTGGCGCGGCCCGCGTCGCGCGCGTGCAGCACGAGTGCGTCCCCGCGCGTGTGCAGACGGCGGGCGACGGCCGCGCCGATGCCGGAGCCGGCCCCGGTGATCAGATGAGTTGCCATGCCCGCCATGCTCGCATCACCGCACGCCGTGGCTCTCCTCCAGGTAGGCCAGTGCGCCGACCGGCTCCTCGGCGAAGAACACCAGCTCGGTCAGGGGGCGGGGCAGGAAGCCCTCGTCCTCCATGCGGCGGAACTGCTCCTTGAGGCCGTCGTAGAACCCGGCGGTGTTCAGGAGCACGACCGGCTTGTCGGTGTGGCCGTGCTTCTTCAGCTCCAGGATCTCGGTCGCCTCGTCCAGCGTGCCCGTGCCGCCGACCATGACCACCACGGCGTCGGCCTTCTCCAGGAGGAGCCTCTTGCGCTCGGCGAGGTCGCGCGCGACCACCATCTCGTCCGCCCCGGCGCGGGCCGTCGCGGACAGGAAGCCCACAGAGACGCCGACGAGGCGCCCGCCCGTCTCCTGCACGCCGTCCGCCACGACCTTCATCAGGCCGACGTCGGAACCGCCCCACACGAGGGCGTGCCCGCCCTTGCCCATCAGCTCGGCGAACTCGCGCGCGGGGCGGGTGTAGCGGTCGTCGAGGTCGGCGGCGGAGAGGAAGACGCAGATGTTCATGAGCGACACCGTACGGCTCCCCCTCCGACCCGGGACAACCGGTTATCGCACGTCCACGTAGTCCCCGGTCGTGGCCTTGGCGCCCGTGACGGAGTCGCCCGCGTAGTACCAGCGCCAGGTGCCGTCCTTGGCCGCGGTGACGGTGGTCTTCAGGGCGCCCGTCGAGGTGGTCGTGAGCGTCTTGACGTTCGTGTACGTCGTCGTGCCCGCCGCCTTGAACTGGAGGGTGACCTTCTGGCCGCCGTACAGGTCGTAGCGGTGCGTGTCCCAGTTGGCGCGCTTCAGAGTGCCCTTGACCGTGATCGGCTTGCCCTTGGTGACCGGCTCCGGGCTCGCGTCGGCGCTCTCGATGAGGGAGGCGCGCTTGAGGCGGGTGGTGTAGGCGAGCAGGTCGTCGTCATAGCCGCCGCCGACCTTGATCGCCAGGCCGGCCGTCTTCCACGTCGTGGCGTCGCTGTTGACGAGCTTCTTGCCCCCGGGGAGCATCAGGGGGTCGATCTGAAGCGACTCGTCACAGTCGTGGTAGGTGTAGCCACCGGCGCTCGACTGCATGCAGTTCCACTGGATCGTCCCGATGGCCAGTCCCCTGCTGTTCGAGCCGAAGGTGCCGCGATAGACGCGGATGCTCCAGTCGTCCAGCTTGGCCTTCGTCCTCACCGTGTACGTCATCGGCACCTCGATCTCGGCACCCGTGCCCACCACGATCGGCTTGCCCTTGTTGATGACCACAGCCGAGAACGTGATGTCGCTGTCGGCCGCGTGCGCGCTCGGAGCCGTGAGCAGCATGCTCGCGAGAGCCGTGCCGGCGGCCGCGAAAACGGTTGCCGCGCGCCGCGCGGCCGGGAATCTGTCCTGGATCGGCAGAGTCATGTCCCACCCCTGATGTGTGCCTGTGAACACCGGGCGATGATCCGCCCGGTGCGGGCACTCTAGATCAAGGGTGCGACAGCGCCTCCGCGCGCGTGGTCGACGCGATGGTCGCCGAACCGACCACGCGTGTGCCGTCGTACAGCACGATCGCCTGGCCGGGCGCGACGCCGCGGACCGGCTCGGCGAACGACACGACCAGCTCGCCGTCGACCGGTTCGGCGGTGACCTCGGTCTCGCCGCCGTGGGCGCGCAGCTGGGCGGTGTAGGTGCCGGGGCCGGCGGGGGCCGCGCCGCACCAGCGGGGCTTGATCGCGGTCAGCCCGGTCACGTCGAGGGCGGCGGCCGGGCCGACGGTGACGGTGTTGTCCACCGGGGAGATGTCCAGGACGTAGCGGGGCTTGCCGTCGGCGGCGGGGGTGCCGATGCGCAGGCCCTTGCGCTGGCCGATGGTGAAGCCGTAGGCGCCGTCGTGGGTGCCGAGCTTGTTGCCGCCCTCGTCGACGATGTCCCCCTGTGCCGTGCCGAGGCGGCGGGCGAGGAAGCCCTGGGTGTCGCCGTCGGCGATGAAGCAGATGTCGTGCGAGTCGGGCTTCCTGGCGACCGCGAGGCCGCGGCGCTCGGCCTCGGCACGGATCTCGTCCTTCGTCGTCACCGTGTCGCCGAGGGGGAACATGGCGTGCGCGAGCTGCCTGTCGTCCAGGACCCCGAGGACGTACGACTGGTCCTTGGCCATGTCGGAGGCGCGGTGCAGCTCGCGGGTGCCGTCCTCGCGCAGGATCACCTGGGCGTAGTGGCCGGTGCAGACCGCGTCGAAGCCGAGGGCGAGGGCCTTGTCGAGCAGGGCCGCGAACTTGATCTTCTCGTTGCAGCGCAGGCACGGGTTGGGCGTGCGGCCTGCCTCGTACTCGGCGACGAAGTCCTCGACCACGTCCTCGCGGAAGCGGTCGGCGAGGTCCCAGACGTAGAAGGGGATGCCGATGACGTCCGCGGCGCGGCGGGCGTCGCGGGAGTCCTCGATGGTGCAGCAGCCCCGCGCGCCCGTGCGGAAGGACTGGGGGTTCGCGGACAGGGCGAGATGGACGCCGGTCACGTCGTGGCCCGCCTCGGCGGCACGGGCGGCGGCGACGGCGGAGTCGACACCGCCGGACATGGCGGCGAGGACACGGAGGGGGCGGGGGCGCTGCGGGGAGTCAGTCATAACCCCTCCAGGGTACGGGGGCGCGGGAACCGGAGCCCGCGAGTATCCGTTGTGGATCACATGGGACGGACTACGGGCGACTCGGACCGGCGGATCAGACGCCGGGCCCTGCTCGTCGGGGGAATGGCGGCCGCGGCCGGCACTGCGGTGCTCGCGCGCGACGAGCTGCGCCGGCTGTGGTGGCGGGTGCCCGGTGTGGAGAAGCCGCGCAAGGCGGGCGAGGTCGATTTCGCGGGGGCCCGGTGGACCGCGGCGTCGTCGGCCAACTTCCGCTGGGCGGACCGGCCGGACGACTACGCGATAGACCGGGTGGTCATCCATGTCACCGAGGGCAGTTTCGCGAGCGCGGTGCAGGTGTTCCAGGATCCGGGCCACGGGGCGGCGGCGCACTACGTCGTCGGCCAGGACGGCCGTGTCACGCAGATGATCCGTGAGCTGGACGTGGCGTACCACGCGGGAAACCGGGAGTACAACGAGCGCAGTGTCGGCATCGAGCACGCCGGTTTCGTCGACCGCCCGCAGGACTTCACGGACGCGATGTACGCGGCCTCCGCGCGGCTGACCGCCCGGATCTGCGCGCGCTACGGCATCCCCGTCGACCGGGAGCACATCGTCGGCCATGTCGAGGTGCCGGGCACGGACCACACCGACCCTGGCCCGCACTGGGACTGGGACCGGTATCTGCGCCTGGTACGACGGGCCGGCACGGCCCCCGATCCCACGCCCACGCCCACGCCCGCCTGACGGCTCGGGCCGGTCCCTGACGGCTCGGGCCGGTCCCTGACGGCTCGGGCCGGTCCCTGACGGCTCGGGCCGGTCCCTGACGGCTCAGGTCAGCCCTGCCGCCCGGGCCCGTTCCACGGCAGGTCCGATGGCCTTGGCGACGGCCTCGACATCGGCCTCGGTGGAGGTGTGGCCGAGGGAGAAGCGCAGGGTGCCGCGGGCCAGGTCGGGGTCGGTCCCCGTGGCGAGGAGGACATGGCTGGGCTGGGCGACCCCGGCGGTGCAGGCGGAGCCGGTGGAGCACTCGATGCCCTGGGCGTCCAGGAGCAGCAGCAGGGAGTCGCCCTCGCAGCCGGGAAAGGTGAAGTGGGCGTTGGCGGGGAGGCGGCCCCCGGGGGCCGGGTCGCCGCCGAGGATCGCGTCGGGGACGGCGGCGCGGACCGCGGTGACCAGGTCGTCGCGCAGGGCGCCGATCTCGTGGGCGAACCACTCGTGCTGTCCGGCGGCCAGCCGTGCGGCCACGGCGAAGGAGGCGACGGCGGGCACGTCGAGGGTGCCGGAGCGCACATGGCGTTCCTGGCCGCCGCCGTGCAGGACGGGCACGGGGCTGTACTCCCGGCCCAGCAGCAGTGCGCCGATGCCGTACGGGCCGCCGATCTTGTGGCCGGAGACGGTCATGGCGGCGAGCCCGGAGCCGGCGAAGTCGACCGGAATCTGACCGAACGCCTGGACCGCGTCGGCGTGCAGCGGCACCCCGAACTCCTGCGCCACGTCGGCCAGTCCACGGACCGGCATGACGGTGCCGATCTCGTTGTTCGCCCACATGACGGTGGCGAGGGCGACGTCGTCGGGGTTGCGGGCGACGGCCTCGCGCAGGGTGTCGGGGTGGACGCGGCCGTGGGCGTCGACGGGCAGGTACTCGACCGTGGCGCCCTCGTGCTCGCCGAGCCAGTGCACGGCGTCGAGGACCGCGTGGTGCTCGACGGGGCTGGCCAGGATGCGGGTACGGGCCGGTTCGGCGTCGCGGCGGGCCCAGTACAGGCCCTTCACCGCGAGGTTGTCGGCCTCGGTGCCGCCGGAGGTCAGGACGACCTCGCTGGGCCGTGCGCCGAGCGCCTCGGCGAGGGTCTCACGGGCTTCCTCGACCGTGCGGCGGGCTCTGCGGCCCGAGGCGTGGAGGGACGAGGCGTTTCCGGTGACGCCCAGGTGGGCGGTCAGGGCCTCTGCCGCTTCCGGGAGCATCGGCGTCGTCGCGGCGTGGTCGAGGTAAGCCATGGTGACGCCGATTCTACGGGGCCCCGCCGGGGGCACCGCGGGCGGTGTCGGCCGTGTGCGGCCGGAAAGCGCCTCAGAAGCTCCAGGAGATCGCGTTGTCGGCCTGCATGAACGCGGCCAGCACCACGAGGTCGGCGACTCCCAGCGCGAGCCCCAGACAGGCCCGGCCGCGCCGGCCCGTCCCGCGCCACAGGGCGACGCCCGCCAGCACGACGGCGATCGGGCCGAGGAAGAGGTTGAAGACGAGCAGGCCCAGCAGGCCGAGGACGAAGGACGCGACGGCCATGCCGTCGTAGTCGCGTGCGGTGTCGTGGCCGGTGGCCGGTGCGGTGAGGTGCATGATGATCGGCTCCCTTCGGTCAGCGGGCGGACGTGTGGTGGCGGCCGTGGCGCTCGCGCAGCGCGAAGACGCCGAGCCAGGCGGCGATCACGGCGGCCGTGACGAGGGTGAAGGAGAGCGGCGCGTGGGCGACGGCGCCCATGACGACGCCGAGCAGCAGAAGTGCGGCGACGAGGAACAGCATCGGATGGAATCCCCCTCCGGAACGCTCCAGGGGCACGGCCCGTGAAGCTTCGGTGAACGGTTGTAGTTACAGTTGTTCACTGACTTCTGAGTCTAACGTACCCGACGGCTTCCCAATTCCGGAGAACAGTTGTTAACTGCATGGCATGAGTCACACTCTCGGCGTCCGGCAGGCCCAGAAGCAGAAGACCCGTCAGGCCCTCCTGGACGCGGCCCTGGAGCTGCTGGAGGGACAGAGCCTGAGCAGCCTGGGCCTGCGCGAGGTCACCCGTGCCGTCGGAGTCGCCCCCACCGCCTTCTACCGGCACTTCCGCTCCACCGCGGATCTCGGCGTGGCCCTGGTCGAGGAGGCGCTGGGCAGTCTGCATCCGATGATCCGCACGACCGTGTCCACGACCGGCGACAGCGACCGGCGCATCGAGCGGGCCGTGGAGCTGATCGCCGGTCATGTCACCGCGTACCCCTCCCATGTGCGCTTCCTCGCCCGCGAGCGGCACGGCGGCGTGCAGCCGGTGCGGGAGGCGATCCGGGAGCAACTCGCCCGGTTCGCCGAGGAGGTGAGGACCGAGCTGGCCAAGGACCCGGAGTCGGCGGGCTGGAGCGACGAGGACCTGCTGATGCTGGCCGGTCTCTACGTCGACCAGATGCTGATCACCGCCTCCCTGTTCCTGGAGGCCCAGGAGGCGGAGGCGCCCGAGGAGGAGCGGCGGCGCATCACCCAGGTCGCCTCCCGTCAGCTGCGGCTCATCACCGTCGGCCGCGACCACTGGCTGGACTGACACGGCCGTACGTCCCGGCGGCGGACACCCCCGCGCGGGCCGGCTCCTCGCGGACCTCGGGCGGCTCCAGCACCTCCACCCGGTCGCCGAACCGGAGCGGTTGACGCGCCTCGCCGAGGATCCCGTACGCCGGCCGTACGGTCACCCACTCCCCGTCGGGGCTCCTCCCGGGCGACCGGCCAGGGCGCGTTCAGGCGCAGGAACAGCTCCGGGCGGTCGCGGCGCACCCGCGCGGTGACGCCGAGGCCGCCGCGACGCTCCTCCACCCGGCGGCGCAGCATCTCCCGGACGCCGGCCGGTCCGGCGCCGGGGCGGCGCCGGACGAAACCGGGCAGGACGGCGGCCCAGCGGATCCGGTCCGCGCGCAGCAGCCGGGGCCGGCCCCGGCGGTCGGCGACCAGGTACCGGACCCCGGCCTTGGCGACCAGGCCGTACGGGTCGACGGTGCAGGTCCGGGGCTCGTCGGTGCCGCCGCGCCGGTGACTCGGCCTCAGGCGACGGTCGGCGAGGACCACGTCCGGAGGACGGCCGGGGCGGCAGGTGGAGGACGGCCAGGGCGGCAGGTGGAGGACGGCCGGGGCGGCGGGTGGTGTCCACGAGGACGCGGCGGGAGACGGCCTCCGCCGCCGGGCGGTGCGGTGCGGGCAGGGCCGCCATCACCTTGCGCAGGGCCTGGCCGAGAGCCGTGTCCGGGCCCGGCCGGCATGGGCGCCGCGGGCCGCGGGCACGAACAGCGCCCTCGGCTCGTCGGCGGTCGGGCCGGTGACGTCCGTGCGGAAGCCGTCCAGGAGGCGGATGCCGCCGTGCCGGGTGCGGACCGGGGCACCCGCGCCGGAGAGGACCTCGACGTCCCGGTGGACGGCGCGGACCGAGGCGCCCGGACGGGCCGCGAGGTCGGAGGCGGGGACGCTGCCGCGTCCGGAGGAGCGGGAGGATCGACAGGGGCGGTCGGACTTCACCCGTCAGGCCATGAGCCGGCGATCATCACGCCCACCCGTGCGTCCCGGCCGACACCGGCGATCACCCCCCCCCGTGCGCCCGGCCGCCGTCGGCGGCTTCGCGCCGCCCCGCGCGGGCCGTGCGGGCCGTGCGGTTCCCCGCGTCGCCCCTCAGGCCAGCCGCACCCGGGCCAGCTGCCGGGACTGGGCGACCAGGCGGTCCTCGCTGTCCCAGATCTCGGCGTCCTCCTCCAGGAAGCCGCCCGCCAGGTTGCGGGTGGTGATCGAGACGCGGACCGGGCCGGGGGCCGGGCGGCACCGTACGTGGACGGTCAGTTCGACCGTCGGGACCCAGCCCTTGATGCCCATCTCGAAGGCGGTCGGGGGAAGGGCGTCGACCGCGAGGAGGAGGGACAGCGGGTCCATGTCCCGGCCGTCGGCGAGGCCGAACCAGGAGCGCATCTCGCCCCTGCCGGAGGGCTGTCCGAGGGCCCAGCCGAGGGTCGCCGGGTCCAGCTTGAGCATCAGCCGGTCGGCGATGGCGGAGCTGCCGTCGACCGGGGCGGGGCCGTCCTCGGGGCCGAAGCACTGCTCCATCGGCGGGAGGGCGGGCGGCTTCGCCGTGGTGCGCACGTCGTCGGGGAGGGTGCCGAGGTCGCCGTAGGAGGCGAGGACGCGGATGCGCTCGACCTCCGCGCCCCGCTCGTCGTACTGGAAGAGCGACGCCTGTCCGGTGGACAGGGTGCGGCCGGTGCGGACGACGTCCGTGCGCACGACCGCCGGGCCGGGCTGGGACGCCGTCAGATAGTGCGCGGAGACCGTGAACGGGTCCGGGTGCGGCAGGGCGTCGGCGAGCGCGCGGCCCAGCACCGCCAGCAGATAGCCGCCGTTGACGGCGCTGATGATGGTCCAGCCGGCCGAGAGGTCGATGTCGTAGACGCCCTCGGAGCGGCGGGTGAGCGCGGTGTCTCGGTCGAACTCGCTGTCGCCGATGAGCGCCTGGGATGCCTGAGCCATACAGGTACCGTACAGCAGGAAATTACTAAGCGGTAGCTTTGCAGTTCGCGAAGCGCCGCGGACAGGAGCACCGGCCCTAGGGCCCTTCTGATGGATCTCCGCGGCGTCGCGACGCCCGGCACGCACTCCCCCACTGCCTCAAGGGCGCGGGAGGTGCCCCCAGCCGCACGGCGCGGAGGGACAGGTGGCTCCGCCACATGACCCTCCGCGCCGCACACCGATCGCACGCACCGAACGCCGCTCCTTCTCCCACGGAGATCCATCAGAAGGGCCCTAGACCTCGTCCGCCTCCCGCGCGGTCGACCTCCGGTTCCACGCCCTGGGCGCCCGCCAGTGGTAGTGCATCGCCAGCAGCCGCAGCACGAACGCCGTCACCACCGCGAGGCCCGAGGTGAACGGGGTCAGCGCGTCGAAGCGGATGCAGAGGACCACCATCCCCGCGCCGACCATCGCCGGAACCGCGTACAGGTCGCGGTCCCAGCGCAGCAGCGAGGGCACCTCGTTGGCGAGGACGTCCCGCAGGACACCGCCGCCGACCGCCGTGGCGAGGCCGAGGGCGGCGGACGCGGTCAGGTTCAGCCCGTACTCGTACGCCTTCGTCGTGCCCGAGACGGCGAACAGGCCGAGGCCCGCCGCGTCGAAGACGTTCACTCCGAGCTGGATGCGCTCCACCTCCGGGTGCAGGAAGAACACCAGGAGCGCGGCCAGCAGGGGCGTCAGGAAGTAGCCCAGGTCCGTGAAGGCGGCCGGGGGCACCGCGCCGATGACCAGGTCGCGGAAGAGTCCGCCGCCCAGCGCGGTGACCTCGGCGAGGACGGCGATGCCGAAGACGTCGAAGTTCTTGCGCACGGCCAGCAGGGCGCCGGAGATGGCGAAGACGAAGATGCCGATCAGGTCGAGCGTGTGCTGGACGGACGGGCTGAAGAGTTGCTCAAGCACCCTACATTCTTACCTATGAGTGAGCCCCCGCCTTGCAATGCAAGGCGGGGGCTCACTCAAGGATTACTTCTCGTCGGACTTGGAGACCGTGGCCTCCGGCACCAGCTCCGCGGCGTCCTTCGCGGCGCTCAGCAGCTCGGTGTCCTGCGGCTGCTGGTCCTCGAAGTTCTCCGGGTGGTGGCAGGCGACCTGCTGGCCGGGACGCAGCTCGATCAGCGGCGGCTCGGTGGTCCTGCAGATCTCCGTCGCCTTCCAGCACCGGGTGTGGAAGCGGCAGCCGCTCGGCGGCGCGATCGGTGAGGGCACGTCGCCCTTGAGCAGGATCCGGTCGCTCTTGGCGTTCTTGCGGCTGGGGTCCGGGATCGGCACCGCCGACATCAGCGCCTTGGTGTACGGGTGCATCGGCGACTTGTAGAGCAGGTCGCGGTCGGCCAGCTCCACGATCTTGCCGAGGTACATCACCGCGATCCGGTCCGAGACGTGCCGGACGACCGACAGGTCGTGCGCGATGATCACGTACGTCAGGCCGAGCTCCTGCTGGAGGTCGTCCATCAGGTTCACCACCTGCGCCTGGATCGACACGTCCAGCGCGGACACCGGCTCGTCCGCCACGACCAGCTTCGGGTTGAGCGCGAGCGCGCGGGCGATGCCGATGCGCTGGCGCTGGCCGCCGGAGAACTCGTGCGGATAGCGGTTGTAGTGCTCGGGGCTGAGACCGACGAGGCCGAGCAGACGCTGGACCTCCTTCTTCACACCGCCCTCGGGCTCGACGCCCTGGAGCTTGAAGGGTGCGGAGACGATGGTCCCGATGGTGTGCCGCGGGTTCAGCGAACCGTAGGGATCCTGGAAGATCATCTGCACGTCCCGGCGGAGCGGGCGCAGGCCCTTCACCCCGAGATGCGTGATGTCGGTGCCGTCGAACTCGACCTTCCCGCCCGTGGGTTCGAGGAGGCGTGTGATGAGCCGGCCCATGGTGGACTTGCCGCAGCCCGACTCCCCGACGACGCCGAGCGTCTCGCCCCGGCGCACCTCGAAGTCGATCCCGTCGACCGCGTGCACCGCGCCGACCTGCCGCTTGAGCAGGCCCTTCGTGATCGGGAAGTGCTTCTGCAGGCCGGTGACCCTCAGCAGCACCTCGCGCTCGGGGCGGGTGCCCTTGTTCTGCGCGGGAATCTTCACCGCGTTCTCGTCACTCACAGCTTCGGCGCAATCTCTTCGGTCCAGATACGCTCCCGCTGCTCCTCGCTCAGGTGGCAGGCGGCCCAGTGCCGGCCGCCGACCTCGGTCAGCTCCGGACGGACGGTGCGGGTGACGTTGTCCTTCGGCAGGTCCGCGTAGGGACAGCGCGGGTTGAAGGCGCATCCGGACGGGACGTTGATCAGGGAGGGCGGGGAACCCTTGACCGGCACGAGGCGGTCCTGCAGGTCGCGGTCGAGCCTCGGCATCGAACCGAGCAGACCCCAGGTGTAGGGGTGACGCGGCTCGTAGAACACCTTGTCGGCGGGGCCGCGCTCGATGCACCGGCCGCCGTACATCACCAGCAGGTCGTCGGCCAGTTCGGCGACGACGCCCAGGTCGTGGGTGATGACGATGACCGCCGAGCCGAACTCCTTCTGCAGATCCCGGATGAGGTCGAGGATCTGCGCCTGGACGGTGACGTCCAGAGCGGTGGTCGGCTCGTCCGCGATGAGCAGCTCGGGGTTGTTGACCAGCGACATCGCGATCATCGCGCGCTGGCGCATACCGCCGGAGAACTCGTGGGGGTAATTGTCGACGCGCTTGTCCGGCTCGGGGATGCCCACCCGGTCGAGCATCTCGACCGCCCGGCGGCGGGCGGTCTTCTTGTCGACGTCGTGATGGACCCGGTACGCCTCCACGATCTGGTTGCCGACCGTGTAGTACGGGTGCATGGCGGACAGCGGATCCTGGAAGATCATCGCCATGTTGCGGCCGCGGAGCCGCCTCACCTCGTCCTCGCGGGCCGAGACGAGCTCCGTGCCGTCGAGCCAGATCTCACCGGACATCCGCACGTTCTTGCCGCGGTTGCCCAGACGGTGCAGACCCATGATGGCCAGCGAGGTCACCGACTTGCCCGAGCCGGACTCGCCGACGATGCCGAGGGTCTTGCCCTTCTCCAGCTGGAAGCTGAGCCCGTCGACGGACTTCACCAGGCCGTCGTCGGTCGGGAAGTGCACCTTCAGGTCACGCACGTCGAGGAACGCTTTGGGGCTGTCCCCCGCACGCGCGGGCTCGCCCACAGCGGCCCCGGTCTTCGAAAGGTCGGTCACGAGAGCCTCACCCGCGGGTCGACGGTGGCGTACAGAACGTCCACCACCAGGTTGCACAGCACGACGAAGAAGGCGGCAAGCAGGGTGACGCCCAGGATCGGCGGCAGGTCGTTGTCGGTGATCGCCTGGACGGCGTACTGGCCGATGCCGGGCAGGGAGAACACCGACTCGGTGATCACCGCGCCACCGAGCAGCAGCCCGATGTCCATGCCGAACACGGTGACGATCGGGGTGAGCGCGGCCCGCAGACCGTGCTTGACCACGACCTTGCGTTCCCGCAGGCCCTTGGCCCGTGCCGTGCGGATGAAGTCCTCGCTCATGGTCTCGAGCATGCCGGACCGGGTCAGGCGCGCGTAGATGGCCGAGTAGAGCAGCGCGAGCGAGCACCACGGAAGGAACAGGGTGTTGGCCCACTGCGACGGGTTCTCCGTGAACGGCACATAGGTCCGCCCGAAGATCTCCAGCTTGTAGCTGAAGACCAGCAGGGCCAGCTGGCCGGTGAAGAACATGGGCAGCGAGACGCCCGCCAGGGCGATGCCCATCGCGGACCGGTCGAACACGGAGCCGGGCTTGAGCGCCGAGACGACACCCGCGGCGACACCCGACACCAGCCAGAGCACCGCAGCGCCCGCGGCCAGCGAGATGGTCACCGGCAGACGGTCGACGAGCTGCGGCCAGACCTCGATGTGGTTCTTGAACGAGTACCCGAAGCACGGGACGTCGCAGGAGGCCGTCGTCGGACCGAGGTTGTAGGTGGCGCCGGAGACGATCCCCTTGATGAACTCCCAGTACTGCTCGTAGATCGGCTTGTCGAGCCCGAGGTTCTGCTTGACCGCCAGGATGTCGTCCGGCGAGGGGTTCTTTCCGATGTACTGCGCGGCCAGCTGATCGGGAGTCTGTCCTGCCAGCCTCGGCAGCAGGAAGAAAATGCCGAAGGTGACCGCGGTGACGACCAGCAGCAGGATCACTGCGGCGATCGTCCGGCGGATGATGTACGAGATCACGGGGACCGGCGCTGGCGCCCGCGGACCGTGCAGCCCGCGGGCGCCAATGCCTTCACCTGCCTTCCAGGGCTTCTTCTTCGCGCTACTTCTTGGTCGTGCCGAGGTTCAGAACGTCGTACTGACCGCTCCAGGCGGCCGAGGAGACCACGTTGGTGGCGTTCGGCGAGCGGTACAGCAGAACCTTGAAGTACGTCAGCGGCACGATGACCGCCTCGTCCATCGTCTTCTTGTCGACCTCGGCGTAGGCCGCGTTGCGCGCCGCCTCGTCCGGGTTCTGGATCGCAGCGTCGAGCGCCTTGTTGACGTCGGCGTTGTTGAACGACGAGAGGTTGGTGTTGCCGGAGCTGCTGATCGCCTTGCCGTTGAGGATCTGGTTCAGGAACCCGTAACCGGTGGGCCAGTCAGCACCCCACTGCATCATCATGATGCCGATGCCCTGCTTCTTGGCGAACGCCGGGACGCCGGCGTAGTCCGTGAAGTACTTGCCGGACGGGTACTGCTTCATCTCGGCGTTGATGCCGACCTTCTTCAGCGAGTCGATGATCGCCGTCGCCGCGTCGACCTCCTGCTGGCGGTCGCTGCGGGCGGAGATGAAGGTCTTGAAGCCCTTGGCCTGGCCACATGCCTTCAGCTGGTCCTTGGCCTTCGCCGCGTCACCCTTGTTCTCGGGCGTCGAGTAGGTGTCGAACCGCTGGTAGCCGATGACGTCCGGCGGAAGGACGGTGCTGGCTATGTCACCACGGACCGGGCCACCCTGAGCGGTCTGCACGGCCACCTTGTCGATGGCGTACTGCACGGCCTTGCGGCACTCGACGTTGTCGAACGGCTTGACCTGGGTGTTCAGCGCCGCGTAGACGAGTCGGCCACCGTACGTGTTGTCGGTGTTGGCCTTCTGGTCCTTGTTGTTGAGCAGCTGGGCCTGGGTCTGGGTGTCCACACCGCGGCCGGCCAGGTCCACCGTGGTGGTGCCGGCCATCAGGTCCTTGTCGATGGTGGCCTGGTTGACCTTCAGGTTCACCACGATCTTGTCCGGGTACTGCTTGCGCAGGGGGTCGGTCGTGGCGTCCCACGCGGTGTTGCGGACGAGGGTGACCGACTTGCCCTCCTCGTAGCTCTCGAACTTGTACGAGCCGGAGGACACGATCTTCTTGGTGTAGTCGACGCCGGTGTCCTTGGCCTTCGGCACCGGGGCCGTCTGCGGGGCGGTGACCAGGTAGTCGAAGTCCGTGAACGGCTGGTTGAGCTTGAAGGTGATCGTGTACTTGTCCGGCGTCTCGATGGACGCCAGGCCCTTCGGGTTCTTGTCCTTGTACGGACCCTTGTACTTGTCGCCGCCCTGGAGGAACTGGGCGAAGTAGTTCGGGCCGAGGGAGAGGACGTCGCGGGAGAAGTTGGAGCGCTCCACCGCGTACTTGACGTCCGCCGAGGTGACCTCGGTGCCGTCCTCGTACTTCACGCCCTTGCGGATCTTGTACGTCCAGGTCTTGCCGCCGTCGGACGACTGGCCCTTGGACTCCGCGAGGTCCGGGACGACCTCGTTGCCCTTCTCACCGGGAGCGGGGTTGAACGTCAGCAGCGGACGCGCGTAGAGGCGGCTGAAGTTGTACATGTACGCGTAGTACGTGTTGCCCGGGTCGAACGAGTCCGGGACGTCGGACATCGCGTAGGTGACCGTCCCGCCCTTCTGCGTGGAGGCGTTGACGACCCCCTTCGTCGCAGCGTCGGCGGCGGCCTTCTTGCCGTTGTTGTCGGTGCTGTCGTCGTCGGCCTTGCTGCAGCCTGCCAGGAGCAGACCGGTGCCGCTGATGGCCGCGACTACGGCCATTGCTGACCTTCGCATGATGGTCGCATTCCCCTTCTTGGTTGGACACATGGGATGAGCTTTGCTGTTCGTCGGCGGTTGCGGACGATCAGCGGCTACGGGGATCGAGGGCGTCCCGGAGGCCGTCACCGAGAAGGTTGAAGGCCAGGACCGTGATGAAGATGGCAAGACCGGGAACGATCATGTACTGCGGGTCGACCTCGAAGAAGTCGACGGCCTGGTTGAGCATCCCGCCCCACGACGCCTGCGGAGGCTGGATGCCGACGCCCAGGAAGCTGAGCGACGCCTCGAAAAGGATGTTGGTCGGGATGAGCAGCGTCGAGTACACGATGACCGGCGCCACGAGGTTGGGCAGCAGTTCCTTGAAAAGGATGTACGGCCCGCCGGCGCCGAGCCCCCTGGAGGCGTCCACGAACTCCCGCTCGCGCAGGGCGAGCGTCTGGCCCCGCACGATACGGCCCATGTACGGCCAGTTGAAGAAGCCTATGACGAAGATCAGCACGAGGATGTGGAGCGGGAGGCCCTCCAGACCGAAGGCTCCGCCCTGGAGCGTCGCCGAGATGGCGATGGCGAAGAGCAGCAGCGGGAAGGCGAGGAAGGTGTCCATCAGACGGCTGATGACCGAGTCGACGCGACCGCCGTAGTAGCCGGCGATCAGACCGAGCACCGTGCCGATCACATTGGAGAGGACCGTCGCGCCGAAGGCGACCACGAGGGAGACCCAGGAGCCTTCGAGGATGCGCGCCAGGATGTCCCGCCCGAACTTGGGCTCCACCCCCAGCGGATGATCCCAGCTCATACCGCCGAAGTCACCCTTGGGGAGGGTGGTGTTGGGATCGATCAGGTCCTGGTTGAAGGCGTCGGGGTCGAGTCCGAGCAGGGACTGCAGGGGACGGGAGAGGACGGCCGCGACGATGAGCAGTACGACAACGATGCCTCCGGCCACCGCCACCTTGTCCCGCTTGAAGCGGGTCCAGGCGATGCGCCCGAGGGACCGGCCCTCGATCTGCTGAGATTCCACGCCGTCCAGCACTGCCTCGGGCTGGGCCCCGGCCTGTGATCCGGTGGCCTCGATCGGTGCCGTCACAAGTGCCCTGCCCCTTCTCGGCCGGTGGTGTCCGGCCCACTCTTCCGCCGTTGTCGGCGTGTGATGTCCCTGCTCGTCGCGCGACGGCCGCAGGTGATGCGGCCCCTCCGTCCGGCCGGCCCCCCGATATGGGTACTCGTCTCATGGGGCCGGCACGGCTCGCGCCTGGGAAGGCGAGTCTTCAACGCGTTAGTGATCACACGCCAGATCCGCCACCGAAAGTATGCCTAACCGTGATGCTCCCTGAGGCATTCCGTTATCCGAACATCCGACGCCGTCACCCGGTGACCGACGGGAGCCGGTCCGGCACGCGCCGCGCACCGCGATTCACCCGCCGGTCCGACAACTCGCCCTGAAAAAAGGGAAGTTGATATCCCGCATCGACCAATGTGGCGGGCGTCACACTCGTCCGAAAATTTGACCGCTTTGGCCACACCCGTCACGGTTCACCCACCCACGAGAGCCAAAAGCGCGTCAACTTCCGGACACCCTCGATGAGTTTCCCACTGCAAAATTGAGGAACCCCTGAGCTTCCGACCCCGGCCTCGGGATGAACCTGTTGCTCCCGCCGTCCGGCGCTGAATAGGTTTCTCACCGTCAACGCGGCCCGGAAAAGGGATCCGCGAACCACGCGACACGGGGAATCACGTGAAGTCGAAAATCAAGAGTTCTCTCTGTGCGGCCACGACCGGCACCGCGCTTCTCGCCGGCAGTTTCGCCGTCGTTCCGGCGATGGCCACGCCGGCCGCCGCGGCCCACTGCGAGCCGTTCCAGTACCACAAGACGCGCCAGCTGGGCAGGCCCTTCTACCGGACGACAGGGCCCACCAACAGCAAGTACAACAGCAGCTCCCACAGGTCGAACCTGAACATCACGGTCACGAGGGACACCACGCGATCCACGGCCTGGAAGGTCGAGGCGGGCGG
This sequence comes from Streptomyces sp. NPDC093094, assembly GCF_044754345.1. Lineage (NCBI taxonomy): Bacteria > Bacillati > Actinomycetota > Actinomycetes > Kitasatosporales > Streptomycetaceae > Streptomyces > Streptomyces sp. NPDC093094. Next base: position 40,283 of record NZ_JBIVOX010000025.1, on the reverse strand, counting down.
CAGCCTGAACTTCGCCATCGCGGAGGTCAAGGCCGACTTCAACGTCAACATCACGAAAACCGTCAAGCGGGGCGTGAAGGTGACCAACACCATGGTCGTCGACGCCCGCAAGCGCGGATACACCCGCCCCATGGTCGAGTACCGCAAGTGGGTGGTCGAGCAGTGGCGGCAGGCCGGCAACTGCAGCCAGGTCTACGTGAAGCAGATGGGCATCCTGTCCGGCATCACGTCCTCCATGCACTGGGCGGAATGCCAGACGCGCAGCGTGAACGGCTGCACGCCCAAGCCCTGAGGCAGTGCACCCGTCTGACGCAATGAATCACTGAATCACCGTTCCGGCCCGACGGCGAAATCAGCGCCGTCCGACCGGACGAAATAAATCAGAAAAGCTATAAAGCCATGGAGAGAAATGCGTAAGTCATTAGCACAAGCAAGCACTCTGGCCTGCCTCCTGGCCGCCGCCCTCGCCGGTGCGGGGGAAGCCGCCGCGGCGCCGGCGGAGGTCCAGGCACAGGCGTGCCGCCCTGGCGCGACCTCGGTCACCTGGCAGAACACCGGCAAGTCTCTCGTGCTGACCCACGGGTCCGTCCGGACGCACATCGGGACCCCTGAGCCCGCCACGGTCCGGCCGCAGCGGATCACGACGGTCAAGGCGGTCGTCAGCGGCGGGCTGAAGCCCGCCAAGGCGATCGACAGCCTCGGTGCCAGGACCCGGCTCAATCTGGTCGACGCCGGCAAGGCCACCCCGGCGACCGTGGTGGTCAGAGCAGTGGCCAGAAGCGGGCGCACCGTCTTCTTCGCCGGAACGACGAAGGCGTCCGGCTCCTACCGCGCGAAGACGTGCAACGCAGGGGGGACCGGCTACGGAAGCCCGGTGACCGGCAAGGCGACGAGCTGGACGAGCGTCCAGCGAGGAGCGGTGAACTGCGCGGACCGGGTCCCCTCGAACTCGCTCGCCAGGAAGGCCCAGGCCAGGTTCTGCGGCTGAGCCCGCACTCCGTGGTCTCGCCCTCACCTCCGGTGTGACCACCTTCGAACGACGGAACGGCCGGCCATCCCCCTGTCGGCCGTTCCGTCCTGCGCGCGCAAAGCGCCGCGAGCGGACCCGGCCCTCAGAACCGGCCGGGGACGGGCGGGTAGCCGTAGCCGGGTGCGGGCGCGGGAGCCGCGTGCGCCTCACGGTCGTAGAACGGCCGTGCGTTGGCCCGCATCCACATCGCGACCGGGCAGTGCTCGTCCGACATGGCCACCGTCGACACGGGCAGCCCGTCGGGCACGGCGCCGATGGACTGGTGCATCATGGCGCGCACCGAGTCCACGGCCGGCGGCGAGGTCTCGTACACGTCGAGGCCGATGGCGAGATACGGTGCTCCGAGCGCCGGCTGCACCCAGGCACGGCGCAGGGTCCGCACGGCCGGGGTGCGATGGGCGTTCTGCGCGAGCAGGGCGTAGAACTGCGGGATCTCGATGCCGGGTTCGGCCAGCCGCAGCGGGCCGGCCGGCTGGCGGTCCAGGCCCGTGGCGATCCGGCGCAGATCGAGCCAGGGGATGCCGACGCCGCCGCCCGGAGCATGCGGGTTGAGCCACAGGCCGTAGTGGTCGGAGTAGAGCGTGCGGGCGACGTCGACTCCGTCGACGACCTCGTAGGAACGGTTCCAGCCGCTGGCCGCGAGCTCCTGGGCCGAGGTGACGCAGGGCGCGTAGGACTGGCCGTCGACCTCCATGGTGCCGTACTGGGCGTCCGGCGAGCCGGCCTGGCCGTGCCAGAGCAGCATCCAGATCTGGCCTGAGGCGGGGGTGGCGAGGGCGTGCAGAAGTGCCTCGTAGGCGTCGTAACGCCCCGGGGTGACCTGGCGCAGCGTGTGCTCGACCGTGCCGGTCGCGGCGGTGCCGCTCGCGCTCACTGTGTTCGCCCCTTCTTCTCTCTGACCGATTTAATGAAACCAGGTTATGTCGTCCCGGGGGAGGTACGGAGGGGGCTCGCGCTCCCGGGCGTTCCCCCTCGGTCCCGCCGGAGGGACCCTACTTCTGGAAGAAGGGGCGGACCTTCGCCTTCATCCACTCCCCCACCGGGTCCTGGGTCACGTCCAGCAGGACCAGGTTGACCGGCCACGGGACGGGGGCCCGGCCCAGGGCCCGGCCCAGGGCGTCCAGGGGGAGCGCGCGCAGGTCGCCCTCCCACCGGGAGAGCTCGACGCCGACGAACATGACCGGGTCGGCGGTCTCGATCACCGCGAGGCAGCGGCGGGCGCTGACGACGACGCCGACGGCGTCGAACTCGGCGGAGGCCGCGCTCAGGAAGTCGACGGGATCGTCCTGCCAGTCGGGCTCGTACAGCCGGACACGCCCGCCGCTCGCGGGTCCGTCCAGCGGGGTGCTCCCGGCCCGGCAGAGCTCGGCGACGGCGGCGGGCGGCAGCGGGATGCCCACCGTGCCGCCGGGGTTGAGCACGATGCCCGCCTGCGGGGGCAGACCGCGCGCGAACTCCACGGCGGGCGCGACCGCGAACGACATGTGGGGCCCGGCGCCCTGGCGGAACTGCTCCTCGGAGCTGAAGACGGGCACGAACGCCTGGCCGTCGATCTCCATGGCGGGCAGATCGAGCGAGGCGCTGTCGGGGCCGCCGCCGCTCGGCAGCGGCACCCACAGGAAGCTGCGGCCGAGGACCTCCACGATCCGCCCGCCGGCCGACGGGACGCCGAGGGAGGCGGAGAGCACCTCCTCCAGTTCGTTGCCGGGCCATCCGCCGTGCGGATGGGGATGTGCCTGCGCCGGGAAGTCCATCTGCCGCCTACCGCCTGCCGTCAACCTGCTTGTCGGCTGAAAAGGCTAACCGGTCAGCCGGTGAAGCCGATCCGGCGGAGGGCGTCGGCGGCGTCGCGGTCGAGCAGCACCGCCGAGCCGCAGCCGGCCGGCAGCGCGCCGCGCTCCACCCGGCGCAGCAGCCGGGAGGCCGCGCCGCGGTGGCGGCGGAAGGCGTAGCGGGAGACGCCGCGGCCGCGCTCGCGCTGGCCGGCGAGGGCCTGCTCGGGGGTCACGTCGAGAAGCAGCAGATGGAGGGTGCCGCCGCGGCGGCGGGCCTCACGGACCAGCCAGCCGCGCACCCATGCCTGGGTGCCGCAGTCGTGCACGACGACGCCCTCGCCGGTGCGCAGGGCACGGCGCAGTCCGGCGAAGTGGGCGATCCGGACCAGGGGGCGGTAGACGGCGTAGGGGAGGAAGCGGGGGGCGCGGGTGTCGAAGCGGTCGCGGGTGTCCTGGGAGTCGACGCGGATGCCCTTGACGGCCCGCTTCATCAGGGTGGACTTGCCGCTGCCCGGCAGACCGGTGATCACGACGAGGTCCCGGGGGCCGAAGAGCAGGGCGTGCGGGCCGCGTCCGGTCCGTTCGCGCAGGTCGCGGACGACGGGAGCGGGTGCCGGGCCGCAGGCGTCCCGGGTGGGGACTGCGGGCTGTGCGGGCAGCGCGAAGGCCGGGGTCGTGGCGTACGACGAGGTCCTCTTCACCGTGATCGTCCTCCCCTGGGGCGGGTCGTAGGACCCTTGCCCATCGAGTGTAAAGAGACGGTAATGCTGTGCGCCTGGTGATTTCGTGCGCGTACTGCCACAGGCCGGTTACAGATGTGGCCTGCCGTGCTCGGCGGATGCGTGCAATGATGGGCCCGCCAACTGCATACCGGCCGTTTGAATCCGCGCGGGAGAGTCCCCAGCCCAGCTGGGGCGCCGAAGGAGCAAGTCCCTCCCTTGAATCTCTCAGGCCCCGTTACCGCGCGGGCGAGGCACATCTGAAAAGCGGGTCGCTCTCTGCGGCTCCACCCAAGGTGCAAACCATGTCCTCCCTGTACGCGAGTACGGCGGTCATGGCGAACCTCTCAGGTTCCGATGACAGATGGGGAGGAATGACCTCGCCCGTCGTGTATCTGGGAGACGACCGTCCGATGAGCAGTACCGAACTGCGCCGTACCGCGCTCGATGCCCTGCATCGCTCGCTGGGCGCGACGATGACCGACTTCGCCGGCTGGGACATGCCGCTGCGCTACGGCTCCGAGCGGGACGAGCACGTGGCCGTGCGCACCAGGGCCGGCCTCTTCGACCTCTCGCACATGGGTGAGATCACCGTCACCGGCCCACAGGCCGCGGACTTCCTGAACTTCGCGCTCGTCGGCAACATCGCCGCCGTGGGTGCGGGCCGGGCCCGCTACACCATGATCTGCCAGGCCGACGGCGGCATCCTGGACGACCTGATCGTCTACCGGCTGGGCGAGACCGAGTACATGGTCGTCGCCAACGCCTCCAACGCCCAGGTGGTGCTGGACGCGCTGACCGAGCGGGTCGCCGGGTTCGACGCCGAGGTCCGCGACGACCGTGACGCGTACGCGCTGATCGCCGTCCAGGGCCCCGAGTCCCCCGGCATCCTGAAGTCGCTGACCGACGCCGACCTGGACGGGCTGAAGTACTACGCCGGTCTGCCCGGCACGGTCGCGGGTGTCCCGGCGCTGATCGCGCGCACCGGCTACACCGGCGAGGACGGCTTCGAGCTGTTCGTGAAGCCGGAGCACGCCGTGCAGCTGTGGCAGGCGCTGACCGGGGCGGGCGAGGGCGTCGGCCTGATCCCGTGCGGTCTGTCCTGCCGGGACACGCTGCGCCTGGAGGCGGGCATGCCGCTGTACGGGCACGAGCTGACGGCGGAGCTGACGCCGTTCGACGCCGGGCTGGGCCGGGTGGTGAAGTTCGAGAAGGAGGGCGACTTCGTGGGCCGCGAGGCGCTCACCGAGGCCGCCGCCCGGGCCGAGCAGAACCCGCCGCGGGTGCTCGTCGGCCTGGTCGCCGAGGGCCGCCGGGTGCCGCGGGCCGGCTACTCCGTCGTCGCGGGCGGCGAGGTGATCGGCACGGTCACCTCCGGCGCTCCCTCCCCCACCCTGGGCGAGCCGATCGCCATGGCCTACGTCGACGCCGCGCACGCGGCGCCCGGCACCGAGGGCGTCGGTGTGGACATCCGGGGCACGCACGAGCCGTACACGGTCGTGGCGCTGCCTTTCTACAAGCGCCAGAAGTGACACAGCCGTAGCGCCACCGAGGTGACGTCGGGCACATCCGTGCTGCTCACACACGCCTTCGGCGGTCCCCCCTTTCTCAGCACCCTCTCGCGTACAGGAGAATTCAGGTCATGAGCAACCCCCAGCAGCTGCGCTACAGCAAGGAGCACGAGTGGCTGTCGGCCGCCGAGGACGGCGCGTCGACGGTCGGCATCACGGAGCACGCGGCCAACGCGCTCGGCGATGTCGTCTTCGTGCAGCTCCCGAACGTCGGTGACACGGTGACCGCGGGCGAGACCTGCGGCGAGCTGGAGTCGACCAAGTCGGTGTCCGACCTGTACTCCCCGGTGACCGGTGAGGTCACCGAGGTCAACGAGGACGTCGTCAACGACCCGTCGCTGGTCAACTCCGCCCCCTTCGAGGGCGGCTGGCTGTTCAAGGTACGCGTTGCGGAGGAGCCGGCCGACCTGCTCTCCGCCGACGAGTACTCCGCCTTTTCCGCCGGCTGAGGAGACCCATGTCCGTCCTGAACATCCCCCTGCACGAGCTCGACCCGGAGGTCGCCGCGGCGGTCGACGCCGAGCTGGTCCGCCAGCAGTCCACGCTGGAGATGATCGCCTCGGAGAACTTCGCTCCGCTGGCGGTCATGGAGGCGCAGGGCTCGGTCCTGACCAACAAGTACGCCGAGGGCTACCCGGGCCGCCGCTACTACGGCGGCTGTGAGCACGTCGACGTCACCGAGCAGATCGCGATCGACCGGATCAAGGAGCTGTTCGGCGCCGAGTACGCCAACGTGCAGCCTCACTCCGGCGCCTCCGCGAACCAGGCCGCGCTGTTCGCGATGGCCCAGCCCGGCGACACGATCCTGGGTCTGGACCTCGCCCACGGCGGTCACCTGACCCACGGCATGCGCCTGAACTTCTCGGGCAAGCAGTTCGACGTGGTCGCGTACCACGTGGACGACGCGGGTCTCGTGGACATGGCCGAGGTCGAGCGGCTCGCCAAGGAGCACCGCCCCAAGGTGATCATCGCCGGCTGGTCGGCGTACCCGCGTCAGCTGGACTTCGCGGAGTTCCGCCGGATCGCCGACGAGGTCGAGGCGTACCTGTGGGTCGACATGGCCCACTTCGCCGGCCTGGTCGCGGCCGGTCTGCACCCGAACCCGGTCGAGCACGCGCACGTGGTGACCTCCACCACGCACAAGACGCTCGGCGGTCCGCGCGGCGGCATCATCCTGGCGAAGAAGGAGTTCGCCAAGAAGCTGAACTCCTCGGTGTTCCCGGGCTTCCAGGGCGGTCCCCTGGAGCACGTGATCGCGGCCAAGGCGGTCTCCTTCAAGGTGGCGGCCTCGGAGGACTTCAAGGAGCGCCAGCGTCGTACGGTGGAGGGTGCGCGCATCCTCGCCGAGCGGCTCACCGCGCCCGACGCCCGCGAGGCCGGGGTCAACGTGCTGTCCGGCGGTACGGACGTGCACCTGATCCTGGTCGACCTGCGCGAGTCGGAGCTGGACGGGCAGCAGGCCGAGGACCGTCTCCACGAGGTCGGCATCACGGTCAACCGCAACGCCGTCCCGAACGACCCGCGTCCGCCGATGGTGACCTCCGGTCTGCGCATCGGCACCCCGGCGCTGGCGACCCGCGGCTTCACGGCCGAGGACTTCGCCGAGGTCGCGGACGTGATCGCCGAGGCGCTCAAGCCGTCGTACGACGTGCAGTCCCTCAAGGCCCGGGTGACGGCTCTCGCCGACAAGCACCCGCTGTACCCCGGCCTGAACAAGTAAGTCCCCGGTGGGGTACCCGGCGATCCCGGGTACCCCGCCACCCCGGTATTGAGGAGTGACCGTGGCCATCTCGGTCTTCGACCTGTTCTCGATCGGCATCGGCCCGTCCAGCTCCCACACGGTCGGCCCGATGCGGGCGGCGCGCATGTTCGCCCGCCGGCTGCGCAACGAGGGTCTGCTGCCCTCCGTGGCCTCGGTGCGCTGCGAGCTGTACGGCTCGCTGGGCGCGACCGGCCACGGCCACGGCACGCCCAAGGCGGTGCTGCTCGGCCTGGAGGGCGATTCGCCGCGCACGGTGGACGTCGAGACGGCCGACGAGCGCGTGGAGTCGATCAGGGCGGAGGGCAGGCTGCGGCTGCTCGGCGAGCACGAGATCGCGTTCGCCTTCGACGAGGACCTGGTCCTGCACCGCCGCGAGACACTGCCGTACCACGCGAACGGCATGACGATCTGGGCCCACGACGCCCAGGGCACGGAAGTGCTGTCCAAGACCTACTACTCGGTGGGCGGCGGCTTCGTCGTCGACGAGGACGCGGTCGGCGCGGACCGCATCAAGCTGGACGACACGGTCCTGAAGTACCCCTTCCGCACGGGCGACGAGCTGCTGCGCCTGACGAAGGAGACGGGCCTGTCGATCTCCGCCCTGATGCTGGAGAACGAGCGTGCCTGGCGCACCGAGGAGGAGATCCGCGAGGGGCTCCTCGGCATCTGGCGCGTGATGCAGGCGTGCGTGTCGCGCGGCATGTCCCGCGAGGGCATCCTGCCGGGCGGTCTGAGGGTGAAGCGCCGCGCCGCGACCACCGCCCGCAAGCTGCGCTCCGAGGGCGACCCGCAGGCGCTGGCGATGGAGTGGATAACCCTCTACGCGATGGCGGTGAACGAGGAGAACGCGGCCGGCGGCCGGGTGGTCACCGCCCCGACGAACGGCGCGGCGGGCATCATCCCGGCCGTCCTGCACTACTACATCAACTTCGTGCCGGGCGCCGACGAGGAGGGCGTGGTCCGCTTCCTGCTCGCCGCGGGCGCGATCGGCATGCTGTTCAAGGAGAACGCCTCCATCTCCGGTGCCGAGGTCGGCTGCCAGGGCGAGGTCGGCTCGGCCTGCTCGATGGCCGCGGGCGCGCTGGCGGAGGTGCTCGGCGGCAGCCCCGAGCAGGTCGAGAACGCCGCCGAGATCGGTATGGAGCACAACCTGGGCCTGACCTGCGACCCCGTCGGCGGCCTGGTGCAGATCCCGTGCATCGAGCGCAACGGCATGGCCGCGGTGAAGGCGGTCACCGCCGCCAGGATGGCGATGCGGGGCGACGGCTCGCACAAGGTGTCCCTGGACAAGGTCATCAAGACCATGAAGGACACCGGCGCCGACATGTCGGTGAAGTACAAGGAGACGGCGCGGGGCGGTCTCGCGGTCAACATCATCGAGTGCTAGGGCCTGTCCGACCATTCGCGTCGTCGCCCGAAGGGCGGCCGCGCGCCGTCAGGTGCGTGCTCTCGGCGTGCCGGCCCCAGACCCTCGTACCGGACGTACCCGGGTCCGGGGCCGGTGCGGCGAGAGCGCGTGCACGGCGTCGCACGGCAGACGGGAATGGTCGGACAGGCCCTGGGGGAACGGACCCCGACCGCGCCCGTGTCCTACGGCGCGGTCAGGGTCTTCCCGGCTCACGCGGCGGAAAGTTCCTGAGGGGCCTGGAGAGGATCCCCGGGACGGGCCCCGGCCTGCGCGGCACCGGGCCGGGCCGGCAGGGAACCGTGTCCGGGGCGGGGTCAGCCGCGCAGGTCCGCCGGCCGTTCCGGGGACGCCTCGCCCAGCGCCTTCGTCACCGCCTCCGCGTCGCCGCGCAGGCCGTAGACGGGGGTGCCGGGCTGCTGGCGCCAGGAGTCGCCGAGGCCGCCCGCGTCGACGGTGTCGAAGCCGAGCTCCTCGATCAGCGCGCGGATCCTGGCCTTGGCGGCCTCGTCGTCCCCGGCCACGGGCAGGGCGAGCCGGTCGGGGGCGCCGGCCGGGCGGTGCCGGTCGAGGATGTCCTGGGAGTAGGTGCCGTTGAACGCCTTGATCACCGGATGGCCGATCTCACGGGCGGTCCAGCCGGCCTCCGTCAGGCCCTCGTCCTCGATGCCCGCGATCCGGCCGTCGCGCTGCGGGTAGTAGTTGCCGGTGTCGACGACCGCGACACCCTCGGCGGCCTCGTCCAGCAGGCCCTTCGGCAGGCCGGGCACCGCCTTCACCGGGATCGTGATCACGACGACCTCGGCGCCCCGGGCCGCCTCCTCGACCCGGACCGGGGTCGCGCCGGTCTCCTCCGCCAGGGCGGAGAGGGTCTGCGGGCCACGGGAGTTGGCGACGGAGACCTCGTGGCCGAGAGCGGTGAGCCGCCGGGTGAGGTTGCCGCCGATGTGTCCCGCGCCGATGATGCCGATCTTCATGACAGGCCCTTCCCGAATCGATGCGCTTGCATTCAATTTCGAAGGCGTCAACCCCGGCCGGGTGCGGGCTATTCCGGCGCGTGCCGGTGTCCGGGTGACGTCAGACCCGTACGACGATCTTCCCCGTGTGGGTGTTCGAGTCCATCAGGCGATGGGCGTCCCCGATGCTGTCCAGGCCGTCGAAGACCTCCGCCACGACCGGCCGCAGCGTGCCGTCGGTGAGGCCCGACCCGACGTAGTGGGCGGCACGGCGGCGGCCGTCGGCGCTCCCGGTCAGCGCGAAGTTGTTGTAGCCCAGCACGGTCAGCGGCCACTGCATCGGCAGCAGGATCGGCTGCAGGTCCAGCCAGCCGTAGCTGATCAGCGTGCCGTCCTCGACGGCCGCGTCGCCCAGCGCGGCGAACCCCGCGCCGCCGACGGCGTCCAGGACGATCTCGGCGCCGCGCCCGCCGGTCAGCCGCTTCGTCTCCCCGGCCACGTCCGCGTCGCCGGAGACGATCACATGCTCGGCGCCCAGGTCCAGCAGCGACCGCCGCTTGGCCTCGGTGCGGGTCGTGACCACGGGAACGGCGCCCGCGCGCCGGGCCACCTGGATCGCGGCGGTGCCGACACCGCTGGACGCCCCGGTGATCAGGACATGGTCGCCCGCCTTCATCCCGGCCCGCTCCACCAGGGCGCCGTAGGCCGTGGTGTACGTCAGCCAGACCGCCGCCCCCGTGACCGCGTCCACCCCCGCGGGCCGCGGCACCAGGGCGGTGTCGGGCAGCAGGACCAGATCGCCGTAGACGCCGTGGGTGCTCAGTTCGTGGTTGGCGGCGGCCAGCACCGCGTCGCCCGGCGCGAAGGCGGTCACCCCCGCGCCGACCGCGGCGACCTCGCCCGCGGCCTCGTAGCCGTTGCGGGAGCCGGGCAGGGTCGGCTGGTAGAAGTAGCCGCCCGAGCGGAAGAGCGCCTCGGCGCGGTTCAGGGCGAGCGCCTCGACCCGGACGAGGACCTCTCCGGGGCCGGGCGCGGGCAGCTCGGTCTCCTCGACGGAGAGGACCTCGGGGCCGCCGATCTCATGGAACAGCACGGTACGTGCGGTGGTTGACATGCCGTAAACGCTAGGCAGCGGGCCGTGGGACGGACCATGCCCGGCCGTCTCGGTTTCCTGTCCGATCGTCTCCGGCACCGGACGGCGCCGGTGGTGCGACGGACGGCGCCGGTAGCGTGGCGGACATGGACGTGCTCAGTGACGCGGTCGCCGCGATGCGCACCGGCCGCCCGCACTCCGGCCTGCGGAACAAGTTCGCGCCCTGGGGGCTGCGGTTCGAGGCCGCGAGCGGCGCCGGGTTCCATGTCGTGCTGCGCGGCTCGGCATGGCTGACACCGGCGCACGGCGAGCCGGTCGCCCTGGCCCGGGGCGATGTGGCGTTCCTCCCCCACGGACGCGGCCACGCCCTCGCCGGCACGCTCGACGCGCCGCTGGAGGACGTACGGCTGGACGAGGAGGGCCGCTGGCCCGGACTGCCCGTCCCGCCGCCGGACCCGGTGCCGGGCCCGCCGCCGGACGCCGTGACGCTGTGCGGCGCCTATCTGCTGGACCGCAGCCGCGCGCATCCGCTGCTGACCGAGCTGCCCGAGGTGGTCCATCTGCCGGCGCGGGCCGGTGCGCACGGCTCGCTGCGCGCGGCGGTGGAGCTGCTGGGCGACGAGCTCCGGTGTCCCCGGCCGGGCTCGGACACGATCGTCTCCCACCTGCTGGACACCCTGCTGGTGTACATCCTGCGCGCCTGGTGGCAGGGAGAGGGCCGGGACGGCGGCGGTCATCCGACCGGCTGGGCGGCGGCCCTCGCCGACCCCGGCATCGCCGCGTCCCTGCGCGCGATCCACGCGGACCCCGCCCGCCCCTGGACGGTCGGCGAGCTCGGTCTGCGGGCGGGGCTGTCCCGGGCCGCCTTCGCCCGGCGCTTCACGTCCCTGGTCGGCCGGCCCCCGCTGACGTATCTGACCTGGTGGCGGATGACCACGGCCGGCCGTCTGCTGCGCGAGGACGACACTCCGCTGCGGCTGGTGGCCCAGCGCGCCGGCTACACCTCGGAGTTCGCCTTCGCCAAGGCGTTCAAGAGGGAGTTCGGGATGGCGCCGGGCCGCTACCGGCGCCGGGCGTCGTGAGCCCCGCGGGCCCGTCGGCCGGAACCCGACGGCGAAGGGGCGCCCGGCCGGGACGATGTGCCCCGGCCGGACGCCCCCTCACGGCCCGCGTCACTTGTTCAGGTGGGCCCAGAACTCGTCGAAGGACAGCACCTTGTCGCCGTCCAGGTCACGGGTGGCGATGATCGCCTCGGCGACCGACTCGGTCACGTTCCAGTCGCCGCCCTGCGCCAGGGCGGCCTTGAACTCGGCGGCCGTGATCTGGCCGTCACCGTCCGTGTCGATGCGGTCGAACTGCTTGCGTGCTTCTTCGATGTCGGCCACCGATCCGCCCCTTTTCGTCATACCTTGCGCCGTCGTACCTGTCGTACGACGCAGGTCAGACTAACGGCCCGCCCGCACCCGCAGTGCGGCGCCCACCCGGGCGAAGTCCTCCCGGCGCCGTGGCGGGGCGGCGCCCTTCGGGATGCCGGGCAGCTCGCGGCAGCGGGCGCCCCGGTCGCCCGACGCCGGTTCCAGGCGCTCCGGGCCGGGGCCCGGGTCGCCGATGACGAGAAGACCGGTGCCGTTGTCGATCATGTGTGTGAGTGTGGGGTCTCCAGCAGCTGGAGACCCAAGGAGCGCAACGGTGGCACAGACCCTCCGGGACATCCTCGACGCGGCCGCGCTCGGTGTCTTCCCGGCCCCGGACGGCGGTACGACGGTCGTGGCGCAGCCGTCGCCCAGGGACGCGGGGGTCATGGCCTTCACGGCCCACTCCGTGGTCTTCACCGACGAGGACCCGGACTGGGTCCGCGCCACCCTGGCCGGACTGGACTGCGACCCCCTCGCGGCGCCGATGAACCCGCTGTTCCTGGCCGCGCTGCTGGCCCGCACGGGCCGGACCACCGAGTGCGTCGACGCCGTGCTGGTCGGCTCCCCGCTGCCGGGCGAGCCGTCGCTGCCGCTGAAGGAGATCGCCGACCCGGGCCATCCGCGGATCGGGTACGCCCGCGGGCGGCGCGACGGCGTACGGGCCTGGACCGCGGACGGCGGCGTGCTGGTGACGGGCCGCGGGGTCGCCGGGCGGCTGGAGGTGTCCGTCGAGGTCGACGAGGACGCCCGGCAGCGGGGCCTGGGCCGCGCGCTGGTGACGGCCGCCCGGCAGCTCGTCACCGAACCGCTGTGGGCCCAGGTGGCGCCGGGGAACGCCCGCAGCGCACGGGCGTTCCAGGCGGCCGGTTACCGCCAGGTGGGCGCGGAGGCACTGCTGCGCACCCGGTAGCGGCGGGCCGGCGGGCTCCGCGCCGGGCGGGCCTCAGCGGAAGATGCCCGTGTGGCCGAGCGAGTAACGGCCGGGCTGCGGGTACACCGCGAGGCCGTGCGGACCGCTGCCGACCTCGATGCGGGCGAGCTGGGCGCCGGTGCGGGTGTCGATGGCGTACACCTCGGCGTCGTAGCGCCCGGACAGCCACAGCACCTTGCCGTCGGCGGAGACCCCGCCCATGTCGGGGCTGCCGCCGTCGGGCAGGCGCCATTTCCTGGTGACCTCGTGCCGGGCGAAGTCGAAGACGGAGACGGTGCCCTCGCCGCGGTTGGAGACGTACATCTCGCGCGAGTCCCGGCTGATGTAGAGCCCGTGGGTGCCCTTGCCGGTGGGCAGCAGGGTCGGCGTGGTGAACTTGTCGCCGTCCAGCACCCACATGCCGTCGGCCATCATGTCGGCGATGTAGAACCTGCTGCCGTCGGGCGCGATCTTCACGTCCTGCGGCATCGCGCCCTCGAAGGGGAGCTTCTGCTGCCCGACGACCTCCATCTTCTCGGTGTCGACCTTCAGCAGCTCGCCGCTGAACTCGCAGGAGACGATGAAGTACCTGCCGTCCATGGAGAAGTCGGCGTGGTTGACGCCGTAGCAGCTGACCGGAACGGTCCTGAGCGGCTTCATGGTGTGCGGGTCGCGGAAGACGAGTTCACGGTCGAGGGAGGCCATGACGACGGCGTACCTGCCGTCGGGCGTGAAGTAGAGGTTGTAGGGGTCGTGCACCTCGACCGGCTCGCCCGCCCTGCCCGTCCTCGGGTCGATCGGGGTGAGGGTGTGGCCGCGGTTGTTGTTGACCCACAGGGTCTTCAGGTCCCAGGAGGGGACCACGTGCTGTGGCTGCCGCCCCACCCGGAGGGTCTCGACGACCTTGTACGTCGCCGGGTCGATCACCGTCACGGTGTCCGACTCGGTGTTGGGGACGTAGACCCGGGACGGGAAGTCCTCGACCACCGGGGAGAGCCGGCCCGGACGGTCGGCGGCGTAGACGTCCTCGGGATCGAGCACGGGCGGCATCCCGGGCAGACCGTCGATCCGCTTCTTCTGCGCGGGTGCCGGGACGGCCGCGGTCTCGGTGGCGGGGGCGTCGGTGTGCCCGCTCCCGTCTCCGGTGCCGCAGGCGGCGAGCGCGGCCAGCCCGAGAAGTGCGGCGGCGGCGAGCAGGCCGCGGACCGGCGCGGTGCGGTGCGGGAGGGATCGGTTTCGGCGCATCAGCTGAGCAGCTCCGTGGTGGTGACCGCGTGCAGACCACGGCGGTCGAGTTCGTCCAGTACGGCGGGAAGGGCGGCGACCGTGTCGGCGCAGCCGAAGTGCAGACTCACCACCGAGCCGCCCCGGACCTCGCCGAGGACGGCCGAGGTGACGGCGGCGGCGCCGGGCCGGGTGTGGTCGAGCGAGTCGACGTCGTACGACAGCACGTGCGGGTAGCCCGCGCGGTGGGCCAGGGCGCGCACCAGCGGGGAGGCGCGGACCGCGCGCGAGGGCCGGAACCAGGCGCCGATCGACCCGGTGAGCCGTGTCAGCCGTTCGGCGCAGCCGGTGATCTCGGCCAGGGCCTCGGCCTCGTCCAGGGCGTTGACGTCGAGGTGCCGCTGGGTGTGGTTGCCCAGCTCGTGCCCTCCGTCGAGCACCCGCCGGGCCAGCTCGGGGTGCTCGTCCAGCCAGGTCCCGACGGCCAGCACGGTGACACGGGCCCCGTGCCGCTCGGCCTGGGCCAGCAGGGCCCTGGCGGTGGCCGGGTCGCCGCTGCCGTGGAACGTGAGCGCCACCCGGGGCCGGTCCCGCGGACCGTGCGTGATCTCGGCCGGCCGGCCCGGGAAACGGCGGGGCCCGGGGGCGGAACGGGGTGTGCCGGACGTCCCGGGTGAGCCGGGTGAGCCGGGTGAGGCCGGCGGGAGCGCCGGGGCGTGGGGCGGTCCGGCGGCGGGCGCCGGGCCGCATCCCGCGGCGAGCGTGCCGGCGGTGACGATCCCGGCGGCTGCACGAAGCGCCGACCGGCGGTCGGTGGGGGTCACGAGGACCATTTAACGGAGTTCTGCGCGGGAATCGGGTGATTGGCCCGTCCGACGGTCCGGCCGGGCTCCGCTCAGCGGTCGGCCACTCTCATCTCGAACCACGTCGTCTTCCCGCGGGGCAGCAGATCGACGCCCCAGCGGTCCGCCAGCTTGTCCACGAGGAACAGCCCCCGCCCGCTGACGTCCATCTCGTGCACCGGCAGCAGACAGGGCAGTCCGCGCGAGGGGTCGCGCACCTCGACCCTGATCCAGCCGCGCCGCCGGTGCATCCGCAGCCCGAACACGCGGGCCCCGGTGTGCCGTACGGCGTTGCCCACGAGTTCGGACACGAGTAACACGGCGTCCTCGGTGAGCTTGGGCGTCAGGCCCCACTGGCGCAGCACCACGACCTGCGCCAGCCGGCGGGCCGTCGCCGCCGACTCCGGGCGGGACGGCAGCGCGACCTCCGCCTCCGTGGGGTTGCCGAACAGTTCCAGCGCCTTGAGCGCTCGTTCGTCCTCCACCGCAGGCGACCAGCGCGCCGGCGTCGCACGGCTGTGTCCCCGCGGCTGTTCGATGCCCTCCAGCCCCGCCATGCCCCCATCATGGCCGTCCAGCGCCCCCTCCGGGGCCGTTCCCGAGGAATACGCCCCCCGGAACCGACCGTTCCGCGAGATCCGGTCGGCATATGCCAAAGGCACTTCGAGCGTCACCGCGGCCCGCCTGACCTGCGAGAACAATGCGCCCGAAAGCGACGGGCGGACTCCCCCGACAAGGTGGGCTTAAGGCTGCCTTAAGACTGCCGTGAACCGCCCCATCGAGGGAACCCGGATCAGACACCCCGTCAATTGCAAGGGGGGCGCGGCGAGTTTCACACCACGGTCAGAGGAACTTCGCCTTGCCCGGGCCCTCCTCCACGAAGCTCCGCATACCGGTCTCCCGGTCCGGGGTGGCGAACAGACCCGCGAACCAGTTGCGTTCGACGGCCAGACCCGTGTCGATGTCGCTCTCCAGCCCGACGTCGACCGACTCCTTCGCGGCGCGCAGCGCGAGCGCCGGGCCCTGCGCGAGCCTGGCCGCCCAGGCGTGCGCCTCGGTGTACACGTCGGCCGCGGGCACCACGCGGTCCACCAGGCCCAGCGTCAGGGCCTCGTCGGCCTTGACCATCCGGCCGGTGAAGATGAGGTCCTTGGCCTTGGACGGGCCGATCAGCCGGGACAGGCGCTGGGTGCCGCCGGCGCCCGGGATCAGGCCCAGCAGGATCTCGGGCTGGCCGAGCTTGGCGTTGTCGGCGCAGAAGCGGTAGTCCGCGCACAGCGCGAGCTCGCAGCCGCCGCCGAGCGCGTATCCCGTGACGGCGGCCACGACCGGCTTGG
This sequence comes from Streptomyces sp. NPDC093094, assembly GCF_044754345.1. Taxonomy (NCBI): domain Bacteria; kingdom Bacillati; phylum Actinomycetota; class Actinomycetes; order Kitasatosporales; family Streptomycetaceae; genus Streptomyces; species Streptomyces sp. NPDC093094. The sequence continues at coordinate 24,244 of NZ_JBIVOX010000025.1, read as the reverse complement.
GGATCCGGGCCACCGCGGTGAACGCGTCCTGCAGGGCGCGGGCGCGCAGGACCATCGCGGTGTGGTCCATCGCCTGCATCTCCTTGATGTCCGCGCCCGCCGCGAACACCTTCTCCCCGCCGTAGATCACCACCGCGCGCACGTCGTCGCGGCGCGTGGCCTCCTCGGCCAGTTCCTTCAGCCGGTCCTGCGTGGCGATGTCCAGCGCGTTCATGGGCGGACGGTCCAGCCGGAGGACGCCGACGCCCTCGGCCACTTCGAGATTCACGGTCATGCAGGCAGGTTAACGGGGCTTAACCGGGTCGTCTGCGGTGCGGTCGGTCACACCCCGCCCGGGGCCCGGGGCCGCCCCCGGGCGGACACGGCACGGGGACCGACCGGGGCGTCCGCAGCACCCCCGGCCGCACCCCGGCCGGAGGCCCGGGAATCACCCCCGGCGGACCCGGCACGGGGACCGACGCGAGCGGGCCCGGCGCCGTGGGGCACGGCGCCGTGGGGCACGGCGCCGGGCCCGCTCGGAGGAAGCGTTACTTCGTCCACTCCGCCCAGGTCATGTTCCAGCCGTTGAGGCCGTTGGACGGGTCGACCGTCGGGTCGGTGGACTTCTTCACCTCGACCACGTCACCGGCGATCGAGTTGTTGAAGAACCAGGCCGCCTCGACGCCCTTGTCCCAGCCGCCGCGCACATCGCGCAGACCTATGCAGCCGTGGCTGGCGTTGTAGTTGCCGAAGGCGTCGCCGCCCCAGTAGTTGCCGTGCACGAAGGTGCCGGAGTCGGTCAGGCGCATGGCGTGCGGCACGTCCTTGATGTCGTACTCGCCGTCGTAGCCGACCGTGTCGCCGTTCATCCGGGTCACGGCGAACTTCTCGCTGATGACCATCGCACCGTTCCAGGTGGCGTAGCCGGGCTTGCCGGTGGTCACCGGGACCGTCTTGAAGAGCTTGCCGTCCCGCATGACCTTCATGGTGTGCTTGGACGCGTCCACGACCGACACCTGCGAGCGGCCGATGGTGAAGGACACCTTCTTGGACTGCTCGCCGTACACGCCGTCGCGGCCCTCGACGCCGTCCAGGTTCAGCTCGACGGTGACCTTGGTCCCGGCCTTCCAGTACTTCTCCGGCCGGAAGTCGAGACGGTCGTTGTCGAACCAGTGGCCCTGCACGTCGACGGCCGGCTCGGTCGTGATCCTGATGGCCTTCTCGACGTCGTCGGGACGGGTGATGCCCCGGGTGAAACGGACCGAGAACGGCATGCCGACACCGACGGTGGAACCGTCCTCGGGCGTGAAGGTGCCGACGAAGGTGTTGTCCGGGGTCAGCGTGGTGAAGCTGGAGTCCTCGGCGGCCGTGCGGCCCGCGGAGTCCTTGGCGACGGCGTGCACCTGGTACTTCGTGGCCGCCGCGAGATGCGTGGCGGGCGTCCAGGAGCTGCCGTCGGCGGCGATCGAGCCCTCGATCCGCGCGCCCTTGCCGTTCTTCACGACGACCTCGGTCAGCTTGCCCTTGGCCGCGGTGACCTTGAGCCTGCCGCTGGTGTCGACGGCGGTGGCGCCGTTCTTCGGCGCGATGGAGACGACCGCCTCCGACTGCCCGGTCGCGGCCACCGCCGCGCCCTTGTCCTTGCCCTTGGCGTCCCCCTGGCCCTTCCCCGAGTCCGATCCCCCACCACCGCAGGCCGTCACGGCCAGCAGCAGCGCACCGGCGAACACGGCCCCCAGCCGCCGCCCGCGTGCGTCAACCGACGCCCCCGGTATCGGTCGCACGTTCAAGTCCCTCTCCCCTCCCCGGGCCTGGTCGGGCCCGCGCACAGCGCGTCACGCGCGCGCATTGGGCGCATATTAACCACCGGTTCAGGAGCGCCGAGGTCGCGCGTCTGTCACCGTTCGGTCCCAACCGGCCCGGTCTCGGGGACTACTTCACCGCACTGCCCGCTTTCCAGTCGTTCCATCCCATGTTCCACCCTCCGAGCCCATTGTCCGGAGCGACCTCTTTGTCCTTGCTGTTGACGACCTCCACGACGTCTCCGACGAGGCTGCGGTCGAAGAACCAGCCCGCCGGGGTCTCGGAGCCGCCGCCCTTGTCGTCGCGCAGGCCGACACAGCCGTGGCTGACGTTGGTCCGGCCGAAGACGGAGGGGTCGGCCCAGTAGTTGCCGTGCAGGAAGGTGCCGGACCGGGTCAGACGCATGGCGTGCGGGACGTCCGGGATGTCGTACTCGCCCTTGCCGTTCTTCTTCCTGAAACCGACCGTGGCGCCGTTCATCCGGGTCACCTCGTACATCTCGGTGACCACCATCCTGCCGTTGTACGTGGTGGTTCTCGGAGCGCCCGCCGTGATCGGCACGGTGGCCAGCAGTGCGCCGTCCCGCCGCACCTCCATGGTGTGCCGGGCGGCGTCGACGAGGGAGACCTGGTGGCGGCCGACGGTGAAGGCGAACGTCCTGTCCTGGAGCCCGTACACCCCGGGCGCGCCCTCGACGTCCCTCAGGTCCAGCTCGACGGTGACCTCGGTGCCGGGCTGCCAGTACTCCTCGGGCCGGAAGTCGAGCCGGCCGCCGCCGAACCAGTGCGGGCGGATCTCCACGGGCGGCTCCGCGCTCACCCGTACGGCGCGTTCCACGGCGGCGCGGTCGGTGATCTCGCGGTTGAACTCCAGGGAGACGATCATCCCGGTGCCGACGGTGGACCGGTCCTCGGGGGTGACGTAGCCGATGAACCGCTCGTCGGGGACATGGGTGGTGAACGTGGTGTGCCGCGCCGAGCGGCGGCCGTGGCCGTCGAGGGCGACCGCGTCGACGTCGTACCGGGCGGCGAGCGCCAGCCGCCGGTCGTCGGGCCGCCAGGTCAGGCCGTCCCCGGAGATCCGGCCCGGCACCTCGGACTCCTCGGCGTCCTGGGACTTCGTGACCTTCACCGACTCCAGCCGCCCGTCGGGCACCCGCACCGTCAGCGGCGTGCCGGGCCGCACGTCCCTGGTGCCGTCCTCCGGGAAGACCCTGATGACGTCCTTCGGTGCCGGAGCTTTGCCGAGCATGCGGTCCAGGCCGCCGCCGTCCGTGCAGCCGGCCGCGCCGGCCAGCAGTCCTGCCCATGCCAGTAGGGCGGCCAGTGCGGCCCCCGCGCGTCGTGCGCGCTCATGTACGTGCCTCACATCCGTGTTCAACGACGGGCCCCGCCCTGGGGAAACGTGAGTGCGACCCCACCTCTGGGCAGAACAGTGGGAAGGAACGACACGAGCCGGGAAAGGGCGTGACACGGCGCGCCCTTTCCGTGTCGTGCCACGAGCCGCGGGAGGCCGACAGGTGTCGAGCGCAGCCGAGCAGGAGACGGTGGCCGCCGGGGACGGGCGCGCGGCCGCCGTCGTCGAGGGGGCGCGGCGCGGGGCGCCGGTCCCCGCCGTGCCCGTGTGGCCGGGCGCGCCGACACCCCTGGGCGCCCGGTTCCGGGTCGGCCCGGACGGGGTGGCCGGCACCAATTTCGCGCTGTGGGCGGGCGGCGCCGAGGCGGTCGAGCTGTGTCTGTTCGACGAGGACGGGCGCGAGACGCGGGCCCGGCTGACCGAGCTGACGCACGAGATCTGGCACGGCTTCGTGCCGGGTGTGCTGCCCGGCCAGCGCTACGGGTACCGGGTGCACGGCCGCTGGGACCCGTGGACGGGCGCCCGCTGGAACCCGGCCAAGCTGCTGCTCGATCCGTACGCCCGTGCGGTGGACGGCGACTTCCTGCTGCCTCCGGAGGTGTACGGGCATGTCCGGGACTGGCCGCAGCAGCATGTCGCCGACACCGTCCGCGACGACCGTGACTCCGCCCCGCACGTGCCGAAGGGCGTCGTCGTCCAGGACGACGACGACTGGTCCGACGACCGCCGCCCGAAGACCCCGTGGGCGGACTCGGTCATCTACGAGCTGCATGTGCGCGGCTTCACCCGGCTGCACCCCGGCATCCCGGAGGAGCTGCGCGGCACCTACGCGGGGCTGGCGCACCCGGCCGCGATCGAGCATCTGGTGAAACTGGGGGTGACGGCGGTCGAGCTGCTGCCGGTGCACCAGTTCGCGCACGAGGACCATCTGCTGCGCCGGGGTCTGCGCAACTACTGGGGCTACAACTCCATCGGCTACTTCGCCCCGCACGCGGCCTACGCGGCCTCCGGCACGGCGGGCCGGCAGGTCGGCGAGTTCAAGCGGATGGTGCGCGCGCTGCACGCGGCCGGGATCGAGGTGATCCTCGACGTGGTCTACAACCACACGGCCGAGGCGGGCGAGCTGGGTCCGGCGCTGTCGCTGAAGGGCATCGACAACCGCGGCTACTACCGGCTCCAGCCGGACGCGCGCAGGTACGCCGACTACACGGGCTGCGGCAACACCCTGCACGTGGTGCAGCCGCACGTCCTGAGGCTCATCACGGACTCGCTGCGCTACTGGGTGACCGAGATGGGGGTGGACGGCTTCCGTTTCGACCTGGCGGCCGCGCTGGCCCGCTCCATGCATGACGTGGACATGCTGTCGCCGTTCCTCGCGGTGATCGCGCAGGACCCGGTGCTGCGGCGGGTGAAGCTGATCGCCGAGCCGTGGGACGTGGGCTCGGGCGGCTACCAGGTCGGCGCGTTCCCGCCGCTGTGGACGGAGTGGAACGACCGCTACCGCAACGCCGTACGGGACTTCTGGCGGGGCGCGCTGCCCGATGTGCGCGACCTGGGCTACCGGCTGTCGGGCTCCAGCGACCTGTACGCCTGGGGCGGGCGGCGGCCGTACGCCTCGGTCAACTTCGTCACCGCGCACGACGGGTTCACGCTGCGGGACCTGGTGTCGTACCACCACAAGCACAACGAGGCCAACGGCGAGGGCAACCGGGACGGCACGCACGACAACCGGTCCTGGAACTGCGGCGCCGAGGGCGAGACCGACGACGAGGAGGTGCTGGCGCTGCGGCGGCGCCAGCTGCGCAACCTGATGACGACGCTGCTGCTGTCGACCGGGGTGCCGATGCTGGTGGCGGGCGACGAGCTGGGGCGCACCCAGCGGGGCAACAACAACGCCTACTGCCAGGACAACGAGATCAGCTGGCTGGACTGGAGCCTGCTGGAGGATCCCGGCTGGCGGGAGCTGTTCGCGCTGACGTCCCGGCTGATCGCCCTGCGCCACCGGCATCCCGTGCTGCGCCGCCGGGCGTTCTTCTCCGGCCGGGCGCACTCCGCGGACGGGCTGCGGGACCTGGCCTGGTTCACCCCCCGGGGCGCGGAGATGACCGAGCAGGACTGGTACGCGCCCGCCGCCACGCTGGGGATGTACCTGTCCGGCCGGGACATCCCGGGCCGCGACGGGCGCGGCGCCCCGATCCTCGACGAGAGCTTCCTCGCCGTGCTGCACGCGGGGGACCGCCCGGCCCCGTTCGAACTGCCCGGTCCGCCCTGGGCCGAGTCCTACGAGCTGGTCGTCGACACCTCCCGCGAGGACCAGGCCGAGGCGCCGGGCACCGTGCACCCGGCGGGCTCGCGGATCACCGTGCCGGCCCGGTCGGTGCTGCTGCTGAAGGTGGGCTGAGCCGAAACTCGGTGGGCAGTGTCAGTGGCGAACCGTAGGCTCGCTGCTGATGCCCAGAACCCGTGCAACCGCCGAGAACCGCTCCGCCGTTCGCAGTCTGCTCCGTCTGTGGCCGTACGTACGGCCGGTGCGGGTGCGGCTGTTCAGCGCCGCGGTCGTGGCGGTCGTGGCGTCCTGTACGGGGCTGGTGATCCCGCTCGTCCTGAAATGGGTCGTCGACGGCCCCGTGGCCGACCGTGACCCGGCGGGTGTGTGGCTGGGCGCGCTGTTCCTGCTGCTGCTCGGGTTCGCCGAGGCACTGCTGTTCGGCTTCCGGCGGTGGCTGGTGGCACGCCCGCTGTCCGGGGTCGAGGCGGCGATGCGGGCCGACCTCTACGGGCGCCTCCAGCGGCTCCCGGTGTCCTTCCACGACCGGTGGGCCTCGGGCCAGCTGCTGTCCCGGGGCACCACCGATCTGATGCTGCTGCGGATGTTCCTCGCCTTCCCGCTGACGTTCCTGCTGGTCAACGGTGTGACGATCCTGGTGGGCGTGCTCATCATGCTGGCCCAGGACCTCACCCTCGGCCTGGTGATCCTCGTGCCGGCCGTGCCGGTCGTCGTCACCTGCGTGATCTTCGAGAAGCGGTACGCGGAGGTGGCGCGGCTCGCCCAGGACCAGGTCGGCGATCTGACGACCGTCGTCGAGGAGAGCGTGCTGGGCATCCGGATCATCAAGGGGTTCGGCCGCCACCGCAGCCAGGCGCGGGCCTTCCGCGAGCTGTCCCGCACCCTGCGGGGCACCGAGCTGCGCAAGGCCCGGCTGCTCGCCGCGATCTGGGGTGTCATCGTCACGCTCCCGGAGGTGGCCGTCGGAGCGGCCCTCGTCCTCGGCTGTGTCCAGGTCGCCGACGGGGACCTGTCGGCGGGCACCCTCGTGGCCTTCCTCTCGACGGCTCTCGCCCTGCGCTGGCCGGTGGACTCCATCGGCTTCCTGCTGGCGATGAGCCAGGAGGCGGCGACGGCCACCGAGCGGTACTTCGAGGTGATGGACACGGAGCCGGAGGACACCGGCGCCTCCGCCTCCGCATCCGCTTCTGGTGACGGCGACCGCGGACTCCGCTTCCACAGCGTCCGGTTCCGCCACCCCGACGCCCCCGCGGACGCGCCGGCCGTCCTGGAGCGGATCGACCTGCATGTCAGACCCGGCGAGTCGATGGCTCTCGTGGGAGCCACCGGCAGCGGCAAGACCACCCTCACGGCGCTGGTCCCCCGGCTGCACGAGGTGACCGGCGGCCGGATCACCCTGGACGGCGTCGACATCACCGCCATGCCCCGGGAGGAACTGCGCTCCCTCATCGCCGTCGCGTTCGAGGAGCCCACCCTCTTCTCCGCCAGCGTCGGCGAGAACGTCCTCATGGGCGCCCCCGAGGCGGCCGGCCCCGAGGACCTGGACCGCGCCCTCGGCATCGCCCAGGCGGACTTCGCGCACGCCCTGCCCGAGGGCACCGGCACCCAGGTCGGCGAGCAGGGCCTGAGCCTGTCCGGCGGGCAGCGGCAGCGGCTGGCCCTCGCCCGGGCGGTGGTGGGCAGACCGAGGTTCCTCGTGCTGGACGACCCGCTGTCCGCGCTGGACGTGCACACCGAGGCCGCCGTGGAGGCCGCGCTGCGGCGTGTCCTCGCCGACACCACGGCCCTGATCGTCGCGCACCGGCCCTCCACCGTGCTGCTCGCCGACCGGGTCGCCCTGCTGTCCGAGGGCCGGATCGCCGCCGTCGGCACCCATCACGAACTGCTGCGCAGCAATGCCGAGTACGCACACCTGATGTCCGGAGCGGACGAGGAGGCCCCCCGATGACGGCGACCGCCGAGAGCGCCCCGGCGAAGGAAGCGCCCCACGACGAGGAACCGCACCGGACCGGCGACCCCTTCGACAGCGACACCCTGCCCACCCCGCCGGGCGCGGTGGGCGCGCTGCTGCGTTCGCTGCTGGCCCCCCTGCGCGGCCGGGTCGTGCTCACCACGCTCCTGCTGCTGTTCCAGCAGGCGGCGGTGCAGGCGGGCCCGCTGCTGGTGGCGTACGCCATCGACAGGGCCGTGCCCGCCTTCCGCGCCGACGAGCACGGCCCGCTGATCGCGGTGGCGGTCGCCTACCTGCTGTGCGCGCTGGCCTCCGGCGTGCTCCAGTACGCGTTCATCACGGCCTCCGCCCGGGTCAACCAGGACGTGCTGCTCGATCTGCGCGGCCGGATCTTCCGGCACGCCCAGGCGCTCAGCGTCGACTTCCACGAGCGCTACACCTCGGGCCGGCTGATCTCCCGCTCCACCACGGACGTGGAGTCGCTGCGGGAGCTGCTGAACGAGGGCCTCCAGGAGCTCGTGACGGTGGTGCTGTCCTTCGCCTACATCTCGGCGCTGCTGCTCTGGCTGGACCTCGGACTCGGCGCGGTCGCGGTGGCGTCGTTCGTGCCGCTGTACGGGCTGGTCCGGCTCTACCAGCGGCGGGCGGCCCGCGTGTACGAGGAGCGCTCGACCGCGATCGCCCGGGTGATCGTGAAGTTCGTGGAGACGATGAACGGCATCCGCCCGGTGCGCGCGTTCCGCCGCGAGGCCGTCAACGACGCCGAGTTCCGGGTGCTGAACCGCCGCCACGAGCGCACCAACGGCGACGCCCTGCTGGAGATGGCCCGCTATGTGGTCGGTTCCCGGCTGGTCGCCAACACGGCGGTGGCGCTGATCGTGCTGTGGGGCGCCCACCGGGTCGCCGGCGGCACGCTGGCCCTCGGTGTGCTGGCGGCGGCCGTGCTGTATCTGCGGCGGCTGTACGACCCGATCGACCGGCTCGGGATGTTCCTGAACTCCTACCAGTCGGCGGCCGCCTCGCTGACGAAGATCGCCGGGCTGCTCGCCCGCACCCCGTCGGTGCCCGAACCGGCGGAGCCCCGGCAGCTGCCGCCGCCGGCGAGCGATCTGCCCGGCCGCGAGGTCGTGTTCGACGACGTCCGGTTCGCGTACCGCACCGGCGGCGAGGTGCTGCCCTCCTTCGGCCTGACCCTGCCGGCCGGGCAGACGGTCGCGGTCGTCGGCTCCACCGGCGCGGGCAAGTCGACGCTGGCGAAGCTGCTCGCCCGGTTCTACGACCCCACCGACGGGCGGGTCCTGCTGGACGGGGTGGACCTGCGCGACCTGGCCGTGGCCGATCTGCGGCGCGGTGTGGTGATGGTGACGCAGGAGGCGTTCCTGTTCTCCGGCACGGTCGCCGAGAACATCGCCATCGGCCGCCCGGACGCCGGCCGTGAGGAGATCGAGCGGGCAGCGAAGGCGATCGGCGCGCACGACTTCATCAGCGCCCTGCCCGACGGCTACGACACCGACGTGCGCAAGCGCGGCGGCCGTATCTCCGCCGGCCAGCGCCAGCTCGTCGCGTTCGCGCGGGCGCTGCTCGCCGACCCGGCGGTGCTGATCCTGGACGAGGCGACCAGTTCGCTGGACATCCCCGGCGAGCGGGCGGTCCAGCGGGCGATGGCGACCGTGCTCAAGGGCCGTACGGCCGTCGTCATCGCGCACCGGCTGTCCACCGTCGAGATCGCCGACCGGGTGCTGGTGATGGAGCGCGGCCGGATCGTGGAGGACGGCACCCCGGCCGAACTCGTCGACGGCACGGGCCGGTTCGCGGACCTGCACCGGGCGTGGCGGGAGAGCCTCGCATGAGCCGGCGCCCGCGCGTCGACGCGTACGAGGATCCCGGTACCCCCGACTCCCGCGGCGCGGGCCGCTTCCTGTGGTGGCTGGTGACCCGGCAGGCCGGGCGTTCCGTCGCGGGCGCGGTGCTGGCCAGTGTCTGGATGGTGCTGCTGGCGGCGACGCCCTATCTCATGTCCCGGGCGGTCGACGAGGGGCTGGAGACCGGCGACCTCGGGGCGCTGGCGGGCTGGTGCGCGGCCCTGGTGGCGGTGGGCGCGTTCAACGCCTGGGTGAGCATCGTGCGCCACCGCACCATGACCCGGGTCCGCATGGACGCCAACTTCCGCACGGTGAAGGTGCTCGTCGACCACTCGGTCCGGCTCGGCGCGGCGCTGCCCCGGCGGACGGGCGCCGGGGAGGTCGTGACCATCGGCGTGTCCGACGTCCAGACGATCGCGGGCTCGCTGACGGCCGTGGGCCCGGGCGTCGGCGCGCTCGTCGCCTTCGTGGCCGTCGCGGCGCTGCTGCTGTCGGTGTCCGGGCCGCTGGCGGCCGTGGTGCTGCTCGGTGTGCCGGTGCTGGCGCTGCTCGTGGGCCCGCTGATGCGGCGGCTCCAGGGCAGGGAGGCGGAGTACCGGGAGCGGCAGGGCGCGCTGACCGCCCGGATCGCCGACCTCGCCGGCGGTCTGCGCGTCCTCAACGGCCTGGGCGGCAAGGACCTGTTCGCGCACGCCTTCCGCCGGGACTCCGGGCGCCTGCGCGCGCAGGGCTACCGCGTCGGCGCGGTCACCAGCTGGATGGAGGCCCTCGGGGCCGGCCTGCCGCTGCTCTTCCTCGCGGTGGTGACCTGGCTCGGCGCGCGCCTGGCCGCCCGGGGTGAGATCTCCGTCGGTGAGCTGGTGTCGGTGTACGGCTATGTGGCGGCCCTGATGTGGCCGGTGGCCTTCCTGGTCGAGTCAGGCGGTCTGATCAGCCGTGCCGTGGTCGCCGCCGGGCGGGTGGTCCGCTTCCTCCGTCTGGATCCCGACCCCGCGGCGGGCACGGCCGACGCCCCCGCCGAGCCGGCGCCGCTGACCGACCCGGACTCCGGGGTGAGCGTGCGGCCCGGTGCGCTGACCGCCCTGGCGGCGGCCCGGTCCTCGGACGCCACCGGGATCGTCGAACGTCTGGCCCGCCACGCCCCGTCCGCGGTGACCTGGGGCGGTGTACGCCTGGACGAGGTGCCGTTGGCACAGGTGCGCCGCCGTATCCTCCTGGCCGACCACGAGGCGGACCTGTTCGCGGGGCCGCTGCGCGAGGTGCTCGGCGGTGCGGCGGGCGCCCGTGAGGGCGTGTCGCCGCACGGGGACGCGGGCAGCGGCACGGGCGGGCGCACGGAGCGGCCGGCCGGGACGCCCTCCGAGGCGCACCTCGCCGAGGCCCTCCACGCGGCGGTCGCCGACGACATCGTCCGGTCGCTGCCCGACGGCCTCGACTCGGAGATCGACGCGCAGGCCCGCAACCTCTCCGGCGGCCAGCGCCAGCGGGTCCGTCTCGCCCGGGCCCTGCTCGCCGACCCGGAGGTGCTTCTGGCCGTGGAACCCACCTCGGCGCTGGACGCGCACACCGAGGCGGAGGCGGCACAGCGGCTGAGGGCCGCGCGCCGGGGCCGTACGACGGTGGTGACGACCACGTCCCCGCTGGTGCTGGACCGGGCGGACGTCGTGCACTACCTGGTCGACGGCAAGACGGCGGCCAGCGGCACCCACCGCGACCTGCTGGCCGGGGAGCCGGGCTACAGGGCGCTGGTGGCCAGGGAGACGGACGAGGAGGCCGCCGGATGAGCGGGAACGACAAGGGGTCGCTGCCGGTCGCCGGGCCCGCCCAGGTGCGCGGGGCCGCGCTGCGTCTGCTGCGGGCCGACCGCAGGGCCTTCGCGGGCGTGGTCGCGCTGAACGCGGCGGCGGCCGCCGCGGGGCTCGCCGGGCCGTGGCTGCTGGGGCGGATCGTGGACGAGGTCCGTGCCGGGAGCGGCGTCGCCGCGGTGGACCGGCTGGCGCTGGCCATTCTGGTCTGCGCCCTGGCCCAGCTGCTGCTGGCCCGCTGGGCGCGCTACACCGGTCACCGGTTCGGGGAGCGGACGCTGGCCCGGGTGCGCGAGCAGTTCGTCGACCGGGCGCTGGCGCTGCCCGCGTCGGTGGTGGAGCGGGCCGGCACCGGCGACCTCACGGCACGCGGCACGGCGGACGTGGTCGCGGTGGGCACCACGCTGCGGGACGCGGGGCCCGACCTGCTGATCAACGCGGTGCAGGCGCTGTTCGTGCTGGGCGCGGTGTTCGCCGTCGACCCGCTGCTCGGGCTGGTGGGCCTCGTGTGTCTGCTGCCGGTGCGCTGGGCGCTGCGGTGGTATCTGCGCCGGGCCCGCGACGGCTATCTCGCCGAGGGCGCCGCCACCTCCCGGGTCGCCGAGTTCCTCGCGGCGACCGCGTCCGGGGCGCGCACGGTGGAGGTGTTCGGGCTGGGCCGGCGGCGGACCGCCCGCAGCCGGGAGGTGCTGGAGGAGGCCCGCCGCGCCCGGGAGCACACGCTGTACCTGCGGTCGGTGTTCTTCCCGCCGGTGGAGGTGTCCTACGTCCTGCCCGTGGCGGGTGTGCTGCTGCTCGGCGGCTGGCTGCACGCGCGGGGCTCGGTGAGCCTGGGCGCGGTGGTGACGGCGGCGCTGTACATGCACCGGTTCGCCGAGCCGCTCGACCAGATCCTGGTGCGGGTGGAGCAGCTCCAGTCCAGCGGGGCCTCGTTCGCGCGTGTGGAGGGCCTGGCCGCGGCTCCCCGGACGGGCGCGGACGCCGCGCCCCTCCCGGCGCACGACCGTATCGACGTGTCCGGGGTGAGCTACTCCTACGACCGCGGCGGCGAGGTGCTGCGCGGGGTGGACCTGACGGTCCGTCCCGGGGAGCGGCTCGCGGTGGTCGGCCCGTCGGGCGCGGGGAAGACCACGCTGAGCCGGCTGCTCGCGGGGGTGGACGCGCCGGGCGAGGGATCGGTGACGGTGGGCGGCGTGCCGGTGGCGGCGCTGGACCCGGAGCAGCTGCGCCGTCAGGTCGTCCTGGTCACCCAGGAGCACCACGTCTTCCTCGGTACGGTTCGCGACAATCTGCGCGTCGCCGCGGCGGACGCCGGTGACGAGCGGCTGTGGGCCGCACTGGACACGGTCGGCGCCGGCGACTGGGTGCGCGAGCTGCCCGGCGGCCTGGACACCGAGCTGGGCGCCGGCCGGGTGGACGGTCCGCAGGCCCAGCAGCTGGCCCTGGCCCGGGTCGTCCTGGCCGACCCGCACACGCTGATCCTCGACGAGGCCACCGCCCTGCTGGACCCGGCGACCGCCCGGCACGCCGAGCGCGCCCTGGCCGCCGTGCTGCACGGCCGTACGGTCATCGCCGTGGCGCACCGGCTGCACACCGCGCACGACGCGGACCGGGTGGCGGTGATGGAGGACGGCCGGATCGCCGAACTGGGCACGCACGAGGAGCTGGTGGCGGCGGGCGGAGCATACGCGCGGCTGTGGCGGACCTGGCACGGGGAGCGGTCCGCGACCGTGACAAGCGAATAGTCCGGATATCGAACCTGAACTCCCGGTCAACGGACGATTTCCAGCCATTCTATTGACGCGCTCCTGACACGGCACGAGATCTCCTGCCACTCTTCCCACGGCCACCCCACAGCAACCCCACAGTCCGAAGGCCCGCTGGGGGCACGGCCCTGCTCCGACGCACGTGGAACTTCCACGCACCACCCCGTTCTGCCCACACGGCCCACCCGCCGTGCGGTCTCCCCCGGCCGCGCAATCCGCGGCCCGCAGAAGGAGTCAGTGTTGAGACGCAGTTCCTCCCACAGACGCACCTCCCACACCCTGCACCGCAAGGCCGCCGCCGTCGCCCTGGTGGGTGTCTCCGCGCTGCTGGCCGCCGCCGTCCAGAGCGGCGCCGCCACCGCGGCCCCGGCGAAGGCGCCGTCCGCCGCCGGCAAGGCCGACCCGGGCTCCCTGCCGGCCAAGCTCTCCCCCGCCCAGCGCGCCGCGCTGATCCGTGACGCGCAGGCGGGCAGCGCGGCCACCGCCGCCGACCTGGGCCTCGGCGCCAAGGAGAAGCTGGTCGTCCGTGACGTGGTCCAGGACCGCGACGGCACCGTGCACACCCGCTACGAGCGCACCTACGAGGGCCTGCCGGTGCTCGGCGGCGACCTCGTCGTCGCCACCGCGAAGGACGGCGCCCGCGAGGGCGTGGTCAAGGCGACCCGTGCCGCCATCAAGGTCGCCTCGCTGAAGCCCTCCGTCACCGCCGGGGCGGCCGAGAAGCAGGCGCTGGGCGCCGCCAAGGCCGAGCGCGCCGAGGACGCGGACGTCAACCGCGCCCCGCGCAAGGTGATCTGGGCCGCGACCGGCAAGCCGGCCCTCGCCTACGAGACCGTCGTCGGCGGCCTCCAGGAGGACGGCACCCCGCAGGAACTGCACGTCGTCACCGACGCCGCCACGGGCAAGAAGCTGTACGAGTGGCAGGCGGTCGAGACCGGCACCGGAAACACGGTCTACAGCGGCACGGTCGACCTGACCACCACGCAGTCCGGCTCGACGTACAACCTCACCGACGGGGCGCGCGGCGGGCACAAGACGTACAACCTCAACCGGGGCACCTCCGGCACCGGCACGCTGTTCTCCGGCCCCGACGACGTCTGGGGCAACGGCAGCGCGTCCAACCTGGAGTCGGCCGGCGCGGACGCCCACTACGGCGCGGCGCTGACCTGGGACTACTACAAGAACGTGCACGGCCGCAGCGGTATCCGCGGCGACGGTGTCGGCGCGTACTCCCGGGTCCACTACGGCAACAACTACGTCAACGCCTTCTGGTCCGACAGCTGCTTCTGCATGACCTACGGCGACGGGTCGGGCAACAGCAACCCGCTCACCTCGATCGACGTGGCCGCGCACGAGATGAGCCACGGTCTGACCTCGGTGACCGCGAAGCTGGTCTACAGCGGCGAGTCCGGCGGCCTGAACGAGGCCACCTCCGACATCTTCGGCTCGACCGTGGAGTTCTACGCCAACAACTCCTCCGACGTCGGTGACTACCTCATCGGCGAGGAGATCAACATCAACGGCGACGGCACGCCGCTGCGCTACATGGACAAGCCGAGCAAGGACGGCGCGTCCAAGGACAGCTGGTACTCCGGCATCGGCTCGATCGACGTGCACTACTCCTCGGGCCCGGCGAACCACTTCTTCTACCTGCTCAGCGAGGGCAGCGGCACCAAGACCATCAACGGTGTCACCTACAACTCGCCCACCTCGGACGGCCTTCCGGTGACCGGCATCGGCCGCGCCAAGGCGGAGCAGATCTGGTTCAAGGCGCTCACCACCAAGTTCACCTCCAACACCAACTACGCGGGCGCCCGTACCGGCACCCTGGCGGTGGCGGGTGAGCTGTACGGCACCACCAGCGCCGAGTACAAGGCGGTCCAGGACGCGTGGGCGGCCGTCGCGGTCGGCTCCCGCTCCGGTGGCGGCGGCGGTGGCACCACGTTCGAGAACACGGCCGACGTGTCGATCCCGGACCGCGGTGCCGCGGTCACCTCGCCGATCACCGTCACCGGCCGCACCGGCAACGCGCCCAGCAACCTCCAGGTCGCGGTGGACATCGTCCACACCTACATCGGTGACCTCCAGGTGCAGCTGGTCGCGCCCGACGGCACGGCCTACACGCTGAAGGCGTACGGCACCGGCGGAAGCTCCGACAACATCAACACCACGTACACGGTGAACGCGTCCTCCGAGGCCGCCAACGGCACCTGGCTGCTGCGGGTCCAGGACAACGCGGCCATCGACACCGGCTACATCAACAGCTGGAGCCTGACGTTCCCGTAACCCGGAATGCGTCAACCCCCTTCGCCGCCCCGGTGGTTCGTCCACCGGGGCGGCGCCCTGTCTCCCGGGCCGGGAGGGGTTCCGTTTACATTCCGGAAACGTTTACCGGACAGTAAGTTTTAGGTCAAGATCGCGCCGGGGTCATGACATGTACGCACCATGAGTGCCAGGCTTCCCCCACCGCCGCACAAGCACCAACTCCCCCACGAAACAAGGAGCCTGTGTGACCCCCCTCTACGCGCGTCATCAGCGGACCACCCTGGCCATCGCGACCGCGGTCGCCTCCGGCGCCCTGCTGACCACCGCACTCACGGGCGGCCAGGCCGCCGCCCAGCCCACCGCCGACTCCGCCCGGCCGGCCGTCGGCGCCGCGCCGCTCGCACTCTCCCCCGCGAGCCGCACCGCGCTGATCCGCGAGGCCGACGCCGAGAAGGCCGAGACCGCCGAGGCGATAGGTCTCGGCACCCAGGAGAAGCTCGTCGTGCGTGACGTCGTCAAGGACGCCGACGGCAGCGTGCACACCCGCTACGAGCGCACCTACGCCGGACTCCCCGTCCTCGGCGGCGACCTGGTCGTCCACGAGGACGCGGCCGGCAGAACCGAAGGCGTGACCAAGGCCGTCAAGGCCGCCCTCAAGGTCGCCGACCTCACTCCGGAGATCGCCTCCACGGCCGCCGAGAAGCAGGCGGTCGGCCGCGCCAGGGCCCTCGGCGGCAGCCGGGCCGACGCCTCCGACGCACCCCGCAAGGTGATCTGGGCCGCGACCGGCAGGCCGGCCCTCGCCTACGAGACCGTCGTCGGCGGCCTTCAGGAGGACGGCACCCCCAGCGAACTGCACGTCGTCACCGACGCCGCCACCGGCAAGAAGCTCTACGAGTACCAGGGCATCGAGACCGGCACCGGCAGGAGCCAGTACTCCGGCACCGTCACCCTCGGCACCTCCCTGTCGGGCTCGACGTACCAGCTGAGCGACGCCTCGCGCGGCGGCCACAAGACGTACAACAAGGCCCGCTCCACGTCCTCCTCGGCCGGCACGCTGTTCACCGACGCGGACGACACCTGGGGCACCGGCACCGCCTCCAGCTCCTCCACCAGCCAGACCGCGGCCGTCGACGCCGCCTACGGCGCCCAGGTCACCTGGGACTTCTACAAGAACACCTTCGGCCGCAACGGCATCAAGAACAACGGCGTCGCCGCCTACTCCCGGGTCCACTACGGCAACGCCTACGTCAACGCCTTCTGGTCGGACAGCTGCTTCTGCATGACCTACGGCGACGGCACGGGCAACCTCAAGCCGCTCACCTCGCTCGACGTGGCCGGCCACGAGATGACCCACGGCGTCACCTCCAACACCGCGGGCCTCAACTACAGCGGGGAGTCCGGGGGTCTGAACGAGGCGACCTCCGACATCTTCGGGACGGCCGTGGAGTTCTACGCCAACAACTCCTCCGACACCGGTGACTACCTCATCGGCGAGAAGATCGACATCAACGGCGACGGCACCCCGCTGCGCCACATGGACAAGCCGAGCAAGGACGGCGCGTCGGCGGACTACTGGTCCTCGTCGCTGGGCGGCCTGGACGTGCACTACTCCTCCGGCCCGGCGAACCACTTCTTCTACCTGCTCAGCGAGGGCAGCGGAACGAAGACCATCAACGGCGTCAGCTACAGCTCGCCCACCTACAACGGCTCCACCGTCACCGGCATCGGCCGGACCAAGGCGGCGGCGATCTGGTACAAGGCGCTGACCACGTACATGACGTCGACGACCAACTACAAGGGCGCCCGTACGGCGACCCTGAGCGCCGCGTCCGCCCTGTACGGCTCCGCCGGCGCGGAGTACTCCGCGGTGGCGGCGGCCTGGTCGGCGGTCAACGTCAGCTGACCGCGGGAGCGCTCTAGGCTAGGGCGGCATGTCCTTCACCTATGACGAGGTCGGCGCGACACGTCGCGCCGGCCACTGCCCGCCCGGCTTCCGTCCGCTGCACGTCCGTACCCGGATAGGGGAGGGCGAGGCGGTGTTCCGGCGGGCCGCGGAGGCGGTCCGCACCTGGGAGATGCACCGTGCGCTCGGCGTCGGCGTGACCGCCGGCGCCGAGCGTGCCGAAGAGGGGGTCGAGGTCACGATCACCCTCGGCGGCGTGATCAAGGCCCCGTGCAAGGTCGTGTGGACCGTGGACGAGCCCCGGCGGGCGGGATGGGCGTACGGCACACTGCCGGGCCACCCCGAGTGCGGCGAGGAGGCGTTCGTCGTGGAGCGGACCGGCGACGGCACGGTGTGGCTCACCGTGAACGCGTTCAGCCGGCCCGCCCGGTGGTACGCCCGCGCCGGCGGGGCCGCCGCCCGCGGGCTTCAGCACGCCTACGCCCGGCGGTGCGGGAAGGTGCTGCGGGATCTCTGCGAGCGGTAGGGGCGGGGGCTCCCGCGCGGTTCCCCGCGCCCCTGAGGCGTCTGCCGCTACCTCATCAGGACCCCCGCCGCCTCCACCACCTCCTCCGACGGCGTGGTCATCAGGCCCAGTTCCGCGTTCGAGGCGAGCAGGCGGTGGGAGGGAAGGATGCGGACGGTGTAGCCGTAGGGGCCCGTGCGGTCCAGGGAGAGCGGGCCCTCGTAGCACCAGTGGCCGTCCAGGTCCGGGCCGCTCACCGGCTTCAGCGGCACCGCCGTGGCGTCGGTGATGCGGTCCTCGGAGTCGACGCGGCCGGACACCGCCTGCACCTCGACGTCGTCGGGGGCGAGGTCACCGAGGCGCACCCGCACCCGCAGCGTGAGGGTGGTGCCCAGTTCGGCGGTCTCCGCCGCGGCCGAGGTCTCCAGATGGTCCACCCCCACCGAGGGCCAGGCAGCGCGCAGCCGGCCCTTCCAGCCGGCCAGTTCGCGTGCCGCGTCGGCGTCCAGGGCCCGGTGCGCGTGCGCGGCCGGCGCGTAGAGGCGTTCCACGTACTCGCGGACCATCCGGCCGGCCAGCACCTTCGGGCCGAGCAGGGTGAGCGTCTGGCGGACCATCTCGATCCACCGCTCGGGCAGCCCGCCGCGGCCGCGCTCGTAGAAACGCGGGGCGATGCGCTGCTCCATCAGGTCATAGAGCGCGGCCGCCTCGATGTCGTCGCGGCGGTCCGCGTCGGTGCCCGCGCCGTCCGCGGTGGGGATCGCCCAGCCGAAGTCCGGCTGGAACCACTCGTCCCACCAGCCGTCCAGCACCGACAGGTTGAGACAGCCGTTGAGCGCCGCCTTCATCCCGCTCGTGCCGCACGCCTCCAGCGGCCTGAGCGGATTGTTCAGCCAGATGTCGCAGCCCGGGTACAGCTTCTGCGCCATCGCCATGCCGTAGTCGGGCAGGAACACGATCCGGTGGCGCACCCGCGGGTCGTCGGCGAACTTCACCAGCTCCTGGATCAGCCGCTTGCCCCCGTCGTCCGCCGGGTGCGCCTTGCCCGCGACGACGATCTGCACCGGCCGCTCGGGGTGCAGCAGCAGGTCCATCAGCCGGTCGCGGTCGCGCAGCATCAGCGTGAGCCGCTTGTACGAGGGGACGCGGCGCGCGAATCCGATGGTGAGCACGTCGGGGTCGAGGACGCCGTCGATCCAGCCCAGCTCCGCCGTGCCCGCGCCGCGCTGCCGCCAGGAGGCCCGCAGCCGGGAGCGCACCTCGACGACGAGCTGCTCGCGCAGGTCCCGGCGCAGCTCCCAGATGTCCTGGTCGGGGATGGAGGTGGCGGCGTCCCAGCGGTCCGAGCCGCCGACGGTGAGCGCGTCCTCGGTGCGCTGCACGCCGACCTGCCGGGCGGCGAGCCGCAGGACCTCCGGTGCGACCCAGGTCGGCGCGTGCACCCCGTTGGTGACGGAGGTGATCGGCACCTCGTCGGCGTCGAAGCCGGGCCACAGGCCGGAGAACATCTCCCGGCTGACCTGGCCGTGCAGCAGGGAGACACCGTTGGCGCGCTGCGCCAGGCGCAGGCCCATCACCGCCATGTTGAACAGGTTGGGCTCACCGCCCGGGTAGGTCTCCATGCCCAGGCCGAGGATCCGCTGGACGTCGATGCGCGGCAGCTCGGCGCCGGGGCCGAAGTGCCGGGCGACCAGCTCGCGGTCGAAGCGGTCGATGCCGGCCGGGACGGGCGTGTGCGTGGTGAAGACGGTGCCGGCCCGCACCGCCTCCAGAGCGGAGTCGAAGTCCAGCCCCTGGTCGCCCAGCTCGGCGATGCGCTCCAGCCCGAGGAACCCGGCGTGGCCCTCGTTGGTGTGGAACACCTCCGGACCGGGGTGCCCGGTGAGCCGGCAGTACGTGCGCACCGCACGGACCCCTCCTATGCCCAGCAGCATCTCCTGGAGCAGCCGGTGCTCGCTGCCGCCGCCGTAGAGCCGGTCGGTGACGCCGCGTTCGCCGAGGTCGTTCTCCTCGACGTCGGAGTCGAGCAGCAGCAGCGGGATCCGGCCGACCTGGGCCAGCCAGATCCTGGCGTGCAGTGCTCTGCCGCCGGGCAGCGCGAGGGAGAGCCGGGCGGGACTGCCGTCGTCCTCCTCCAGCGGGGCCAGCGGCAGCTCGTTGGGGTCGAGGACGGGGTAGTGCTCCTGCTGCCAGCCGTCCCGGGACAGGCTCTGGCGGAAGTAGCCGTGCCGGTAGAGCAGGCCCACCCCGATCAGGGGCACCCCGAGGTCGCTGGCCGCCTTCAGATGGTCGCCGGCCAGGATGCCGAGACCGCCGGAGTACTGGGGCAGCGCGGCGGTGATGCCGAACTCGGGGGAGAAGTAGGCGACGGCCGCGGGCAGCCCGGCGGGCTGCGCCTGGTACCAGCGGTCGCCGCGGACATAGTCGTTCAGATCGTCGACGGCCGCGGTCAGGCGGCGCAGAAAACGGCGGTCCCCGGCCAGTTCGGCGAGCCGCCTCGGCGGCACACCGCCCAGGAGCCGTACGGGATCACCGTTCGACGCGGCCCAGCGCTCGGGGTCCACCGACTGGAAGAGGTCACGTGTCTCGGCATGCCACGACCAGCGCAGATTGCGTGCGAGATCACTCAGGGGGCGGAGGGGTTCGGGGAGAACGGGACGGACGGTGAATCGACGGATCGCCTTCACATTCCACCTCGGCGCGATTGTGGATGAGCCCGCACGGCGGTGTGCGGCTCAACGTCACCCCCGACGTTACCGGCGCCGGTGCCGCCGTCGCTGGAGCTCTCCCGTTCGCCCGCGCGGCGGATCCGCCGACCGATTTGGCCGATTCCGCCCCCTGGGCGTTCTTGTGGGCCTCCCCGCCGCGCGCAAGGCTGCCCCCTGGCGCGCGGCGCACCGCGTGCCGGGGCGAGGAGGGGAACGACGAGCATGGCCCGGACGCGCACACCGCGTCTGCGCCGGGCGGGGGGCCTGACCGCGGTGCTGTGCGCCGCGGCACTGACGGCTCTTCCGCCTCCCGCGCAGGCCGCACCCCAGGGACGGATACTCGGTGCCGGCGAGCCCGGCTCGGTCGGCGGCAGCTACCTGGTGACGCTCGGAGCGGACACCGGAGCCTCGTCGGCCGAGGGCCGCGGGATCGCCGGGGCGTACGGCGCGAGAATCAGCCATATCTACGGAACCGTCCTGAACGGCTACGCCGTACGGGCGACCGCGGGACAGGCCGGACGGCTGGCCGCCGATCCGCGGGTCGCCTCGGTCGCGCAGGACACCCGAATGGCCGTCGAAGGCACCCAGAAGAACCCGCCCTCGTGGGGTCTGGACCGCGTGGACCGGCCGAACCTGCCGCTGGACCGCCGCTACATCTGGCCGGAAAACGGCGGCAGCGGGGTCACCGTGTACGTGATCGACACCGGCGTCCGCACCACCCACCGCGACTTCGGCGGCCGTGCCCGCCACGGCTGGGACTTCGTCGGCGGGGACGCCGTGGCGGACGACGGCAACGGCCACGGCACCCATGTCGCCGCCACCGTCGCCGGACGCTCCCTCGGTGTGGCGAAGAAGGCCGAGGTCGTCGCCGTCCGGGTGCTCGACGCCGCGGGCCGCGGCACGACCGCCCAGGTGATCGCCGGTGTCGACTGGGTGACCCGCCACGCCCGGAAGCCGGCCGTGGCCAACCTCAGCCTGGGCGGCCCGCGCAACGCGCAGCTCGACGCCGCCGTACGCAACTCGATCGCGTCCGGCGTCACCTACACCGTCGCGGCGGGCAACGACGGCGTCCCGGCCGGGCTGTCCTCTCCCGCCGCGGTGTCCCGGGCGATCACGGTCGGCGCGACCGACGGACAGGACGCCCGGGCCCGGTTCTCGAACTACGGTCCGGCACTCGACCTGTTCGCTCCCGGCGTGTCGATCACGTCCGCGGTGCACACCGACGACACTGGGCGAGTGACTTTCTCCGGTACCTCGATGGCCGCTCCGCATGCGGCAGGGGCGGCGGCAGTGTTCCTTTCCGGACATCCGAAAGCCTCACCCGCTTCGGTCACCAAGGCTTTGGCCAAAGCGGCGGCATCCGGCAAAGTGTCCGGAAGGGGCCACGGCTCGCCGAACAGACTTCTGCAAGTTCCGCGCCAGTAACGGCGGACACATGGGACCGGCCCCGTTCACCCGGAGCGGGGCCGGTCTTGTGCGCAGACAGACGCGTGAGTAGTTAACAAAGTGCCGGATTGCCCACCCGAATAGGGTGGGAAGGCTCCTGCGGTGCACCCACTGGTTCTCCCGTCGCAGGGACACCAGTGAGTTCATCCGCAGGACCCATTCCCCTCAGCCATCCGCCCACCCACGTTGACGCGGACAGGAGCGGTGATGCCCGCCACGCACCACACGTCGGCACTGCCGACGCCCAGCACCGAGCAAGCCCCCGTACGGCGCGCGCCGCGCGCCAAGACCCCCAAACCACGCGCCACGAAAGCGAAGAAGGCCGTCCCGGCCGTCGGACGCATCCCCGTCCTCGACGTCCGGCCGGTCGTGCTGCAAGGGCGGCGGCCCGCGAAAGCGGTCACCGGGGAATCCTTCGAGATCTCGGCCACCGTCTTCAGAGAGGGACACGACGCCGTCTCGGCCCATGTGGTCCTCAGGGGACCGGACGGAAAGGCCGCCCCGTTCACCCCGATGCGTGAACTGGCCCCCGGCACCGACCGCTGGGGCGCCACCGTCGCCGCGGACCGGCCGGGCCTGTGGACGTTCACCGTCGAGGCGTGGAGCGACCCGGTCGCCACCTGGCGGCACGCCGCACAGATCAAGATCCCGGCGGGCATCGACACCGGCCTCGTCCTGGAGGAGGGCGCTCTGCTGCACGAGCGCGCGGCCGTGGACACCCCGAAGGCCGGCGGCCGGCGCGAGGTCCTGCTCGCGGCCGCGGACGCCCTGCGCGACGAGAACCGTCCGGCGGCCGTCCGTCTGGCGGCGGCGCTGACGCCGGAGGTGGACGCGGTGCTGGCCCGGCATCCGCTGCGGGAGCTGGTCACCGCCTCGGAGGCGATGCCGCTGCTGGTGGAACGGGAGCGGGCCCTGTACGGGTCCTGGTACGAGTTCTTCCCCCGTTCCGAGGGCACCCCCGAACAGCCCCACGGCACCTTCCGCACCGCCGCGCGCCGGCTGCCCGCGATCGCGGCGATGGGCTTCGACGTGGTCTACCTCCCGCCGATCCACCCAATCGGCACCGCCCACCGCAAGGGCCGCAACAACACCCTCGACGCACTGCCCGGCGACGTCGGCGTGCCCTGGGCGATCGGCTCCCCCGAGGGCGGCCACGACGCCGTCCACCCCGCCCTGGGCACCGTCGAGGACTTCGCCGCCTTCGTGGAGCAGGCCCGCGAGCTGGGCATGGAGATCGCCCTGGACTTCGCCCTGCAGTGCTCCCCCGACCACCCCTGGGTGGCCAAGCACCCCGAGTGGTTCCACCACCGCCCCGACGGCAGCATCGCGCACGCCGAGAACCCGCCCAAGAAGTACCAGGACATCCACCCCGTCGCCTTCGACGCCGACATGGACGGCCTGGTCACCGAGACCCTGCGGATCCTGCGGCACTGGATGGCCGTCGGCGTGCGGATCTTCCGCGTCGACAACCCCCACACCAAACCGGTCGTCTTCTGGGAACGGGTCATCGCCGACATCAACCGCACCGACCCCGACGTGATCTTCCTGGCCGAGGCGTTCACCCGCCCCGCGATGATGGCCGCGCTGGCCCAGACCGGCTTCCAGCAGTCCTACACGTACTTCACCTGGCGCAACACCAAACAGGAACTCACCGAGTACCTGACCGAGCTGACCGGCGAGGCCGCCGCCTGGATGCGGCCCAACCTCTTCGTCAACACCCCCGACATCCTGCACGCCTACCTCCAGCACGGCGGCCGCCCCGCCTTCGAGGTCCGCGCCGTCCTCGCCGCGACCCTCTCCCCCGCCTGGGGCGTCTACTCCGGCTACGAACTGTGCGAGAACACCCCCCTGCGCGAAGGCAGCGAGGAGTACCTCGACTCCGAGAAGTACCAGCTGCGCCCCCGCGACTGGGACACCGCCGAAGCCGAGGGCCGCACCCTCACCCCCCTGATCACCCGCCTCAACCGGATCCGCCGCGACAACCCCGCCCTGCGACAGCTGCGGAACCTCCACTTCCACGAGGCCGACAAGGAGGAGGTGATCGCGTACTCGAAGAGCAGCGGTTCGAACACTGTTCTGGTGGTGGCCAACCTGGACCCGCACCACACCCGGGAGGCCACGGTCTCGTTGGACATGCCGCAACTCGGCCTGGAATGGCACGAGTCGGTGCCGGTGCGCGACGAGCTCACCGGCGAGACCTATCACTGGGGCAGGGCCAACTATGTGCGGCTCGCACCCGGCCAGGCGCATGTGCTGAACGTCGGCCGGGAGTCCGGGGACCCTTCCCCGGGTGAGCACGGCACCGTCCTGCGACCGTCCAACCCGCAGATCGGAGGGTCACCCATAAAATGATCGTCAACGAGCCCGTCCCGGACACCTTCGAGGACACCCCGGCCAAGGACCGGGACCCGGATTGGTTCAAGCGCGCCGTCTTCTACGAGGTCCTGGTCCGTTCGTTCCAGGACAGCAACGGCGACGGCGTGGGCGACCTGAAGGGCCTGACCGCCAAGCTCGACTATCTGCAGTGGCTGGGCGTCGACTGCCTGTGGCTGCCGCCGTTCTTCCAGTCCCCGCTGCGCGACGGCGGCTACGACGTCTCCGACTA
>NZ_JBIVOX010000024.1:78332-116795 GCF_044754345.1 Streptomyces sp. NPDC093094 | reverse complement strand
GGCGGGTGATCCCGCGCTCCGCGCGGGATGCCGGCGGACTCCGTCCGCCGGACTGCACCACTCCGTGGTGCAGTTGATCCGGCTGACGCCGGATCGGTTCCGTACTGGTCTGCTCCGCAGCCCTGTACGGAACCTGACGCACGCTCCGCGCGCGTCAGGGGCTGGCAGCAGCGGGGCGGCGGGTTTCGGTCAGCCTGAGTGTGCGTCATCATGACTGATGGATGACTTCTGGGCTCAGAATGCCCCACCGGCACGGCATGTGTGGCACAGCGTAGTAAATTCCGGTGCCCCGCCTCGGAGTTGGAACTCTCTGTCACGTACTCTCAAGAAGCAAATTGGCTTGTTCTGCTGGCGTGAATTCTGAGGCCATTTCATATCCGTACTAAAGACCGTAGAATTAAGGCAAGTTCGGCGGGGCGGCAAACCCGGCGGGCGGAAATCGATCTCTCAGCGAAAGTCAGAAAGGAATTACTGTGGCTCAGTTGAAGCCCGTTTCTCTGGACGTGTACGCGGAAGCCCGCGACGAGGCCCACCTGATTCTGTCCCGCCTTATGGCGCGGCTGACTCCGGGCGAGCATGTGGTCCGGCTGGCCGTCAGCATGGACGGCCAGAAGACCCTCACAGTCGTCCTGCCCGTCACGGTGGAGGGCGCGGACACGACGGACGCCCTGGTCGGCGTGGACCAGAAGCACTTCGACGACTTCGTGTTCCTGCTGACTGTGGGGCTGGCGCAGCCGATGAGCTGGGGCCTGATGTACCAGCGCTCCCCCGCCAGCGAGCAGGACGGCCCCGCCTACTCGATCCAGGCATGGGTCCTGGAGTGGGCCGCGCTGACCAAGTGTGACGCGGCCCTCGCCGAGGAACTGATCGGCGATGGTGAAGCGGCGTCGTTCGAGGACGCGTTCAGCGTCCACTCCGAGGACGAGGACGGCGAGACGATCTACCCGCCGGTGGCGTACACGATCCTCTGACAGTCTCCCTGCGGGCCGGGACAGCTCTCGGCCCGCGGGCGAGTCCCAGAGAGCCCCCTGGGCGGCGCGGAGCGTCGCGAACCTAGGCAGGGGCCGCCCGCGCAAGCGGGCGGCCCCTGCCGTCGTGCATCGCGTAGCGATGCCAGCGCCCGTCCCTCACGGGGCGCGTAGCGCCCCCGGGGTCTGCCCGCCGCGTAGCGGCGGCGCGACGAGTCTGCGGAGCAGACCGCGCGCAGGGAGAAGAGGGAGAAGAAGGGGAATGGGTGGGCGGCGTATTGCTGCGCCCTGGATGGCTGTGGGGAAGCTGGCGGGGAAACGGCGAATCCGGTGGGTCGGCAAACCCGTGCCGGAGCTTCCCCGCCAGCGTGCCTCCCTCAGCGGGTCAGCGGTCCCATCGTAGGGGCTGGCCGCGGGGCGGCACAGGGCGGGGCGCGGAGGCGGGCCGACGCGCAGGAGAGACAGGTGCCGGCCCCGGTCCCCCGGGGGCACGCGCCCGCCCGTTCCGCCCGCCCTTTCCCGTCCTTGTTTCTGGCTGTGGTGGAGCGCAGGGGTGTGCAGAGGGGGATGTCAGGCCCTGGCCACGCTCTGGTGGACCCGGTGACCTGCGGCGGCGCCGGACCCGCGTGGGGGTCCGCTCAGGAGATGTGGCAGGGGATGTTGCAGGAGATGTGGCAGGGGATGTTGCAGGTGATGCTGTCGCCGGGCGGGTTCGCCGGTTGTGGCCCGGGACGGTGCGCGGAGGCTGGCCGACGCGCAGCAGGGGATGGCTCCGTTTCGGTCCCCCGGTGGCACGCGCCCGCCCGTTCCGTCCGCCCTTTCCCGTCCTTGTTTCTGGCTGGGGTGGAGCGCAGGGGTGTGCAGAGGGGGATGTCAGCAGACCGACCATGCGGGACAGGGCGGTTGACCTGTGGGAACGGGGGCTGTGCCCGTGGGGCGCCGCAACCTCTGGCGCAACGTCTAGCGCAACCTCTGGCGCAACATGGTCGGGGCCTTCCCACCCCACCCAGCTTCCACTATTATTGAAGGTGTTGGGAGGGGTCCTCCCGACAGCCCCACACGCCGACGAAGGGCAAGACGTGGAGATCCAGATCTCTGACGGAATCGTCCGCCGAGTGCGAGGAGGCAAGGACGCACCCATGACCGCGCCCGCCGTCCGGGCCCGGGCCATCGCGGGCTTCCTGACCCTGCCGGGCCGGCGCGCCCAGGCCGCCATCGTCCACAACAAGGACGCCAACTTCACCGGGATCCGGTTCA
This sequence comes from Streptomyces sp. NPDC093094, assembly GCF_044754345.1. Taxonomy (NCBI): domain Bacteria; kingdom Bacillati; phylum Actinomycetota; class Actinomycetes; order Kitasatosporales; family Streptomycetaceae; genus Streptomyces; species Streptomyces sp. NPDC093094. The sequence continues at coordinate 114,570 of NZ_JBIVOX010000024.1, read as the reverse complement.
CGACGAAGGCCGGATGGGTCGTGCTGGAAATCCCGGCGGGCGACCAGCCCTACCGGCTCGTCCACGAACTCCCCGAGCCTGATACCTATGGGCGTACCGAGGTGGAGATGCAGCGTTTCCCGCAGGTCTACAAGCCTCGCGGAATCGCGCACATCACCATGGAATTCCTGCTGTCGCGGGGATTCCTGGACTGACCCTTCCGGGCGGCCCCGCCCCGGGGCCGCCCCTCCGGATCAACCGCACGGAAATCAGGGAGGAATGACGGTGGAGAACACGAGAATTCACGCGGACACCGAGGAGACCGGGGAGCAGATTTCGCAGGCGGAAAAAGAACAGGCCGCCCACGCGCTCGCCGAGCTGGTCCGCAGCCCGTCAGCCCCGGACGCTTCGATCATGCCGAGCTGCGATGTGGAGGCCATCCGGCCGGTGTTCGAACTGGGCTGGGCCATGGGGGTGCGCCACGGGCACACCGGCCCCGCTCTGGCCGGTGTGCCGGTGGACCGGGGCACGGTGGCGCGGGCGTTCGTCCTGCTGCCGTCGGAGCGGCCGGCCGCCTGCCTCGCGCGGGATGCGCACGCCGCCGGGCCGGTGGTGTGGCAGCGGGTGCGCTACCACGGCAGCCTGCGGAGCAGTCACGGCCTGTACTGGATCGGTGCGGTCCACGAGTACGCACTGGCATCCGGCGCGACCGAGCTGCGCTACGACCTGTGCAAGATCCGCGGCGACCGTCTGGAGACGGTCGTCACCAAGGTCCGGCGCCAGAGCCTGACCCCGTTACCGGAGTACCGGACCGGGGTGTGAAAGCACAGGTCAGGGGTGGGTTCACGCATCCCTAGAAACCACTATTATTGATGTTGTTCGGGGGGTGGGGCGGCCAGCCTCCGGCCCCGCCCCCCGGACCGCCCGAGCCGACACGCGAAGGGGAACCCGCATGACCCAGCAGTTCGCCGAGCGCGCCACCCACGTGGCCCCCACCGGCACCCGCAACGCCCAACTCCCTGATCTCGTCGCGATCCTGGAGGACCAGGGCCGCCGCAAGCTCGACGTGATCGCCCCCGCATCCGCTCTCCGGTTCGCCGGGGGGAACCTGCGCGTGCAGGGCGTGGAGTCCCTGATCAGCGCGGGCGGAGTCACGAAGGTCGACGGGATCTACCGGCCCACCGCCGTGGCCGACGAGCACGTCGCCGACAAGCTGCGCATCCCGCTCGCCTACCTGCGCCGCATGCGCACCGACAACGTCCCCCTCCTCGACGAGAACGTCAACGCCTGGCTCCGCAGCGAGCCGGAACGCCGCTTCATGCTCCGCGCGTTCCGGGGCAGCACCAGCCCGGGTGCGGCGCCTGCGGAGGGGGTGGCGCGGGCGGTGCTGTCCGACAGCTACAAGCTGATGGACAACTTCGACATGCTGCTCGCCGCGCTGGACGGGGTGAAGCGGTCCGGTCACCCCACCCGGATCACCGGGTGCGATCTGACCGACCGGCGCATGTACGTGCGGGTGGAGTCCGAGGCCGTCGCCGTGCAGGCCCGCAGCCTGCTGCGCGGCTACCGGTCCCCGTTCGACGGGCGCAGCGGCGACGAACTGCCTCTCATCTCGGCGGGGTTCGTGATCACCAACAGCGAGGTCGGTTCCGGCGCGTACACGATCACCCCGCGGGCGGTCGTGCAGGTGTGCCGCAACGGGATGACCGTCGCCAAGGACGTCATGCGCGCCGTGCACCTCGGCGGACGCCAGGACGAGGGCGTCGTGTCCTGGTCCGGCCAGACGCAGCGCCGGACGCTGGAACTGATCACCTCCAAGACCACCGACGCGGTGCGGACCTTCCTGTCGCGGGAGTACGTGGAGGCCACCGTGCGCGGGATGGAGGCCGCCGCCGGGACGGTGCTCGCCGAGCCGACGAAGACGATCGAGCACGTCACCAAGACCCTGAGCATCACCGCCGAGGCCAAGGACCTGATCCTGTCCCACTTCGTGCGGGGAGGGCAGATGACCGCCGGGGGCGTCATGCAGGCCATCACGTCCACCGCGCAGACCCTCCGCGACGCCGACCAGGCCGCCGCGCTGGAGGCTCTGGCCCTGCCCGCCCTCACCGCAGCCGCCGCGCACGGCTGACACAGCCCCCGTGCGGGCCGGGAACCCCGAGCCCGGCCCGCACGGGCCCCACCCAGCGCGCAACGCGCAGCGCGCTACGCACCCCGTCCGGTTCACGCCCGTGGCGCGCCATGCCTGCGCGCCGGCCCCGAGGAGGAGCCCCGCATGCCCGAGTACGCGGCAGGCCAGTACGTGTCCTGGACTGTGTGGGAGGGCAGCGTGGCGACCGTGGAAGTCATGGCCGCCGACCGGTCCCGCATCAGCTACCGGGCCGCGGACGACCACCGGGAGGCCGCCGAGGCCACCGTGCTCCGCACGCTCGCGGAACAGACCGCGCACCGGCGTCCCGCCACCGAGCATCCACCCACCGCCCCGTTCCCAAGGAGCGTGCTCTCTCATGCCTGAGGCGTACTACGAACTGCCCGAGACCTTCCCCCACACTCTCTACGACGTGGCCCGCGCCGCCTGTGAAGCACTCGGTGACCAGTGGCAGGTTCTGCCCGGGCACTGGGGCGTGACCGGACACCTGCGCTCCCCCGACCGGATTCCCTTCACCATCGGCGTCTGCGGGGCCGGGAGCCTGTACCTGCGCAACGACCTGCGCGGGAACAGCGCCCACCTCCCCGCAGCAGCCGAGAGCGATCCGGCTGTGATCGGGCAGGCCGTCGCCGACCTGATCGGCCACCTGTACTGACCGCCCCTCACCCCGCCGCGCCCCGCCTGCCGGTGCAGCACCCCTGCACCGGCAGGCGGAGAGAGGAATCGTCGTGAGCATCCCGGAACCGTGGCTGGCCCAGCCCGACACGAACATCACGGCCGCCGTCCACCGCACCGTCCACGCGGTCGGCGCCCTCATCCAGGCCCTCGGCGAGGGCACCCACACCCTCCACGCCGTCAGCGAGAGCACCGACGCCCCGTACGTCCAAGCCGAGGCGGACCTGTGCATTGGCATCCGCCCGGCCAACCTGGCCATCCTCGACCGGCGCGCCTTCGACGCCCTGTTCGCACTGCTGGTGTTCGCGCTGGAGGGCAGCACGCGTGGCACCGTGCTGATCGCCACGTCCGCCGCCGCACCCCGGCCCCGCGCCTGCGGCTGGACGCTACGCGACCGGTGGCTGCACCCCATGGACACCGCCGAACTGCGCCAGGCCGTCACCCCCTGCCCCGGCAACACCACGGCCGTGGAACGCGATGCCTACCAGGCTCCCGCCCTGCAAGCCCCCGACACCGACGCCGATGAGGAGTACCGCCATGGCTGACCAGGCCGCCGTCACCGCCGACGGCTACTGCACCCACACCGCCCCCCAGCCGGGCAGCATCCGCACCCTCAGCACCCAGGGCACCGGTCCGAAGTTCTTCCGTCTGCACGGCCGCCGCTACGGCACCTGCCCGTGCGGCCGGGAGATGTCCCTGACCGAACGCGGCAACCTGCGCCGCCACAAACCCCCGCATGCCTGATTCCCGAGCAGTCCGCCAGCCCGCTGACCCCGCACCCCCCTTTCCGTGAGGGGGGCGCGGGGGCGGCACCCCAGCCCGGTCCCCCGAAGGAGGCACATTCCCATGACGCACCCGAGCGTGACCGTCCCCACGCCCGCCGGCCCCGTGCACGCCACCGCCGGCCCCCGCCAGAGCGACGCGGTCGTCTTCGCCCTCGGCGGGGCGATGCGCGGCCACGTGCACGTCACCGGCACCCACCACCTTCACCACTGGGACCAGTTCACCGCCCTGCGCGCCAGCCTCGGCCCCTGCGACGCCGTCAAGGACAGCGCCCCCGACCACACGCTCCCGCGCCTCGCGCGCAGCCGTACCGGCTACCGGGGCCACCTGACCCTCCACCCCGGCACCCTCACCGACCGCCCCCAGGTGACGGCGTATCCGGTGGAGTCCGTGAACGGGCACACGCCGTCCGGGAAGACAGCCGCGACGCCGGCCGCCGTCCCGCGCGCCTGCGCCGACCACATCGCCCAGTCCCCCGAACTGCCGTCGCTCCTCACGGCGTCCCGGGAGCGGGACACTCCCGCACTGCTGCGCTTCCTGGCCTCATCGGCCGCCGGCCACCGGGCCGAGGCCGCCCGCCTCGAACAGCAGGCCCGCACCGCCGATGCGAACCGGCGCGCGGCCGTGGCCGCCTGGTGGACCGCCGCGCGCCTGTTCACCGTCTGTCCGCATCCGGTGCTGCTGGTGGTGCTCGCCGACTTCCACGGCTCCCTGTCACACACCGCCCACGTCATGTGCTGGCTCGGCCCGCACAGCCTCGCCTCAGCCGCCGAGGAACGCGAGCGGGCCCACCGCGCCCAGGCCGAAGCCGACTCCCTGCGCGCCCAGCACAGCCCCCGACGCCCCGCCGCCCCCACCACCGGCCCGGACACCCTCCCCCGCTGAGACCCGGACCGGCCGCATCACCGCAGGCCAGAGGTCGGTTCACACCACCAAGATGGCAACTATTATAGATAGTGCGGGAGGGGGTGCCGCTCCCCCACCCCCCTCCCGCACCCCGGCCGCCCTGCAGGACCGCCCCAGCCGCCGCACACCACACACCGCAGAAGAGGAGAGCGCGCCATCGCCACCTTCGGCCACGCCACGCCCGAGCGCTGCGCCCAGCTCGACCGCGCCCTCATGGAGGCCGGTCTCACCTTCAGCAGCAACGGCCGCCAGGGCTCCCCGCAGTTCCTCACCTATACCGTCACCGACCCCCGCGGCCGCACCTGGAAGATCAGCCCCGCCACCAACTTCCAGACCGCTCCCTCCAGTCCGGCACAGATCTGGCAGGCCAGCTGCGGCGAACTCGCCGCCACCACCCCGGTGCTGTCCGCCCGCAGCGTGAGCGCACAGATCAGGGACACCCCGTGAGCCTGCCCCCGTTCGGCTCTGAGGACTTCGAGGAGCGCTGCGAGACCTGCGCGGCCCCGCCGGGGCAGTTCTGCGAGCCCTGGTGCGACACCGGCTACACCGCCCAAGACCACCACCACGACACCGAACGCCGCGCACAAACCGGCGGCGCACCGCCCACCCCGCCGTACCAGCACCGCCCCGACAGCCAGCCTCAGAAGGAGCAGCCCCCGTGCCCCACGAACTGAGCACACCGGAGCAGTTCCATGCCTTCGCCGAGACCATCGCGCGTGAACTGGGCGCGCACTGGCGCACCGCGCCGGTCACCGGACACGAAGGCCGCCCGGGGCGGCGCCTCATGGACGGCGAGGGGGGCGTGCTGCTGCTGTACCGGCCCGACAATCACCGCCCCGAGCTGCTGAAGATCTCCCGGACCACCGCGCCCGCCCGGTCCCCGGCCCCGCAGGCGGAGGCCCGTGCCCGGCGCGCCGTCGCCCAGGCGGTGGCCGCCGCGCTCCCCGGCACCCGCACCGACGAACAGCCCCGCCAGACGCTGGTCACCCGGCAGGGGGCCGGGTTTCCGGCCGGGCGGCGCGCCGGCGTCACCGTCGGGCCCTGGGGAGACCGGGCGCAGACCGAGGGATCCGGCCGCCTTGGCGAGGCGGTCACGGTGCTGGTCGCGTTCGCCCGTGCCGTGACGACCGGCAGCGTCAGCATTCCCGGCGACGTCGCCGACGCGTTCACCGGCGCGTTCAGCGGCACCGTGACCGCCGACGTCGCCGCCGTCCTGGGCTGCGCCGAAGTCGACGCCCTCGCCGGCCTCCTGCACGCCCTCGGCGCCGAAGACACCGCCCGGGAGTGGACCGACGTCCACGCGCAGGACGACGAGCCGGGCGAGCGGCACTTTTCGGGGACCGTGCCCGCTGGCGTCTCCCTGGCCGCCGACCAGATGCGCTGGAGCCCTCCCCCCGTCCGTCCCGAAGAAGACGGGACGCCGGGCGAACCGGCCGGGGCACGCTCCGGACCGCAGGGGTGAAACGGCATGTCAGAGGCGGGTTCACACCTCAAGATATCCAACTATTATTAACGAGTGAGTGGGGCGTGCCGCCGACCGGCCCGCCCCCGCCCCACCGCCCCTGGCCTGAGGAGTTGTCATGCTGCGAGCCCTGCGCCGCGTCCTGCGACCGGCCCGTCCGATCCTGCCCGCCCGTCCCCTGAGCGCGGGGATGGCCGTCCTGCCGCCCACCGCCCGTGATGCGCTCGGCACGGAGACCACCCCAGGCGAGGCCATCGCCTACAACCGCAGCCGCGTCGCCACCGCGACCGCCCTCGCCCTCCACCGCAGCCGCACCGCCCCGCCTCTGACCGACCAGCAGCTGGACGACGCCGTCCGCGGCCTGGCCTTCCCCTATTCCCGGCCCAGCGGCGAGACCCGCGCCGCCATCCGCGCCGCCCTCGCCGTGCTGGACGCCGATCCCACCCTCACCCTCACCGACTGACAGCCCCCGCCCCCGGTGCGGGCCCTGTACGGCCCGCACCGGGGTGCCGGCAGCCAAGGGAGCCTGTCGCGTTCCTGGTCATTCCCGACCCCGCGCACGGCCTGGTCGCCGCCCCGCGCTCCCCCGCCGACCTCACCTCGGACACCGAAGACGCCCTCACCGCGCACGGGTTCACCTGGAACAGCACGATCGATGCCTACACCCGCGCCACCGACGCAGGCCCCGCAGCCGTCGACCGCACCGCTGGCACACTGCGCCGGCTCGGCCACTACGTCATCACCACCCACCACCCGCTGAACGCAGACCTGGAAGGACCGCGCCCATGAACTCTCCCGAACTGGCACGGCTGCTTTCCGCACCGACCCGACCCCCGGTCCGCGACGCGCTGAGCAGCCTCGCCCCCGCGAGTTTGGAAGCCCTGGTCATCGAGGCCGTCACGGCGGCCGAACATGCCTGGCAGCAGGTCGTCGTCGAGAGGGTCGAAGCGTATGCGGCACGGCAGGCGGGCGAGCGCCCGGTGCGGGCCGCATACTTCACCACCACCGAACGCCGCATCAGCGGCGACGTCTCCGTGGGATGGAACCTGACCGTCGCCGCGCTCGCCGACACCGACGACGTGCCCGACCTCCGTCCCGCCCGCACCACCGTCACGCCCGTCACCGCGGGCGGGGCAGGGCGGCGGGAACAGGAGGCCGCCGCCGACCCGGTGCCGGCCGCAGCCCTCACCAGACTCGCCGTCCTGGACCCGCCCGCCCACGGCGACATCCTGCGCATCCATGCGCCTACCCGCCGGGTCACCCGCATCACCCCCTGAACCGCCCGTTCTGCACGGGGCGCTGCGGCGCCCCACGAAGGAGGTATCCCGCTCATGGCTGTCCCGATCCTGTGCGAGGTGTGCCGCCGGGGCCGCTACAAACCCTGCGGCCCGGGACTGTACGCGTGCCGCTCCTGCGGCACCGTCAGCGCCGCAGCATCGTCCGGCGTGAACAGCGACGAACGCCTCACCGTGACCGCAGGCGCCCTGCACACCCCTCACCGTCCCGCCCGGCCACCAGGTGATCACCCCCACCCGGCGCAGCCACGCCCCGCACCTGGGCGCGAGCCTGGCGCTCGCGCTGCGTCTGAACCGGGCGCGTCCGGCCCGCGGCAGCGCCGTGGACGTCAGGGCCGCCGAAGACCTGCCGGCCCTTTCCGGCACCGACGCAGACGGCCCCTGGGTCCTGTCCCTGCACCAGCTGGACGTCCTCACCCGCGCGATGGACGCCCGCTACTGGCTTTGTTCACGAGAACGGGTTCTGGATCGCTTTCCGTGACGCGTGCACGGTGGGTGATGTTCGCTGGGAGACCAGTGAGACCGAAGGTGGGCCTCAGGTGCAGACGATGGGGCAGCCGCGTCGGATCGAGTGCTGTGCAGCACGCAGGAACAGTGCGACGTAGAAGGTTGTGTCCAGGTCCTTGGTCCAAGGTCCTGTGCGCGTAGTGGCCAGTTCCTTTGCTTGGTGCCTGAACCACGTGCTCAGGTCGAGGTTGTCGCATGTCGCCGGGGTTTCGGCTGGCAGATCGATGGCTGCCGCCAGCTTCTCGGCGAGCGGTAGTACCTGGGGAGCGCCGGCCACCATGGACTCGTGATCGTCGGACTCGATGGGCAACCAGATCTCCTCATCGAGCGAGAAGGGCACGAGCACGGTCCAGCCGCAGAGGATCTCCGATTCCTCCCGTGACAGATGCGTCTGACACAAGGCGAGGAACCCGGTCATATCGGGGGTCAGCTTTTCCTCGAAAGCTTGCCCCGAGCCAGGGGCGAAGTCCGTCTCTGCGGGGACGTCCTCGTACGGCGGCATGCCCCGCCGCCTGAGTTCAGCATTGAGCGCCGAAGCAACTTCACCCCATCCCTCCTCCTCGTCACCGAACCATTCCTCCGCGCCGACGCTCACCAGATAGACACCCATGTCGGGAAGCTATCGCGCGCATCTGACATCGATCAGTGAGCCAACAGGACTCGCTTGCGGAGAAGTGCGAAGCCGGCGCGGCCGAACATCTGGCGCTTGAGCATCTTGATCCGGTTGACGTGGCCTTCGACGACTCCGGAGTTCCAGGGCAGGGTGAGTCCGGCGATGACCGCGTCGCGGTCTCGGTCGATGCCGGCCGCGAGAGTGTGGAGGCTGGGCAAGTCGTCCTGACGGACAGCGTCGAGCCACTGCGGCAGCCGTTCGCCCTGGCGCTCGGTGAGCATCTGGGCGAAAGACCGGACGTGACCGGTCAGGGCATTGAGCTCGGGGCAGTTGGCCAGGACAGCCTTGAGCCGGAGCTGTTCGATCTGAGTCAGCGTCTCGGGTCGGCTGAGGATCCATCTCGTCACCACGCGGGGTGCCGGCGGTTGCGCGGTGACCGGCCGTGGCGAGGTTCGCTTCTCTCGCAGGTAGGCGCTGACCCGACCGTAGCTGCCGCGATAACCCAAGGGGACGATCTCTTCCCAGAGCTTCCAGGCGTTGGTGCAGCCCTCGTCCCAACGTTCGTCCAGGTAGGGCTTGTACTCGTCGAGGACGGAGGTCCTGCTGTGTTGCCACTGGCCGCGAAAGAGGTCTTCCGGCTTCGCAGCGTCCGCGAGGCTCTTGACGGTGCGGTGGGTCATCCGGAGCTGGCGCCCGATGGAGCGGCGGCTGTGGCCGGCTTCCAGCAGCGCGTGGACCGTGGCGTGCCGGGCCCGGACGCGGTTGGCGAACCGCTCGCTCCGCCATGGCGAGTCCTCCTTTTCCTCGGGCGGCGCCGGTTCGTCGGCTTTCGCCCCGCGATCGGGGACAAGAACGCGAAGACACTGGCGGTGGCGGGCGACAGCCCGCTCAGCAGCCTCGCCGAGGTTGTGCCACAAATGCCAGCGGTCGGCGACCTGCGTCGCCTGCGGTGCCCCCGCTGTGGTGCCCTCCGCGAAGAACGGCGCGCGGTCCCGGCAGACGATCTCGATCCCGGGTCGCTTCGCCAGCCATGCGGCCAGGCTGGACGCCTCTCGGTCAGGCAGCAGATCCACCGGCCGACGAGCCTCGACGTCGACGAGCACCGTGCCGTAGACCCGTCCTTTGCGTGTGGCGTACTCATCAACACCCACCACCCGCGGGGCCGGGACCGCGGGTTCGGGCAATGCGTCGAGCAGCCGCAACACCGCGCTGCGGCTGATGGACACCCCGAATGCCTGGGCCATCCGGGCGCCGGCCCGGCCGGCGAGGGCGAGACCCACCGCGGCCAGAGTCGCTCGTAACCGCTCCGTCCACCTGCTGTGCCGCCGGGTCAGCCCCGGCATCTGTTCAGCGAACGTCCGCCGAGCGCACGAAGGCTCCGGACAGAAGAACCGCCGGACTCGCAGTTGCAGGACCACCAGACGTCCCCCGCTCGGCACGTCCGCTGGAAACCGCAGGTAAGAGCTGTGCACCCGGGTCGACTGGCTCCCACAGTCCGGGCATGCCGCCCCGGCCGACGTACTGCAGACATCGATGCGTATCGCCTCATGACTCACGTCCAGCGACAGCACCGACACGTCCGCGATGGACGGTAACAACAGGCCCTCCATGGGAGGCGACGTCTCTTCCACGACGCCGCACTGTCGACCACACCAAGATCGGCCCCGGTCATTTTCAGGCAACTTCCCAGAGCCTGATCAGAGCACCAGCCGTCACTCAGCGTGCGCGCATCACGGAAAGCGAGCCAGAACCCGAGAACGAACAGCAGATGTTCACCACTTCAGGAGGCGCCTGAGGACCTGCAGAAATCAAACGCCCACCGGTGCCTCGGCACCGGTGGGCGGCCGAGTCGAGCTCGCCGGCTGTTACGGCAGCTGGTCCAGGACCCAGGTGGAGAGTTCCTCGGTGATCAGGGTGTGCGTGTCGCTCTGCGAGGCGAGCTTGACGGCGTGGAAGGGCGTCTCCTCCAGGTCCTCCTCGCTGATCGGGGTGTAGAGGTCGTCGTGGGTGGCCGGCTCCCGCAGGGAGATGGCGCTGACGGTGGGGACGAAGCAGTGCTCGCGGATCGGGTTGACGACACCGAAGCCCAGCACGGGCGGGAGCTCGTTCAGCGCGTCGGCGAGGATGCCGAAGCCGTGGAGGGTGCCGCCGGGCGCGCCGTCGATGTCGGGCAGAGCGCTGGTGCGGATCTCGCGGGTGGGCAGGGTGACGGTACGGAGCTTGGCCACCAGCTGGTCCTCGCCCTGGGACTGGGTGTACAGGGCGGTGCCGGTGATGGCCAGGCCCTTGCCGGTGAGGGCCTCGGCGCCGGGATGCACGCCGTTGCCGGCGCCGTCGCCGGGCCCGTTGGCGAGGGCGATCAGCCGCGTCTGCCTGCTCCGGGGCCAGTTGCCGACTTCCTCCAGGGCGCGCAGGAACGCCAGGCGCCGCTCGCTGGTGGCGGGCTTGTCCTTCCAGTCCGCGATGTGCTGCCAGAGCAGTTCCTGGGCGGCCGGGCTGTTGATCTGGTCCGAGAAGCGGGGGTCGAGCTTCTTGGTGTAGTGCGCGAACGCCTGGAGGGCGATGGGAATCCAGGCACCGGTGTGCGGGCTGTCCCAGGAGAAGTAGAGCTGCGCCTCGTGCTCGATGCCCTCCGTCTCCATCTTGGCGAGGGCATAGCGGGTGACCAGGCCGCCCATGCTGAAGCCGCCGACGGCCAGCGGATGGTCACCGTACCGGCGGTCGATCGCCTCGGTGACGGCCGCCATCACCGCCTCGGCATTCTGCAGGATCGACGCGCTGCGCTCGTGGTAGCCGACGAGAACGACGTCGCGGCCCCGGCGGCGGAGCTCGCTCAGGAGCGGAAACGGCCCGTGCTCCAGAAGTTCCCAGGTGAGGCTGAGGTCGCTGGGGCCGGTGCTGAAGCCGTCCGCCAGCAGGACCGGGCGGGTGAGCCCGCTGTTGCCCTCGCCGTGGTAGACCCAGGCGGTGCCGTGGGGGAGGTCCCAGACGTCGGTCGGCGGGGGCGGGATGCGGTCGGTCGTGCGCGGGCCGGGCGCCAGGACGATCGGGGAGGCGGACTGGAAGGCTTCGGCGGCCTGCTCCTCGGTGGTGCTCAAGGTGTTTCCTTCCGGAGAGTGCGGGGCGGTGCCCCATGTGGATGGCAGACCGGGTCCCCGGCTACGTGGTGTCGTGTCCGGGCCCGGCAGGACAACGACAGCACAGATTGTCACTCTCCGTATACCGCTAAATGCTTCAAGTTACTAACCCCTGGTGTGCGTAGCGCCGCCGCCGACCGGAAGCGAAAGGGACGCAATCGAACGGCTGCCAACTGCGATGCCTCCCGAAGTGGTGAACATCTGCTGTTCGTTCTCGTGAACAAAGCCACCCGCTACGCACTGCCGCCCTCCACGTCCCGGCAGCACCCGGACTTCGACGCCGGGATCCGCACCGCCCACCGGCTCAGCCGGCACCCGCCCGCCGCCTGAGCCTCCCGGGCCACCACCCCGGCTCCGTCCATGCTTACTCAGGCCCGATCAGACCCCGTTCGCATGGAGTTTACGCAGGTCAGGGGGTATCTAGCCCTCTCAAAAGATCGAACTATTATTGAATGTGTTGGGAGTTGGTCCCCGCCACTTCACCGCTTGCCGCACCCAGGAGGAGTACCGCATGGCCACCGCCGCCACGACCCCGACCGACACGCACAGCGAGCCCGCCGAAACCGCTCAGGCCGCCGAGGCGTTACCGCAGGCCGTCCTGCTGGACCCGGCGCTGCTGGTGCGCGACGAGTGCAACGCCCGCGAGCACGGCACCGAACCCGACGCCAAGCTCATCGCCTCCGTGAAAGAACTCGGCGTCGAGGAGCCCATCAGCGTCCGGCCCCGCCCCGACGGCACCTACAGCGTGTCAAGGGCCGGCGCCGCGCCCAGGCCGCCCAGATGGCCAACGCCACCGCCGCACACGACGGCCGCCCCGCACGGCAGGTGAGGGCGTACGTCCGCGAGGACCTGACCGGGCGGGACGGGTGGACCCGGCTGCTGTCGCTGGTGGAGAACGACCACCGCGAGGCCATGGGCGAACGCGACACCCTGCGCGCCCAGGAACTCGCCCTGATCGGCATGAACGACACCGACCGGCGCACCGCCGCCAAGGCCCTGCGCGTGGGCCGCAGCGCCGCCCAGCACGCAAAGGCCGCGCAGAAGCTCGACGACGCCGCCCTGCGCCGCACAGCGGCGGCGGGGATGGACCTGGAGCAGACCGCGCAGCTCGCCGACGTCGAGCACGTGCGCGGCGCCGAACACCGCCTCCTGCGCGCGCTGAAGCGCGACCAGGACGAGGGAGCGGGCGGGCGCGGGCACTGGGACCAGGAACTCGCGCTGCTGCGGGCCGAGCAGGCCGACACCGACGCCCGCGCCCAGGCCGAGGCCGAACTCCAGGCAGCGGGGATCCCGCTGCTGCGGCAGGCCCGGTACGGGCACAAGGACCCCTCCCGGCCGCTGGCCGAGCTGACCACCGGCCTGGGCAATCCGCTCGGCGAGGACAACCACCGGGGCTGCCCCGGACACAGCGCCCGGCTCGACGACGAACACCGGCCGGTCTGGCACTGCGCCGACCCGGCCGCCTACGGGCACAAGGTCCGGCCCCAGCCGAAGAAGCCAAGGACTGAGAACGACGAGGAGAGGGCGGCGGAGCGGGCGCGGATCCTGGCATGCAACCGGGCCTGGAAAGCCGCCGCGGGCCCCCGGCAGGAGTTCGTGAAGCGGCTCGTGCGCGGCAAGACCCTCCCGGAGGAGGCTCGGGTGTTCGCGCAGCAGACCCTGCTGGACCTGCCCCGCTTCTACGGCAAATGGGCCGACAGGCGCAGCACTGCCACCCTCGCCGCGCTGCTCGGCGCCCACGACCCCGCCAAAGAGACGCCTTCCGCGCTCGCGGCGCACCTGCCCAAAGCCCGGCTGGCGAACATGCTGTTCGCGCACGTGGCCGCCGCGTTCGAGGACGACCTCCGCGAACCGAAGAAGTTCGATACGGGCCGCATGACCCAGGTCTACCTGTGGGCCTCACCCGACCCGCTCCAGGCCGCCTACCTCCTGCTCCTGGAAACCCTCGGCCAGGCCGACCACGGCAGCTACCAGCTCTCCGAAGTCGAACAGCAGGCCGTCACCGCCCACCGCCCCCACACCACCGCAGCCTGACCCTCACCCCCCATGCCCCGGCCGGGCACACCCGGTGCCCGGCCGGTCCTCCTCCCCTGCCCTGAGAGAGGTCTGTCCATGTCCAGCACGTTCGACAACCGTCCGCGGATTCATCCGCGCCCTGCCCCGACGCGGCGGCCGTCGCCGCCGTCCAGGAAGCGGCCGCGCAGCGGCACGGCCGGGATCGACCGGGCCGCCCGCGACCGGATCGCTCCCGGCCGCCGGGCGCGCATCAACGACCCGCCGCGCCCGGCCTTTTCTGCGCCGTCTGACCGGCACCGCACCGGGCCGGGCCGCACCGGCAGCCGCACGGGCTTCCCGCCGGCCGGGCCCCGCCCGCCTGCTGCGCACCGACTCCCGCAACCGCTACCGGATTCCCGAGGACACCCGGCGCTACCGGATCCCCGGCAACGGCATCCCCATCTCCTGCCTGGACCTGACCGAGGACTGACCCGCACACCCCTCCCACGCCGACAGGCCGGGCGGCGACAGCCGCCCGGCCCCCGTCCTGAAAGGCATGCCATGACCGGCAACGAGCCCCCGACGACGACCGGCACGGACGCCGTCACCGAGGGACCTCTGACTCTGGCCACGCTGCGCCAGCTGGTACGCGACGACTGGCGCGCCCTGCCCGGCACCACGCTGGTGGTGCTCTCCCGCGACACCGAGGGCAACGGCTACTCCCCCTTCGCCACCTACAGCCACTCCCGCTACGCCCCCCTCTATGACGGGACGGCCGGCGAAATCTACCCGCCGGCCGGGGAGCTGGAACGGAGCAGCGGACTGCGCGAGCTGTTCCCGGACGTCCCCTCCGACTCCGTCGCAGCCCTGGTGCTGTTCCCGCTCGGCTGACCCCCGACCAACCGCCCGGGCGGGGACAGCCCGTCGAGGTTGTCCCCCCCCGAACCCGAAAGGCGACGGCCCACACCATGCCCGCCGACACCCCACCACAGCTCCCGACGCCGGTGCTGGTCATCACCGACAGCCACGACGACGACCCGATCGGGCTGCTGCCCAGCCCCGTCCCGCTGCTGCACCTGCCCTCACCCCTGTTCACCGCGAGCGAGTACCGGACGGCTGCGCTGGTGATCCTGGACGACCGCAGCTACCCCACCTTCCGCCTGCGCCACATGCGCCCCCGCCCCGGCCTCATCCTCGCCACCACCGACCCCGACCACGACGCCAGCGACGGGGGCGAGGGTGGGGACGTCCACGCCCGGGCCGCGGCCATCGGCGCGGAAGCGGTCGTCCAGGCCGCCGGACGCGGCATCGCCTGGCTCCACCTGCGCCTGCACGACGCCACCGGCTGCGCCCACGCCGACTGGGACGCCCTTCTGACCGGTCCGCCACGGCCCGACACCGGATCCGGATGACCACCGCCCCCAGCCAGCCCCGTCCCGCTGCTGCACCTGCCCTCCCCTCCCTGTTCACCACCCAGGAGTACCGGGCGGCTGCGCTGGTGATCCTGGACGACCGCAGCTACCCCACCTTCCGCCTGCGCCACATGCGCCCCCGCCCCGGCCTCATCCTCGCCACCACCGACCCCGACCACGACCACGACGCCGGCGACGGGGGCGGGGGCGGGGACGTCCACGCCAGGGCCGCAGCCATCGGCGCGGAAGCGGTCGTCCAGGCCGCCGGACACGGCACCGCCTGGCTCCACCTGCGCCTGCACGACGCCACCGGCTGCGCCCACGCCGACTGGGACGCCCTCCTCACCCACCCGCCCCGGCCCGACACCGGAACCGGATGACCACCGCCCCCAGCCAGCACCGCACGTGAAGGAGATCCCCCCTGTGATCAGTCCCGACCCGGCCACACCCGTAGGCGCGGCCGTCATCGCCCTGTACCGGCAGATGCAGGACCTTCAGGAGCGCACCGGCGAGTGGCCCGGTGCCGACACCGCCGGCATCCTCGGCCAGTGGCTCACCGGGTTCGACCTCCGCCAGGCCGACGGCCCCCTGCCCTCCGGCAACGGCCCACAGCCCGACAGCTTCCCGGACGAGGCGGCCTGCGCCGAGTTCAACGCCGCGGCCGTCTTCCACCCGATGGCCGGCCCCCACGACGAAGGCCTGCCCTGCATCGAGATCGCCGGCATCCTCGTCTTCGCCTACCTCGACCCCGACCTGCACGCCCTCCGCGTCTCGGTCCACCTCGACACCACCGACCACCGGATCGCCCCTCCCGGACAGACAGTCCCGCTGCACATAGAGGCCGAGGACACCACCCTCCACAGCAGCACCGCCCCCACACCCGCCGCCCGGGCAGCCACCTGACGGCAACGCCAACGGCAGCGGGCCGCCCGCCGGATGCGGCGCCGCATCCGCCCGGCGCAACGGCCGGGGAGGGACTGACCTCCGCCCAGAATCCAACTGTCACAAGCTGTAGGAGGAGTTCGTATGGGCCCGTCCCTCACCCACGTGTCCGGCACCGTGACCAGCGACGTCGAGTGCCGCTTCACCGACAGCGGTATCGCCGTCTGCCGCTTTAGCCTCATCGCAACCACCAGCCGGTGGGACGCCGCGTCCCGGCAGTGGCGGGACGGGGCCCCGATCGCGTACCTGTGCACCGCCTGGCGCGACCTCGCCCGCCACGCCACCGAATCCCTCACCCCCAAAGTGACCGTCCTCGCCACAGGCCGGATCACCGAAATCCGCGACAACACCCTCCACCTCAGCCTCGACGACCTCGGCATCAGCCTCCACCAGCGCATCGCCTACACCGAAACCAGCCTCCCCAGCCCCCACGCCGCAACCCCCATCACACCGCCCACCGCACCCCAGCCCACCACCACGACAGCCGCACCCGGCCCCGCCACCCAGCGCACAGGCCACCCACCCGCCTGGTGGGAGGAACAGCGACCCCACAACCGGACCCGCCCCGGCACCCCCGCAGCCGCCAGCCGCTGACCGCCCCCGGGCCCCGCCCCTGGTCCCCGCCGGACGAGAGGATCCCCATGCCCGGGCACATCGACTTCCACCATGTCACCCTGACCGCCCACCTTCAGGACGCCGACCACCCCCGCTCGCGATGGCCACCGGCAGCGAAAGGACCGAAACCCGGTACCTCGTTCAGTAGTTCATCCTGCCGCTGCTGCGCGCACAGCGTGCGGTTCATCCGGCCGCCCCAGTCCAGATGGCTGACGCATCGACCCAGCGGATCACCCGGATCGGCGGAGGTACTCGTCTGACAGGCAGCCGGCATCCGCGTCGCCGGTGGGGCACATGACAGGGTCTTCCTCATCACCGAACAGATAGACGGTCACCGTGCAGGTCACGCTGGCGGAGGTCAGCTCCAGAACGGAACCACGCCTCGCTGCGGCATCAGGAGCGGCAAGCTCGCCGTCTGCGGCGGATGCGTAGAACGCCCACGTGCCAAATTCCGGCGTCGCCATGTCACCACAGGTCGCCGCCGTGAAGCGCTCGCTGGTGAAGGTGTGATCCACATGGAAAACCAAAGACGCGCCCGCCCCGCTCACCCATCGGCCTTTCACCTCCTGCTCGGTAAGGTCCGCCGCATAGAGCCCCACTGCCAAGCCGCAGGACACCGTCAGCGCCATCGCCGTCACCGCAAGAACAACGGCACGCCCCACATGCACTCCCACAACCATCCCCTCACCAGGTCCCCGCAGCCGCTCCGGCCTTCACCTCACCATATATTGAACGCGTTCAAATCTGATCGGCCTGCACACCGGCAACCCTCGCTGCTCGCTCTACCGGGTGCGCCGACGCTGTTCCCACTCTCCGGCAACGGACGCAATCGCCCCGCCCCGCGCTCCACCCAGCGCCTCGCCCACGGCACCCGCACCAGCTCGCCCGCCACCTGACCTCGGTTCGCGGGCGGCACGCCATCGGCGTCAAACGAGATCCCGTCTACGGACGCACCCGGGCCTGGCGGCGCCCCCGCGCCGACGTCCGGCCCATGGGGGAGGAACTCCTCCCCACCGCCCCGGCCCGCGTGATCGACAAGCAGGACAAGCGCTTCGAGCAGAAGCGGAACGCCCTGTTCACCTGAACTGCCCTCCCCGATTCCGCCCGGCAGGACCGTTACCACCGGGCCCCGGCCGACCGCCCCCCTTTCCTTTCTCTGACTGGAGTTGCCGTGTCTTCGCCTGCCGCCCCTCGTGCGTCTGAAGCGCCCGACCTTGCCTCCTACGACCTGCTGGCGCCGCAGTTGTCCGGGGGCAAGGACAGTGCGGTGATGATGGCCGTGTTCATGGACGCCGCCCGGGCCGCGGGCGTGACCGACCGGGTGATCTCCTACCACGCCAACCTCGGCGTGCTGGAATGGCCGCCCGTTGTCTTCGGCGGGGTGCGCCATCCGGGGGTGGCCGAGCTCGCCGCGCTGCAGAGCGCCGCCTTCGGAGTGCCGGCCGACCGGCATGTGGAGGTCACTCGCACCCTTCCCGGTCCGGGCGGCACTCGCATGCCGCACAGCCTGCTCACCGAGATCGCCGCCTATGGGCGGTTCCCGCGGATCGGCAGCCCGTACTGCCGCAAGAGCGCCAAGGAGGGCGTGGTCTCCAGCGCCTGGACCCCGCTCGTGCGCCGGCTCGGGCGTGAACTCGGGCGGCCGGTGCGGATCCTGAAGGTCCTGGGCCTGCGCAGCGACGAAGGACCCGAGCGCAGGAAGCGTGCGGCCTGGCGCAGAGTGCAGGCCAACAGCGCGCGGGTCGTGGACGAGTGGCTGCCGGTGAAGGACTGGCCGACAGCCGCCGTCCGGGAATGGCACACCGGCGCGCCAGTGCCGTACTGCTGGACCTACGACTCCGCCCCCGGCGCCGGCGATTTCAGCGGCACCTCCCGCTGCTCGTGCTCGCTGTGTGTCTTCGCATCCCGCCGCGACCTGCTGCTGGCCCTCGGCCGTCGGCCGCGCCTGGCCGCCCTGTACGCCGAGGTCGAGCAGGTACGCGGCGACAGCTTCCGCCCCGACATCCGCATCACCGACCTGATCCGCCACGCCCGCCTGTGCAGTGCACCCGACCCTGGGATCATCTGCGCGGACGACGGGCCCGAGTTCACAGCCCTCGAAGCCCAAGTGCGCGCAGCCCTGCGGAAGGCGCCGCGCAGGGAGCCCGATCTGGCGCGGCGGGCCGGGCGGGCACTGTGCGACGGCTGCACTGCCGCACCTGATATCCGGCAGCATCCGCACCGCCCGGGAAGGCATGCTGATGACGATGACGACCACCCTCCAGCGGTTGCTCGACCTGGTCGCCGCCGCACCCGCCGCCGACGAGGTGAGCCTGCTGGTGTTCCTGCGCGAAGCGCACGGCCTGTACCACCAGGGATTTACCG
The DNA here is from genome assembly GCF_044754345.1 of Streptomyces sp. NPDC093094. Taxonomy (NCBI): domain Bacteria; kingdom Bacillati; phylum Actinomycetota; class Actinomycetes; order Kitasatosporales; family Streptomycetaceae; genus Streptomyces; species Streptomyces sp. NPDC093094. The sequence continues at coordinate 95,736 of NZ_JBIVOX010000024.1, read as the reverse complement.
CCTTCCGCCACATCGTCACGGCGCGTGTTGCCGCTCTGTCGCGGGAGGAGCTCGCGGCGGACGCCACCGCGGCCGGCATGCCCGGCGACCCGTCCCAGGACCGCGACGAACTCGTCCTGCTGCTCGTCCTCGCCGAATGGGAGGGCACGCCCGCGGCGCTGGCCTACACCGAGATGACCGACGACGCGGCCCGGCGCGGGGTGTCCCTGATCCCGGAGGAATGAACCGCTTCCGGCCATCCCCGACGAGAGCCGCGCGGACCGGTTCGTGGTCGACGACCCCGCGGCATACGGACGAGTCCATCCTCGCGGGTGCGGGAATCACAGAACGGCGGACGCCCATTGTTCACATGACCGGCCAGCCGTCCAGGGAGACGTCCGAGCCCTTGCTCAGATAGTGGCGCAGGGCACTGGCGGTGGTGTCGACGAAGGCTTCGGGGATGGCTTCGCCATCGACCCAGCAGACCTGGGAGTGCTTGCGCGGTTCGCGGTTCTCCGGTTCGCCGGTCCATTCGTGGGTGGCGAAGACCACCGTGAGGAAGCCGTTGGGGGCTTCGACGCCCCAGGCGCCGTGGATGATGTGGGCGACCTTGAGAGAGTCGGGCTTCACGGTGAGTCCCGTCTCTTCGTAGAGCTCGCGTACCGCTGTTTCGGTGATGGGTTCGCCTGGTTCGCTCTTGCCGACGGGCAGGTCCCACAGACCCTGGGCGAACTTGGCGTTTTCGCTGCGCTGGAGAAGGACGACGCGGTTGGTGGCCTTGTCGTGGACGATGACGGCCGCGACCAGCAAGGTCATCGATTCGAGTGCTGGCTTGAGGGCTGGGGAGCGGTCGTCGGTCTGCCGGGCCACGGTGATCCCTTCGTCGGGCGGGTTGTCGGGCATGTTAGGCGAGTGCTTGGCGGGCGCGGCGGGCGAGATCGGCGGCGCCGGGAACTCGGCGGCGCTGGTAGACCGCGAGGGTGGAGCGGATCGAGGTGATTGCCGTGCGGGTGCGGTCGGAGGTCATGCCCTCCATGAGGAGCAGGGCCCGGGTCCAGGCGTCGACGGCTTCGTCGGCGCGGGCCTGGGCGGCGAGGCTGTCGCCGAGGTCGGCGTGGGTAAGGGCGTGGACGCGCTTGTACTTGTCGGGATCCCAGCGGGTGAGGGCGTCGCGGTGCTGCTGTTCGGTGCCGGTGTGGTCGGCGAGGTCGGTCAGAGTGCGGGCGGTGTGGCTGGCCACGGTGCCAGCGGCGGGGCCGCTTACGCGGGAGTAGCTGGGCTGGGGCCCGTCGTCGCGCAGGAGGGCGTCCTCGGCAGCGAGCAGGGCGCGCGCTGCCAAGGGGTGCTCGTCGACGGCCGCGTATGCGCGGGCGTGGGTGATGTGAAGGAGGGCCTCGGTCTGACTGTCTACGTGGCCGAGGCCTGTGCGCAGGGCGGATTCGACCAGGTCGACGCAGTGGTGGGGCTGTTTGAGGCTCAGGGACTGGTGGGCGAGGGCACGCATCATCCAGGCGGCGTGCCCGTGCGGGTCCGCCTCGCAGGCGAGCTGGTAGCCGACCTGGTAGTACCGCTGGGCGGCGCCCTCCTGGCCGAGGTCGTGGTGCTTCCACCCCGCAAGGTAGGCCAGCTCGGCGACCGCGCCGAACGCGGCCCGCCGTAAGGATTCGTTCGAGAACCGGCCCCGAAGCATGGGAGCGGCGGTGTCTGCGAGGTAGGCGGTCACCGTGGTCAGGCCGTGACCGCCGCCGAGGCGCTCGTCGGCGGCGCTGAAGGCCGCGGTGATCTGGCGGACGACGTCCACGTCGTCCGCCCCGACCAGGGACGCGCCGGTGCGGGCACGCAGCATGCGGGCGGTGGCCTCGTGGTTGTAGCCGAGGGGCATGGCGACGCCGGCTGTGGTGAAGGCCGCGACGGCGAGGAACCGGCGGCGTTCGACATCGGCGCGGCCCAGGTCGGTGACCGCGATGACCGGGTCGGACTCCGCCGGCTCCTCGGCACCACCAGCACGGAGGCCGATCTCGGTCTGGGTGACCGGGCGTCCTGTTCGGCGGGACAGCGCCTCGGCCAGGTACTGACCGACGCGGCCCGAAGGGGTGCGGGTGCCGTTCACCCAGTGGGAAATGGCCGACTTGTTGGTCTGGAGGATCTCGCCGTTCTCGGCGGCGATGCGCTGAACGTCTCGGGCGAGGGCTTCGAAGGTACAGCGGGCAGCGTCGATGGCATCGCGCAAGCGGGAGTTGGGGTCTTTCTGCGCCGCCACGACTGTCTCCTACTCCGGGACTGTAAACCGCGTATACCGCTTCAACTGCCGTCCACCGTACCCACTGAGCGTGACAGCCGGTTCACTTATCAGCAGCCGCCCAGAACGAGGTGACCGTCATCCAGGGCCTCTCTTGGTCCGGGCGGTTCCCCGTAGTTCTTTACCCCCACTACTGGTTCGGGCATTGCTGTTCCCGGACCTGACGGAGACACCGTGACCGTCATCGACGACACGGCCTCACGGCCGAGCTGCCCCAGGCGTTCGGGCGTACCGGGACCGCTTGCCCGGCACCCAGGCCGACGGCCGACGCATCACGATCAACCCGGTCGAAATCGGCCGACTGCTGACCTCGCCTTCCCTGAGAGCGCACCACCCCAAGAGCCAGGGAGTCCCCCCGTGCAACCCCCGACGCAGGGCATCGCCCCCTCGGCGTTCAGAAACGCAACCGAGCACGCCCCGCAGCCCCACCGATCCGTCGCCACAGCCGCCCTGCGGCCGGAGCCGGAGGCCTTCCGCTTCCGCTGGTCCTCCAAGCTGCTGGCGAACGAGGCATCCGGCCCCAACGCCCGCCTCCGGGTCCGACCCCGGCTCACAGCGGTCTGCTGGGCCGGCAACATCGACGCCGCCGGACAGATCAGCGACCAGCTCGTCGACAACGCCGCCCGCCACGGCACACCGTTCCACGACGGCTGTATCGGAGTGCGGCTGACGGTCCTTCCGGACACGGACGAGCTTCACATCGAGGTCGACGATGCCGATCCCGCCTTTCCGGACTTCCGCACGATCTCCTGCGCACCCTCGCGAGGCAGCGGCCTGTGGTGGGTGCAGCACTACGGCGCCCGCCTGTCGTGGGAGCAGACTCTGGACGCCGACGGGTACGTGACCGGCAAGACAGTCACCGCGGTCCTGCGCCCGGTCGACGAGGGAGACTGGTCGTGAGCCTCACCGGACACTTACCCCGCCGCCAGCTGATCCCGGACAGGGACCTGCCACCCCCGGCCCCCGTCGGCTTCACGGCCACCAGCGGAACCATCGAACCGCAGCAGGTGGCCTCCGACATGGGCGACCTCGCCGCCCGCGTACGCAGCTTGATGGCGCTCCAGCAGCAGGACGTGCTCCAGCTCCCCCTCGGCGGGCACCTGTTCGACATCGTCGTCACCGCCAGCGGCCCCCAGGCCCACGCCGCCGTCGCGGTCATGGACGGCATCCAGCACACGAGCGGCGAACCGGCCGACGCGTGCGGACCCGTCATCGAAGACCCCCACCGCTCCTGGCTGATCTGGCTCGTCCCGCCCGGCACCAGCGAACAATGGGCGCCCCACCGCCACGCCCTGTGCCTCGGCCGGCCGCACCACCTGGCCCTGCCGCCCATGTCGGCGACGGAGCCGCCCGGACCGTACTGGCTGCGGCCCTGCCGCGGCGACCGCCTCGTCCCGCCCACCGCACTGCGCCAGCTCCTCGACCAGTTCCAACCCGGACCCGCACCCCACGAAACGCTACTGGCATCCGCGCTCGGCACGATCGCCTGAACCCCGCGTACGGCATCCCGCCCCCATCTCCGCAGGCACGCCCTGCCCGGTCGTCGCACGACCCTGACTCTGCGGCAATCGGGCAGGCAGCAACCTCACCCGCCCCCTCTCAGGAGAATGTCTTGATCACAGCGCCCACCTATCCCAGCGTCAGAGACGCATACGTGGCCCTATTGCAGCTCGCGACGAGGGAGCCCGAGCACCAGATCGAGGCTCGCGGCAACGCGGCGCGCGAGGTGATCGGTGTCAGCTTCCGTCTGCCCGATCCGCGCCAGCGGCTGCCTTACCTGGCCGAACGCAAAACCAACCCGGTCTTCCAGTTCGCCGAAGCGCTCTGGTACCTGGCCGGCCGCCGCGACGTGGACATGATCGGCTACTACGCACCGTCCATCCGTTCCAGCTGTACGGACGGCGTCCACCTCGGTGGGTCCGCATACGGCTACACCCTTTTCAACTCCGCCGACGGGGGTCAGTCTCCCTTCGACCTGGTCGTCGAGCTCCTGCTGAACGAGCGGGACAGCAAACGCGGCTACCTGTCGGTGTTCTCGACAGCCGAGCTCGCCGACCGCTCCAATCCGGATGTCGCGTGCCTCGCCGGCCTGCACTTGTTGCCCCGGGATGGCCACCTGCACATGGTGTGCAACATGCGGGCGAACGATCTCGACTGCGGCCTGCTGTCCGATGTGTTCTCCTTCACGATGATCCAGGAGTTCGCGGCGGTGCAACTCGGTCTGCGCTTGGGCACGTACACGCACACGATCGGCTCCGCGCACGTCAACGACCACAACGCCGACCGGGTCCGCCGTGTGCTGGACGAGGCAGCCAGCGGCCCTGCCGTGCACTTCGCCTTCCCCTCCCTGCCCGAGGACACCACCGCCGTGACCATCGAGCGGCTGCTGGTCCACGAAGAGGCACTCCGCACGAACGAGCTGCGCTACAACGCGCCGCACATCCAAAGCCATCTCGGCCTGCATCCGTATTGGCAGCAGGTCGTGATGCTGTTCGAGCTGTACCGGCAGATCCAGCACGACCAGGTCGCCACCGTCGATCCGGCGCTTCTGCACGCCCTTGACCCGGGCCTGCGCTGGCTGATGGTCCGCAAGTGGCCGGCCTGCGCCGCGGCAGTCGGGGGAGGTGCCCATTGAGCGCGGGCAAGCCGATGAGCGGCGCCGTGGTGGACGGGGTCGACTTCGACCGGTGGGCGGTCGTCCTGTGCAAGCCCGACGCCGTGGCGCGCGGGCTGACCTCACGCATCCTGGAGATGGTCGCGTCCGCGGGTTTCACCGTCACCAACCGCATGGACGTCGTCACCCAGCCGTGGCAGGCGCACGTGGCCTACCGGGACATGCTCGCTGGCACCGGCCGTCGCACCATACGCGATCTGCCCGCGTACATCGACGCCGCCTACGCGGGGCAGCCCGTCACGCTGGCTCTGGCGTACGGCGAGCCGGGGATCCACGCCCGGCTGCGGCAGCTCATCGGCCACACCGACCCGGTCCGCGCTGGAGCCGGGACGATCCGCGGCGAGCTGGGCGACGACAGCGTTGCCGTCGCGCGGGCAGAGAACCGGCTCGTGCGGAACCTGGTCCACACTTCCGACGATCCGGCTGGGGCGCGCCGCGAGTTCGGCACGTGGTACGGGCCGGGCGGTCGCCTGGAGGTCACCGACTTCGACCACTGCTCGGTCGTTCTGTGCAAGCCGGACGCCGTCTCGCGGGGCCTGGTCGATGCCGTACTGGACCGGATCGCCGCCGCCGGCGCCGAGATCGCCGGCCGGATCGACGTCACCGTGCAGCCGTGGCAAGTGCACGTGCACTACTGGGACCTCCTGGTCGATGCGGACCACTTCCCCGACCGTGACATCCCCGCGTGCCTGGACAACGCCTATGCGGGCAAGCAGGTCACCGTCGCCCTCGCGCACGGCGAGGGCGGCGTCCACGACCGGCTGCGGCAGCTCATCGGGCACTTCGACCCCACCCGTGCCGCCGCCGGAACCATCCGCGGGGACCTCGGCAACGACAGTCTCGAGGCCGCTGTCGAACAAGAACGCCTTGTGCACAACCTGGTGCACACCTCCGACGATGCCGACGCGGCCCGCCGCGACTTCGGCACCTGGTACGGCGCCCAGCGCCGCAGGCTGCTCACCGCGCTGTCGGCCGACGTGCCCCTCCAGCCCACGCTCACCCGACGCTGACCGGCTCCCTGCCTCGGAGGTCCCCGTGACTGCCTCTTCCGTGCCGCGCCACCGCATGCTGCCCCTTCTGAACGCCGAGCAGAGCAGCTCGCTCGCTCCCGCCCTCGCCGACGTGATCGAGTACCGCAAATCGGGTCTGTCGCTGAACCACGTCGTCGGCTGCCCGCTGGACTGCGGCTACTGCGTCCGGCATCTGTTCGGCAACTTCGAGATGAAGACGCCGCGGGCGCTGATGAGTGACGAAGCCGCCGTCGCCCTGCTGGTCGGCCACCCCTACTTCAGGCCGCACAGGACCCCCGTCCAGGTGTTCAACCGGGCCACCGACCCGATGCTGCCGGTGGTCAAGCCTCACACGTTCGAGGTTCTGCGGCTGCTCGACGGACAGGGCCTGACCAACCACGTCCTCGTCATCACCCGGTGGCGGGTGAACACGGACGACTGCGCCGTGCTCAACTCCTTCAAGAATCTGCGTCTGACGCTCCTCGTCACCCACTCCGGCATCGACCACCCGCAGATCGAACCCGTCAACTCCGCATACGCCGCCGACAGCCTCCGCATGCTCCACGAGCACGCCCAGAACTACCGCACGGTCCTGTACTGGCGGCCGATCGTGCCCGGCCTCAACGACTCCGACGAACACCTCGGGCAAGCCCGCGAGCTGTCCCTGCACGCGCACGCCACCGTCTTCACAGGCCTGTTCTTCCGCGACGAGATCAAGGCCTACTACGAGGACCACGGCCTGCCGGTCCCATACACCGAGGCGGCCCGGCGGAAGATCATGCCGGAGCAGGCGGAGCGGCGAATCCTGGATGCCTTCGCCCCTAACCAGGCCGCCGGAGGCGCCGAGTGGGGAACGCTGTTCCGCAAGACGAGCTGCGCAGTCGCCCACGCCTGGGGAGAGGCCGACTACAACGGCCACTACGGCGTTCGGGAACTGTGCGACATCTGCCCGCCCGACCAGATCGCGCTGTGCAAGAAGGCCTGGACCAGACCGGCGGTGGACGCCGCCGCACGCGAAGCGCACGCCCTGGGAGCAACTGGCGACGTCGCGGTCAACGACCGTGCCATCGTCGTTGAGGGACTGGACGAGCCGCGCCGCTACTACCTGCAGCACGGATTCGGCTACCAGTGCCACGACCGGAGCAAGCCCCACCACTACCGCCAGCACGGCCGGGCCTCCATCGGCTGGGAGGCGGAGGACGGACCCGACACGCCATGAACTTCGCCACCTGGCCCGCATTGCTCGTCGTCGATGTCGAAGGCAACGGCACCAACCCGCCCGACCTCGTCGAAGTCGCCGCGCTGCCCATCCGGGACGGACACCCCGACAAAAGCACCGCGGGCTGGTGGCTGACCCGCCCGAACCGCCCCCTCACCCCCTTCGCCACCCGGGTACACGGCCTGACCAACGACGTCCTGGCCGACCAGCCGACGTGGGACCAAGTAGCAGGCCAGGTCCACGCCTTCCTCGGCAACACCTGGATCTGCGCACACCACGCGCACACCGACTACCGCGTGCTCAGCGCGCACCTGCCCGGCTGGGAGCCTGCCGGCGTCCTGGACACCCTCCGGCTGGCCAAGGACGCCTTCCCCGACCTCGGCAAGTACACCCTGGACAAACTCATCGAACACGTGCAGCCCGACCTGCGCGAAGCACCAGGCGCCCGGCACCGGGCCACCTTCGACGCCTTCGCCACAGCTCAGATCCTCATCGCCATGGCCTCCCGCTACGACACCTGGGACCAACTGGTCGCGGCGGCCGTGCCGCCCGGCCTGCCCGGCGCCCCCGAGCCAGAAAAGGACCCCACCCTGTGGTGACCTCCTCCCCCGAGCCCTTCCGCATCGCCGTTCTCGGCACCCATGCGACAGGCAAAACGACGCTCCTGAAGCGCATAGAGATGGAGCTGCGCGGCCACGGCCTCACCGTGGCCCGCACCGGCCGGCTCGGCAAGCGCGCCGCCGCGGCCGGCCTGCCCAAGATGCAGCACCACACCGCCCGGTCCACCGAGTGGATCATCGCCCAGGGCATCCTCGACGAGACCCACGCCGCCGCGCAGGGCCCCGAAGTCGTCCTCATCGACCGCGCCGCCCACGACGCCATCGCCTACTACGACGCCGCGATGGCGTTCCGGGCCCAGACCCCGCCCCGGCTCGAGCGCGAACGCCTCCTGATCCTCGCCTCCACCCAGCTCCCCAAGTACGACCTGCTGCTGGCGACCGTGCTCGACGAGAGCGTGCCCGTTGACACCAGCCACGACTACGACGCCGCCTTCCGGCGCCTCGTCGACAACTGCGTGCACCGTCTCCTGGCAGGCGAGGTCATCACCCACCAACGGGTGACCAGCGACCCCGACAGCCAGGCACACGCCGTCGACGTCGCCATCCGGCGCTGCCTCACCGAGCAGCCCGCATGATCCCCACCCCGCCCGCCGGCACCATCACCATCGCCGGGAAAACCGTCTCCCGCCTCGGCTTCGGCACCATGCGACTGACCAACTCCGGAACATGGGGCGACCCGGACGACCGCGACACAGCCCTCAGCGTGCTGCGCCGGGCCGTGCACACCCACGGCATCAGCCACATCGACACCGCCGACGCCTACGGCCCCCACACCGTCGAACACCTCATCCGCGAAGCGCTCCACCCTTACCCCGACCATGTACTGATCGCCACGAAGGTCGGCATGGTCCGCCCCGCCCCCGACCAATGGAAACCGCTCGGCAACCCCTTCTACCTGCGAGCCTGCGTCGAAGCGAGCCTGCGCCGCCTGAAGGTGGAGCGACTCGAGCTGTGCTACCTGCACCGCATCGACCCCCACGTCCCGCCCGAGGAGCAGATCGCCGTGCTGCACGCCCTACAGGACGAGGGGAAGATCGGGCACCTCGGCCTGTCGAAGGTCACAACCGACGACATCCGGTACGTCGCCGCGCACCGGCCCGTCGCCGCGGTGCAGAACGTACTGAACACCACCGACCACCATGACCCGGCCGTGGAACTGTGCCGCAACCTCAACATCCCCTACGTGGCCTACCGCCCCCTGGACGCCGGTGTCCTCGCCCGCGCCTACGGCCCCGCCGCCCCACTGCACTGGCTCCTCTCCCAGGGCCCGCACATCGCCGCCATCCTCAGCACCAGCCGGCCCCAGCACCTCGATGACATCGTGGCCGCCGTGCAGAACGGCCCCGCCTGATGCCCACCCAGACGGCCACCGTGCCCGCTCAGCCCCCTCACGCCCCCTACGAAAACTGGCGACCGCCGGTGATCGGCGTCTCGCTGCTCGTCCCGGTCGGAGCCGACGGCATCACCGTCGTCGACCTGTGCGGCATGCCGATGCTTCCCGTGGGCGCCGTGGGCGACGGCCAGACCCCGCAGGAAGCCGGCTACCGGGTGCTCACCGATCCCTCCGGCGGGCTGCGGCTCCTGCGGCGCGTCGCCGTCGACCGCAGGCAGATGCGACGCAGGAAGGTGATCACCCACATAATCGCCGCAGCACCGATGACCCGTGAAGCCGTGACCTGCCTGGCATACCGCGACCCCCGGGCCACCGTACGCGTCATGCCGACCCTGCAGCTCCTGGACCAGTGGCCCACCGGACGGATACGTCTCCTGGTGAGTCTGCAGGCCCTGGCGACCGGAGACACCGCATGCATCGACACCGATGTCGTGCAGCCCCAAGCACCCCCAGCCCTCCACCGATAGCGCTCCCGGGCGCAACCGAGCGCCACCTCGCCGCGCTCGCCACACAACGCCAAGCACACGACGGCCGCACACTCATGCAAGCCTGCGCCCTCGGAGCAGGAACAGTTCCCGACCAAGTGCAACGGGACCCGAGCGGGGCGCTCAAGACCAGCAACCAAGTCATCCGCGACAGCCTTGCCGCCGGCCACGAACAGTGAACACCAGCGCCGCGTGGCCAGCAGCTGCCGTCCACCCGGTGGCAACCACGCGACGAGCGCAGGCTTTTGCCGGCAGACCGCCGGCTCCGCGCGGTCCCAGGCCGGAAGGCTCACCACACCGATCGTTGCAGCACGACACGAAGGACTGATCTGCATGCCGATGGAGAAACACCGCCACAGCTGCCGCCACTGCACCGCCCCCACCACCCGGGGCCCGTCCCCCGGTGCCGTGAACCGGCCCGCCGAGGGAGGCACCCGGTGAAGAGTTTCTTCAAGCCGGTGAAGATGACCGAGGCGCAGGTGAGCGATGCCGAGCAGGAGCTGTTCGGCGGGCCGCTGCGCTACGACATGGGCTGGTCCCAGTATGAGCATGCCGGGCTCGACCTGACCATGACGTCCGCGCTGCGCTCCATGCCCTCCCTCGCCGGCGCGACCTTGCGCATGGCGTGGCAGGCCGACCGGCGCGCGCTGGGCGCCGTCGCGGTCAGTGAGATCGGCCAGGGAATCGCCGCGGCCCTCGGCCTGCTCGCCGTCAACGCCGTCATGCACGCCCTGATCGCCGGAAGCGGCCCTGCCGCCGAGCGGCTCACCGAGCTGTTACCCGGCCTGCTGGCCGTCGGCGCGATCGGTGCCGTGAACTCTGTCCTCGCTGCCTGGTCCACCTCCCGTGCGGGGCGGCTGGAGCCGAAGGTCGAGCGGACCGCCACCACCCAGTACCTCGCGGCTGCCGCGAACGTCGAGCTGGAAGCCATCGACGACCCCGACTTCCGGCGGCTCGTCGACGTCGCCCAGCACGGTCCCGGCGCTGCCCGGCGCATGATCGGCGCCTGTGTCGCCGCGCTGAACGGCCTGATCTCCCTGATCGCCACCGCCGGCGTGCTGGCCGTGCTCCATCCCGCCCTGCTGCCGCTGCTGATCCTCATCGCAGCCCCGCGCGGCTGGGGCGCGATGCGCGTGGCCCAGGAGCGGTACGTGTCGGTGATGAGCTGGATCGAGCACGTACGGGCCGGCCGGCTCATCGGCAACCTGCTCACCGAGCGCACCGCCGCGCAGGAGGTCCGCCTGCACGCCGTCGGCACATTCCTTCTGAGCCGTTACCAGCGGATGGCCGAGAGCGCCGAGAGCGAGCAGGAACGCCTCGCCTCCAGCAAGGCATTGACGGAATGGGTTGCCTCAGCGCTGTCGGGTGTGGCGATGGCTGCGACGTACGGGGCCCTGTTCTGGCTGATCACGGCCGGGCACATGAGCCTGGCCGTCGCCGGGACCGCCGTGATCGCGGTACGCACGGGCTCGGCGAGCCTGGGCGCGCTGGTGATGAACATCAACCAGCTCCACGAGGAGTCCCTCTACGTCCGCGACCACGGCCGGTTCCTGGACCAGGCGGCCCGCCGGACCATCCCCGCCGGCGGCGCCCCGGTGCCGCAGCGGATCAGGCAGGTCGTGCTCGACGGCGTCTCCTACCGCTATCCCGACCGTGACACGGCCGCCCTGAAGGAGGTGTCGCTGACGCTGCCGATGGGCTCGGTCACCGCCGTGGTGGGTGAGAACGGCTCCGGCAAGAGCACCCTAATGAAGATCCTTTCGGCGCTGCTGCTGCCGCAGGCCGGGACCCTGCGCTGGGGAGACGCGGACGTCACCGGACTGGACCGGGCGCAGGTCTTCGAGCGCGTCGGCCTGCTCACCCAGGACTTCCAGCGCTGGCCCGTGACCGCCGAAATGAACATCCGCCTCGGCCGCCCCACCCGCGCCGCCACCCCCGAGGACCTGCAGCCGTCCGTCGACTACGCCGGCGCCGGCCCCCTGATCACCCGGCTCCCCGACGGCCTGCGCAGCCTGCTGGCCCGCATGTTCCGAGGAGCCGTCGAACTCTCCGGCGGGGAATGGCAGAAGATCGGACTCGCCCGCACCCACTGGCGCAGCGCCACCGCGCACGCGGACAGCATCCTCATCGTCGACGAACCCACCTCCGCCCTCGACCCGCAGGCCGAGATCGAAGCGTTCGACCGCATCCGACGCCTCGCCGCCCCCGACCGGGCCGTCGTCCTGGTCACCCACCGCATGTCCGGCGTCCGCCACGCCGACCACATCTACGTCCTCCACCACGGACGCCTCGCCGAACACGGCACCCACGACGAACTCATCACCGCACAAGGCCGCTACGCCACCATGTTCCACGCCCAGGCAACCCAGTACGCCCCCACACCCGCCGTCCCCAAACCCGCCGAACCCAGCATCCCGGACCCCGCCTGACCCGCACGAAAAACCCGGCCCGACACCGCATGGCTGCGCCCTCGCCGACCGCAGAGCACCCCGTGACCTGATCGACGTATGCACAGCCCCGCACCGCTGCAGCAACACCGAACTCCAGGAATTCGGCCAGCCGCACGCGCCGGGGGCCGCCTCGACCGTGATGAGCCACAGGCGAACCTCACCGGCACCGAATGAACCGACGACCTCCACCGCCTACGGAGTCGATGACACCACCACCAGCGCGCTGCGCGCCTGGGCACTTCGACTGACCGACGACCTCGCTGCCCGGCCGTCTGAAGGAAGCCGACAACCCGGACGCCAGCTGCCACAGGGAAGGCCCACACCGCGCCGCTGGCCCACGACACAGCCCGCCGCGAGCAGCCCTCGTCCCCGCGGCATGAACCACTCCCGGCCATCCCCGAGCCGGGGGCGGGTTCAGGCACTGGCCTCCAGCCTTCGATCCTGTCATTATGTGAAGTGCGGGCCGGGAGAACCGGACCGCCCCCGATCTGGAGGGACACCCCTGCCATGACCTCGCGCGATGAGCCCCGCCTGGCCGACGCCGCCGAGATCGCAGCCGAACACGGCCTCACCCCCGCCCGCATCAGCGGCCTCTACACCAGCCGCACCCCCAACGCCGCCGGCACCCCCTTCCCCGAGACCGCCGGACAGCGCGGCCGCGCCCGCCTGTGGAACCACGCCGACGTCACCGCCTGGTTCGCCCACCGCGGCCAGGCCCGCCTGCGCAGCCACACCCCGCCCGCCCGCGACCCGCAGGAACTCCTCAACGCCGCCGAGGCGTCCCGGTTCCTGGGCTACAAGAATCCCAACCAGGTCACCACCTACGTCCGCGACCACCCCGGCTACTTCCCCGCACCCGACCACGTCGAGGAGATGGGGACCGCCGACAACCCCTACCGGCGCCTGCAATGGCGCGTGCAGACGCTGACCGACTGGATGGCCACCCGGCCCGGCCGCGGCAAACGCACCGGCGCCACACGCAGCGCTCCGGCCCTGCCGGACGTTCCCCTCGACGGCGACCCCGACGAGCTGCTCGGGGCCACGCAGGCGGCGGTGCTGCTGGGGTTCAAGAGCGTCAACTCCTTCTCCTCCAGCATCGCCCAGGGAAACCTCCCCCACCTGGCGACACCCGATGCGCTCAGCGAGAAGGGCGGACGCCGGCGCTGGACCCGACGGCGGATCCTCGATCAGGCCGCCCAGCGGCGTGCGGGACGCTAGAAACCGGCCCGGCACCCGTACCGCGCCCCGCCCGCCGTGCTCGATGGCGGGCGGGGCGTGGTACGGCCGCCGCGGGGCGACCACGGGGCGTACCAGGGCAGTTGTGTCCCGTTCGTGACCGTGGTCGGGGTCTGGTGGTCGGGGTTGTGGTCGGGGTGAGCGGCTTTCCTCGACAGCAAGGACCACCGCCGTCAGCCCCGGAGGGACACACTGTCATGCCCCACAGCCGCAGCCGGGCATCGCGCGCGCTGGCGCCGAGCCCGGCGGACACGCTGGCGCCGCAGGTGCTGGCCGCGCTCGGCCAGCACCGGATCGCCACCACCGGCCAGCTGCGCAGGATGCTGCGCCCGACGGGGTCGCGGCAGCTGCTGTCGCGGGTGCTGAACCATCTGCGCGCCGGCGGCTACACCGACTTCACGGTGCTGCACGAGGCGAACCGGACGAGGACCAACGCCTGGTATCTCACCGAGGCCGGGGCCCGCGTGATCCGGGGCCTGCCCCTCCTGGGCGGGCGCCCGCCCTACCCGGTGACGTCGGCGACGGCGGCCTCTTTGAAGACCCCGCACACTCTCGCCGTCGTCCGCGCGCATCTGACGTTCGCCGAGGACGCCCGCCGCCACGGACACGAGCACGGGCCCTGGGACTGGACCCCGGAGGTCTCCCACACCATCGGCGACGGACAGCGCCTGGTCGCCGACGCGCTGATGTACTACACCGCCACCAGCCCCGAACAGCGCCGCAAACTCCGCGCGTTCATCGAGGTCGACCGCACCACCATGAGCAGCGAGCGCCTCGCGGCGAAGCTGATCGAGTACGCCCGGCTGTTCCATTACGAGCCCCAGGCCCCCGGCCGGCGCCGGCAGCCCTCGGCGGGGCCGTCCTGGCTGCGCTGGTACCCCGCCTTCCCCCGCGTGCTGTTCATCCTCACCGGTGCAGCGCGCACCCGGCTGCAGGACCGGATCGGGGATCTGCAGGCGATGACCGCCCGCCACCTGCTCGTCGCCGACCTGGCCCGGGAGGTCCGCCTGGGCGCCGCGATCCTCGAGGACCTCGAGCAGCACGGACCGGGACAGCCGGTGTGGACACCGCTGACCGGCGGCAGGGTGCGGCCGTGGACGGAACTGTGAGACGCGCGGCGGCAGATGTACGTCACGGCAATCTGGTACGCCCACCAGACCACCGAAACGCACCACAAGGGCAACAGCCCCGGCCGAGGGCACCAGCGGCTTTGTTCACAAGCGCAGCGGGCGGGAATGACCGCCTGCCGCCCCTCGTCGCCGGTCTCGCCCGCGGGGAGTCAGAGCACCACGCGTGCGGGCAGGGCATCCGCCCGTCCGTAGGCCAGCACCTGGGCGAGGACTTCCCGGAACCGGGCGACGTCCTCGGCCGGTACTTCGATGGCGGTCTCGATCTCGCTGTCGTCCAGCCCCAGACTCTCCAGCGCCTCCGGATCCAATGAGACGCGGAGGGTGTCGCCTTCCAGGACCGCTTCGCGCACGCAGCCGTAGGCGGTCCCCTGACCGGCGGTGACCAGGCAGTGCGTGTCCATTCCCAGAGCGACCTCCTGGTCGTCGGGATCTTCTTCGCCCGCCATGAACAGCAGGATGAAGCCCCTGCCGTCCTCGCGCTCGGCAAGGCCGGCCTCGGTGGAGTAGCCGTCGGGATCTATCTCTGCTCCGGCGGCACGGGCCGTGAATCTGTACGTCATGACGCGGTTCTATCAACGCGCTCAGGCGCAGCCCGAGGCAGGAACACCGCCGTTCGAGCGTCACTGGGACGCCACCATGTCCGGCCGCCAGCTGGCGGCCGACCGCTGAGCAGACCGCCCGGAGGCCGGAGGTGGCACTGCCGACGACCGGACGCCGCAGGCCCCGCCCCTGCAAGGGAACCTTGGGTCCCTGCAGCTGAACATGGGCGAAGGCGGTCCGGAAGCCTGCCCCGGCTGAGTGCTGGTTCAGGTGAGGAGGGCGGCGAGGGCTGCGGTGACGGTGGCGGCGAGGGTGATGACCGCGGCAAAGACGGTGGCGGCGCGGGTGAGGGCGGTAGGCCAGGTGGCGCCGTCCAGGCGGGCGAGCTTGCCCGCGCCGGCCGCGGCGAGCAGTGCGACGATGATCACGAGTGCGGTGGTCAGGAGGACGAGGGCGACGGTCACGGCAGGCTCCCTGCAGGCGGTAGGGGTGCTGACGTGGTCGAAAGTCCCGGAAACGGTGTGCGCCGGGGTTCGCCGGGACAAACATGAACATCGGCGAACACATCAGATGCCGGAGGGCGGGCACGTGCGAGACGGGCAGGACGGCCACGAGCCGGCGCTCACCGAACTGCGCCGACGGCTGGCCGGCGGACTGGCCCAGGCCCGGCTGAACCAGACCCAGCTCGCTCGCCGGGCACAGCTGGGGCGCACCACGGTGTCGGAGGCGCTCTCGCCTCGGAAGCCGGTGCCGTCGGCGGAGACGGTGGCGGCGCTGGCCCGCGCGCTGAGGCTGCCGGTGGAGGAGCTGCTGGAGCTGCAGCGGACCGCGGCCGCGGAGCCCGGCACGGCCGTGTCGGGCGGGCCGGGGCGTCCGATCGGACAGTGGGAGCCGCACGATCTGGAGGTTCATCCCGCCGGGCCCGGCCGGGCTCCCTCGGGCTCCGATACGCCCGAGGAACGGATGCTGCCCGGATACGTACGGCGCGAGCATGACCGGGTGCTGGCCGAGGCGGTGAAGGATGCGGCGTCCGGCCGCAGCCGGATCGTGGTCCTGGTGGGCACCTCCTCGACCGGGAAGACCCGGGCCTGCTGGGAGGCCGTGCAGCCGCTGGCCGACCGGGGCTGGCGGCTGTGGCACCCCTTCGACCCCACCCGGGCCAAGGCCGCGCTGGAGGATCTACGGCATGTGGGGCCGCGCACGGTGGTGTGGCTGAACGAGGCCCAGCACTACCTCGGCGACCGGACGGCCGGTGAGGAGATCGCGGCGGCCGTCCACCACCTGCTGATCAGCCCGGAGCACGGGCCGGTCCTGGTGCTGGGCACGCTGTGGCCCGAGTACGCGAAGAAGTACACCACCCTGCCCACACCCGGCGCGCAGGATCCGCACAGCCGGGTCCGGGAACTCCTGGCCGGCCGCACCCAGACCGTCTCCGACGTCTTCGACGACGAGGCCCTGGCCAAGGCGACTGCCCTGGCCGAGGGCGGAGACCGGCTGCTGGCCGGTGCCCTCACCCGCGCCGGCTCCACGGGGCGGGTGACCCAGGATCTGGCCGGTGCCCCGGAACTCCTCAACCGCTACCAGCACGCCGGCCCGGCCGCCAAGGCGCTGCTGGAAGCGGCGATGGACGCACGCCGCCTCGGCGTCGGCCTCCACCTCCCCCAGCCCTTTCTCACCGGTGCCGCCCCCGGCTACCTCACCGACCTCGACTACGACCGGCTGACCGACGACTGGGCCGAACAGGCTTACGCCGAACTCGCCGAACCCGTCCACGGCAGGCAAGCCCCCCTGCCCCGCGTCACCCCCCGGCCCCCACAGCACCCGACCAGCCTTATCGCAGCCGCGGCCGAGCCGTCCTCGCAGGCGGTGGGGCCGCTGTTCCGGCTCGCCGACTATCTCGACCAGCACGGCCGCAGCGCCCGCCGCCATCTGTGCCCGCCCGCCGCCTTCTGGCACGCCGCCCACACCCACCTCACCCACCCCGACGACCTGAACAACCTCGCCCAGGCCGCCGGGAGACGCCACCGCCTGCAGTGGGCCGACCATCTGCTCCACCTCGCCGCCGCCCACGGCAGCCCCAACGCCCTGTTCATCCTGGCGATGAGCCGGGAGATGGCCGGGAACCCGCGCGGCGCCGAGAACCTGGCCCGCCAGGCCGCCGACCACGGCAACACCAGCGCCCTGTTCAGCCTGGCGATGAGGCGAGAGGAAGCCGGGGACCCGGGCGGCGCCGAGACTCTTCTCCGGCAGGCCGCCGACCACGGCAACACCGACGCCCTGTACAACCTGGCCATGAGGCGGGAGAACGCCGGAGACCCGACCGGCGCCGAAACCCTCGCCCGCCAAGCCGCCGACCACGGCAACACCAC
>NZ_JBIVOX010000024.1:0-78234 GCF_044754345.1 Streptomyces sp. NPDC093094 | reverse complement strand
CCGCCCTGTACAACCTGGCCATGAGGCGGGAGAACGCCGGAGACCCGACCGGCGCCGAAACCCTCGCCCGCCAAGCCGCCGACCACGGCAACACCAGCGCCCTGTACAACCTGGCCATGAGGCGGGAGGAAGCCGGGAACCGGGAGGACGCCGAGACTCTTCTCCGGCAGGCCGCCGACCACGGCAACACCCATGTCCTGTACCGCCTGGCGATGAGGCAGGAGACGGCCGGGGATCCGGGCGGTGCCGAAAACCTCGCCCGCCAGGCCGCCGACCGCGGCAACACCACCGCCCTGACCCGCCTGGCGGAGATTCGGGAGCTGGCCGGGGACCCTACCAGCGCCGAAACCCTGCTCCGGCAGGCCGCCGACCACGGCAACACCGACGCCCTGGTCAGCCTGGCGATGAGGCAGGAGGAAGCTGGGAACCGGGAGGACGCCGAAACCCTCGCCCGCCAAGCCGCCGACCACGGCAACATCACCGCCCTGTACAACCTGACGGAAATGCGGGAGGAAACCGGGGACCCGCGCGGTGCCGAAAGCCTCGCCCGCCAAGCCGCCGCCGACCACGGCAACACCACCGCCCTCGTCCTCCTGGCGGAGATGCGGGAGAGGGCCGGGGACCCGACCGGCGCCGAAACCCTCGCCCTCCAAGCCGCCGACCACGGCGACACCGGGGCCCTGCCCAGCCTGGCGAAGATGCGGGAGGAAACCGGGGACCCGGGCGGCGCCGAGGCCCTTCTCCGGCAGGCCGCCGACCACGGCAACACCGACGCCCTCGTCCTCCTGGCGGAGATGCGGGAGAAAGCCGGAGACCAGATGGGCGCCGAAAACCTCGCCCGCCAAGCCGCCGACCACGGCGACCACCCCTACCCCCTGAGAGGGATGGGGGAGTTGCTCAAGAGGCTGTGGCCGAACGGCCTGGACCCGGACGGTACGCCGACACCCCCCTGGCAGCCGTAAGCACCCGTCCTCCTCAACCGGCATACGCCGCCAGACACGTGGTCAGGGACGCCGTGTCTCTCGCGTTCACGTGCGGCGGGAGACGGGGGTGAGCAGTCCGTCGCCGGGCCACAGCGGCTGCTCGGCTGTCAGCGCCTCGAGGAACCGGCCGACCTCCACGAGCACGGCGGCACGCTCGTCGGGCCCGTAGGCGAGGAAGGTGTCGGTGACGGCGTCGTAGGCGCGTACCCGGCCGTCAGGGGCGGTGCATAACAGGGCGCGGGGGACGTCGGACAGGCCGAGGCTGAGAGCGTCGCACAAGCCCTCGCGGACAAGCCCGACGAGGTCCGTGGTGACGGTTTCCCAGTCGCCAACCTGGGGCCAGCGCGCACCGCCGTCGAGTTCGTGGGTGAGGGTGGCCAGCGGGACGATCTCGCCGGGCCGACGGCCGCGGGTGAGCAGGTCGTGGACGCGGACTCCGTCCGGCTGCCGCAGGTGGGGGTGGAGCAGGGAGGCGGCCGCCACCACGGTGGTGTTGATCTCGCGGGTGCCGGGGCCGGGGTAGTACGGCTCGTGGGCGAACAGCAGGAAGACGTCGGCGGTGTGCGGGGCCGGAACGGCGGATTCAGGCATAGGGGATTCCTTCTCGGGAGAGGTGCACCAGGTCGTGGCGGCCGCCGGTGGACGGACACGGCGAGGGGTGCCAGGGCTCGCAGTGCGATCGTCGACGGTGAGGATCTCGGTCATCCGGGCGATCTGATGGGCGAGTTGCAGCATGAGCCGCTCGCGCACGATCAGGTCGGCGGACACGGCACGACTGTCGTGGTCCTGGAGCAGGCCGGCGGCCTCCCACAGCAGCTGCCCGCCCACTTCGGCGGAGCGGCAAAGTTCGTAGCGGGTGCTGCCGTTAGTGGCCCGGACCAGGTAGCTGTGCAGGCCAGCGAGGCGCTGGAGGTAGCGGCAGGAGGCGTCGCCTTCGACATGCGGACGTGCTCCTGGACGCGGGTGTCGAGACGGCCGGGCAGGAGGGCGGGGAGGAGCATCGCCGGGACGGCGACGCCTGCGGGAACGCCGTGGCCGAGGGCGAGCAGCCCGGCTGCGCTGCTGGCCAATGCGGCCGCGGCAGTGGACAGTCGCAGGCGTCTGGGGACGGGCTTGACGGTGAGGTGGCGGGCGGGGCGTCTGGTGAGCCACCGCAACCTCGGCCGGTGCCAGCGGGTCGCGTCGGGGGCGAGCACCCCGATCTGCTGAGGGGCGGTGGGGATGCCGTCGTCTGCTGAGGCGGGCCAGGCGAGCCAACCCCACCCGGTGGACTCGAACACGACAGCAGGCCCGCAGACAGACACCCAGGCACCCCCACGGGCCTTCCCACGCCGCAGGGCGCGATGCCGCTCGGTCTCCCAGCGCTGCGGATCACCGGCGAAGGGGCGCTCGTGGCCCGTGAGGCGGCCGGTCACGGGGTGCTGCCTTCCGGGCCGTCGACCGCCACGGTGGCGCAGGTGGTGCAGCGGCCGTCGCCTGTCGGGGTGGCGCGGCGGGGGGTGGGGCCGGGACAGGTGCGGCAGGGCGGCCAGCCCAGGCAGGCCGGGCACAGGTCCTCACCCGGAGCGGTCGCGGGCACGCCGCAGCCGGC
The DNA here is from genome assembly GCF_044754345.1 of Streptomyces sp. NPDC093094. Lineage (NCBI taxonomy): Bacteria > Bacillati > Actinomycetota > Actinomycetes > Kitasatosporales > Streptomycetaceae > Streptomyces > Streptomyces sp. NPDC093094. The sequence continues at coordinate 75,660 of NZ_JBIVOX010000024.1, read as the reverse complement.
GCACTCCACCAGCGCCCGGTAGGCAAGCGCCTCATCGACGGTGCGGGCGGCGCCCGCAGCCGTCGAACGCTCCACCGGCACCGGCCGGGCCGACCGCTCGCCGTGCATGTGGGCGGGGTCGTGGTGGTGCCCGGTGAGGGTGGGCGGCGGGTAGGCCTGGGCGGCCCGCAGGCGGGCGGCGACGATCGCGCCGACCGAGGTCCGCACCGGGGCAGGCAGCGGACGGCCCGCAACGATGTGCCGCAGCTGCTCCGCGCTGAAGCCGGCGTCCATCATCACCGTGGCCACCCGACCCTGATCGGTGAGCGCCTTCCCGGTCAGCAGCAGCTCGGGACGCTCCGACCCGATCTGAAGCAGCAGCCGGATGCCGGGATGCATCTCGTCCGCCGGAGCCAGCCGCGGCACCGGCACGGGTGCCCGGCCCTCCGTGCCTTGGTCCGTCGACGCCTCGTCGTCGGGGTCGGCGGCGCACGGACGGAGGGGGCTGGTGTTCTGCTGGGTGGTCTTCTTAACGATGGTGTTCTTAGTGCCGTGATTATCCGACGTCGGACAATCCACTGGTGGAAAACCTGATACCGGTTGCGACGTGGGGTTTTGCAGAGCGGGTAGGTCGGTGATCACATACGTCATCCCGCCGAGGGTTCCGTCGGTGCGGCGGTGGCGTTCGCGCAGCAGGAAGCCGTGCTGTTCCAGCTCCGTCAGCCCGCCCTTGACGGCCGCCTCGCCGTCCCGGGCCCGGCGGGTGAGATCGGTGACGCTCATGCGCCAGCCGTCACGGTGCGTGGACAGCAGCCCGAACAGCCCCTTCGCCTTGAACGACAGACGAGGATCACGGAACAGGCCGTTGGCGACCTGGGTGAACCGGTCCGCCGCCATCACCCCACGCCGCACCCCCACCCCAGGCCCAGCGCCCGGACCATCCTCCCCGGCGCCGACGGGGGCGGTGTCCGTCAGGACCACGTCCTGGAGGGCGGGGCGGTCGGTGATCGCGTAGACGACCTCGCCGAGCGTCCCGTCGCCGTGCCGCAGCTGCTCGCGCACGAGATAGCCGTGCTCCTGCAGTTCGGCCACAGCGGCGCGCACCGCGTGCCGCCCGTCCGGACCCGCGCGCATGAGGTCGGCGACCGTCACATGCCAGCCGACGGTGTGCGTGCTGATGAAGCCGAACACGCCCTTCGCTTTGAACGACAGCCAGGCGTCGCGGAACAGGCCGTTGGCGATCTGAGTGAACCGGTCCGCCGCCATCACCCCACGCCGGATCCCCGCCTTCAGTCCGGCGGCCATCACGCGCCCCCGCCCGGCAGCGGCGCGAGGCGGCCAGCGTCCTGAAGCAGGCGGTAAGGCTGTCGGAGGCTCCTCGGTAACGGTGCGCGTGTCAGATCCATGCCTCCAGCACACCCGCCGCCCCCGACCACAAAGCCGACCACCAGACCCCGACCACAGTCACGATCCGGCAACACCTGCCGTGGTCGGCCCGACCACGGGGTGTACCACGGCACTCCGACCCAGCAGGCCCGCCGGACACCGCACCCGCAGCCCCGATCGGAGCCCACCCCGAACCGTAAGGGCCTGGCGCCGGGTGGCACTTCTGCTCCCCGGCGAAACGACGTCAGGGCACCGGGGCGGCTTCCGCGCCGCCCGTGCACCCGTGGTCTGCGCCCCACACTCATGGTCCGGCCCGTGGCCGGGTCCGATGAGCGTGGTCTGCCTCATGGTCGGGACGCGACCAGGCATGGTCGGGCCCATGGTCGGGGTCCGGCCAAGCATGGTCGGCCTCGTGGTCGGGTCCGACGACGCATGGTCAGACCGAGCCAGGTGCGACTGCGCAGCCCGTTGCGCAGCCCGTTGCGCAGCCCGTTGCGCAGCCCGTTGCGCAGCCCGTTGCGCAGCGCTGGCGCATGCTGCGCACAGCGGCTGCGCAGTCGCGTGTGCGCGGCCGTTTGTGCGCAGAGGTCATTGCGCAGACCGCTCACGCGCATCAGCTCACTGCGCGCACATCGGCCAGCTGCGCACAGACGCGGATGCGCAGCCGGCCATCGGCGTCCAACACGGCGGCCACCCCCTTGGTACACAGCACGCCCCGGGCGGCGGGCGTGGTACGCCCCGTGGTCGGGCGTACCACGGGGCGTACCAGGGGTTTTGTGTCCGCATCGTGACCGTGGTCGGGGTCTGGTGGTCTGTGGTCTGGTCGGGGCGGGCGGGTTGTCTCGAGGTCGGAAGCGTCCGTTCTGACCTGGGAGTTCGACCATGCCTTCTGGCAAGCAGGCCCCACCGGACCGGGCCGCGGCACCCGTCGCGGCCGGCGCCCGTCTGCAGACGATGCGGCGGCGGGTGCGCCTGTCCCGTACGGCGGTGTGGGCGCTGATCGCGTCCGGTCCCCTCGCCCTCACGCTCGCGCTCACCACCGATCCGACGGTGGTCGAAGCGGCCGGTGCGCACACGCCGGCGCGTGTGCGCACCGCCGCCGTCGCCCAAGCCTCAGACCCGTCGGGCTATGCGCAGTTGTTCACCGACGCTTGGCTGCGCAGTCGCGCAGGCGATGCGCAGACGGCGCAGGCGCGGCTTGCGCAGTCGATGGCGCCGGACGTCGAACTGCCCGATGCGGCGACTGCGCAGCCGGTCCCGCAGACGGTGACGGCTGTGCGCAGTGCGCAGCACTCGGACGATGCGTGGTCGGTGACGGTGGCTGTGCAGTACGCCGACGGACGCCTTCTCTACTACGCCGTACCCGTCGCCGCCGACGCGGACGGACGCTCCTTCACGGTGACCGGTGCGCCTGCGGTCGTGGCCGGACCCGGCCGCGCCAAGACACCCGCGTCCCCGTATGGGGTGGCCGTGCCCGACGGGGATCTGTCCACCACGGTCGCAGAGTTCCTCGCCGCCTACCTCACCGGCGCCGGGGAGGTCGACCGCTACCTCGCCCCCGGCGCCACCGCACGCGCCGTCTCCCCTCCCCCGTTCACGACGGTCTCCGTCCGGCAGCTGACCGCCGTCGAGGAGACAGCCACCGCAGAGGTCGTCCCGGCCGACGGGACGAGGGTGCGCGTGCGGGCGTCGGTCGAGGCGCGGGACCGGGCCGGGCGGTGGCCGCTCTCCTACGACCTCGCCCTCACCGCCCGCTCGGGCCGCTGGGAGATCGCCTCCCTCAACACCGACACGGACAGCAACAGCAGCCGGACGGGAGGAACGAAGTGACCACCACGCACCCGCTCGTGCTGGCCGGGCAACTGGACGACCTCGGTGACGGCTGGATCACCATGGTCGAGGACTGGGCCACCAAGGGCCTGGCCGCCGGCCTCCTCGCCATCGTCGTCATCGTCATGATCCAGAAAGTCAGCCTCAAGGCCGGCATCGGCGCCCTGCTCCTGATGATCATCGCGCTGGGCCTGTACAACTCCCGCAACGACCTCGCCGACATGTTCGAGGACGAGGTCAACAACCCCGCCAACGGCGCCCCCACCCACCCCGCCACCCTCCAACCCGAACCGGCCGCCCGGAGCAGCGAGATGCCGGGTGCGGGTGGTGTGCTGTGAGTGCGGCCGCGGGCCGCACCGGCCGCTTCTACACCTCCGCACGACGGCACCCGTGGGTGCTGGGGAAGGTCGCCGACTGGCACATCCCGCTGGGCCCCTACACCCCCGCGCAGATCGCCCTCGCCGTCGGCGGCGGCTTCCTCCTGGTGAAGACGATCAGCTGGTGGTCCTGGATGGGGCCAATCCCGGTGGCGGGCTGGGTGCTGGCGATCTGGGCGGTGCGCCGCCCCACCATCCGCGGCCGCGCCCCGGTCCAGGCCGCCCTCGGCCTGCTCCAGCTCGGCCGGCAGCCCCAGGGCGGACGGATCGCCGGACGGGCCGCCCGCGACCGCGCACCCCGCCCGCTACTCGGCGGCTTCACCATCGAAGACACACCCAGCGCACCCGGCACGTCCTTGCAGCGCACCGCCAAGACCTCCGTGATGTCCCGCGCGGCCGGGCAGCGTCCCGCCCCGGCACCGCGGCGAAGGCCCGGCGCCGACGCTCCGGTAGCGCGGCGTCGTCCTGAGCCGACTGCCTCTGCGTCGGCGGGTCCGGTGTCGGGTGTGCAGGAACTCCTCGCCCGCGCCCGGCAGGACGGGGGTGTGCGGTGAGGGTCCCGGTCCGCCACATCGCAGACCATCTACTGTGGTCGGTCCACGGCGGGGTGTGGGCGCTCTACCGCCTCCACCCCGGCCCCGACAAGCAAGAGCAGCACCGGGAGACCGTGCAGGGCACCCACGTGCCCGCCGCCGTCCGTGACGAGCAGCTGGCCCGGACCACGCATCTGGTGCGCTCCCTGACCGGCGCACCCCGGCTGTTCGGCCTGGCCGCGCAGACGGACCCCGGCGAGGTCGCGCTGAAGATGATCGAAGGGATCGACGCCGAGGCGCCGGAATCCGGTTCGGGTGTGCATCCGTGGGTGGAGAACGTCGAGGCCGCCCTCGACCTGCTGCAGGGGCAGGAGATGCACCGCCGCACCCTGTGGCTGGCCGTGCCGCTGGACACCGAGACGCCCGGTCTGCAGGTGTCGGCGGCCCTGGGTGCGGCGTGGGCGGAGATCGCCCCGGTGCTGGGGATGCGGGCGGCGCCGGTGACGGCGCGGGAAGTCGCCGCCTACCGGAAGCAGGCCGCCCGGGTGGAGGCCGCGCTCGCCGGAGGGATCGCGTTGCGTCCGGCGCGGCCGGCGGAGATCGTGTGGATGATCCAGCACGCCCTGCACCGCGGCCTGCCCGAACCCCTGCTCGCCGAAGCCGAGACCAGCGCCCTGTACGGCGGGCAGGTCCGCGGCGGGGTGCTGCGCTCGCCCAGCTACGCCGACCTCGGCCAGGTCCGCCTCCACGAAGGCGGTATCGATCCTGATGAGGACGAAGACGCCCGTGCGCCGGAAAGGGGCGGGCAGGTCTCGCGGTCCGGGCGGGGCGCCTGGTGGCGGGTGAGAGCCGCCTCGCCGCTGGGCCGCAGGTGGCTGCAGGTCGAGTCCGAGGCCGGGACCGGCTACCAGGCCCACCTGGCGCTGGCCGAGTGCCCGCCCGCGGTCAGCCAGGACGCGGCGAATCTGTTCGCGCAGCTGGAATCGCTGGACTTCCCGGTGGACTACACGGTCGATCTGGCGCTGGTGCCGGCGGAGAAGGCGCGGGATCAGGTGCGGCGCAAGAAGAACGAGCTCGTCGACCAGGCCGACCAGTACGACGCCCGCCCCACCGGCATGCCCGCCTCCCTCGCCGACGCCGCAGCCGACCTCGGCGAACTCGACGCCCGCCTGTCGCGCACCAGCGTGGAGGTGGAGGTGCAGTCGGTGACCGTGCTGACCGTGTGGGGGCCCACCGCCGCCGTCTGCGACGCCCGCGCCCGCGCGCTGGCGGCGCTGCTCGGCGGGGCGGACTACCGGGCGGTCCGGCCAGCCGGCCTGCAGGAGGCACTGTTCACGCTCGGCCTGCCGGGCACAGTGCGGCCGGCGATGGTGCGGGAGTTCACCCAGCACCAGGTCAGCGAGGACTGGGCGCTGGGCGGCGCATTCACTGTCGGCGAGGTCGGTGATCCCGGCGGTATGTTCCTCGGCCTGGACCTGGACTGCGGCACCACCCGCCCCGTCATGGTCAACCTGGCCGACGCGCCCAAGCAGGACGCCTCCGCGTCGATGGGGATCGTCGGTGACCTCGGCGCCGGCAAGAGCGTGCTGCAGAAGCTGATCGCGGAAGCGGTGTGGGCGCGGGGCGGGTGCGCGATCTGCATCGACCGCACCCCCGTGCGGGAGTGGGCGTCCTTCGCCCGCACCGCCGCGTCAGGGCGGGCGCAGATCATCGACGCCGCCCGGGCGGAGGTGTCCATCGATCCGCTGCGCATGTTCGCCGGGCCCGAGGGGCGGCACTATGCGCTCTCGTATCTGACGCTGCAGCTGGGGATCCCGGCGATGAGCACCAGCGGCGAGGTCCTGCATCACGCGGTGGAGGAGGCGGCCGCGAGCGAGCAGCCGTCCATGCACTGGGTGCTGGAAGTCCTCGAAGGGATGGCCGGCCGCAGGGCGGGCAGGCGGCAGGACGCGGCCGCGACCCTCGCGGGGCTGGTCCGTGTCGTGGCCACCAACCCGCTCGCGGCGATGGTGTTCGACCCGTCGCTGCCGCCGGTACGGCTGGACGCCTCCAGCGCCTCGGACATGATCGTCATCACGACCACGGGGCTGAAGCTGCCGCCGAAGGCCGCGTTCGACAAGCCCGAGGTGCTGCACCAGCAGCCGCTGGAGGCCCTGATCGGGCGGGCGGTGCTGTATCTGGTCGCGGCGCTGGCGCGGCAGACCGCGTTCGAGGACCCCGACCGGTTCACGGCGGTGGTGCTGGACGAGCTGTACTGGCTCACCTCCTCCGCCGAGGGCACTGCACTGGTGCACGAGATCCTCCACGACGGCCGCAAACACGGCGCCGGCCTGCTGGCCGGATCGCACGATGCCGCCGAACTGGGCCCCGACCGCGGCCTGATGGCCTACCGGGCGCTCGCCCGCACCGCCGACCGTGAACGAGCCCGTCGCGGGCTGGAGTTCATCGGTCTCGACCCGGGCGATCCGGAGCTGGTGCGGCTGGTGACCACCGGCCTGTCGCCCGTCGGGCAGCGGGGGCGGGAGGGCGAGTTCCTGCTGACCTGCCCGCGGCAGAACACCGGCCGCATCAAGGTCGTCATCCCCCGCATCGCCCGCATCACCACGTCCATCACCACCACTCCCGGACGCGCCGCGTCAGCGGCTTCCGTACCGTCGCCGCACGCCGGGGCGAACGCTGCGGAAGACGCGGACGCCGGCATTCTCGAGGACTTCGCATGACCTCTGCTGTACTCAGCCGTTTATCCCGGGCCGTCGTGGCGGCGGGACTGCTCGCTCTCGCCCTGGCAGGTGCCGGCCTGCTGGCCCTGCTGCTCACGACCGGTGTGCCGCAGGGCTGGTGGCCGCACACCGGCAGCGCCTTCGCCACCGACACCACCTCCAGTCCCGGCTCCGGCTCCGGCTCCGGCTCCGGCTCCGGCTCCGGCTCCGGCTCCGGCGACCAGGCTGACTCCTGTGGGCTGGTCGTGGGAGCGGTCGCGGACCTGTGCGAACGCCACGCACCGGCCGGTGCTTCCGGCCCGGACCAGGAGGCAGCCAGCCACGGCGCGCGCGCCGGGATGCTGGGGTTTGCGGTGCCGGTCGGCGCGCTGGTCGTGATGGTGCTGTGGCAGGCCGGGCGCACGGTTGTTGGTCGGGGGCGGGCTGAGTGATGCGCCCGGACCTCGGCAGGCTCCGTCGTGTCGGCACGGTGGTGGTGCTGGCGGCCGTGTTCGTGGTGGTCAACGCGCAGGTCGTGCATGCCGCCGACGGCAGCGGGGAGAGCGGGGATCTGCTGGCGCCGCTGAACATCCCCTCGTCCGAGGGTGTCCCGATCGACGGGTACGAGCTGACGGCGGCGGGTGAGGGCATCCTCGACTTCAGGGGCGAGGCCCTCGGCTTCGCGCTGTCGGGGCTGTTCATGCTGATCCGGCTGCTGGTCGGGCTGGCGGGGTGGGCGATCGAGGTCACCTTCCGCTTCCCGCTGCTGAAGGTGCTGGCCGCGCCCGCGCAGAAGGCCGCCGACGCCTACAACACCATCGTCGTCGACTCCCTGGGCCTGAAGGGGGTGCTGCTGGCGTGGTCGTTCGTGTTCACCGGCTTCATGATCGTGCGCGGCCGGATGGCCCGGGGTCTGGGCGAGATGGCGCTGACCCTGGTCATCGCCGCGTTCGCCGCCTCCGCGCTGATCCGCCCGGACACGCTGCTGGCCGCCGACGGGCCCTTGGGGCAGTCGCAGGAGGTGGCGGCCGCGGTCGCGCAGGAGTCGGTGAACTCCTACGACTGGGGCGGCAAGCTCGCCAGCCGAAGCCCCTGCGACAACATGGCCGGCCGGCAGGAACTCAAATGCCTGGAGCGTGAGGGCGAGGGTCCGGTGTCGGCGACGGAGGTGGCACGGCCGCTGCAGGACTCGATCACCAACGCGCTGATCGTCAAGCCGTACATGCTGCTGCAGTACGGGCGCATCCTCGACCCCGCCACCCCTGCCGACCGGGCCGCCTACCACATCCACCTCAGGTGGATCACCGGCGGCTACAAGGCCGGCAGCAGCGATGGCGGGGCGGCGGAGGACGGAAAGGACGATCCCTGCGACAAGATCTGGGGAGAAGCAAAGAAGTACTGCCAGGCCGACCGCGCCGACGGCCCGCCGGACGTCGCTCCGGCCCCCACGAACGGTCTGCCGCTGGACGGGCTCAACGCGACGGTGACCGAAGGCCACGCCGAGTTCGTCGCCTTCCTGGCCGACCTGAAGAAGGCGGGAGAGGTCGGTGAGGCTTGCGCCGCTTATGCCGAAGAGCCGACCTGGTGGCGGGTCGGCGGCGTGTTGCTGCTGCTGGTCGCGGCCGTGTTCATCGCCGGGATGCTGCTGTCGGCGGCGCTGGTGCTGCTGGGCACGCAGGCCGCGTGCGCGGCCGCCGCCGCGGTGTCGGGGGTGACGTTCGTGGCGGCGATGCTGCCGGGGCCGGCCCGGCAGTCGGTGTGGAAGTGGCTGTCGCTGTGGGGGATCGCCTGTCTGACCGTCGTGGGGATGTGTGCGTTCATCCCGTTCTTCGCCATCGCCGTGGACGCCACCGTCACCGAGGGCCCCGACCTGATGATCGAGCGGATGCTGCTGCTGGTCGCGCTCGCCGCGCTCGGCGCGGCCCTGCACCGGCGGCTGCTGGCCGGGATCTCCGGCTTCGGCCGGCGCATGGCGCTGCGGATGCGGTACGCCAAGGTCGGCGGGACCCACCTGCCCGGTGACACCTCCGAGCTCGGCGCCGCCCTCGGCATGCACTCCCCCGCCCTGCGCGGCGGCGGGCATGGGGGCGGTGGGTTGCGGGGGCTGTCCGGGGGTGGGGGCCGGTTCGGGCTGCTGGGCACCCGCCGCCGCCTGATGGGCGCCCTCGCCTCCGCCACCGACGGGACGGGTATGGCGGTCGACACCGGCGGTCTTCTCGCCGACGCCCGGGCCGAAGCGAGTCGCGGCCTGGCCCCGCTCACCGCGGCCGGCGCGCTCGCCGGACTCGGCGCGCGCCTGGGCGGGAAGGGCACGCACTGGCTGCTCATCGGACGGCGGCCCGGCCCCGAGCAGCTCGCCCGCTGGCAGCACCCCACCGCCCAAGGCGACGACCCCGAGAACCCGGCCGGACCCGTCGGACCGGGCGGATCTGCGGGCGTGCCCGGACGCGGGCCGGGCGAAGGACCTGGGCGTGGACCGGACGGTGGGCGTGGAGCAGGGGGCAGGCCCGGCCGCCGCCCGCGCGGCGGGGTCGCAGGGCCGTGGCAGCCGCAGGGGCGGGTACCGTCGGACCGCTACCGCGACGAGGACGGGCGGATCGTCGACCGATCGACCGGCCAGGTGCTGCACGACCAGAACATCCACCGCACGCTGCTGGCCACCCGTGCGCACAACCGGCTCGTGCGGCTGCGCGGCTACCGCATCCTCAACCGCACCACCCACGCCGCCTACGCGACCACCCTCGGCCTGCCCTCCACCACCCGCCGCACCCACGCCGCCGGCACCCGCTTCGCCGCCGACGCCCGCCGGCAGGTACGCGTGTGGGGCAACACCGCCCGCGAAGACGCCCGCACCTGGGGCGACGCCGGCCGCCGCGCCGCCGACACCGCACGCGCCGGCGGCGACCGCTCCGGCCCGGCCCCGTTCACCAGCCGCCGCCTCCCCCAACCTGCCGCACCCACCTCCACCCCCGCCACCCGCGGGGCCGGGACGGGCGCCTCCCTGCCCGTTCCGCTGACCCGCGAAGCGCCACCCGCGCCCGCCGCGGGTGGTGCTTCCCCGTCGTCGATCCGGACCAGGCCATCGGCATCCCGAGCACCGGATGCGGGCCGCACGGACTCGGCGCTGCCGGGCGGCCGCGCCGCCCGGGACGACACCCGGCGCCAGGCACGCGAACAGTTCCAGGAACTGCTGCGCCGCACCCGGCCAGACACCGGCCAGCCGCCGTCCGGCGGGCAGCCACGCCCGGACACAGACACGGGCGGAGAAGGGGACGAGACATGACGCGGGTGCGGCGCCGTCTGGCGCGCTTCGGATGCGTGGGCGTGCTGCTGCTGGGGGCGGCGGTGTGCTGCGCGGCGCCCGTCACCGGCGCGATCAGCGCCTACGTCGCGCTCAAGTCGGCGGCGGGACAGGGCGCTTCGGCGCCGGAGGGCGGGTCGGCGGCGGACATCCCGCCGCGGATGCTCACCGCCTACCAGAAGGCCGTACAGCTCGTCGGCCGGCACGTCCCGGGGTGCCGGGGCATGCGCTGGCCGGTCCTCGCCGGCATCGCGAAGATCGAGTCCAACCACGCCACCGGGCACGCCATCAGCCCGGGCGGGGACATCCGCCCGAGGATCTACGGGGTGCTCCTCGACGGTTCCGGAGCGGGCGGGAACACCATCGCCTTTCCCGACACCGACCGCGGACGCTGGGACGGCACCGCCGGCGGGGAACGGGCCGTGGGGCCGTTCCAGTTCCTGCCCTCCACCTGGAACAGCACCGGCAGGGACGCCGGCGGTGACCGGTTAGCGGATCCGCACAACGCCGACGACGCCGCCCTGGGCGCGGCCGTCTACCTCTGCGGGGGCGGCCGCGACCTGGCTGACCGGGAGCAGCTGCAGGCGGCGGTCTACGCCTACAACCACTCGCAGGAGTATGTGGCCGACGTGCTCGGCTGGGTCGATCAGTACACGGCCGCCGTCCAGGGCCCGGATCCGGGCCGGGTGACGGGGACGGTCCGGACCGTGCTGGAGGCGGCCCTGGCCCAGCGCGGGGTCCCCTACGCGTGGGGCGGCGGCAACGCCGACGGGCCCTCGTACGGGATCTGCTGCTCCCCCAGCGGCAAAACGGGCGCCACGATCCGGGGCTTCGACTGTTCGGGGCTGACCACCTACGCCTACGCCCAGGTGGGGATCCAGCTGCCCCGTACCGCGGCCGCCCAGGCCGGAGCCGGCCGGCGTATCCCGGCCTCCCTCGGGCCCGGGGCGCTGCGGCCGGGCGACCTCGTCTTCTACGCCTACGCCCCCGGCCGCGACGCCACCATCCACCACGTCGGCATCTACCTCGGAAACGGACAGATGATCAACGCCGCCCGGCCCGGCACCCTCATCCGCACCGACCCCGTCGACGCCCTGCCCGGCTACGCCGGAGGAGCCCGCCTGCTATGACCACCACACCCCGCCCATCGCGCCGGCCACTGCTGCTCCTGGCAAGCACCGCCGTCCTCGCCGTCGCCGGAGTCGTCCTGCTCACCGGGCCGCCGGGCCACAAGCCACCGGTCGCAGCAGCTGTACCGCAAGCGTCGACGAGGCCATCGCCAGCGGAGCTTGATCCACCCTCAGGCAGCCGAAGCACCGCCACGGCGCCGTCGGCGCGGCCCACCACGCGCCTGCCGGCGGCCCGTGCTTCCGCGCTTCCGCCGCGCGGCGAGGGACCGGCCGGCGACCAGGCCATCCAGCGATCCCTGGAGGCGGCCTGGCCCGCCGACCTGCCTGCCGCCGACGAGCAGGAGCTGCTCCGTGCGGGCCGTGCGCTGCTGCGCGCGGACGCCACCGGTCGCGGCCGGGCGCGGTGGCCCACGGTGTTCCCCGGCGCGGGGCAGACGAGCGCTCGGGCGTTCGGCACGGCGGGCTTCCGGATCCAGGCCGCGATCGCCCGCCGCGACGGCGCCGGCGGTCCCGGGCGGGCGGTGGTGCACCTGGTGTGGGCCGGCATCGACAACGGCGGCACCCACCTCGAGGGCCGCATCACCGACTGGCACTTCACCCGAACCCGGAAGGGGGCGCCGTGGGCGCCAACACCGAACTCGTGACCCGTCAGGCCGCAGCCACCGCCGACCTGGTGAGTCTGCTGTCGCGGCTGGCCGATGCGGTGGGCTGGCTGTACCGGCACTGGTATCTCCTCGCCCTGGCCCTCGCCCTCATATCCGTCCTGGGGACCGTGGTGGTGCGGCATCTCGCGGCACGGGCATCCGAGCAGCGGATGGCCTTGGAGCTGGTGCCCGGCCGGCATTTCGATCCGAGCCTGGAGGAGATCTTCCGCCGGGGTGTGCAGCTGGCCCGGGCGTCGACGTCGATGCCCTGGTGGGCACCCCGCCGCTCCAAGACCGTGCAGGTGAGGTTGCGGGCGGATGGCAGTGCGCCGCTGCGCTACCGCATCGAGGGCCCGGCGGGCGGGGAGCGGCTGCTGTCGATCACACCGTTCGGGCCGGACGTCACCGTGCGGCGGGCCCGGCCCCTCGTTGACCGGGCTCGGGAGCATGTGGTGCGGGCGGAGTTCGTGCTGCGCGGCACACTCACCGCACCGCTGCGGGACGTTCCGCTGCAGCCGGATCCGCTGCAGCCGCTGGTGGATGCCGTCGCCGACCTGCGCGCGGAACTGGGCGACCTCGCCGAGATCCGCCTGGACATCCAGCGCGCCCCCCGCTGGGCCCTCAAAGCCCGCCGCGCGCAGCTGATGGCTGCGGCGCGGCGGCGCGAGCAGCGGGAGGCGCAGCGGGCGGTGCGATGGTTGCGCCAGAGCGCCGTCGGGGCCGAGGAGTCGGTGGGCTGGCAGCTGCGGCAGCTGCTCACCGGCAGACAGGACGCCGAGCCCGGGCGCAGGCTGGTGATGCCGCCGGTGCCGCGCCGGGTGGACCCGGCCGAGGCGCTGGGCAAGCTCGCCGACGACGACCATCTGGTGCGGGTGCAGCTGCTGGTGCTGTGCGCCTCCAACATCGAAGGGCGGGCGCAGGCACGGATGGCACAGGTGCAGGCCGCACTGGATGTGTTCGGGGGGCGCTCGCGGTGGGCGATGCGCGGTGTGCGGGTGGGGTCGTGGCGGCTGGGTGCGGACCGGTGGCCCACCCGGCGTTCCTTCGAACGCCGCTGGCGGCTGGGGCAGTGCCGGCCGCCGCGGGTGAACTGGGTGCGGCTGGAGGAACTGACCGGGCTGCTCAAACCCCCCACCGTGCACTGCCGCCTGCCCCTGCTGGCCGGGGACCTGCCGACCTTCTCCTTCGGGGATCCGGGGCTGCTGCTGCAGGGCATCCACCGCGGACCCGACGGACGGCCCCGTCTGGTCGCCACCCACGCTGGCGAGACGCTGTTCGAGGTCGGGGTCGGTAAGGCCGGCGCAGGCAAGACCGAGCGGGCGCTGGCGCAGGCGATCGGCTGGGCCCACGCCGGCGGCGGACTCGTCTTCGTCGACCCTCACCGCGACTCCTGGCCCCGCGCCCTGCCCTTCCTCGCCCACACCCCCCTGATGGAGCGGATCGCGCTGGTCGACCTCAACGGCCTCGGGCCGAACCCGCGGGTCAGCTCCTGGAATCCGCTCGGCATGCACCACGGCCAAAGGGCCCACGAGGTCGTCGAAGCGCTCACCGACGCCTTCGCCGCAGCCCTCGCCTGGGACGACGCGAGCGCACCGAGGGCGATCACCATCCTCACCGCCGCCCTGACCGTCCTGACCGCCGTCAACGACGCCGCCTGCCAGGCTGGGCGGCGCGAGGACCAGGCCACCGTCTTCCACATCCGGCCGCTGCTGACCCACGACGCCTTCCGTCGCCAGGCACTCGCCGCGGTCGCGGACCGCCTGGATGCGGAGACCCGCAGCTGGTGGTGGACGGTGTTCCCGACCCTGTCCCCCGACGCGTTCACCGTGGTCCTCAACCCGATCGCCCGCCTCGCCGCCAACCCCGTCATCCGTGCTTTCCTCGGCCAGCCGGACGGCGCCTACAACATCCGCACCGCCATGGACCAGCGGATGATCGTGTGGATCTGCCCCGGCGGGAACGGACCCACCGACCGCCTCGTCACCGCCCTCCTCGCCCGCGACCTCCTGCGCGCCGCCCGCTCCCGCCGCGACACCCCTGAGGAGCGGCGGGTGCCGTTCCGCGCCTACTTCGACGAACTGATCACCCTCACCGGCGCCGCCCCCGAGACCATCGCCGCCATGTTCGAGGACCTGCGCAAATACCGGGTCCAGGTCCACGGCATGACCCAGCTGCTGTCGAGGCTGCCCGGCCCGGTGCGGCAGTCACTGCTGCAGAACGCCTCCACCCTCGCCACCACCGCCGGCTCCGTCACCGCCATCGCCCCCGTCACCGCCGAATGGGGCGATGAGCCCACCCCCGGCCGGATCGCCGTGCTGGAACGCTACGAGCACTACATCTCCATGACCATCAACGGCCGCCGCATCGGCCCCGTGCAGCTACGCGGCCCGCATCTGGACGACATCTACGCCCCACACGCCCGCCCCCAGCAGGCCCCCGCCCTCGAACACGCCGCCCGCACCAACGCCCACGCCCTCCCCCTGGATGTCCTCACCACCCGCGCCACCGACCAGATCAACCGGCTCACCGCCTTCCTCGCCGCGTACTCCCCCACCGAGGATGCTGCGACCAGCCGGGCCACGGACGACCGGTACGGATTCGAATGACGACTCGTCCTGCCTTCGGTGAACACGGAGGCGAGGGCAGGCCCCCCTCAGAGGTCACCCTACGGGGGTGCGCTGCTCGCTACCGGTATCGAGCCTGACCCAGTTACCTCGCCGCGGCGCGTCCCTCTGGTCGTTGGCAGGGGCGGACCGGTTCAGCAGACAGATACGACTGGAGCAGCAGCACTCTGTGCCCACCAGACCGTCAGTAGCAGGGGTCCGGAGGAGCTGCTGGCGACCCAAGGACTCCGAACCCTGACCCCGTGCCGCTGCCCGCGATCACACCGTTCCCTGCCGGCAGCGTCAGCCTCCCGATCTACGTAGCCGATCCGGGCGCTCTCACCGCCCAGCAGGCACGACTTCCACATCGCTGCGCCGTTTCCGCTCCTCTGCGTCGGCCAGCCAGAAGAAGACCGGCTGCAGGTCGAGCTCGATCACCGCCAGAGCGTCCTGAAATTAGTGAGGCCAGCCATGCACGGCGAGCGAGAGCAGTCGGCCCGCGCCACTCCACCGCCGACACGGAGTCCGAGCTGCGCGCTCGCTGGGTCACCAGCCACCTGGACGCCGTCGGCTTCACCGAGGGCATTGTCTCGGTCGCCACGGTGAAGGCATTGCGCCGGGCGGATCGCGGACTGAGCCCGCTGGCGGTCGTAGAACTGCAGAGGGACGCGCTTGCGGCGCAGAGGTGACCCACCAGACCGGTGCGTGAGGCCGTCGAGCGCGGGAGGCCTCGTCAGCCGCCCGGCGAGGCGGGCGGTGGCGGAGGCTCGCTGCGGAGGTGGTGGGTGAGGCGGGCGCCGAGCGCGGGCGTGAGGGGGCCGGTGTGGTCGAACCCAAGCCGGGTGGCCAGGTCAGCTGTGTGGAGGCGGGCTGCGACGTCGAGGAGACGGGCGTAGGCGTCCACGCAGCCGCGAGAGCGGTGCCTGGCGGTCGCTGCCAGGACCAGGGTCATGAGGGCGGCGGGCCACCACCACAGGATGAGCGGCGCGTACAGGACGGCCCATCCGGCGATCGTTGTGGCACGGGCCAGCGCGGCCCGGGCCTCGGTGATCCGGGTGCCCAGGGCCTCGGGCAAGGCGGATTCCAGGTAGGGCCACAGGACGGCCAAATCCAGGCGGAACTCGCGGTCCAGGCGCAGGGCGACGGCCTGGACGTGATCGCCGCTCCAGGTCGGGCGCTCGGGCCGTTCCAGGGCGATCCGGGTGCGTTTCGCGAGCGCGGCGCGCCCCACCGCGGACTCTGGCCGGTCGTCGGGGTCAGGCGCGAGGGTGAGTTGCCGCTGCTCGTGGTAGACGCGGTGGGCGTTGTCCCAGCGTTCCTGCCGTCGCCGTACGCGCCAGTCGGCCAGGGCCGACAGACCAAGGGGCCATGTCGCCCAGCCGACGGCCAGAACCAGACGTTCGACCAGCGCACCGGTCGCCTCGGCGACGAGCCCCGCCGCGGCGGCGGCGACGACGATCGCCCCCACCAGTACGATCTGCCCGCCGACCCCGGTCACGGCTGGCCGTTCGGCGGCGGCCGTGACCTCCTGGATCAGTCTCGCGGCATCCAGGGCGTGCCGCTGGCCCAGGGTGTGCGCGGCAGCGGCCACGGCGAGGTAGAGCAGCCCGGGCAGGACCAGCAACGACACCCAGCGGTCGGCGAGCTTCCTGCCCAGTTCGACCCAGAGCCCGCCCACCTCAGACGAGCCGTTCCCGGATCAGTTCCCGTCGGCTGATCGAGCAGACCGGGCGGGCTTCGGCCACCTGGCTGCCGTGCCGTCCCGTGCACTGTCGCAGCGGACACCGGAAGACGTGCTCCAGCGGCTCCAGCCCGCTCAGCTGCCCGTCACGACTCTCGCCGACACCATGGATGCTCACGAACCCGTCGGTCGCGGCTCTGAGCGACGCGTCGACCTCGTCCAACAGCTCTACGATCTGTGCTACTTCGGCGCCATGGGGCGAACGCAGCCGTGCCAGCGGCGTCGACGGATCGTTGCCGTCGTAGCCGAGCAGCTCCTGCAATTCCTCGTAGTGGGCGCACACATACGCCAGCGCCGCCGCGTTCCTGCCCGTCAATCCGACCTCCCCGAGTCGTGCCGGACATCGTTTCAGCAAATCGTCGGCAACAGCGGGAAATCGCCGCGATCAGCCTCCGACCGGTCGCCGCCTGACTAGCCTGAGCCGGACGGATCGGCCGAGCGGGATCGGGAGCGCCAGTGCAGCAGGGCCGGACAGACAACGAAGGCTTACCACTCGAGGATGCGATGGGCCCTGCGGAGCTGTTGCAGCACTCCCTCCAGACCTACTTCGACACGCACGACCCCCATATCGCCCTCGCCGCGGCTCCGTTGCGCGCGGCTGGCTCGCTGCTCCACGAGATCGGCGAGCGTCTGTACGGCGATACCGTGGCGGAGGACGACCTGACGCTCGCCCGTCTGGTGGCCGCCCTGCTCGACGTCCGTCTCCAGGCCCTGGGCGAGGAGCAGAGCCCGTACGACTACCCCGCATGGCTGTCCGTGTTGAGCCTGCTGCACTCGATCTCGCCGACCGCCGTTCACCAGCGCCTCGCCGAAGAGTTCGCTGCAGCACCCCCTCCGGTCCCGGAACCGCACACCCTGCTCAGCGCGCTGGGCATGCTGCTGCTGCACGAATGCGGACCGGCCAATGACGACCCCGCGCTTGCCGGCACCGCCGTCGCCCTGCTCGAGGCCGCGCTGCAGACCGCCCCGGAGGAGGAGCAATCCTCGATCCGGTTCAACCTCGGCAGTTCATGGGAGCAGTTGGCCAAGGCGCTCGGCACGCCCGACGCGCTCAGGCTGGCCGCCCACCACATGGAGCTGGCGGCGAACGCAGCGGAGGGCAATCCAGAGAGACCGCGGATGCGGGAACACCTCGCGAGCGTCCGGGACGCGCTCTTTGAACACCACCACGACATCGCCGACCTCGACAAGGCGATCGACGCCTGCCGGGCCGTGGTCGACGAAGCGCCCACCGAGGCCGGTTCGTCGTTCCAGCTCGGTGTCCTGCAGTGGAAGCGATACCAGCACACCCGGATCGAGAAGTATCTCGACAGGGCGGTCGAAGCAGCCGCACGCGAGGCCCGTGTCATGCCGAGCGAGCACCCCGCCCTGCCCGGCGTGCTGGGCAGTCTCGGGAACATGCTGCTCGCCCGCTACGCCGCCACCGGAAACGTCAAGGACGTGGAGGCCGCCCTCGCCGCCACCGCAAAGGGTGAGCGCCTCGCGCGACCCGATAATCCGCAGCGGGCGGCACTGCACCAGAACATGCATGCCCTGCGTCAGCGGTACGCGCTGGCACTGAGCGGCCAACCCCGTTCGTCGGAGACTGGGTTGGACGTCGTCCCGCCGGCACCGGACGTCCTGGCCGCTCTGGCCACCGGCCTGCTGGGCCAGTTCGTCCGGCTGGGCGATCCCGACGACATGGAAGCGGCCCTGCAGCTCGCCCGCCAGGCGCTCGCAGCGGTTCCCGGACACGCCCCCGCCCTGTCCGCACAGTCCGCGGCGCTGTTCCACCGCTTCCGTCTCGAGGCCGACCCCTCCGACCTGGCCGAGGCGTTCGACGCCGCCTACGCCGCACTCGCGGCCACTGCCGAGGACCAGCCCGAACGTGTCGACCGGCTGACGGCCCTCGCATTCGTCCTGCGCATGCGGTTCGAGACAGTGGGCAGTCTGGAGGACCTCACCGCCGCGATCAAGGCGGCCGAGGACGCCATCAGCCTCGCCGAGCGCCGAGGTACGGCAGAGCACACGGCGCCGACTGTGCTCAGCGGCCTCCTGCTCGCCCGGTTCGTCACACTGCGACATCGCGAAGACATCGACAACTCCGTGGCGGCGGCCCGCACGGCCGTGGGCGCCGCGCCGCCCGGCGCCGAGACCGGTCGTGCGCTGACCCACCTGGCCGCCGCCCTGCACACCCGCCACGGCGTCTCCGGGCAGCGCGAGGACCTCGACAGCGCGGTCACCGCACTCCGCACGGCGACCGCCGTCACCCCACCCACCCACGTCGACCACCCCGTCATGCTGCTCAAGCTCGCCGTGGCGCTTCGCGACAGCAACACCCCGGCCGACCTCGACGCCTCTGCCAGCATCCTCCGCGAGACGGCCCGCGAGCTCCACAGCCGCAGCCCCGCCGACCCCAACCTCGCCCACCTGCAGTCAGAGCTGGGAACCACCTTGATGAGACGGTACGAGTCAGGCGGCCTGGCCGAAATTGCACAAGAGGCTCTGGCGGCCTTCCAGGCGTCGACCGCCAGTGGGACCGCCGCGACCCGAACCCGCCTGTTCTCTGCCTTCTACGCGGGCAAACTGAGCATGCTGACCGGCGACCCCAAGGGCGCTCTCGCCAGCTACCGCACTGCGATCGAGCACTTGCTCCCCCGACTGGCCGACCGCGGCATCCCCCGGGCTTCCCGGCTGGCTCAGATCGCGCAACTGCCCCTGCTAGCAGGCGACGCCGCTGCGGCGGCCATCTCCGCCGACGACCTGCCCGGTGCCGTCCGCCTCCTGGAGCAGGGGCGCTCGGTGATCTGGTCCCAGCTGATGCAGACCCGCACCGACCGGACCGCACTGCGCGCCCGGCACCCGTTCCTGGCGGCAGAGTTCGACGCGATCTGCGCCGACCTGGAAGGCGGACAACCAGGTCTGGACGCCCCTCGCCCCTCGAACCCCGCCACCCCGTCCCAGCGCTGGGGACTCAGCGAGAGATTCGACGACGTCCTGACCCGGATCCGTGGCCTCACCGACTTCACCGCCTTTCTCGAGCCGCCGACCTTCGAACGCCTGCACCGCGCCGCCGACAAGGGACCGGTCGCGATCATCAACATCAGCAGCCACCGCTGCGACGCCCTGCTGCTCACCTCCGCCCCGGGCCAGGACCCCATCACACTGGTCGAGCTGCCCCGCGTCACCGCGAAGGCCGTCGAGCTCGCCGCCGCCGGCTTCCTCGACGCGATCAGTCGGCTCGACCGGCCCGGACTCGCTCTCAGCCCCCGCGAAGCGGGCGCGCTGGCCGCCCGGGTCACCACAACACTGCACTGGCTGTGGCAGGACATCGCCGAACCCGTACTCGCCGCGCTCGGCCTGGACCAGCCGGGTCCGACGGTGCCTCGCCTGTGGTGGTGCCCCACCGGTCCGCTGTCCCTTCTCCCCCTGCACGCCGCGGGGCCCAAGGACGGCCCGCGGGTCATCGACCGCGTGGTCTCCTCCTACACCCCGACCCTGGGCTCACTCATCAGGGCCAGATCGCACCGCCCGTCCCCGCAGCCGAAGCTCCTCGCGGTAGGAGTCGCCGGCGTACCGCAAGACGACGAAGGCAAGGTGCCGCTGACCGATCTGCCCGGTGTCCGGACCGAACTGTCCAGCTTGAGCAACCTCTTCGGCGACCGGCTCACACAACGGACGGCGGAGGAAGCCGTCCTGCCCGCCGTGCTGTCCGCACTGCCCTCGCATCCCTGGGTCCACTTCGCCTGCCACGGCATGCACGACCCGGACGACCCGGCCGACAGCCACCTGGTCCTGTACGACGGTCCGCTCTCCGTGACCAGGATCGCCGGACAGGACCTCTCCGGCGCGGAACTCGCCTTCCTCTCCGCCTGCCACACCGCCCGTGGCACGAGCAGCCTCGCCGACGAGGCGATCCATCTCGCCGCGGCGTTCCAGCTCGCTGGCTTCCCCCACGTGGTCGGCACTCTGTGGAGCCTCGCCGACGGACCGGCGCCCGCGGTCACGCGCGAGTTCTACCAGGCCCTCAGATCCTCCGGCCAGGGCACGGGCGACACCGCCCGCTCGCTCCACGACGCCGTCCAGAGACTGCGTCGGACCCCCGGCCACGCCTCTCCTTTGAACTGGGCCTGTTACCTCCACGTGGGCCCCTAGCCAGGGCGCATTGCGGAAGCGGATCTGGACCGTTGGTGATCTTGTCCGGTGGGACATGGTGAGGTGACGAACGGCCCGCGGGCCCGGCCGAAGCCGTTGCTGCCGCTGGGCATCAAGCCGGGTCGTCCGCAGGTGTGGACGCGGCGGCAGCTCATAGGCGGCATACGGTGGCGGACCCGACCGGCGCCGCGTGGCACGACATGCCGGAGCCTGATGGGCCGGGGAACCGGGTGTACGTCCTGTTCCTGCGCTGGCAGCGGGACGAGACCTGGGCGAGGTTCCTCACCCAGCTCCAAGCCTCGGGGGACACGCCAGGGGCCTGATCACCTGGGAGGTAAACGTCGACTCCACAGTCCGCCGAGCGCACCAGCACGCCGGCGGAGCGGCGAAAAGGGGAGACCTTGTGAAGGAGGCGTCCGGCGGGATCTTCACCAAGCCGGCCGGCCGTGATCTCGGACGCTCCCGCGGCTGACGGGACCAGCAAGACATGTCGTGTCGCTGCAGGAAAAATAGGAATTCAGGCCGCGAGTACGACAGGCGGAATGAAGGTTCGCTCCGCGTCGTAGACCGCGCCGCCCTGGAGGCAGCAATAGCGGCATCTCGGGAGCTTGCTGCACAGGTTCCGCAGAACTGTGGAATGTCGTTCGCCGCCGCCTCATCGACGGCCGCAGTGGTCACAGGGCTCCGGTATCCGCAGTGCAGCGAAACCCACATGCAGCCAACGAAAGCCACAACCCGGCGCTCGCCCCGCTCAGTCAGTCCAGTGCAGTCACTCTCGAGCGCAATGCCCTACAGGGGGTGTTCGCCGGGTCGGGTACTGGCTTTCGCCCAGTAGTCAGGGTCGAGCATCTCCCCGGGCCATGGCGGTTGCCGGACCACGCCCTGCGGCCCCATCTGCTCGAAGTAAGGAGCGAGGTCGATCACCGGTGTCCCATCGACGGCGTCCAGGTCGGTGACCAGGAGGTCGCGGCCTTTCACGTCGAGCAACCGCGGGTAGCTGATGGCCAGTTGGTTGGGGCGGCGGTGGTTGCGGTGGACGAACGTACCGGTCGCCGGCCAGTTCTGGTTGCCCCGTGGGCTGCGCGCATGGAGTTGCACGTCCTCGGGCCGCGCCAGGTGGAAGCGCCACGTCACGGTCAGGTGGGAGAACTCCTCGATTCCCTGGAGCGTTTCGAGGGGGTACGCGTCGTCGATTCTGATGATCGATTCGACCCCGCCCTGGTAGTCGTCCTGAACGCGAGTGTGACCTCCGACGACCGTGGCGATCGATCTGACCTCGTAGGCCGGCATCAGTGCTCGCTCCTCTCCCTGGGCGCGGCTTGCGCGGCGGCCTTCGGTCGGTGCCGCGGATCTGTTGTGGGGTCAGCCTATGGCGCGCAGCATGTCCCGTGCGCGGCGGTCCAGTTCGTCGACGTGGCGGCCGCCGCGTTGCCGTACGGGAGAGAGGTCGCTCTGCATCCGGACGATGACGTCGCGGGCGCGGCCGGACTGGATACCGGCCATGGCATCGAGGGCCTGGTTCCAGGTCACGCAGGCTTCGTCGAGCCGGCCTTGCTGGACCTGGACGGCCCCGAGGTAGCCGAGGGTCACGCTGTGGGTGCGGGCGTACTGCTGGCGGCGGCGGGTGGCGACGCTGCGCCGGAAGTGGTTCTCCGCGTCGGCTGGCTGGCCCATGTCGCGCAGGGCGCAGGCTGTTTCGTGGGCGAGGGAGGCGTCCTGGAAGAAGTCGACGCGTCCTGGGGCCTGTTCGTTGTCGGCTCGGGCGAGGTCCCGCTCCGCGCGGCTGATGGCCGTAAGGGCTCCGGCGCGGTTTCCGTCGGCGGCAAGGGCGCGTGCGTGCACGATGGCGAGGAGGGCCTTCTCACGGTGTCCGGCCTGGCCGTAGTGGTCGCGGGACATCGAGGCTTCCGCGAGATCGACTGCTCTGCGCGGGTGTCCGAGGTCCACGGCCTGGTGCGCGAGGGCGCGCAGGATGTGGCCGCCGAGCGGTCCGTCTGCGGCTTCGGCTGCGATGCGGGCGGCGAGAGTGAGGTAGCGCTGGGCGCTGCGGTGCTCGGAGGCGTCGAAGGCCATCCAGCCAGCAAGGTAGGTCATCTCGGCCACAGCCGAGTACACGTCGCGCCGAAGCTGTTCGCTGTGGAATCTGCTGCCGAGCAGGGGCACGGCTTCATCGCGCAGGTGTCCGGCCAGGGCCGAGCGCCCGGAGGCTCCTCCGCGCTGCTGGTCACGTGCGGAGTAGAAGGCCGTCAGTTCACGGACGTCATCGATGTCGGACTGGGCCACTGTGCGGGGGGAGACTGCGTGCCTGTTGGCTGCCTGGGCAGGCGCGGCTGCCCACCACGTGGCTGCGGGCAGGGCGAGGCCGGCGGCAGAGTATGCGGTGGTCGCCAGCAGTTTGCGTCGGTGCATGTCGAGGTCGTCGCTTCCCATCTCAGCCAGTGCGGTCAGAGGGTCGACGCTCCAGTCGGAACCGCTGTCGGTCGCGCCTGTTGGCGCTTCCTCCAGCCCCAGGTCGGCCAGGGTGAGGCGGCGGCCGAGCCTGCGGGACAGCGTCTCGCGCAGGATATGGGGTGCCTTTCCGCTCGGCCGAGTGCCCTGGACCCACATGGCGATGTGCGAGCGGCTGACGGCTTCCAGTTCCCGCGCACCGCTCTCTGCAGCCACGCGGCCAACAGCGGCGGCAGCTTGGGGCTGGGACCAGCCTGCTTCGCGCAGGAGCGCAGCGAGGGCGACGTTTCGCTCACGGGCCATAGCTGCCCCCTCAATTCCGAAGTGATCTTTGACGCCTTTGACGGTGTCGGCGTCCGTGCGGGCGTACCCCTGGGCGCCGATTCGCGGTTCGCTCAACGTAGCGGCACGCTCACCCAGTTTGCACGCCAGCAGTCGTCACACGGCATGCAACAGCGAAGCCAGGTACGGCGAACAAAGCCCACCGCCGACTTCGTTGAGTGGGCACCACCACAAGATCCAGGAGTCCTCTTTGAACCACCCACCCCGCCAGCAGCCCAGCAACCTCTTACCCGTCGCCGAAGCGCCGGTGGCCGAGGCATCCACCACTGCATCCCAATACGCCCGCCAGCCCCACCCGGTCAGCTCCACGATCGCTCTGCTCTCGCTGATGGCAGACCCGGAGCCCTTCCGTTTCCGCTGGACCTCCAAGCTGCTGGCCAACGAGGCATCCGGCCCCAACGCCAGACTCCGTGTACGCCCCCGGCTCACAGCGGTCTGCTGGGCAGGCGACATCGACGCCGCCGGACAGATCAGCGACAAACTCGTCGACAACGCCGCCCGCCACGGCAAACCGTTCCACGACGGCTGCGTGCATCTCCACCTGACGATCCTCCCAGACGCGGACGAACTCCGCATCGAGGTCGTCGACGCCGACCCCGCCTTCCCCGACTTCGACACGGCCACCGCCGCAGCCCCGCAGGACCGCGGCCTGTGGTGGGTGCAACGCTATGGCGCCCACCTGTCGTGGGAACCCAAAGTGGACGACGACGGGAACGTGACGGGCAAGACCGTCAGCGCGGTCCTGCGCCCTGCCGGCCAAGGGGATCCGGCGTGATCCCCACCGGACACTTACCCCGCCGCCAGCTCGCCCCGGACCGGGATCTGCCGCCCCCGGCCCCGGTCGGCTTCACCGCCACCAGCACGACCGTTGAACCGCAGCAGGTAGCCGCCGACATGGGCGACCTCGCCGCCCGCGTGCGCAGCCTGATGGCCCTCCAGCGGCAGGATGTGCTGCAGCTCCCCCTCGGCGGGCAGTTCTTCGGCATCGTCGTCACCGCCGCCGGCCCGCAAGCCCTCGCCGCCGTCGCCGTGATGGACGGCATCCAGCACACCAGCGAGGAACAGCCGGACGCGTGCGGGCCCGTCATCGAGGACCCGCACCGTTCCTGGCTCATCTGGCTCGTGCCCCCTGGCACCAGCGAGCAGTGGGCACCGCACCGCCACGCCCTGTGCCTAGGCCGGCCGCACCACTTGGCTCTCCCGCCGATGGCGGCGACGGAACCGCCGGGGCCGTACTGGCTGCGGCCCTGCCGCGGCGACCGGCTCGTCCCGCCCACGGCCCTGCGCCAGCTCCTCGACCAGTTCCAACCCGGCCCCGCACCCCACGAAGCGCTACTGGCATCTGTGCTCAGCAGCATCTCCTGAACCCCGCGTGCGGCGTCGCGTTCACCACTTTCCGGGCATGACGCCACACCCGGTCCCCCTGCACGACCCTGCTTCTGCCGCCGACAGGACTCTTTGGCAAGGCAGGCGGCGGCCCCCGAGGAAGCAACGTGACGACACCACTCAGATCCCGCGCCACGCGCGGCCAGGCTCGAGACATTGCGCATGCCCTGCATGGGCCAGATCATCACTCTGGCAGTCCGCCACAGCCGTCCGTTGCGCGTCGCCCCGTCCGTGGTCGCGCCACCAGGAACAGGAATCGGAGAGCCTGGCCCATCGCCGCCGTCCCAGACGGTGGGCCCGAGGCGTCCCGTCCGTGCTCGCCCGATGAGGACCACCACATGCCTATCTGTGTGATCGAAAGTGGCCGGCTGGCGCCTCTGATTCTGTGGCTGCGGCGCGTCGCGGGGCTGTGACGCGAGAGGCTACTGCGAGCACTACCGGTACACCGAGGAGCCTTCGTGAACAGTGTTCTGACTACCGACCATCCTGCTTGGCAGGCGTATGAAGACGGCTCGTGGGCGCGTGCCGTCCGTACCTCTTCCGGGATCTGGGCCGTGTCTCGCGACGGGGACGGGCTGCATGTTGTGTGCGTGGAGGGCACCGAGGACGTCAAGCCAGAGTTCGTGGCCAGCGATCCGGTGCGTCTTCCGTCCGCGGCTCCGGCTGGCCTGCGTGCAGGGCTCGCCGGGCTCGGTGTCACGCAGCGTCTGGCGAACCCGTGGCTGTGGGACGCGATCACTACGGCGATCTTGCGGCAGGTCGTGCGCGCCGAGCAGGCCCGCAAGCTGTACCGAGCATGGTGCAGCAACTACGGCAGGACCGTTGAGGGGCCGCGAGGTGCGCTCGCCGTGGCGCCCGCGCCAGCTACGGTCCTTGCTCTGGCCGAGGAGGAGTTCGCTGCCGTGGGGGCGAAGTTCCACCGCAGCGCTCTGGTGGCTGCCGCAACCGCGTACGAACAAAGGCATCAGAAGTGGGAGGGGCTGCACGCCGCCAGCCTGGTCCTCGAGCTCACTCAGATCCCCCGCATCGGCCCTTGGACCGCTGCCGCGGCTGCGGCAGATTTCACCGGCGATTTCAGCGTCTACCCGCACGACGACCTGGCCGTGCGCACCTGGGCCACCAAGATCGCCCCCGCCTATCCCTGGCCCGGCAAGAAGGACAAGACATTCGGCCCGCTGTGGACCGGCTGGGCCGGGCCCGACCCGACCGCTCTGCACACCCTCACCCTCGCGACCCTCACCTGGGGGGCGCACGTCGGATGACCTGGAGGACCGATGCAGCACTTACCCCTGATCGCAGGCGTCAACAACCATCACACGCTCGACGCCCTGTTCATCAACGCACCGCTGCGTGACTACACCCTGCGCCCGCGCACCAACGACTACACCCTTCCCGTCCTCGGCATGGCCTACATCGCCACCTACGCCCAAAGCCGCGGCTACAACGTCGGCGTGCTCGACGCCGAAGCACACGGTCTGGGTATCGAGGCGACAGCCCGGATCGTCAACGAGGCCGCACCCCGCTGGGCCGCCCTGAATCTCCTCGCACCCACGTACGAGATGTCCGCGAAGATCGCCGCCCTGCTCGATGAGGGCATCGCCCTCATGGCGGGCGGCCACCACGCCAGGGCCATGCCCGACCGGGTCCTCGCCGATCCCCGCATGCGCCGCCTGCGCGCTCTTGTCCTGGGCGAGGGAGAGCTCCGCGTCGCCGCCCTCCTACAGGACGAGGAACACCGGCGCACGCTGCCGGGCGTCCTGTGGCGCGACCCGCTGCTCGGCACCCGGGCCGCCGGCATCCCGGACCCCAGGAACACGGCGGCTCTGCTGGGCCCCGACATCAACAGCCTGCCCTACGTGGACCGCTCCTTCCTCCCCCAGGACCCCTACCAGGCCCCGCCGACGGCGACGGACCGCCGCCTTACCCTCCAGCGGCCCTGGATCGGGCAGACTCTTACCGGCGGGCACTGGGAGGCCAACATCGTCGGCAGCCGCGGCTGCCCCTACAACTGCACCTTCTGCGGCGCCGCCGTCTCCGCCAACCCCGACGTCACGATCCGTGTCCGCTCGGCCGAGAACATCATCGGAGAGCTCGACCAGCTGCACGAGCAGTACGGCGTGACCGCGTTCCGGTTCGTGGACGACCTGTTCCTCGGAGCGGGCCGGATCATCGACGAACAGATGGATGCCTTCACCCGGCACCAGATCGGCGACCGGTACGTGTGGGACGCCACCGGCCGCATCAACGTCCTCGACCGGCTCACCGACGCCGACCTGCACCGTCTCGTCAGCAATGGGCTGCGCGAAGTCGCCCTCGGCATCGAATCAGGCAGCGACCGCATTCTGGCCGCGATGGACAAGCGGATCAGTGCCGAGATGACCGAACGCGTCACCCTGCGCCTTGTCGCCCACGGCATCGGCGTGAAGGGCTACTTCATCCTCGGCTTCCCCGGCGAGACCCGTGCCGACCTGGAGGCCACCGTGCAGCACATCCGCAGCCTGTGGGCCCTGGCCGACCGGCACCCAGGCGACGTCCGCGCCAGCGTCTTCGAGTTCCGCCCCTACCCAGGCACGCCTGTGTGGAGAACCCTCACCGAGCAGGGCGGCTACGACCCGGAGGACCTGCTGGCCTACGCAGACGTCGACCTCACCGACGAAGGAGCCGAGGAGTCCATGCGCCAGCGCGACGAGTTCAACTTCTCCGTCGGCATCCAGTTCGGCGACGTGCCCCTGACCGAGATCCGCTCCACCCTCGCGATGCTCACCCGCGAACAGCACCAGCGCAACCAGGCCGCCATGGGTACTGCCGCATGACCCAGAACCGCACAGGCTTCTTCGTCTCGGTCGACGGACCGAGCGGCGTGGGCAAGTCCACCACGATCCGGGAGCTGCAGGCTGTGCTCGCCGCACGGGATGTTCCTGCCCGGTGGACCGTCGAGCCGCCCCGCGGGGACCTCCTCGGCGACTTCACCCGCACGCACGGCAGCCAGCTGCACGGCCTGGCCCTGGCCTGCCTCGTCGCAGCCGCCCGGTACCGGCACATCGAAACCACCATCGATCCCGCACTCAAGACCGGCCAACTGCTCATATCCGACCGCTACCTGGCCTCCACCCTCGTCCTGCAACGCCTCGACGGCGTCCCGCTGGACTTCCTGCTCCTGCTCAACAACTACGCCCCCAAGCCCGACCTGGCAGTAATCCTCACCGCCTCCCCCGCCACGATCGCCGACCGCATCGCGAGGGCCGGCATCACGCACCGCTTCCGCGCCGACCCTCACGCGCCCGCACAAGAGGTCGAGCTGTACCGCGATGCCGCCCGCCTCCTTGAGGATCACCGATCGAAGGTGCTCGCCATCGACAGCACCGCCGTCCCTCCATCGGAGGTCGCGCGCCAAATCGCTGACGCGCTCCCCGTCCTCCCACTACCGTCAGACACCTCCACCACCCCACCGACCCCTCAGGGACCATGAGCGGACAGCCGGCACAGCCCACCATCGACACCCACGTCATCCTCCGCGACGGCGACAAGATCCTTCTCTCCCAGCGAGGAAGCCCCTACGGCTACGGCCGCTGGCACCTTCCCTCCGGAAAACTCGATGAGGGCGAAGCCCTCACCGTCGGGGCAGCCCGCGAGCTCTTCGAGGAAACCGACGTCAAAGCCGACCCCGAACACCTCAAACTCCAGCACGTCGTGCACCACCGGCAAGAAGACGGATCCGAACGCATCGGGTTCTTCTTCGTGGCCACCCAATGGGAGGGCACACCCCGCAACAAGGAACCCGAAAAATGCCTCACGCTCCAGTGGTTCGCCGACCACGACCTCCCTGAGGACATCATCGAGTATCCCCGCGCAGGCCTGTACGGCAGCCTGAACCCCTCCAGCCCTCTGACACTGCACGGCTGGCAGTAACCGCACGATCACCGGGTCTCCGACAGCCCTACCCATCCGCCCTCTGATAGCACGGGCGGGGTATCAGCACGTCAGGGCAGTCCGCCGACTTCGGCAAGTGGGGGCCCTGTACACGGCTCCGACTGCCGCTGACACCGCAAGCCCGTCGAGAGTCGCCCTGCCCAGGGCCGTACATCCCACGACCCTGGGAACCATTTTATTCCTGTATAGCCCAGTTTCCGGCTTTCACGGACGACGCAGCAGGGACACGAGTAGCTTGGCGGCTCCGAAACCGCCCCCTCTTCCCGGAGGCTCCGCATGTCCAGCGCTGCCCCCCTGACCGCAGCCGAGTACTGGGACAAGTACAGGCCCTACCGGAGCAAAGGGGTCCAGCCTCGCCCGGCCGCGGACCGCTTCGAGTGGACCGGCATCCCCGGCCACGGGCCCGGGGCAGAAGTGCTCGGCACGCCTGACAGCGCCCTCGACCTCGGGCCGGCCGAAGGGGAGAACGCCGCCTTCCTCGCCCGCCAGGGCATCAAGGTCACCGCCGTCGACTTCTCTGCCGTACAGGTCGCCCGGGCCCGGGCCTTCTGGGCCGACCTCCTCGGGCTGGAATTCGTGCACGCCGAAGCCTGCGCCTTCCTCCACGAGGACCCGCGCCAGTGGGACGCCATCTACTCGACCTGGGGGGCCGTCTGGTTCACCGACCCCGACGATCTCTTCCCCCTCATCGCCAAGCGCCTCACACCCGGCGGGATCTTCGCGTTCTCTCACCGCGAGCCGGTCACCGGCCACTACGGGGCACAGCAGATGAGCGGCAAATGGCTGGAAGGCCGCGAGAGCGAACTGACGCTCCACCGCTGGCAGTACACCACCGTGCAGTGGGCCGACATCCTCAAACAGCACGGCTTCACCGACATCGACGCACAAAGCCTGCCCGCACCTGATACCGCAGCACCGGGCACGCTCATCGTGCGCGCCCGGGCCGCCTGACCCGGCCCGCAGACGGCCCTGCTCCGATCATCTTGCGGAGCACCGGGCGGGGACCCGGCGCCGAAGCGCTCAGCGGGTTCATGATCTTCGACGACCTGTGGACCGTAGACGGCACGAACCTCCGCCGTGCATCCCGACTGCGGCCGCCCGGTCAGGTATGACCACAGCCCGCAGCGTTGCGGCCAATCTCAACGCGAGGCTGGCCACGGTCGCCCGGAAGGGAAAATCAACGTTGTCCGGGTCACTCCCTGAACTGCCGCCCGCCGTGCTCGACGCCCTCACGCCCACGACCTGGCGCCTGATCGTGAACCGCCGGGGCTCGGCGGTCTGGAAGACGGAGAACTCCCAAGGCCACTACGCCGTGAAGGTCGGGTATCCGATCGAGGCCACAACCGACTGGCCCGCCCAGCCCTGGACCGCGCTCGCACCCGCACGCGAAGGAGCCGTGCTGCACCGCCTCGGATCCGATCACGTGGCCTACAGCGAGTGGGAACGCGGGACGTGGAACTACCAGCCGTGGCACGAAGGACCCGACCTGTACCAGTTGTAGGAGCCCTGCCGCGGGCCGGGAACGACTGTCCTGCTGCACATCAACGTGACACTTGGCTGCGTCGAAGCCCTGACCGAACTTCACGCCAGAGGCTGGGTCCATGGGGATGTGCAGCCTGCCCACTTCATCATCGGACTCGAGCGGACCCATCTCATCGACCTCGCCCTTGCCCGAGGCGGAGACGTGCCCGCCAAGTACGACTTCCCGTTCCGCAGCTGCCTCGTCCACTACGAAGCCCCGGAAATCGCGCGCAGCGTGCTCGCCACAGGAGAAGCACAACCCACACCGGCAGCCGACATCTACGCCTGGCTCTATCGATGACGAGGAGCAACGTTTCTCGGGCAGTTCCGGAGGTGCTGCCCGCGCCGAGTATCGATGGCTTCGGACAGCAGCTTGAGGCCGACCGGCGAGACGCCGCGAGTCGCTCGTCCGGGGCCTGGGACAAAAGCGCTGGCTACGGGCGTAGGCGGCGACCGTCGTCCCGGCG
Source organism: Streptomyces sp. NPDC093094 (assembly GCF_044754345.1). Lineage (NCBI taxonomy): Bacteria > Bacillati > Actinomycetota > Actinomycetes > Kitasatosporales > Streptomycetaceae > Streptomyces > Streptomyces sp. NPDC093094. The sequence goes on along the minus strand of NZ_JBIVOX010000024.1, from coordinate 45,209 downwards.
TTGCCGAGTGCCGGCGGGTGCCTCCCGTTCTCGTCGACATCGAGATCCGGGCGCGGTGAGCACCTCCCAAGGTCGTCGACAACTGCTGTCGTGCGACGTCGATAAAGCCACTTGCAGAGGATGAAGCGGCGGCCACAGCCCGCCGAGTCGGCAGAGCGGGCCGACCTCGGCGAAGTGACCCCGCCAGCGCTCTGCCGCTGGTCTGGCCATGCCGACATCCCACGGATCAGATGCCGGCGTGCACACCGAGCGCGCGCAGCAGCCGGATCGCCGCGATCCGCTGGTGGCGCGGACGGTCCTCGGCCAAAAGCCCGCGCAGCAGCTCTTTCGGTACCTGGTCGGCTGACGGCAGCAGCGCCGTGGTGGCCTGGCGGACCACGGCTGCCGACGGGTCGTGAAGAAGCGGTCGCACGTCGTCGACACGCACCGCGTCCAGGGCCCGCAGCCCCGCCACCGCGAAGGCGCGCACCCCAGGGGCCGGGTGCGTGAGCAGTGCCCGGACCAGATCGGTGTCCTGGCGGAAGCCGCATTCGCCCAGGCCCGCCGCGGCGGCGGGCCGGACCGTGGGATCGGCGCACAGGGCGCGGTACAGCGGTGCCGGGTCGGTGCCGGCCTGCCGCAATACCCACCGGGCGCAGGCCCGTACCACGGCGGAGCGGTCGGTGAGGTAGGGCTCGGCGTCGGCGGGCCGTCCGGCCCGGTGCAGCGCGGTCACCCCCGCCGACCTGACCCGGGGCTGCCGGGATGCGAGCAGCGGCGCCAGCACCTGGGTGAACTCCTCGGCGGTGCGGTCGCCGAGGGCGGCCAGGGCCGCGTCGGCGCACAGGTCCTGCACGGCGACGTCGCGGTGGCGGGCGGCGATCCGGGCGAGCCGCGCCGCGGGCAGCAGCCGCCGCTCGACGGCGATGCGGTGCGCGAGGCGGGCCGTGGCCCGGTCGCCGCTGCCGAGCAGTGCTTCGATGTGCGCGGCCGGGCCCGCTCTGAGCGTCCCTGTCAGCAGTTCCCGGGCGAAGTCGCCCCGGGGCCGGCGGCCGATGCGCAGGATGAGGGCGGCCTGCGCGCCCAGCCGTTGCACGGGCGCCTGGGCCAGGATCGCGCGAGCGCGTGCGCGTACCGGGCCCGCCCAGTCGGCGCAGCGGACGACGACCAGGGCGAGCAGCGCGGGCCGCCGGCCGGCCTGGTCCAGTGCGGCCTCGCGGATCCAGCCGTCCGGGTGGCACAGAGCCAGGGCGAGTTCGGCGTCACCGGGCTCATGGGACCACGTGACGGTCGGTACCGATGCATCCGGATCCCACTTCAGACGCCGCCCCGCCGGTGATGCGTTCGAGTGGAACAGCTCCGGCCGCCGCCGGGCCAGCTCACGCACCCCCGAGTCAAGGCCGATCCAGGACTCCGGGTTCGTCACATCGAGGGCCTGCTCCAGGGCGACTCCGCCAGCCAGGCGCCTGACGACCTCGTACGACTCGTCCTGACCGGTCAGCATGGGCGAATCCTAAGCAGTCGCTTGATGCCTGCGGCGACATGGGGGCCGGCGCCGTATGGACGCGGTCGGCGAGGACAGGGACGCCTTGCCGCCCACAGATCTCCAGAAGGCGTAGACGGTAAAGCCTACGGCCCGCTCGAATCCGTCTCGCCACCCTGCAGCACACACGGCCTGTCACAGCATCAGCGGGAGGGTCGGCCTCCTGGTCCCGCGGGCGCGGCCAGGGGCTGCGACGGATGCCCGCTCACGGTGTCTCTGCTCATCGCCGCTGCTGCGTCCGATGCCGGCCGGTTGGTCTGCCGGTGATCCTCCCGTCACTCAAAAACCCTTGCACTTTGCTCACGCGAAGTTTTACTATGCTTCCGGGGAGCAGAGAAGTTCCCCCACATCTTCCTTGCAAAAAATCAGACTTCAGGGATTCCAGGTGACCGACACCACGACAGGCATTCGCAGTAACGAAGATCCCTCACACTTACTCCACCGCTGGCCGGACGCCACCCGGGACGTCTCCCGCATCGGCGACGCCTACGTCCTGACCGCCTGCGGCGACTTCGGTCTCGACGACCTCAACCTCGTACGCGAGCAGTTCCCCCACCACCGCGTCACCCTCGACGGCGACGTCATCACCGTCTGGCCCCGCCACAGACAGACCCGGTGAGAACCCGCCACACCCCGCACCCCACCCTCTTGCGCGGCGACGCACGGCCGTACCGTCCGGGACACGCCGCCCCACACCCGTCGCCCGCACCCGTCTCCGGGCAGACACACGGCCTGCACGGCGGGCCACTGGTCGACTTCGCTTCCCGCTTCGGGTGAGCGTGTGCGGGCGGAACGCAGCGAACACACGCGGCTGGAAATCGCCATCCGGTTCCGGAAGTGGCCGGATACGTCCCGAGTTATTCAGACGAACTCAATGACATCGTTGGGGAGTTGGATGGCATATGCATAGCCTTGCAGTCTCGCAATCACACCACCGCACCTGGACCCTGGCGCAGCCATGGGCTGCCGCCGTGCACCAGCAACCCGGTCTCGGGGCGGCCAGTGCGTCGCACGGGAAGGCAATATGAACATTCCGGTGAACTCAAGCCGACGTTTCACTGTTCGCAGCCGGAACCGGCTGGCCGCGACTCTGGCGACCGGAGCAATGCTGACGCTGCCCGCGTGCACCTCGTCGGACGACGACAACGCTGCGGACAAGCCCTCGAACAACACGGCATCCGCTCAGACTTCCACGACTGCTCCTGCGCCCAGCAGCCCCTCGCCCTCAGCCGACCCGGCACAGGTCGCGGAGCGGGAGGCGATCGCCCGGTACCGCGCCTACTGGCGTGAGATGGAGCGCGTCTACGCCAAGGCCAGTGTCGAGGGGACCAACATCAAGGAGTACGCGGCCCTCGCCGCCCTCAGCCGCCCCGAGCATGAAGTCGAACAGCTACAGAAGAACGGGCGTCGGTTTACTGGTTCGGTGACCATGAACAACCCGTCGGCCGAGGTCACTCTGAACCGGAGGATTCCCAACGCGGTCATCACCAGCTGCCTGGATGTGTCGCAGTGGAAGCCCATTGAGGCCGACACAGGAGAGCCTATTCCTCTCCCGACCAAGCGGCTGACGAGATACATCATGATCGGCACGGTCGAACGGTGGCCCGACGGGTGGAAGGTCATCAAGGACGAACCTCAAGCGGGCCGGCCATGCTGACCCGTCGGATCGCTGCAGCGTTAGGCGGCGCATGGGTGCTGGCGGCGTTGGCCGCTCCGGCGCAGGCGGCAGGTGACCCCAATGGCAGCGTTGAACCATGCGACAGCGGCCTCGTGTGCGTCGGGGTCGAAGTCCCGGGAGCTCCTGGCGGGAGTGCGTCGGGAAGCGGGGAGCCTGCCAGTGGAGGCAGTGGCTCCGGGCAGAGCGGTAACGCCCCTACCTGCACCTACCGGTTGCTAGACCCGCAGCCGCCCGCTGGGGGCCTTGGCTGGGGTGACCATAAGCCCGGTGAGGGCGGGGCGGTCTACGAGGAGTACTGCACCGGCGGCGGCCTCGAAGGCGCGCGAATCACCGCGATGTGGCTGGCGGATCCGCCGGCCGGTCAGGCGGCTGCTGTGGATCCCGCGGTGCTGGCTCAGCAGGCGGTCGACAAGATGCTCCTGCGCGGCCCGGACATCGGGATCACGCCCCGCCCTGGTGGCCGGGGTGTGGTCGGGATGCCGGTGTACCTGTGGACGCAGACGGGGCCGGAGACCTACGGCCCGAACACCGCCAGCGCCTCCGCAGGCGGGATGACGGTCACGGCGACCGCGAAGGTGAAGAAGATCGTGTGGTCGATGGGTGACGGGCAGTCCGTCACCTGCACCACCGCCGGCACCCCTTACAAGCCCGCGTTCGGCAAGCAGCCGTCCCCGGACTGCGGCTACCGCTACCGCCAGCCCTCGACGACGACACCGAGCGGCATGTACCACGTCACCGCCACCTCCACCTGGTCGATCGACTGGCAGGCCACCGGCGGGCAGACCGGCCAGCTCACCGAGATTCGCACCAGCGCCGTCGACATCACCGTCGCCGAGGTGCAGGTCCTCAACTGACCACGCGCCTCGTCCCACGACAGACATTCCGAAAGGTTCTCCCCTCCCCATGGAAGCCACAGCGCCGCCCGTGCCGCGCCCGGCCGGCTCCGAACGCTCCGAGTTACCCATCACCACCACCGCACCCGTGCGACGGGAGCGCCGCTGGTCGGTGGTCGCCCTGTGCATCGTGCTCGCGGTGATCTGCGCCCTGACCGCCGCCTGGGCGGTGAACTCCGCCAGCAACCGCACCCAGGTGCTCGCCGTCGCCCGGGACGTGCCGGCCGGCCAGGCCCTCACGGCCGGCGACGTCACGGTCGCCGAGGTCTCCGCCGACGCGGCCCTCTCCCCCCTGCCCGCCGCACAAAAAGACTCCGTGGTGGGCCAGCGGACGGCCGTCGACCTGCGCCAGGGCGGGCTGCTGCTCGCCTCGCAGCTGGCGCCGGGCAGCGGGCTGGGCGACGACCAAGAGCAGGTCGGCGTGCAGGTCAGGCGGGGCATGGCCCCGGCTGGAACCCTCGCCCCCGGCGACAAGATCAAAGCCGTGACCACACCGGCGCAGGGCGACGACCTACCCGAGGACGACACGGCGCCGCAGAGCATGCCCGCGACCGTCGTCTCCGTCTCCCGCCCGGACGCTTCCGGCACCGTGGTGGTCAACCTCGCCGTCGCCCGTGACCAGGGCGCGTTCCTGGCCACCCGCGCGGCCCTGGGACGGGTGGCGATCGTGCGGGAACCGCGGAGCAGGTAGTCATGCCGGTCACCGCACTCGTCTCCGTGAAGTCCGTCGGCGTCACCACCAGCGCGCTCGGCCTGAGCCTGGCCTCGAAGAACCCCACCCTGCTCGCCGAGTGCGATCCGGCAGGCGGCACCATCCGTGCCGGCCTGCTCGGCGGGAAGGTCGATGCGGGCATCGGTCTCTACCACCTGGCGCGCGCCGAACGAACCGGCCCCGAAGCCCTCGCGCACGCCTTCGCCTCCCACCTGTGGCATCTGGACGAGGCCGGGCACCGCAAGCTGCTGCCGGGCCTGACCGACCCCGCACAGGCCGCCGCCCTGGCCCGGACCTGGCCAGCGCTGGCCGACGTGCTGCAGGTGATGGCGCAGCAGGCCGGGCATGACGTGTTCATCGACGGCGGCCGCCTCGCCCTGGAGGCCGGACGCCTCCACCCGGTGTTCACCCCGGCCGCGCTGCTGTACCGGGCTGATCTGGTGCTGCTGGTGGTGCGCGGGACCGAGCAGTCCTTGACCCTGGCCCGGCATGTCATCGGGCCTTTGCGTGGCGGGCTGGGTGAGAACGGGTCCGGTGCGGACGCGCTGGGCCTGCTGCTGATCGAAGAAGGTTCCTTCAAGGCCCACCAGGTCAGTGAATCGCTCGGGGTGCCGGTGGCCGCGGCCCTGCCGTACGCCCCCGACGTCACTTACTACCTGAGCAGCGGCGGGCGGCCGCCCCGGGGTTATGGGCGCAGCCCGTTCTTGCGCCATGCCCGCACGGCGGCGGAGCAGATCGGGGCGCTGGCGGCCCGCCGCCGGCTCCAGCAGCAGTACCCGCCCGCGGCGGCCCCGCAGCTGGCCGGAATCCTTCAGCGGCTGGCCGAACAGCGTCCGGCAGCCGAACATCACGCGAGGGGAGAGTAGAGATGGCGGAGACCCATCAGGGGCCTGGGACGAACGGGCACCAGCGGGCCATGGGCCGCGACGACATCGCGGGCCTGCTCTCCGGGCACCTCGCCCAGCGCCGCCCGCCACAGGCCGCCCCGTCCCCCGCCCAGGCGCGGCCCACGCCTCCTGTCGCCGTGCCGTCGGCGAGGACGGGTCCTGCTGCCGCGGTGCCGCGGCTGGCGGATCTGCCGGGTGAGCTGCCGGTGGGCTGGGAGGTCATCGAGACCCTCCAAGGGGAGGTGTCGAAGCAGCTGACCGGCCGGGATCCGCAGCGGCTGATGGAGGAGGCAGACCGGCGTGCGCTGGCGCGTTCGCTGGTGACGACTGCGGTGGCGGACTGGGCGGCGAAGTACGCGCAGGCCAACGTGCCGTTGAGTGAGGTGCAGGAGCAGGCCGTCGGCACGGCGGTGTTCGACTCGATGTACCGCGGGGGTCGGCTGCAGAGCCTGCTGGACGAGGACGGCGTCGAGGACGTCATGGTCGACGGGTTGCGCGCCCACATCGAATACCTCGACCGGCCCCGCCGCACCGTCGACCGCGTCGCCGGCTCGCACGAGGAGCTGATCGCGTGGGTGAACCGGATGGCGCGGCTGTCCGGGCACGGCGAGCGGGGGCTGACGCAGTCGACGCCGATGGTGGGCTTTCGCATGCCGGACGGCTCCCGGGTGACCGCGTCGGTGCTCACCAGCCGTCCCTCGGTCGTCATCCGCAAGCACCGGTTGCGCGACACCGGCCTGGACGAGCTGCGCGCCTGGGGGACGATCAACCCGCTGCTGCAGTACTTCCTGCGCGCCTGTGTGCAGGCGCGGATGAACCTGCTGGTTGTCGGTGACATGGGCGCCGGGAAGACGTCCCTGCTGCGGGCGCTGGGCCGGGAGATTCCGGCCGACGAGCGGCTGGTGACGTTGGAGTCCGACCGCGAGCTGTACCTGGACGAGCCGGCCGCCTCCGGCCGGCCCGGGCCCGTCACCTATGCGTTCGAGGCGCGGCAGAGCAACGGCGAGATCGTCGGCGACAGACGGGCCGGTGAGGTGACCATCGCCGACATGTTCGCCACCGCGTTGCGCTACAACGCCACCCGCGTCGTGGTCGGTGAGGTCCGCTCCACCGAGGTGGTGCCGATGCTGCAGGCCATGTCCGCCGGCGGATCGGGGTCGATGTGCACCATGCACGTACGACGCCCGCACGCCATCATCAGCCGCCTGGTACAGCTGTGCACCAAGGCCGGGATGGCCACCGAGGCCGCCCACCACCTCATCGCCGCCTCGGTCGACGTCGTCGTCTACCTCGCCTACGACTGGGACGACGTGAAGTACGGCGGCCGCAAACACCGCTACGTCAGCCACGTCTACGAGGTCCACGACACCGTCGGCGAGGGCGGCCGCCCCACCACCACCGAGATCTTCGGGCCGGCCGGGTCGCAGGAGCCGCGCGCGGTGTTCCGCAACATGCCGTCCTTCATGAGCGAGCTGGAGAACAAGAGCCGCTTCCCCGACCTCAAGGGCTCCCCGTCCTTCCACCGGTCCTGGCTCACCGACAACCCCCTCGGCGCCTGGGGCGGACCCCTGCAGCGAAAGGGGCCCACGACATGAGACCCCCGAGCCAGACCATGCGCCCGACGACGCCTCTGTCTGCTCTCACCCGCGGTGCGCGGCTGGCAGCCGGGGAGGTCCTGTGACCGTCTCCGAACTCTCACTGATCGGTGCGCTGTCCGCCGTTCTGGCCGTCGTCGCGCTGATCGCGCTGGTGCGGGAGGCCCGTGGGCGGGCGCACGATCCGCTCAGGCCGCGCCGACAGCTCGCGTCCCGTGTGCGGCGGGCGCGGGCGGAGCTGCCGGAGAAGTGGCAGGCCCGCTGGCGCTACCTGGTCACCATCGCCGCCGTCGTCACCCTCGCGGTGTGGGCGTACACCGGCTGGCCCGTCCACGGGCTGCTCGCCGGCGCCGCCGTGCTGGGCCTGCCGTTCGTCCTCAACCCCGGCACCTCCGCACAGGCACGCATCGAACGCCTCGAAGCCCTCGCTCAGTGGCTCAACCACCTCGCCGGCGTCCATACCGCCGGCATCGGGCTGCCGGCCACGATCCGCGCCTCGGCCCGCAACGCGCCCGCGCCGATCGCCGCGAGCGTGCGGGCCCTGTCCGAACGGCTGCGGGCCGGGATGGAGGCGCACGATGCGTTCGATCTGTTCGCCGCGGAGATAGCGGACGGGGTGTTCGACCATGTGGTGCTGCTGTTCCAGTCGCACGCCGTCTACAAGGGCCCGGGCCTGGCCGATGCGCTGGAGGCGATGGCCGTGACCATCCACCAGCAGGCCGCCGATGCGCGCGACGTCGAGGCCGACCGGGCCAAGGTCCGCAAGAGCGCCCGTCTGGTCTCCGTCGTCATCTGCGTCGTCGTGCTGGGCTGCATGCTGAATTCGGCCTGGTCGGCTTGGTACCAGACCCCGGCCGGGCAGTTCGTCCTCGCCGTCCTGGGCGGCGGGTTCGCCTGGACGTTGATGCTGCTGCGCCGCATCGCCCGCACCGCACCCGACCCCCGCCTCATCGACCACGACCACCACCACACACGGGACATCGCTCCCGGCTACGCCAACAGCGCCAGCGGCGACGGCAGCCTGCATGTCTGGCCTCCGGCGGGCGTCGGGGTCGGCCGGAGGGAAGGGACGCAATGACGCCGCTTGATGTGATCGCGCCCGCCGCGGCCGCCGGGGTCCTCGTCGGGCTGGGGGTGCGGGCGGCGTGGCCGGCCCGGCCGGATCTGACCAGCACGCTGGACCGCCTCGACACGAGCAAGGTGACCACCACGCTGCCGACCGGCACACTCACGCCGACGGGGTCGGTGCAGGAACGGGTCGGCAACCGTCTGCTCGCCGACGTCGGGGACCGCATCGCGCTGCCGGTGCGGGACCTGAACCTGCTGCGCATCAGCCCGGCCGAACACCTCGGCAAACGCGTGCTGTTCGCGCTGTACGGGCTCACCGTCCCACTGCTGCTCCAGGCCGTCCTCGCACTGGCCGGAGCACCGTTTCCGTACGTCGTCCCGGCAGGACTCTCACTGGGGCTGGCGGCGCTGTTCTGGCTGTGGCCCGGCCGCGAGGTCGCCAGGGAGGCCGCGGCGGCGCGCCTGATCGTCCGGCACGCCGCCGCCTCCTACCTGGAACGGGTCGCTCTGGCCCGGGTGGCGAACTCCGGCGCCGCGCAGGCCCTGACCGACACCGCGCGGGTGGGGGAGAACTTCATCTTCGAGCGGATGCGGCAGGTCTTCCACCAGGCCGACCTCGCCGGTGTGACGCCGTGGGACGCGCTGAAGCAGCTCGGCGAGGAACTCGACATCCCCGAACTCGCCCGGCCCGCGGACACCCTGGCGCTGGCCGGGGACGGCGCGGCCGTCTACACCACCTTGCAGGCGCAGGCCCGGCAGCTGCGGATCGCGCTGCTGTCCGACCAGAAGGCGAGGGCCAACGAAGCCTCCGCCGCCATGATCATCCCCGTCACGTTCGGGGTCATCCTCATGATCACGTTCGTGATGATCCCCCTGACGATCACCATTCTCGGCAGCTGAAAGACAAAGGACACACGCGATGGACCTCACCTTCCTGACGGCGATGCTCCGGGCCCGGTTAGAGCAGCTCAGGCACGCCCGCGACGCGGGGCAGTCGACCACCGAACTCGCGGTCATGGCCGCCGTGCTGATCGTGGTGGCCGGCCTGGTCGTCGCCGCGATCAGAACCAAGGCGATGGAGAAGATCGGCATCATCAACGGTGGCTGACCGCCCCAACCCGCACAGGACAGAGAGGCAGGGAGGAGAGGGAGCGGTGAAGGGGCGTGCACTCGGCGGCTTCCGGCGGCGCAGGATCGTCCGGCCGGGCGCTGCGGATCGCGGGGCCGGCAGTGTCGAGGTCGCCGTCGTGGCGGTCGTGGTGCTGATGCTGGTCTTCATGATCATCCAGGTCGGGCTGTTCTACCACGCACGCAAGGTCGCCCAGTCCGCCGCGCGGCAGGGCGTCGACACCGGGCGCCAGCTCGGCGCAAGCCCCGGCGACGGCGTCGCCCAGGCCGAAGCCTTCCTCGCCAAGTTCGGCGGCAGCGTGCGCGGCGCGGCCGTGTCGTCGGCGGGCAGCACCGCCGAGGAGCTCCACATCACCGTCACCGGGAGCGTGGCCACCCTCGTCCCGGGTCTGGAGCTGACCGTCAGCCAGGACGCCCACGGGCCCATCGAACGCTGGACGAACCCATGAGGCGCCGCCACCTGTCCGCGCACCCGGCCGGTCTTCAGCGCACGTGGCATTTCTGGGCGGGCCGGGCCTGGTTGGGGGGTGACCGCGGGACTGCGGCGCTGGAGACGGCGGTGATCGCGCCCGCGCTCATCGCGCTGCTCGGGCTGATGATCGCTTTCGGGCGGGTCGTGGATGCCGACGGGGCCGTCGACGGCGCCGCCCACGCCGCGGCCCGGGCAGCCTCCCTGCAACGCGACGCCGCCACCGCACAGTCGCAGGCCCGTGCGGCCGCACAGGCCAGCCTCAGCGGAGACGGCATCACCTGCCAGAACACAGACGTCACCGTCGACACCTCCGGGTTCTCCTTCGACGTCGGCCAGACGGCCACCGTGACCGCCACGATCTCGTGCACCGCGGATCTGTCGGACATCGCGCTGCCGGGCCTGCCCGGAGCGAAGACCCTCACCGCTACTTTCACCAGCTCCCTCGACACCTACCGGGGAAGGGCCCTGGGGCTCACGGCTTCTGACGGGTCCCGGAGTGCGGACCGCAGTACGGGGGGCGTGCAGTGAGCGCGCGGGAGTATCCGGGTTCACGCTCCGTGCGTCGGGCGGTTCCCAGCCCGTGCCCGGCAGGCTGCCCGGGCGGTGCGCCAGACGGTCTCGAACTCATACAGGGTGAGGTCGTGCGGCTCGTGTCCGTCCCACTCCTGAACGGGCGCCTCAGCCGTGGCGCCGAACACCGCCTCGTACTGCGCGAGCGTTCCGGCCGCTTGCGCGGACTGCCATTCGGCCAGACACGCCGCGGCCGTCGGCTTGCGGGCGGGGCCCTGGAGTTCGACCTGGCGGGAGATCCAGCCGTCGGTGCCGACCTCGAAGTAGAACCAGGTGTCCTCCTCTGCCCAGAAGCTGCAAAACCAGCGTGTCATCGCCCCATCCCCCGCCGTGCTGTGGCGGGCATTCCCGGTTCGCGTGCCGTCGGCGGACTATACGACGGTCTTGCAGTAGACAGCGTGTCCGTGCTCACGAGCGCGGCGGGCCAGGGCGCGGAACTCGACGATGGTGTCCTGGACGTTGATGAAGTCGGCGAAGCTGACTTCGGGGATGTCGAACCACTGAAGTGCGAGCAGCGGCAGATGTTCGTCATGGATCTCGGCGAGCGTTGCGATCCACTCGGCGGGCACTTGCTGAAGGAACAGGCCGGTCTCCCAGGGGGACTCCTGTCCTGGCCTGTCCTCTCCTTGCGGCCACAACCTCTGGTCCGGCCATACGAGTGCGGGTGCGGTGGCATGGGTGTCGAAGGGGACTCCTTCGGCGAATGCTACGAGCTGCCCCAGCACGACGTTCGGATCGAGACCCTTGGCGTCGAACCAATCGACACCGTGATCATCGAGACCGGTCCCGGGGTGCTGCCTCCAGTTCCCGCCGGGACCGACGGACCAGTCGATCGCGGCACAGGTGTCCGGTGCCCGGAAGTAGTCGTGCAGTACGCCCATGGCCTGGAGCGTAGCGGCTGCGTATCACGCGGAATCGAAGCCGGAGTGATCCACGCTCTGCGCGGCAGCCCGGTCCGCCGCCGGCGCGCGGCCGGCTTCCGCGGCGACCGCGGCTCCATGTCGCTGTTCCTGGCGATCTCGGCGCTGGCCGTCCTGATGGTCATGGGCCTGCTCGTCGACGGCGGCGGCGCCCTGAACGCCAGCAACCGGGCCACCTCCCTGGCCCAGGAAGCCGCCCGGACGGCCAGCCAGCAGCTCGATCCGGCCCAGGCGATCCAGGGCACCGCCATCACCATCGACCCCGACGCCGCCCGCGCGGCCGCCCTGGACTACCTGGCCGCCGCGGACGTCCAGGGCGACGTGACCGTCACCGATGGCGGCCAGAGGCTGACCGTCACCGTCCGCGACACCTACTCCACCCGCTTCGCGTCCCTGCTCGGCGTCGGCACCATCCATGTCGACGGGACCGCGACGGCGCAACTGCAGACCCAAGCCGCTGGAGGCTGAGGCATGGCCCACCGCACCCCCACGCCCAGGCCGCTGCGTGCCGCCGGCGTCCTGCTGCGTGCCCTGGCCGGCTTGATCGTGCTGGCCGCCCTGATCGGCGGTGTCCCGCCGGCGCTGCTCGGCTTCGGCAGCCAGCCCACCGAACTGTCCGGCGGACTGGGCCTGCTGCTGGAGCAGGACGACGGCACCCTGTTTTTGACCGTGCTGACCTGCATCGGCTGGACCGCCTGGGCGGCGTTCACGTTCAGCGTCGCCGTCGAGGTCGTCGCCGTCGCCCGCCGCCGCTCCGCACCCCGCATCCGCGGCCTGGGCGGCATGCAGTCCCTGGCCGGCTTCCTTATCGGCGGGATCGTCCTGCTCGCCCCGACCGCCGCCTCCGCCGCAACCACCACCCCCGCCGCCGCCATCACCCAGACCCAGGACGCGAGCACCAGCACGCCTGCTGGCGCCCCCACGGCCGGCGCGGCAGTCGGCGCGGCCGCCTCCGGAGGGCCGACCCACACCGTCGCCGGGGCCACCGAAACGCCATGGGATCTCGCCGAGCACCACCTCGGCGACGGACAGCGCTGGCGCGACATCGCCGCCCTCAACCCGCACATCCCCGAACTGGCCTCCGGCGACCAGTACCTGGCCAAAGACACCGTCATCACCCTGCCGCCCGACGCCCGCTCCCCCGCCCCGGCCGCCACCGCGGACGGGGCCCGTACGCAGCTGGAGGGGCGCGCCTTGGCCGGCGGCACGGGAGAGGACGAGCATGTCGTGACCGTCGAGCCGGGCGACTACCTGTCGAAGATCGCACAGGAGGAACTCGGCGACGCCACCCAGTGGCCCAAGCTGTTCCAAGCCAGCCGCGACACCCCGCAGCCCGACGGGCTGCCCGAGATCACCGACCCGGACCAGATCTACGCCGGACAGCAGGTCACCGTGCCAGAAATCGAGAACCCGGACGGAGCCGAGACGACTCCCCCGCCGCGGCAGCCCGGCGGCGACCACACACCGGACGGCGCGGAAGAGGCACCGGCACCGCGGTTGCCGGAGCCTGCGACACCGTCCGGCCGCCCCGCCGGACAGCCAGGACAGGACCGGGGCTCCCCGTCCGCGGCGTCCGTGGCGCCGGAACCCGGCGCCACCGCCCATCCCTCCACCGTGCCCTCCGCGCCGGCGTCGTCCGCCGCCGCAACCCCGTCAAACGTGCCTCCCACACCCGCCGCGCCGGCGACAAGCCCGACGAACAGCAACAGCCCGTCGGGCCTGCACCTGGTCCTGGGCGCCGGAGCCTTGCTGGCGGCCTCCGTCACCGGCGCGCTGGCCCTGCGCAGGACCCTGCAACGCCGACGCCGCAAGCCGGGCCAGAAGATCGTCATCGCCTCGGAAACCTCCACAGCCGAGGCCCGGCTGGCCGCGGCCGCCGAGCCCGGCAGCGCCGCCCGGCTGGACGCGGCACTGCGCACCCTCGCCCACCACATCAACAACGGCGCCGACGAGAGCGGAAGCCGCGAGGTGCCTGAGCTGCGGGCGGCCCGGATCGGGACCCGGACGGTCGAGGTGCTGCCCGAGGAGCTCACCCAGGACCCTGCTGCACCCTTCGTCCCGGGCCGCGGGGGCTGGTGGACGCTGCCCGCCGACGCCGGCCTGCTGGCCGAGGAGACGGCGCGGGACGTTTCAGCACCGTATCCGGGGCTGGTCACGCTCGGCAGCACCGCCTCCGGGGAGCTGCTGCTGGTCAACCTGGCCCAGCTGCCCGCCCTGCTGCTGGACGGCGACCCGGTCCACGTCACCGAGGTGTGCACCTCGATCGCTCTGGAACTGAGCATGAGCCCCTGGGCCACCGACATCGAGATCATCGCCGTCGGGTTCGGCGAGGAACTGCCCACGCTGCTGCCGACCATGCGGATCGCCCACATGCGCGAGCCCGCCCACGCCCTGCGCGACCTGAACGCACGCGTGCTGGAAGCCCACCAGGTCCCCGACGCCGGATACCAGCCGTATGTGGTGCTGTGCGCGACGGAACTCGAGGCCGACCTGGCCTGGCAGTTCGCCGACGCCATCGCCCACGCCGGAAAAGTGCCGGTCACCCTCATCGCCCCCGCCGGCACAGCGGCCGCCCGCTTCCCCGAAGCCGACATCCTCAACGCCTCACAGAGCGAACCGCAGATGCTCGGCCACATCGGCACCACCATCACGGTGCAGCGCCTGGAACACGACGCCTACCAGCAGATCACCACCGCGCTGAAGACATCCCAGGAACCCGCCGAACCCGCCGAAGGCCCCTGGGAAGACGTCCCCGACGAACCCTCCCGCCCCCGCCAGCCCCGGCCGCCTGCCGCACAGCCGGCGCCGAGCCCGCTCTCCTCGCGGGCCCCGGCGGGGGATGCGGGGGTGCACGTTTTCCCCGCGCTGCTCGCCGCCAGCACCGACCCGTCCGGCCTGCCTGTGGCCTCCCCCGCCCCATACGCGACCGGCCCCGCCGACGAGGCCGGCCCGGCCACCACCGCGTCAACGCCCCCGCGGCCATCGCCCAACGGTGCGGCATCAGCTGCCGAGCCGGAGCCCATACAGAGGCAGGAGGGGACGCAGGATCTGCACGCGCCGGAGATCCGGGTGCTGGGGCCGGTGGAGGTGACCGGCGTGGACCACAGTGGCCACGGGCCCCGCATCGCCCAGCTCGCCGCGCTGCTCTACTTCCGGCCCGGGCGCAGCGCCGAGACCCTGTGCGCCGACATGAACCCGGCCCACCCCTGGTCGATGGACACCCTCAACGCGCGGCTGCGGGGCCTGCGCGGCGCCCTGGGCCACGACCCGGCAGGCGCCCCGTACGTGCCGCGTCGCAAGACCGGCAACGATCCCTACCGCCTCGCGGCGGGTGTGCGCTGCGACTGGACACGCTTCCTCCACCTCGCCGAACGCGCCCTGCCTCAGGGCGCGGACGGCCTCGATGACCTGGAGGAGGCTTTGGGCCTGGTGCGCGGTCGGCCGTTCGGCGGGCAGCCGCTTCCCTGGGCCGAACCCCACGTGCAGGAGATCACCACCCGGATCATCGACGTCGCCCACACCGTCGCCACCCACCGCACCGCCGAAGGCCCCCACCACGACCTCAGCGCCGCCCGCCACGCCATCGCCACCGGCCTCGAAGCCGACCCCACCGCCGAACTCCTCTGGCGCGACCTCATGCGCCTGGAAGCAGCCCACGGCAACCGCTCAGGCCTGCAGAACGTCATCAGCCGTCTGCAGGAGATCAACGAATCCCTGGACTTCTCGCCGGAACCGGAGACCACCCAGCTCATCGGCGAACTCCGCACACAACTCGGCACACCGGCACACGATGCCCGCCATGCGTAGGCTCACACGCTCGCACCGGCCACACGCCACGGCCAGGGACAACAGCACCACGCCGTACACGCAAGCCCGCACAGGACAGCCATGCCCGGCGGGCGGGAGGGGGTGAGAGGTGGAGACGCCGTTACGGCTGACACGGACGCACCGCGTTCTCATCGGCGTGATCGTCCTCGGTGCCGTGATCATCGCCGGCATCGGTTTCGCGGGGTCCTACGCCGCGGTCCGCGAACTGGCCCTGAAGAAGGGCTTCGGGGACTTCTCCTACGTCTTCCCGATCGGCATCGACGCGGGCATCTGTGTCCTGCTCGCCCTGGACCTGCTGCTGACCTGGATCAGGATCCCCTTCCCGCTGCTGCGGCAGACCGCCTGGGTGCTGACCGCCGCGACCATCGCCTTCAACGGCGCCGCCGCCTGGCCCGACCCGCTGGGCACCGCCATGCACGCGGTCATCCCGGTGCTGTTCGTCATCGCCGTCGAGGCCGCCCGGCACGCCATCGGCCGGATCGCCGACATCACCCACGGCAAGCACATGGAGGGCGTGCGCCTCACCCGCTGGCTGCTCAGCCCGCTGCCCACCTTCCTGCTGTGGCGCCGCATGAAACTGTGGGAACTGCGCTCCTACGACCAGGTCATCAAGCTCGAACAGGAACGCCTGGTCTACCAGGCCCGCCTGCACGCCCGCTTCGGCCGCTCCTGGCGCCGCAAGGCCCCGGTGGAGTCCCTGATGCCGCTGCGCCTGGCCCGCTACGGCGTCCCCCTGGCCGAGACCGCCCCCGCCGGCCTCGCCGCCGCCGGCATCGAACCCACGCTCAGCCCGCCGGTGACCCCGCTCCACCGGCCCACCGAGACCCGCACCTGCCCGGGACCCGCGGCCGGGGAGGAACGGAAACATCCGCCCAACGACGCCATTCCTGACCCGAACCAGCGACGGCCAGACAGAGCCCCAAAGCGGGTTCCCGGCTTCCAGAACTACACCGATACCCACGCAACTCCCGACAGCCCTGCCGCGAGGCTGCGGCAGCACAACCACAGAGAACCACCTGCAAAGGATCAGGTAATCGCCAGCCCGACACCCTCCGAAAAGCCCCTCCCTCAAAGGGCCGGACGGGCGCCCATGGATCGGCGGGCGCACACGGCCGAACAAATACACCACCCCGAGGTGACGTCCGCCGACGACGCCGCGCCGGAACCTGACACGACAGCAGCGCAGCTACCGCTCACCACAGTCGACCGCTATTACCTCGCATGGAACGAACACCAGACCGAGCACGGACAAGAACCGACCGCCGAACAGCTCTCGGCCATCCTTGCGGACCAGGGCCTGCACAGCCGCGTCGGCGGCAAACCCCTCCGCCCCTCCACCCTGCGCCGCTACCTCCTGCCCTTCCGGACCTACAGCCTCTGGGCCGAGCAACGCCGAGGCACCCAATCCCCCTCGCCCGAGACCATCGCGCAGCAATGCGCAGCCCGGGGAATCACCGCACAGCACAACAGACCCATCGACACCTCCTACATCACCGAACACACCCCCGACTTCGAACGACGCTGGCAGACACTGAACCACCACCACGCCCAGAACGAACCGTTCCGGGTCCGGTAGAAGGTCTCCTGCGGACGTGGCCTCGACACCTCTACCCGACCGCAGGCGGGTCCTCAACGCGGCCGGCGCCGCCCCCACTCCCGCTCTGCAGAAACCGCGCGGCCGCCGTGCTCACGGCTTACACAGACGCAGCCGGCCTGACGCAGGGGATGAACGCCGTGACCCCTCCGCGCAGCCCCTCCGCGCCGCCGATGGGTGGACACACAGTGACCTGACGCTGCACCAGCGGACAACACCCGCCGCAGACGGCCACGTCCGGTCCGACGCTTCAGCGGCGATACGCATGCCATGACGAGGCCATGCCCCACAAAGCAATCAGACGTAAAGAGAACGCAAAGCCCGCCTGAACGCGCAGCTCAGGAAGAGTGGTCCCCGCGCATGTGGGGGTTGCTCCTGGGCGGACGTCTGGTCGCGGTCGTTCCTTCCGTCGTCCCCGCGCGAGTGGAGGCAGGGGTCAGAGGAAGCTCAGCGGTACGTTCTTCTTGACGCAGAGACGGAGGACAGGTGCGAGCTCGCGGCTTTGTTTGATGTGCTCGTGAAGGAGTGCGTCGTCGCCCTCCTATGTCCACCGGTCGGTGATGGCCGCCTTCCGGCGGGGCAGGGTCGTGGCGCCCGGGGCGGGCAACTCGACCACACCCGCGGCCGGAACGGGCGCGCGTCATGGCCGACTCCGCCATGGCGGAGGAAGGCGGCGACAAGTGAGCCCCGGACGCAGCCTGCCGTCTCGCCCCGGGCATGCGGCGTCCCGGCCTCCCGTGGGGTCTGGGACGGCCTCTCGCGCCCGCACGGAGGAGAGTCCAGCAGGCCGCCACCGCGGTGGCGCCGGACGGGCGCCATTCTTCATGCGAGCCATGCGGACTCCTTGCGACGTATGCGTGGGGAGACGTCCGAGTGGCCCGCGACGGCTGACGTGCCCGTGGTGCCGGGTACAGCCGAGTGCCCCAGGTGCCGGTGCACGAAGTGGATGGCCATCGCGCCCTCACCGGCCGCGGAGGCCACCCGCTTCACCGAGCCGCTGCGGACGTCCCCTACCGCGAAGACTCCGGGCAGGCTGGCCTCCAGGGTCATGCACGAGCGCCCGCGGCCGTGCCACACCTCGGGGTGGGCGCAGGCTTCCTGGGCCTCCGGCCCGGTGAGGACGAAGCCGCGGGAGTCGAGGGCGATGTTGCCGGCGAGCCACTCGGTGTGAGGGTCGGCGCCGGTGAAGACGAACAGGCTCCGTACCGCGAGCTGGCGGTGCCCGCCCGTGCGGTTGTCGACCACGTCGAGCTCCTCCAGCACTTCCTGGCCGATGACCTCGGTGACCTCGGTGTGCAGCATGACCTCCACCCGCGGATGGCGCTCGACCTGGTCGACCAGGTAGCGGGACATGTTGGCCTCAAGGCTGGTTCCTCGCACCAGCAGGTGCACCTTCGGCACGTACCCGGCGAGGAACAGCACCGCCTGGCCCGCCGAGTTGCCTCCGCCGACGACGGCCACCGGGTCGGTGCGGCACTGCTGGGCCTCGTAGACGGTCGCGGAGTAGTGCACGCTCGTTCCCTCCAGGCGTTCGATGCCGGGCACCTGGAGCCGGCGGTAGCGGGCGCCCATGGCCAGGAGGACGGCGCGGGCGGCGATCTCGCTGCCGTCGGCGAACGTCACCACGCAGTGGTCCTCGTCCTTGGGACGGAGACCGGTCGCCTCCAGCCCAAGGCTGATCTCGGCGCCGAACTTGTCGGCCTGGAGCACGGCGCGTTCGGTGAGTTCGGCGCCGGAGATGCCGGACGGGAAGCCGAGCAGGTTCTCGATGCGGGACGACGTGCCGGCCTGGCCGCCGGTGGCCATCGCCTCCACCACCGTGGTGTTCAGGCCCTCGGAGGCGGCGTAGACCGCGGCAGCGAGGCCGGCGGGGCCGGCGCCTACGATGAGGACGTCGCGGTGACGGTCTGCGGCGGGCAGTGACGGCAGGCCGATGAGCCGGGCCAGTTCCGCGTTGCTGGGGTTGCGCAGCAAGGTGGTGTCCCGCCAGATGACCAGTGGTGTCTCCGCCGGGCCGACGCCGAAGCGGCGCAGCAGTTCCTCGGCCTCGTCGTCGGTCTCCAGGTCGATCCAGCGGTGTGGCAGCCGGTTGCGGACGGCGAACTCGCGCAGCCGTCTGGTGTCGGGCGAGTAGCGCGAGCCGATGATGCGGAAGCCGGCGCCCTGTCCCACGAGCAGCGCGCGACGGCCCAGACAGGCGCGCAGCACGATGTCCCCGATGGTGGGGTCCTGGGACACCAGCCGGCGCAGCTGGTCCAGGGAGACGGCAAGGACCTCACCGGGCTCCCTGGCCACAGCGGTGTAGAAGGCCACTTGTCCGTACAGCAGGCCGAGTTCGCCGATGAAGCGGCCGGGGCCGTGCACGCGCAGCACGTGCTCCTCAGGAGTGCCGTAGTCCTCGACGACGGAGACACTGCCGCTGAGGACGACGTAGAACGTCTCGCAGCGCTCCCCCTCCCGGATCAGTACGTCGTTCGGGGCCGTGTTCCGGCGTTGTCCGTGCTCCGCCAGACGTTCTATCTGGTCCTCCGTGAGGCGTGGATACGCGCCGTAGATGTCCGGGGTCTCCCAGAAGTCGGTCTCGTCCGCCTTCTGGCGCACCGTTTCTTCGCCCGACGGCGACCGGTCGCCGGACATCAGACGAACGCCTCGTGGACGTAGCACCAGCGCCATTCCTCGCCGGGCTGGAACGACTGCACGACCGGATGAGCGTCGGCAGCCGCGTGCTTGCGCGCGTGCTTGTTCGGCGAGGAGTCGCAGCAGCCGACGTGGCCGCAGGTCAGGCAGAGCCTCAGGTGGACCCACGGGGAGCCGAGCATCAGACACTCCTGACAACCTTGTGGGGTCAGCGGCTGGACCGGCCGGACGAGCGCGAGGTGGGGGTCTGCGTGCAGGGTCATCCGGATCACCCTTTCCGAGCGGCGATCGACTGTTCCACCCAATGACGCAGAGCGGGGGCGGGCGCCGCCCCCGCCTGCCGGGCGACCGTCTCGCCCTGGTCGAGGATCAGCAGTGTCGGTACGGCCTGGACCTCGAAACGCTGCGACAGGCGCGGGTTCTTGTCGACGTCGACCTTGACGAGTTTGATTCGGCCGGCGAGCTCGGTGGCGACCTTCTCCAGTGCGGGGCTGACCATGCGGCAGGGGCCGCACCAGGTGGCCCACAGGTCGACCACTACGGGGACGTCGGCCCGCTCGGCGATCTCGGTGAAGTCGTCGTCGCCCGCGTCCACCATCCACGGCAGGGGCTGCTTGCAGTGGCCGCACCTGGGGCGGCCGTCCGCAGCGACGGGCACCCGGTTGGTGCGCCCGCAGTGGGGACAACTGACGGTCGTCGCCTGCATCGTGCTCATGCCGCCCGCGCTCCCTTCACGTCCTCGGGCTGGTCGTAGGTGACCAGCAGCTCTCCATGTTCGGCGTCGACGCGGACCGTCGCGCCGTCCTGGACGACACCGCGCAGAAGGGCGCGCCCGACCATCGTCTCGACCTCGTGGGAGATGTAGCGGCGCAGCGGCCGGGCCCCGTACACCGGGTCGTAGCCCTGGTGGGCGATCAGCTCCCGTGCCGCTTGGGTGAGTTCGACAGAGATGCGGCGTTCGGCGAGCCGACGGCGCAGCTCGTCGAACTGCAGCTCCACGATCCGCTCGATCTGCCGCTCGCCGAGCGGTTTGAACAGCACGATGTCGTCGACGCGGTTGAGGAACTCCGGGCGGAAGTGCCCGCGCAGCTCGCCCATCACCAGGGCGCGGGCGTCCGGCTTGATCTCGCCCTCGGCGGTGGCGCCGTCGAGGAGGTGCTCGGAGCCGATGTTCGACGTCATGATGATCACGGTGTTGCGGAAGTCGACGGTTCGGCCCTGGGAGTCGGTGATGCGGCCGTCGTCGAGGACCTGCAGCAGGGTGTTGAAGACATCGGTGTGCGCCTTCTCGATCTCGTCGAGCAGCACGACCGAGTACGGCTTGCGGCGTACGGCCTCGGTGAGCTGGCCGCCTTCCTCGTAGCCGACGTATCCGGGGGGCGCACCCATGAGCCGGCTGACGGTGTGCCGCTCCTGGTACTCACTCATGTCGAGGCGGACCATGTTCTCCTCGGAGTCGAACAGGGCCGCCGCGAGGGTCTTGGCCAGCTCGGTCTTCCCGACGCCGGTGGGGCCGAGGAAGATGAACGAGCCGATGGGGCGGCGCGGGTCCCGGATGCCGGAGCGGGCGCGGATGATGGCGTCGGCGACGAGTTTGGCGGCCTCGTCCTGGCCGATGACGCGCTCGCGCAGGATCTCGTCGAGGCGCAGCAGCTTCTCGCGTTCGCCCTCGTGGAGGCGGGCGACGGGGATGCCGGTCCAGGCAGCGACGATCTCGGCGATCTCGTCCTCGGTGACGACCTCGCGCAGCAGCCGGTTCTGCCCTTGTTTGGTGGCCAGTTGCTCCTCCTCGGCCTTCAGCCGGCGCTCCAGGTCCTGGAGGCGGCCGTAGCGGAGTTCGGCGGCGCGGTTGAGGTCGTAGGCGCGTTCGGCCTCCTCCGCCTCGTGGCGGACCTGCTCCAGTTCCTGGCGTAGCTCCTGCACGCGGCGGATGGCCTGCCGCTCGGCCTCCCACTGGGCGTGTTTGGCGTCGGCTTCGCCGCGCAGGTCGGCCAGTTCCTTGCGCAGTTCCTCCAGGCGAGTTCTGCTGGCGGCGTCGGTCTCCTTGGACAGGGCCGCCTCCTCGATCTCCAGGCGGGTCACACGGCGGGTGATCTCGTCGAGTTCGGCGGGCATCGAGTCGATCTCGGTACGCAGCCGGGCGCACGCCTCGTCGACGAGGTCGATGGCCTTGTCGGGCAGGAACCGGTCGGTGATGTAGCGGTGGCTGAGGGTGGCCGCGGAGACCAGTGCGGTGTCCTGGATCTTCACGCCGTGGAAGACCTCGAGGCGTTCGCGCAGTCCGCGCAGGATGGAGATCGTGTCCTCCACACTCGGCTCGTCGACCAGCACCTGCTGGAAGCGGCGTTCGAGGGCTGCGTCCTTCTCGATGTGCTCGCGGTACTCGTCGAGGGTGGTGGCGCCGATCATGTGGAGTTCGCCGCGGGCGAGCATCGGCTTGAGCATGTTGCCCGCGTCCATGGCCCCTTCGGCGGCGCCCGCGCCCACGACGGTGTGGAGTTCGTCGACGAAGAGCAGGATGCGCCCCTGGGCGGCCTTCACCTCGGACAGGACGGCCTTGAGGCGTTCCTCGAACTCGCCGCGGTACTTGGCGCCGGCGACCAGGGAGCCCATGTCGAGAGCGAACACCGTCCTGTCGCGCAGGCCCTCGGGGACGTCGCCGCGCACGACGCGCTGGGCCAGGCCCTCGACGATGGCGGTCTTGCCGACGCCGGGATCGCCGATGAGGACGGGGTTGTTCTTGGTCTTGCGGCTGAGGATCTGGGTGACGCGGCGGATCTCCGCATCACGGCCGATGACCGGGTCCAGCCGCCCGGACCGAGCCTCGAGGACGAGGTCGCGGCCGTACTTCTCCAGAGCCTCATAGGCCACTTCGGGGTTGGCGGAGGTGACGCGCTGGTTGCCGCGGACCTGGGTGAGCGCGCTCAGGAACGAATCCCGGGTCACGCCGTGCTCCTTGAGCAGGCGTCCGGCGGCGGTCGCCGAGCCCTCCTCGGCCAGGGCGAGCAGCAGGTGCTCCACGGACACGTACTCGTCCTTGAGGCGTTTGGCCTCCCGCTCGGCGGCATCGAGCAGGCGGGACAGACGCTGGGTGACGAAGACCTGGCCGGGTGCCGCGCCGGGACCGGTGACCTTCGGGCGGCGGGAGAGTTCCTCGCGCACGGCCGCGCGCAGCTCCTTCGGCTCGGTGCCGGCCTGTTGCAGCAACCGTGGGATCAGGCCGTCCTCCTGATCGAGAAGCGCGAGCAGCAGGTGTTCCCCGTCGACCTCGGTCTGCCCCATGCCGACGGCCGCGCTCTGGGCCTCCTGGAGGGCTTCCTGGGACTTCTGGGTGAGACGGTTCATGTCCATGGGGGTGTTTCACTCCTCGTGCCGCGGCCGCGCAGGGCGGCTTCGAGCAGGCTGATGCGGTCGAGCAGGTCGAGCACCAGGCCGATGGATGCGTAGTTGAGGCAGAGTCCGGTGCGCAGCCGCTGGATGCGGGCGAGAACCGCCGGGGCCGTTGGGTCGAACACCAGTTGCCCCGCGGAGTCGCGTTCGGCGTCGACCAGGCCGAGGGCGACGAACCGGCGGATCAGATCGGGGTGAAGGCCCGAGCGACGGGCCACGGCGGCCAGGGAGAGCCTGGGGAGGGGCACGAGCGCGTACCGGACAGCCGTCGAGGCGGTGATGTCGGCGCCCGTTCGTACCGGACGGGCGCCCACGCCGGCCCGGCCCATGCCTCCCGCTCCCGCGGGTCGGTCGTTCATCGCGTCCTCCTGGGGTCGAACGAGGAAGTGGCGGCGAGCTCCTCGAACAGTTCGCGCTCCCGGTCGCCGAGGGCGGGAGGCACCATGACGCGGAGTTCGGCGTACAGGTCGCCGTTCGCGCCTCGCGGGTTCGGCATGCCCTCGCCGCGCAGTCGCAGCCGCCGGCCGCTGGACGAGCCCGCGGGCACCGTGACCTTGGCCGTGCCGCCGCCGGGCGTGGGCACCGGCACGGTCGCGCCCAGGGCCGCCTCCCACGGGGCGACCGGGACCTGGACGTGCACGTCACGGCCGTCCAGCCGGAACCGGGGGTGGGGCTGGATACGTACCCGCAGGTACAGGTCGCCCGCGGTGGCGTCACCACTGCCCTGGCCACCCTCGCCCGCCAGACGGATGCGCTGCCCGTCGGTGACGCCCGGTGGCACGTCGACCTCGTACCGCCGCGGCTGCCCGGTGGGACCGGCGAGCGTGACGGTGCGACGGCCGCCTCGGTACGCCTCCTCGACGGTGAGCGGCAGTTCGGCCTCCTGGTCCGCTCCGGGGACGCCGCCTCGGGCGGCGCCGGCTCCGAACATGGAGCCGAGCAGGTCCTCGATGTCGATGCCCTCCGCGCCGAAGTCGTCGCCGAAGCCGGTGGCGTACCGGACGCGAGGACCGCCGGCGCCTGCGGTCCTGTGACCGCGGAAGCCGCCGCCCGCTCCCGCCGCGACCCGTTCGTCGAAGTCCTCCGGGATCTTGCGGAAATCCTCGCCGAAGCGGTCGTAACGGGCCCGGGTCCTGGGATCGGACAGGACGCTGTACGCCTCGTTGAGGTCCTTGAACCGCTCCTCCGCCCCGGGGTCCTTGTTGACGTCCGGGTGGTACCTGCGGGCGAGTTGGCGGTACGCCTGCTGGATCTCGTCCTGGTTCGCGGTCCGCGACACACCCAGCACCTCGTAGAAGTCCTGTGCCATGACCGGTCACTCCCGCTTCGCGACCGTCACGGCGGCGGGCCTGAGCTGCCGCTCGCCGTCCCCGTAGCCGGGGCGCAGCACCTCGACGACGGTGCCCGGTGGGGCGTCGGGGTCCTGGACGACACCGACCACCTCGTGCCGGGCCGGGTCGAAGGCGACACCGGTCTCCGCATGCCGCGGGTAGCCGAGCAGTTCGAGGACGTTCACCGCCTGGTCGCGTACGGCCCGGATGCCCTCCACGACCGCGCCCGGATCGGCGCCGGCGTGGGTCAGGGCGAGTTCGAGGTTGTCGAGGACTGGCAGGAAGGCGGCCGCCGTGCGGGACCGCTCGACCGCCCGTTCGCGCTCCAGTTCCCTGGCATGACGCTTGCGGAGGTTGTCGAGGTCGGCGAGTGCGCGCCGCCAGCGGTCCTCCAGTTCCTGGATCGCGGTCGTGTACTCGTCCTCGGCGGGCGCGGGGCCGGCGGCATCGGGTCCCGGTTCGCCGTTCGCCGCTTCGGGCCGGGGCGGGTCCGGTTGGGGCAGATCCCCGCGAGGACGGCGTCCGGCGTCTTCCGGGACCGGGACGCCCGGATCCGACGCGGCCCGGTCGGGTTCCTGGGGGTGGATGGGCATGGCGCGCCTCAGCCCTTGTCGAACTCGGCGTCGATGACATCATCGTCACCGCCACCGCCACTCGTGGGACCGCCGGTGGCGGCGTCCTGGCCGGGACCGCCGTCCGTGGCGGCGGCGCCCTGATGGGCCGCCAGCCCGGCGAGCACCTGCTGGAGTTCGGAGGTCAGAGGTCGCACGCGCTCCACGCCCGCTTCTTCCTTGACCGCCGCCCGGGCGTCGGACACGAGCATTTCGGCGCGTGCCTTCTCGTGCGCGGGCGCCGCGTCGCCCAGTTCCGCGAGGCGCTTCTCGACCTGGTACGCGACGGCGTCGAGTTCGTTGCGGGCGTCGACGGCCTCGCGGAGTGCCTGGTCCTGGCCCCGGTTGTGCTCGGCCTCCTGGACCATGCGTTCGACCTCACCGCGGTCCAGGTTGGAGCTCTCGCTGATGGTGATGCCCTGTTCCTTGCCGGTGTCCCGGTCGCGGGCCTTGACGTTGAGGATGCCGTTGGCGTCGATGTCGAAGGTGACCTCGATCTGCGGTTCGCCCCGCGGCGCCGGCCGGATGTCGGTGAGCTGGAACCGGCCCAGCACCCGGTTGTCGGCCGCCAGCTCGCGCTCGCCCTGGAGGACGACGATGTCGACGGCCGGCTGGTTGTCCTCGGCGGTGGAGAAGGTCTCGCTGCGGCGCACGGGAATGGTGGTGTTCCGCTCGATGATCTTCGTCATCACTCCGCCGCGCGTCTCCACTCCCAGCGACAGCGGGGTGACGTCGAGCAGCAGGACGTCCTTGACCTCGCCCTTGAGCACCCCGGCCTGGATCGCGGCGCCCAGGGCCACGACCTCGTCGGGGTTGACGCTCATGTTGGGTTCCTTGCCACCGGTCAGCCGGCGGACCAGAGTCTGGACGGCGGGGATGCGGGTGGAACCGCCGACCAGGATGACCTCGTCGATGTCGCTCTCGCCGACCTTCGCGTCGGCCATCGCCTGCTGCACCGGTCCCAGACAACGCTCCACCAGGTCGGAGGTGATCTGCTCGAAGGTGGACCGCATGATCGAGTCGGTGAGGTGCTTGGGGCCCGAGGCGTCGGCGGTGACGAACGGCAGGCTGACCTGCGTCTGCGTCACAGAACTGAGCTCGGTCTTGGCCTTCTCCGCCGCCTCGAACAGTCGTTGCAGCGCCTGCGGGTCCTTGCGCAGGTCGATGCCGTTCTCCTTCTGGAAGTCGTCCGCGAGGTAGTCCACCAGACGCCGGTCGAAGTCGTCGCCGCCCAGGTGGCTGTCACCAGCGGTGGAGCGCACCTCCACCACACCGTCGCCGACGTCGAGGATGCTCACGTCGAAGGTGCCGCCGCCCAGGTCGAAGACGAGGACGGTCTCGTGCTCCTTCTTGTCCATGCCGTACGCGAGGGCAGCCGCCGTCGGCTCGTTGATGATGCGCAGCACCTCCAGCCCGGCGATCCGTCCGGCGTCCTTGGTGGCGGTGCGCTGAGCGTCGTTGAAGTAGGCGGGCACCGTGATGACCGCCTCCGTGACCCGCTCCCCCAGCTGCTTGGACGCGTCGTCGGCGAGTTTGCGCAGCACCTGTGCGCTGATCTCCTCAGGCGCATACAGCTTGTCGCGCACCTTGAAGCGGGCCGCCCCGCCGTCGCCCTCGACGACGTCGTACGCCACCGCCCTGGCCTCGTCGGATATCTCGTCGAAGTGCCGGCCGATGAACCGCTTGGCCGAGTAGATGGTGCCCTTGGGGTTGAGGATCGCCTGGCGCCGGGCCAGCTGGCCCACCAGACGTTCCCCGGTGTCGGTGAAGGCCACGACGGACGGTGTCGTGCGGTTGCCCTCGCTGTTGGGCACGACGGACGGCTCGCCGCCCTCCCACACGGCGATCACCGAGTTGGTGGTGCCCAGGTCGATGCCCACTGCCTTGGCCATGAGGAACTCCTTTCGCGGCGGTCGACGTCCGTCGGCGACCGTTCATCCTCCGGGCCCTGTCCGCCCGGCTCCGAAACTCGTTCAGCTGAGGGCGGGGCCGCCGCGCGGGCGGCCGCCCCTGGAGGAGGCGCTCTCCGCGTCCGCGCCGGCCCGGCTGTACAGCCGGACGGCCTCATCGGCGACGTCCTCGTCCACCACGACGTCGTACCGGCTGGGCTCCATCGAGCGGACCGAGGCGATGTTCCGGCGGCCGCCCTGGGCCGCGTGCAGCAGCGCTCAGGTGGCTGCGCCGTGGAGGGCGGCCTCGCCGTACCCCGTTCGACCATTCACTTGTTCGACCAGGCGCATGTCCCGACCGATGATCGCCACCTTCTGAACGGGAAAGCCCTGGTCGGCGAGGTGATCGACGGCATGTTCGGCTTCCTGGTACGTCGCGTACGAGGCAACGGTCCTGCGGGCCTGCTCGGTCATGGTCACCCCTCCCTTCCGCCGGCCGACCGCCGAGCGGTCCCTGCAGGCCCCAGAGTGGCTGCTCGCCCGGTCACCCCGCCTGCGCCCAGCGGGTCGAAAAGTGGCACCGGCTCTCGGTCTACGAGGACAGGGAGCGGGACGACGATTCCGGTTGGCGGCTCGTGGCGGGGTCCTCAGGGGCCGGCCCGGCACGAGCTGCGGGGCCTACGGCTTCTTCCAAGCCCAGGGGAAAACGGATCGACGCCTGGCGAAGGCAGCCGAGCGGGCGGGCGTCTCCCCCGATGATGCGGAGACCCTCACACCCGCCACGGCCACGCCTGGACCTCCGCCGGACGCCCGAGCACAGACTTGAAGACCTCCGCCGGCGTTCCCTCCGCCAGCCAGAGCGCGTGTGCGGGTAAGAAGATCGTGGGCCGCAAGCGACGCGACGCGACCGACCTCCTCCTGGCGGTGCTGGTCACCGCGGTCGGTATGCAAGACTCCGCAGCCGACACCCGGCTGCCCGACAAGGTCGCCGCCGGCCGTGCAGGCATCCGCCGGGCGGCCCAGATGCCGCCCGGCCCACCCACTGCAGCGCTGCTGACACCGCTCCCGCAGGAGTTCCAGAGAGGCGTCAGCCGGGCCCGCCCAGCACGATCTTCCACACTCGCGTCGCCACCTGGAGGTTCAGCCGGTCCTCGACGTTCGCGAGGTCGTGGCCGGTGATGTCACGGATGCGCTGGAGCCGATAGCGCAGCGTGCTGCGGTGTATCGTGAGGGATTCCGCGGTCTCGTCGTAGTTGCCGCCCCAGTCGAAGTACCGGGACAGCGTCTCCACCAAGGCCGTGTGATGCCGGGAGTCGTAGTCGATGAGCTGCCCGAGCCACTCCTGGACGAACATCTCCAGTTCCCGGTAATTGTTGCCGGGTCCCAGGATGCGATAGAGACCGAGCTCGTCGAAGAACGACGTGCCGTAGCACTCACGAGAGTGGCGGCGCACGTCCAGGGCGCGCTGCGCCTCCTGGTAGTGGTGGGGGATGTCGTTCAGGGAGTCGGAAGGGGCGCTTACCCCGATCGCCCCGGACCGTGTTCCGGTCTCCCGGGCGAGCGCGTCGTACAGAGCGCGGGGGTGCGGCCTGTCGTCGGCGACCAGAACGACTTGGTCGGAGCGTCGGGTCAGAAGCGAGCGCATGCCCACGTCAGAGGCCGCCCGCCCCACGGTCTGTGCGAAGGAATCGTCGGCGGTCCGGTTCGACCACTGCACCACGATGACGTAGTGGCTGCGGTGCAGGTCGTGTCCGGCTGCCTCGGACCGGGCGTAGGCGCTCGCCTCGTCCGTCCCTGCCAGGAGGTCGTCCACCAGCTCGCGGTGCAGCCTCAGCTCCACTTCGGCCAGATTGCGCAGGTGCGTCAGCTCCGGGGCGAGTGACGCGGCAGCGTGTTCCAGCACGAGCACGGTGTGCTCGTCGGCCTCGTCCCGGGCATCGACCAGAGCCAGCACGCCCAGGATCTCGCCGTGCGGGCGGATCAAGGTGATCAGCCGGTCCCTTATCCGCACCGGCCCGGCCTGACGGGCGACGGCGTGCAGCATTTCGTCCTGGCGCACGGGGTCCGGTTCGGGATAGGGGACGGGGCGGCTGGGGCCGGTCCAGGACCTCAGCCGACCGAAGCGGTCCTCGACCAGCGCAGGAAGTCCGGTGAGCCCGTGCAGTGCGCGGGTGACAGCTTCCTCGCCGCCACCCGAGACAGCGACGCCGGCCATGAGCGCGTGAACGGCTCGCTCATAGCCCAGCTCAGCCACCACAGAGATCAGCTGCCGCTGCAGGGCTGTGCGTTCGTCCCTCAGGCGGTGCAGCTCCAGCGCGTCCTCGCTTCGGCGGCGATGTGCCAAAGCGACTGACAGTGCGGCAGCGGTGTGCCGGACGAGCGTGGCGAGCAGGGATCGCTCGGCCTTGGTGGGACGGGAGCGGGACGTGACCACGAGGTAGCCGTGGAGTCCCTCAAGTCCGCGTAGCCCCAGGGCCCGGCCCCAGAGCCTGCCGGACACGTTCACGTTGCCGTCTTGCCCGGCCAGCTCCCGCACCCTCCGGCTCACGGCCGAGGCAGGCGTCTGCCCGTTCCTTGGGCTGGGGACGAGGTCACCGCCCACATTGAGGTATCCGGCCTCGGCAGTGTATGGCCCCGCGGCGGCTATGTGATCCATGGCCAGGCGCAGGATCTCAGCTTCGTCCGGAGTGCCGAACAGGGCGCGGGAGAGCGCGACCAGTTCGTGGAGGGCACGGTCGGTCGGGGTGCGAGCGGGCGGGCGAGGCCCTCCGCGCGCGGCCGTGGCGTGCCGCCATGCGCTGCCCCGCGGAAGGCCGCCCTTCCGGCAGGAGTAACGGCGGTACAGGCTGTGCCCCCGACTGCCGGCCATGGGACCACTCCGTCCCTCGAAGCCCTTCGCGTACCCGCTCACGGGCCGGCTACCCGAGATGTGTGGATCCTTTCTCTCATACTCGTGGGGCGACCGGGCCTCTGCGTTCCTGACCTGCCGGACGCAGGCGTGGAGCGACCTGGTTCGTCCCCCTGCAGAGTGCTCGACACTTTCCGTGCGCACCGGCAGGAACCCGGCGTGGGCCACCTGGTGCGGCCCCTGCCGCATGGTCGGCCCCTCACCCTCGGACAGGTCGCCCGCGCCCTCGCCGGACGGATCAAGCCAATCAAGGTCGGCATGAACAACATGCGCGGGCCAGTCGGCGGCTTCGAGGCGCAAGCGGTGCCGACCCACTTCGGAGTCACAGCACGACTCGTTCGATGCCGCCGTCGACCGCGTGGGGAAAGCCGTCCCGAACGCGCTGGAGGGTTTCCTGGCCGCTCAACTTCACTGGTGTCTCGTACGGCTTCCATCCGTCGTAGTAGACGCCGCGGTTCCGGTAAACCCCGGATGCTCCGCCTGGCTTGCCGGGCCGGTCCGATGGCGCGTAACGGTCGTCCGCCGGGTGGCGGGCGCGGGACTCCCCGACGGCTTCGCGATCACGATTCTGTTGTCAGGAGCGTGCGAGACGGGCCGCGAGATAGGGCGCGGTGGCGCTGCGGCGGGCCCTCGCCACCTTGGCCGGCGGGCCCGTCGCGACCACCCGCCCACCTGCGTCACCGCCGCCCGGACCGAGATCGATGACCCAGTCGGCGGTGGCGATCGTGTCCAAGTCGTGCTCGACGACGACGACCGTGTTACCGGCGTCGACGAGCCGGTGCAACTGTCGCAACAGCAGCGCGATGTCCGAGGGGTGCAGCCCCGCCGTCGGCTCGTCGAGCAGGTAGAGCGCGTGCCCGCGGCGGGCTCGCTGCAGTTCGGTCGCCAGTTTGATGCGTTGCGCCTCACCGCCGCTGAGTTCCGTCGCGGGCTGACCCAGCCGCAGGTACCCCAGTCCCACCTCGCGCAACGTCTCCAGACTGCGGAAGGCGGCCGGCACGGCGGACAGGAACTCGGCGGCGGCGTCGACGGACAGCGCCAGTACTTCCGCGATGTTCTTGCCGCGGTAGGTGACCTCCAGTGTCTCGGTGTTGTACCGGGCGCCTTCACAGGTCGGGCACGGCGCGTAGGTGCCGGGCAGGAACAGCAGTTCCACCGCGACGAACCCTTCGCCCTGGCATGTCTCGCACCGCCCCTCGGGCACGTTGAAGGAGAACCGTCCGGCCGAGTAGCCGCGCGCCCTGGCTTCGTCCGTCGCCGCGTACAGCTTGCGCACCGCGTCGAACATCCCGGTGTACGTGGCCAGGTTGGACCGGGGAGTTCGGCCGATGGGCCGTTGGTCGACCCGGACCAGCCGGTCGAACGACTCGACCCCCGACGCGTCCTGGACGTCGACCTCCAGGTGTGCCTCGTCGGGCTCCTCGGGCGCGAGTCCGAGGTGGCCGCGGACGACCTCGCCGAGCGCCTGCGTCACCAGCGTCGACTTTCCGGAACCGGACACGCCCGTCACCGCCGTCAGCACGCAGAGCGGTACGTCGACGGACACGTCGTGCAGATTGTGGCGGGAGACGCCGCGCAGGCGCAGCCACCCGTGCGGGGTGCGCGGGCGGTGATCGAGTGGCTGGGCGCGCCCGAAAAGGTATTGGCTCGTGGCCGACTCCCCGACCCGCTCAAGACCGGCGACCGGACCGCTGTACAGCACGCGTCCCCCGCCCTCGCCCGCGCCGGGGCCGATGTCGACCACCCAGTCCGCCCGCCGTACGACGTCCATGTCGTGCTCCACGACGAACAGCGAGTTGCCTGCCGCCTTGAGGCGGTCCAGCACGTCCAGCAGCGGTTCCGCGTCAGCCGGGTGCAGGCCCGCGGAGGGTTCGTCGAGGACGTAGACGACGCCGAACAGCCCCGAGCGCAGCTGGGTGGCGATCCTCAGGCGCTGCGCCTCGCCGGGCGACAGGGTCGTCGAACGGCGCCCGAGGCTGAGATATCCGAGGCCCAGGTCGAGCAGTACGTCGACCCGCGCGACCAGATCACCGCAGATCCGGACCGCGACCTCGGTCGTCTCCCCGGATCGGGCGGTCGACGTGGTGGCGTCGGCCTCGGACCGCTCCGCGACCGGCCGCAGCAGCGCCACGACCTCGGTGAGCGGCATGGCGTTGATCTCGGCGATGGACCGTCCGGCGAAGGTCACGGCGAGCGCCTCGGGCCGCAGTCCGCTGCCGTGACAGGCGGGGCAGGGCACACTCCTGACGAACCGCAGCGCCCGTTCGCGCATCTTCTCGCTCTTGGAGTCGGCCAGGACGTGCATGACGTGCTTGCGGGCGCTCCAGAACTTGCCCTGGTAGCCGTGGTCGACGCGGCCCTCCTCCGGCTCGACGTACACGGAGGGCTGCTCGTCCGTGTACAGCAGCCAGTCCCGGTCCTTCTTCCTGAGCCGGCGCCACGGTCGGTCGATGTCGATCCCCAGGCCGCTCACGACACTGCGCAGGTTGGCGCCCTGCCAGGCGCCCGGCCAAGCGGCGATCGCCCCCTCGCGGATGCTCAGCGAGGGGTCCGGGACGAGCAGGTCCTCGGCCACGTCGTGCACGACGCCCAGTCCGTGGCACTGCGGGCAGGCGCCGGCCGCGGTGTTGGGCGAGAACGACTCGGCTTCCAGCCGTGCGGCCCCGGGCGGATAGGTGCCGGCGCGCGAGTACAGCATGCGCAGCAGATTGGACAAGGTGGTGAGGGTGCCGACCGTCGAGCGCGAGCTGGGCGACCCGCGTCGCTGCTGCAGAGCCACGGCCGGTGGCAGTCCGGTGATCTCCTGCACATGCGGCGCACCGACCTGTTGCAACAGCCTTCGGGCGTACGGTGCCACGGACTCGAAGTAGCGCCGCTGGGCCTCCGCGTAGAGCGTGCCGAACGCGAGCGAGGACTTCCCCGAACCGGAGACGCCGGTGAAGGCGACCATCGCGTCCCGCGGAACGTCGACATCGATGTTCCGCAGGTTGTTCTCACCGGCGCCCCGCACATGCACGAAGGGGTCGGTCGCGTCCATGTTCACCGTTCCTGATTACCTGATCGCGCCGCGAACCGCGCGTCAGGCGCCGTCACCGGGCCCCGCTCCCGGGAAACATTTGAGAGTGCTTCACCGTTGACCCGTACGCGGGCGTGAAGGGAACTGTGTCCCCGGGCCACACCCTTTGCCCATGAGGAAGATCGTTCGGCTGAAGCCCTATGGAGCCCCCGCCGCGAGGCGACCGCCCTTCGCACCCACTCTCGATCCACCCCGGCTGGTGCCCCCGAACCAGTCGGGGCCTTCGCCTGCCCCCTCGCCCTTCCGGGCAGGACACCGAAGCGGGGTGTCCGGTGGCTCGGCGTGCGATGCCGTCCGAGGCGGCGCGGAGCTGGTGCTCGTAGTGGCGCACGCAACCGCGTGGCCCGGTGGTGGGACAGGTCCTGCACGTGGGAGCACGAGGAGATCCGACTCGATCTTGAAGGCGTTGACGTCGGCGAGTACCCCCCACGCGTACTCGGCCTGGCCGCCGGTGAGATGTGAGTACCCGTAGATGCCGCAGATGGGATGACCGAACATCTTCTCCGAGATCCCGGCGTTGGGGTTGCTGTTCTCGCAGCACGAGTACAGCTCCGCGCGGCAGGACGCACAAGCGCCGCACGAGACGGGGAAAGGCACCACGCCCCGGTCGCCGACACGCAGTTTGTCGTCGCTGATGCCGGCGCCGACCCCCACGATCTCCCCCATGAACTCATGGCCCAGGATGTCGCCCTTCTCCATGGTGGGCACGCAGCCGTCGACCAGATGGAGGTCGGAGCCGCAGATCGCCGTCGAGGCGACTTTCACGATGACGTCGCGGCTGTTCAGGATCGACGGACCGGGGACGTCCTGCACCTCGACCGATTTGCGTCCCGTCCAGCAGTCGGCCTTCACGCCAGGGCCTCCTTCAGTTCGTCCTCGGTCAGCGGCCGGGCGGGTGCTGCGGGAACTCGCCCCGGGCCCGCTTGCCGCCGGGTGCGCCCTCGGAGCGGACGACCTCACCGGTTTCCGCGATCTGCTTGAAGCGGCGAAGGTCGTCGTCCAACTGCTGGTGCGGCTCCTCGCCGAAGTAGCGCGCCGCCGCTTTGCCCACCGCTCCCCCGGGCAGTTCGTAGCGCAGGGACACCCGTATCTCCGTGCCCTGGCCGCCGGGGGCCGGCACGAAACGGGCTTCGCCGGAGTTGTCGATGTCGGCACCGTCCACCGACCGCCACGCGATCAGCTGGTCGGGGACGTCCTGGGTGATCTCGGCGTCCCATTCGACCGTCTTGCCGAACGGCGCGCTGGCTTGCCAGTGACTGGTGCGCGGGCCGGTCACGTGCACCTCGTCCAGGTGCACCATGAATTCCGGCAGTCGCTCCAGGTCCTTCCAGAGGGTGTACGCCTCGTTGGGGGGTCGGGTGACGGTGGTGGCCACGGTCAGTTTAATGGGAGCGCTCCTACGAGTGCGGGTCACGGCCGTGTAGACGTCCGTAGCCGTGATGGCGGTGACCACGGCCGTCGCAGCGACGGTGCGTCCGAGGCCGCGACTGTTGTGGTTCTTCAAGGCCCGGGCGAGCATCGCCAGATCCATCAGGTCGCCACCGACGCGGCCCCACAGCCAGACAGGATGCAGTCGTCCCGGCAGTCCCGTCGCCGCCGCCGGTTCGCGCATGCCGACGGCGGTCGTGGCCCATCGGTGGCGAGGGGGCGTCGTCCACGCCCAGGACCCGCGCGAAGCCCGCCGGGGCGACGACCTGGGGCACGCCCAGGAGCGCACTGGCCCAGCTGAGGCCACGCACGAGCGGATCGTGTCGCAGGAGGGAGGCAGAGCGGGTGTCTGTTGTCATCAGTGCTCCTCACGTGCGGTGAGGTGAACGGAAGGTGAGTCGCTTCAAGGGGCGAAGGGCCCACGGCGGACGACGCCGGCGTGTCCGTGCGCTCCGCATCCAATCCTCGCCTGCCCTCCACAATCCCGGCGCGGCACTCCGGTTGCGGGGGCCGTATGCGGGCGCCCCTCGCAGACAAGCGTCAACGGCCGATTCCACGGCCCGACTCATAGGACCGGAAGGGGCTTGGCCTGTCCAGTGCTCACGCCGCCGCGCCGGGCGGCGGAACCCCACCGTCCGTACCGCAATGCCGAAGGGAGCCGACCGCCATATGCCCGGCGTCGCGGGAAGCGCAGGCGGGGAAGGCTCATCCGGCCCCAGCCGAAACCGGGGCCGGCCGCCGGTCGTCGCCCGCCCGGTGCTGGAGCGGCTGACGACCCTGGTCTCCTTACTCCTTGTGGCCGTTGCTGTGGCCGTCGGGATGCAGCACCACCTTCGTCCAGCCCTCGTCACGGGCGTCGAAGTGCTCGTAGGCGGTGGGGGCCTCGTCCAGGCTGAGCTCGTGGGAGACGATGAAGCTCGGCGTCGCCTTCTCGCCGGCGATCAGGTCCCGCAGCGCCCGGTTGTACTTCTTCACCGGCGCCTGGCCGGTCCCCATGCGTTGGCCCTTGAACCACATCATGCCGAAGTCGATCGGCACCTTGCCCTGTGCCTCCAGCTCGCCCTGGGCCTCTTCGCCGCCGGGGTCCTGGGGCAGGAAGACGCCCACCACGCCGATGTCGCCCGTGAACCTGACCGAGTCGATCAGGCCATTGAGCGTGAGGCTGGCGTCCTCGTTTCCCTCGTGATCGTGTGCCTGGTAGCCGACGCACTCACACCCGTTGTCGGCGCCCAGACCGAGGGTGGCCTCCTTGACGGTCTCCGCCGGGTCCTGCTCGGCGGTGTTGATCGGGATGGCCCCGATCTCCTCCGCCTTGCGCAGCCGGTCGGTCTGGTGGTCGGCCACCCAGACGCGGCCGGCGCCCTTGAGCACGGCGGAGTAGGCCGCCATCAGCCCGACCGGACCGGCCCCGAAGACGATCGTCTGGTCGCCCGGCTTGACGTTGGCCATCTCGGTGGCGTGATAGCCGGTGGGGAAGATGTCGGCGAGCATCACGTAGTCGGTCTGCCGCTCCGCGGCGTCCTCGCCCAGGCGCAGCGCATTGAAGTCACCGTAGGGCACACGCAGCAGCTCCGCCTGGCCGCCCTGGTACGGGCCCATGTCTGCGAAACCGTAGGCGGCTCCCGCGAGGGCCGGTTCCGGCTGCATGGTCAGGCAGTAGTTGGTCAGACCCCGTTCGCACTGCTTGCAGAAGCCGCAGGCGATGTTGAAGGGCAGGACCACATACTCGCCGACCTGGACCTTGCGCACGGCCGAGCCGACCTCCACCACCTGGCCCATGTTCTCGTGTCCCAGCGTGCGGCCGGACTCGAACGAGGTGCGGCCCTCGTACATGTGCAGGTCCGAGCCGCAGATATTGGTGGTGGTGATCTTGACGATGATGTCGCAGGGGTGCTCGATCTTCGCGTCCGGCACGTCCTTCACCGTGACCGTTCGCGGGCCTTCGTATACCGCTGCTCTCATGATTGCGATCCCTCGATGTCGCGGCATGACCGCACCATGGCGGTGATGGAGACGGCGCGAAGAGCCTCACTCCCGGGAGTTGAACGCGTGGGGGTTGGTGGGACGCAGTCCGTGGCTCCGGCATGCCTCTGCGGGTCGTTCACCCGGATCAGGTGCAACGGCGCCGCCGGCGGCTTGCGACACGGAGCGCCGGCGCCCCGGCGGCGTGCCGTCCGGGTCCCCGTCGGCCCTCGACGCGAAACAGGCACGCGCCCATCGATCAGCGAAATCTTCCGACCCGGACGACCACCGACTACCGCCGTGTCTACGACTCGGACCTCGACCGGTCATCGTGGTCGTCCTGGAGCTTGCGTCGACGTTCCTGTTCGCGCTTGGAGTAGGCGGCTGCCCGGATCGCCTCGTCGCTCTCCAAGCCTGATCCCAGCGCGCCACCCACGGTGGCGACCGAAGCGACGAACCAGGACAGCGTCAAGTACTGCTCAGCATGCAGTGGAGTTCGTGTCACGGCGGTGAAAGCCTGATCGTTGAGAATGAACAGCGCCCACACCAAGTTGATGACCATCAAACCCACGTAGCAGACGAGCACGCCGATACCCACGGTCACGACCGTCGAGGCGTTGTACAGCCGCGCCCTCTGCCTCGCCTCCGGAGAGCTCTCTGTCGTTCGATGCCACAGCTCCGCGTCTATGATCAGCCAGCCGATCATGGTCGCGACAGATCCGATCGTGGCAATCACAAGGCGTGGCGTGCTGAGGGACGCGGCCAGGGTCCAGACGGTGGAGTTCACGGTGGCGACTGCTCCCGTGGCGAGCGCGGCCGCCAGGGCCTTCGACAAGCCCGGCACCAACCGCCACGGCCGGTTGGCGCGGACCATACCGGCGAGCACCCGCAGGTAACCGCGCGGCCCGCCCATGACGTACAGAAGGTCGTCGGTTCCCTTCTCACCGGTTCGGCCCGGATGAACAAGCGCGGGACGATCGATGGAGGGCCCCGCAAGCGGCTGACTTCGCGGAGCTCCTTCAGCCCCATCGGTTTGCGGCCCCGCCATGTCGAGCACGGCTTCTTCCACGGCCCGCCGAGCCCTCGTCTGCAGCCGTAGGCCCCCCAGTGAAGGAAGAGAGAGCAGCGCCAAGCCGTCCTCGTGGTTCAGATTCATAGCGAGCTTGCGCCCGTGCGAGTGCAGCGGAAGGTCGGTGAGGGCCACGACGATGTCCCAGTTCTCCGCACTACCACGGTCCATGATCCTGCGCATCAGGGCGGGCGGGTCCTCAGCCCCCGAGGTGAAGGGCTCACTGACCACCTCGACGTCGAACCGCCGCCCCTGGCCCGATCTGTCGGCGAGCCGATCAGGAAGCGTCCGGGCCATGCGCTGCGCGATCTCCGTCGGCGCGTCCGGATCTGCCAGGAGAGTTACGACCGTGACGCCCTGAGAGGACACCTGCATGACCGGACCCTCCTCGTCGGCTGCCCCGCCGATCCCGAGTGCCCCGGACGCCACCGCGGTAACGTCCACGCCACGTGGCACGCCGGCCCCCGCCCGCAGGGTACAGGCGGTCGCACGGCCTGCTCCCACCACCGCTCCACGAGCGCGTCCGCCACCGCGAAGACCCGCTCCGGGATCGCCCAGGCACGCATCGCACGCCGCGCCACCGACCACCCCGCTCCGGCGTCCGCCCGGGAGCCCACGTACGGAACGGTCCAGAAAACGGCCGGCGGTCATTGCAGCAGAGGATCCGTGACCCCGTCGTTCCTGAGGCCGGACCCGGGAGACGGGGTCGAGAAGTGCGGCACAGACGGCGGAGCCGCGAGGGTGTCGGCGGTCGAAGGGATGGCGGGCAGGGTGCGGGGCCGATGCCGCAGGGCGGTCGGAGGCCGGCCGGCCAAGCAGCCGCGCAGGAGGCGCTGAACTGTGGCGGCCGGGACGGCGGCGAGCATACCGAAGTGAGGTTCCCCCGAGATGCGGAGTGCGGTGACAGAGGGTCAGATGGTTCTCATGAGAGGAGCATCGACCATGGCTGCACCCAGGAAGTATTCGCTGGAGTTGCGTGAGCGTGCGGTGCGGATGTATCGCACGACGGAGCCGAGGCCGCAGATCAAGAAGCTGGCCGTCGATC
This sequence comes from Streptomyces sp. NPDC093094, assembly GCF_044754345.1. Taxonomy (NCBI): domain Bacteria; kingdom Bacillati; phylum Actinomycetota; class Actinomycetes; order Kitasatosporales; family Streptomycetaceae; genus Streptomyces; species Streptomyces sp. NPDC093094. The sequence continues at coordinate 6,996 of NZ_JBIVOX010000024.1, read as the reverse complement.
TCGGTGTGCATCCCGAGGCCCTGCGCGGCTGGATCCGCCAGGCCGAGGCGGACACCGGCGAGCGTGACGACCGGCTCACCACCGACGAACGCGCCGAGCTGATGGCCCTGCGCAAGGAGAACGTCCAGCTCAAGCGGGCCAACGATGTACCACGGACGGCCTCGGCGTTTTTCGCGGCGCAACTCGACCCGACCCGGCCCAGGTGACGGCGCTCGTCGACGAGCATCCCCGCCTGGGAGTCGAGTGCGTACTTCGGGAACTGCACATCCCCTCCTCCACCTACTACCGCTGGCGCCGCGCCGAGCGCGAGCCGTGCGACCGGCGTCGGCGTGACGTCGAGCTGACCGAGCAGATCAAGGAGATCCACGCGGAATCCGGTGGCGTCTACGGATCACCGCGCGTGCACGCCGTCCTCAGACGCGAGGGCGTCCACGTCGGCCGCAAACGGGTTGAACGCCTGATGCGCGAGGCCGACATCGCAGGCATCAGCCCGAGGCGGAAGGGCTTCACCCGCCGCGATCCCAAGGCCGCGCTCGCCCCGGACCTGGTCGAGCGGGACTTCACCGCGAAGGTGCCGAACCGGCTGTGGGTCACCGACCTCACCGTGATCCCCACCGGCGAGGGCCCGCTGTGGCTCTCGGCGATCCGGGACGCGTTCTCCCGCCGGGTGGTGGCCTGGGAGACCTCCGCCCGAGCGGACGCGGACCTGGTGCTGACCACGCTGGAGTACGCGCTCGCGTCCCGCGAGGTCGAGCCCGGCGAGCTGATCCATCACGCCGACCACGGCTGTCAATACACGTCCATCAAGCTCACAACTCGCCTGGTGCGAGCGGGAGTTCAGGCATCGATGGGTTCCGTCGGGGACTCGTACGACTGTCAGTCTCTTGGCACCGGATCCCGCAAGGATCGGGTAGCCCCGGCCGTGACGGTCTGACTCTTGCTACGACCGACCCCACGGGTGTCCTGGCGTTGATCTGTCGACCGTCCGGCCGGGCACGCAGCAAGCGCTGCCGCCGGACGGACGTGACCTGATAAGAGCCTGGAGCCACCTCGTCAAAAGCGTCCCCGTGACAGTCCTGTCCGTCCGGCCGGCGACAGCGTGCACTTCACGCCACCGGCCGGAAGGAACGCGGTGAACACCGACGAGCAGCACATGTCTGGGCACGTCGTGATCGGCGTCGACACACACAAGCACGTGCACGTCGCGGCAGTTATGGACACCATCGGCGGAATCCTGGCGACATTGACGATCCCCACGGACATCGGCGGATTCCAGCAACTCCTGCACTGGGGAACCTCGTTCGGCAAGGTGCTCGCCTTCGGGGTCGAGGGCACCGGCTCCTACGGCGCCACCCTGGCCTCGTTCCTTCGCCGGGCCGGTCACAAGGTGGTCGAGGCTGGCCGGCCGGACCGACGGTTACGACGGATGAACGGCAAGTCCGACACGCTGGATGCCGAGAACGCCGCCCGCGCGGTTCTCGCTGGCTTCGCCACCGCCACTCCCAAGACGGCGGACGGCGAGGCCGAGATGATCCGCCGGCTAAAGATCGCCCACGACCAGGCCGTCGAACAGCGCGCGGCCGCGATGGTCACCATGAAGGCGATGCTCGTCCACGCCCCCGATGGCCTGCGTCACGAGACCGCCGGCAAAACGCAGATCACTCTGGCCCGGCACCTGGCAGGCCTGCGCCCTCGACAGCTGGAGGGCCCTGAGGATGCACTACGTCACGCCCTGCGCACGCTGGCCAAGCGGTGGCAGTACCTCGACGCCGAGGCCAAAGAGCTGACGAAGATGATCGATGACCTGGTGCACCGAGCCGCCCCGCAGTTGCTCGAGCCGTTCGGCATCGGAGTGGACACTGCCGCCGAAATCCTCGTCGTAGTCGGCGACAACCCCGAGCGCATCAAGTCCGAGGCCGCTCTCGCCAAGCTCGCGGGCATCGCTCCCGTGCCCACCGGCTCCGGCATGACCAGCGGCAGGCACCGCATCAACCACGGAGGCCATCGCCAGCTCAACGCCGCGATCTACCGAACCGTCATCGTCCGCATGCGATTCCACCAGCCCACCATCGACTACGTCGCCCGCCGCACCGCCGAGGGCAAGACGAAACGCGAGATCATCCGCTGCCTCAAGCGCTACGTCATCCGCGAGGTCTACCACCTGCTCCGACCCGCCCCGAGAACAGCCCCCACAAGAAGTTGACAACTATAGGAGCGTCAACGCCCTCGCGGAGAGTTTCTGGCAGGGCCTCAAGAGGGAGACGCTGCACCAGCGGCTGTTCTCTACGGTGCGTCAGGCAAGGCTGGAGATCTTCCAGTGGCTCACCTACTACAACGCCCGCAGACGCCACAGTGCCCTCAGCTACCTCTCACCAGCCGAGTTCGAACAGCAGCGCCTACGAGCAGATAAACTCGCGATCGCAGCATGAGCCCCTGTGTCCACACTCCGGGGGACACCTCACACATCCTCAACCGTCGCACTCGCCACGGCAGGAAGTACGCTGCCGAAACGATCCCGCGTTCCTGCTGCTGACCTGGGGATTCACGGAACTGCGGACAGAGCCATTTTCGCCATCAACCTGGCGGTCGATGCCGGTGTGGTGGTGGCCGGCGAGCATCAGGACGGCGGTGCACCAGGTGAGGGTGGAGCGCTCGACCGGCATCGGCGGGCTGCTGGCCCACGGGTCGGCCGGGTTGGCGGGGCCGACGGGGGGGTGTGGCTGGCGCGGTGAGCGGGATGCCGTGGGCGGTGAGCTGGGCGGTGATGTCGGTGACGCGGTTGGTGAACTGGTCGTAGACGGTGGGCATCTGCCCTCACATTCGGCGGGGCTGTCGTGGCCGGTCGGTCCCGGCAGCCGGGTGGGTGGCTGTGTGCGTGTCAGGCCGTGACGGTCTACGCAAGGACGCGGCGGGCGGCGGTGAGCTGGACGCGGTGGGTCCAGGTCCGGGCGGCCTGGGTGGGCGGGATGCCGCGGAGGGCTTCGCTGTACAGCCAGCGGTCGCGTTGCGCGTCGCGGGTGTCGTGCCTGCGGGCGGTGCCGTAGGCGACGGCGGCGAGCTGCTGCCAGGTGGCCGGGGAGTGCTGGGCGCGGCAGCGGGTGCACAGCAGCTGGCCGATGACCGGGTCGGTGCCGATGGTGCAGCCGCTCGTGCACGGGTAGCCCGGCAGGCAGGGGCAGGCAAAACAGCCGCCGTCGTGGGCCACGGGCCACCGACGGTCGCGCTCCAGCCGTACAGGGGTGAAGGGGACGGCCGGCCACGCATGGTGGCAGGTCCTGCAGTGGTGGTGGGCGCCCCAGCCGGACCGGCCGCGGCCGTCTGCGCCGGCGGTGGAACGGCTGGGCCTGCCGCAGGCCGGGCATTCGGACTGGACCGCCTTGTCCTCGTAGGTGAGGTGCTCGGTGTCGATGAGGGTGGCGGGCTGCGCGTGCTCGGCGCTGGCCTTGCTCTCCTCGTACCGCCAGGCGTAGAGGTCTTCGACGCCGCGGGCGAAGACGACCCACACCCGCCTGGTACCGAAGCGGAGCAGGTCCTGCAGCTCCTGGTCGGGCTGGACGCAGTGGCCGTACGCGCGTCGGGAGTGGGCGGTTGTGACGGCCAGGACGTGCCGGTCGGTGAGGTGGCCCAACGCCAGCAGGCCCTCGACGTCCAGGCCCACCGTGGTGACGGAGATGCCGTAGTGGGTGCTGAAGGAGTCCTCGGTCCCGGCGAAGGTAAGGACTTCGCCGGTTTCGGTCGTCGTGGAGTCAGCCACGGCTGTCGCCTCCGTCGACGGGGTGGGTGTAGCGGATCTCCTTGCCGAGGCCGCGGGCGTAGTCGATCTCGTTACGGGTGCTGTCGCCGATGCAGCCGCCGGGGAAAGCGCCTGAGTTCGCGATTTCTGAGGCGCCGGCCTCACGAACTTGGCCCCTGCCACCGGGGATCCTCGGCTGTGTGCGGCGCGGTTCCGACGGAGTCGAGGTCGAAGGAGTCGGGGTGGTGTAGGTTGAGCCGCTCCGTTACTGACCTTGTTGTCGTGGTGTCGTCGAGGTGAGTCCGGTTTCGGCGAGGCATCCGTCGATGAGGTTGCTGCGGTACTGGATCTTGCGGAGACCATGTCGGAGCGTGCTGATGAGGTGTTCGGGGTCGGTGAAGGCGGTGTTGACCTGGCTGCTGCGTCTCAGCAGGGACCAGATGCCCTCGACGGGGTTGAGGTCCGGTGCGTAGGCCGGCAGGAAGTAGCAGGTGATCCAGTCGTGGGTGTCGATGAACTCCCGCAGTCGGCGGTCTTTGTGGACGTTGAGGTTGTCCCACACGAGCACTATGGGTGCGCCGAGCTGCCGGTGTGCGGCGATGAGCAGGTCGCGGTAGTCGGTCCAGGTGAAACTGCGTCTGCCGCCCCGCTTGTGATCGAGATGCCGCTTGGGCCGGTAGATCAGCCGCGAGCGTTCGCCGTGCTTGTAGCAGGCCAGAGCGGCGACGGAGAAGCGGCGTTGGGAACGTCCCCTCACCCGGATGAAGGGTGTGCGTCCGCGCCGGGCCCACGTCCGTGCGGTGGGCGGCGTCATCGAGAAGCCGGCCTCGTCTTCGAAGCACAGCCAGGCATCGAGCGCCGCCACGGACCTTCCACCTGCGGCCAGGTCTCCTTCACCCAGCCCGTCACGGCCTCCTCGTCTCGCTCAACGGCTCGTCGGGCCGGGACCTGGTGGCTGAAGCCGTGCCGGTGAAGCATCCGCGCGATCGCCGACAGCGTCATGCTCTTGTGGAACCGGCGTCCGATCAGCGTTTTGACCCGTGCCAGCGTCCAGGTCTGGTCCGGCCAGCCGTGCGCGACCGGCCCCTTGGCCAACTCCTGTTCGACTACTGCGAACAGGGCCTCACTGAGCTTGGGCACGCAGACCGGTCCGGTGGATCGCAGCCCCTCAGCGCCCGCATCGTGCCAGGCCCGGCGCCAACGCTGCACCGAGCGCACACTCACCCGTAAGTCCTTGGCGACCTCGGCGTTGGAGGCACCAGCAGCGAATCGCTCCGCGGCGTCCAGCCGGATCCGCTCGCGAAACGCCTGCCGTTCAGGCGTCAGCCCACCACCCTGCGGATATCTCACACCACCGGCATACCGCAACGGTCACACATCGTCAGCCCCCAACGACATCACGCCGCAAAGGTCAGTAGCAGTGGATCCTGCTGAAACTCCGGATTCCATGTTGCGTTAGCCGTGGGCCGATCCGCTGATCTTTAGCAATCGTGTGGCCCGCAGGGACGGACCGTTGGGCTGAGGTCCGGTGCAACAAACCGGAGAATTTTCCCCGCTCCCCGGCGGGTGTAGCCGAGCTCATCAGTCTCCTCACGCTCGGCGACACCCGGCGTTTGCAGTGGTCAGGACGTATGGGAGCGGGTCGCGGTGATCACGACGGATGTGTAGGGCATGGTGGCGTGGCCGCCGAGCTTGTCGATCGCGGTCCCGGCGCTGTCCAGGACCTGCGCCAATTTGTCCGCGGGGAGTTGGGTGAGGCCGCCGAAAGTGGGGAGTTGGTCGAGCCACTCCTCTCGGGAGTAGGTGCGCTCCCAGGTGAAGCGCCACTGTTCCGGCTCGCTGAAGCTGCCGGTCTGCCGGATCCCGTCGGCGATTTTCGCGAACAGTGGCTGGTAGGCGTCCACGGCCGAGCCTCTCAGCAGGCCGGGGTTGAACAGGGAATCGGGGGCGACCCGTTGGAGTGCTTCGGCGAGGGCGTCGATCACCTCGGCCGGGAGCTGGGGGACGTGGTGGAAGGGGGCGAGTCGGCCGCCGGGCCGGAGCACCTGGGCCGCCTTGGCCGCGCCGGCGACGGGGTCCACCCAGTGCCAGGCGGTGCCTGCGATGACCGCGTCGAACTGCCGCCCGGCCGGCTGCCAGTCCTCGAACCTGGCGACCTCGACCTCGATGCGGCTGCGTCGCGCGAAGGCGGCCATCCGCTCGTCGGGCTCGACACCGAGCACTGTGCAGCCGGCCGCCTGGAACTGCCGGGCCTCGATGCCGGTCCCGGCTCCGACGTCGAGGACGTGCCAGCCGGGGCTTGCGGCGACGATCCTGTCCACCAGGGCCTGGGGATAGGGCGGTCGGGCGCGGTCGTAGCGTTCGGCGTCCACGCCGAACGACTCGGCTGTCTGCCGGTGGCGATGGGGCTCGGGGCCGGACTTGTCGGGCTGTCCCTGCGATAAAGTGGGCATGCGCCCACACTAATGGGCGGTTGCCCACTTGTTAAGGCGGGGCGGCGTGGAAAGGGAGACGATGCCGTCAGGGGTGCACATCCACAACGTGCGCGGCCAGTTGTTCGAAGCCGCCGAGCGCGTCCTGCTTCGGGACGGGCCCGACGCGTTGACCAGCCGGGCGGTCACGGAGGAGGCGAACTGTGCCAAGGGTGTGCTGCACCGGCACTTCGCCGACTTCGACGCTTTCCTGGCGGAACTGGTCCTCGATCGCGTTCGCGGCATCGAGGACCGGACCATGACTCTGCGCGCGGCCGCCGGGACCGGGAGCGTGGTGGACAACCTCGCCGACGCGCTGCAGGACCTGTTCGGTCCGGTCACGGTGGCGATCGTCGCGCTCATTACCTTCCGCGACGGCCTCCGCGCCCGGCTGCGCGAGGCCGGTCTGACCGGCATCCCACTGGCCATGCAAGGCACCGCCATGATCGCCGCATACCTCACCTCCGAGCGGAAGCTGGGGCGCCTGGCCGGTGACGCCGACATCGACACACTCGCCCCCACCCTCGTCGGGGCCGGGCACATGCTGTTCGCCGACCGGACAAGCGCCCCGCCGCAGACCGCCGCCGTCCGCAAGATGGTGACCACGGTCATCGCCGGCGCCTTGCGACCACCCCAGCCGTGACCCGAGCGCCCAGGTCGCACCTCGCCAGGCGTTGCTAACGCGCGTCGGAAGATTGCTAGTGCCGCATCAAGCAACGTTCGCCCTGTCGTGATGTGTCGCCCAATTGCTGTGCCGACGGGCCCCAGACAGCCAGAATGATCACGTGGCTG
>NZ_JBIVOX010000023.1:0-117927 GCF_044754345.1 Streptomyces sp. NPDC093094 | reverse complement strand
ACCGGGAGGACGACCGGGAGGACGACCGGGAGGACGACCGGGAGGACGACCGGGAGGACGACCGGGAGGACGACCGGGAGGACGACCGGGAGGACGACCGGGAGGACAGCCGGGAGGACGACCGGGAGGGCCGCCGGGGCGGGTGTTCTGCGAGAATGGCGGGCCGACCGGCGCCGGGCCCGCGGCGCCGGCCCGGCAGCCGCCGCAGGCCCGAGATCCACCGAAGGAGAGAGCGCACGGTGACCCGACAGCGCAAGGCCCCCACCGCCGCCCCGGACCGCGAGGACCTGCGAGCGGACTGCGGCAGCTGCTTCGGCCTGTGCTGTGTCGCCCTGCCCTTCGCGCGCTCGGCGGACTTCGCGGCCGACAAGCCGGCCGGGCGCCCGTGCGGCAACCTGGACGCGGACTTCCGCTGCGGCATCCATGCGCGGCTGCGCCAGGAGGGCTACCAGGGCTGCACCGTCTTCGACTGCTTCGGCGCCGGACAGAAGGTCTCGCAGGTCACCTACGGCGGCACGGACTGGCGGCGGGCCCCCGGCACGGCCCGGGAGATGTTCGAGGTGTTCCCGGTGATGCGGCAGCTGCACGAGCTGCTGTGGTACGTCACCGAGGGCCTGGACGTGGCCGTGGCACGGCCGGTGCACCCGCGGCTGCGGCGGGAGCTGGCCCGGCTGGAGTCCCTCACCCGGGGCGACGCCGCCGCGCTGCTGGTGCTGGACGTCGACACGCTGCGGGGCGAGGTGAACACGCTGCTGCTGCGGGTGGGCGACCTGGTGCGGGCGCAGGTGCCCGGCCGGACCCGCAACCACCGCGGGGCCGACCTCATGGGCGCCCGGCTGGCCGGTGCCGACCTGCGCGGCGCGAGCCTGCGGGGCGCCCTGCTGGTCGCCGCCGACCTGAAGAACGCCGACCTGCGCATGTCCGACCTCATCGGCGCGGACCTGCGCGACGCCGACCTCGCGGGCGCCGACCTGACCGGCAGCGTGTTCCTCACCCAGGCCCAGCTGAACGCGGCACGGGGCGACGGGACGACCCGCCTGCCGGACACGCTGAGCAGGCCCGCGCACTGGTGACGCCCTGAGGGGACCCGCCCCCCGGGGACGCGGGGAACCGCACGCTCGGCCACGACGGCGCCGCGGACACGGAGCGGCGCGACGCGGCGCCGAGGGCGGGCGCGCTCACACGGCCACCTCCTCCCCCGCGCCGGCCTCCTCCTTCGCGAACTGCGTCCGGTACAGCTCCGCGTAGCGGCCCTCCGCCGCGAGCAGCGACTCGTGCGTACCCCGCTCCACGACGGCCCCCGCCTCCAGCACGAGGATCTGGTCGGCGGAGCGCACCGTGGACAGCCGGTGGGCGATGACCAGCGCCGTACGCCCCTGGAGCGCCTCGGTGAGGGCCTCCTGCACGGCCGCCTCGGAGGTGTTGTCGAGGTGGGCCGTGGCCTCGTCGAGGACGACCACCCGCTGGCGGGCCAGCAGCAGCCGGGCGATGGTCATGCGCTGGCGCTCGCCGCCGGAGAGCCGGTAGCCGCGCTCGCCGACGACCGTGTCGAGACCGTCGGGCAGGGACCGTACGAGGTCGTCGAGGCGGGCCCGGCGCAGCGCGTCCCACAGCTCGTCCTCCCCCGCGCCGGGCCGGGCCAGCAGCAGGTTCGCGCGGACGGTGTCGTGGAAGAGGTGGCCGTCCTGGGTGACCATGCCGAGGGTGGCCCGCAGGGAGGCGTGACTCAGTTCGCGGACGTCCGTCCCGCCGAGCCGGACGGCTCCGCCGTCGACGTCGTACAGGCGCGGCAGCAGCTGGGCGATGGTCGACTTGCCCGCGCCGGAGGAACCGACCAGGGCCACGGTCTGGCCGGGCTCGGCGCGGAAGGACACCCCGTGCAGCACCTCGGCGCCGCCCCGGGTGTCGAGGGAGGCCACCTCCTCCAGGGAGGCGAGGGAGACCTTGTCGGCGGCGGGGTAGCCGAAGCGGACGTCGTCGAACTCGACCGAGACCGGCCCCTCGGGCACCGCGCGGGCGTCGGGGCGTTCCTCGATGAGCGGCTTCAGGTCGAGCACCTCGAAGACCCGCTCGAAGCTGACGAGGGCGCTCATCACCTCCACGCGTGCCCCGGCGAGCGCGGTGAGCGGCGCGTACAGCCGGGTCAGCAGCAGGGCGAGGGCGACGACGGCGCCGGGCTCCAGGCTGCCGCGCAGCGCGAACCAGCCGCCGAGACCGTAGACGAGGGCCAGCGCGAGGGCGGAGACGAGGGTGAGCGCGGTCATGAACGCGGACTGGGCGGTGGCGGTGCGCACCCCGATGTCGGCGACGCGGCGGGCCCGGTCGGCGAACTCGTCCGACTCCTCCTCCGGACGCCCGAACAGCTTGACCAGGGTCGCGCCGGGCGCGGAGAACCGCTCGGTCATCCGGGTGCTCATCGACGCGTTCAGCGCCGCGGCCTCCCGCTGCATCCGGGCCATCCGGCCGCCCATGCGCCGGGCGGGCACCACGAACACCGGCAGCAGCACGAGGGCGAGCAGGGTGATCTGCCAGGACAGGGTGAGCATGACGGCGAGGGTGAGCACCAGCGTGACCAGGTTGCTCACCACGCCGGACAGGGTGTTGCTGAACGCCCGCTGGGCGCCGATGACGTCGTTGTTGAGCCGACTGACCAGCGCGCCCGTGCGGGTGCGGGTGAAGAAGGCGACGGGCATGCGCTGGACGTGGTCGAAGACCGCCGTGCGCAGGTCGAGGATCAGGCCCTCGCCGAGCCGGGCCGACAGCCTGCGCCCGAGGATGCCCAGAGCGGCCTCGACGACGGCGATGAGCGCGATGAACAGGGCCAGGCGTACGACGGTGTTCTCGTCGCCGTCGGTCACGATCGCGTCGACGACCCTTCCGGCGAGGACGGGCGTGGCGACGGCGAGCAGCGCGGTGGCGATGCCGAGCAGCACGAACAAGGTGATACGGGAGCGGTGCGGGCGGGCGAACGCGGCGATGCGGCGCAGGGTCGCGCGGGCGAAGGGGCGGCGCTCCTGCTGGGCGTTCATGACGCTGTACAGCTGCGTCCAGGCGGTGGTCTCCATGCTCATGGAGAAGACCGTAGAACCTGAAGCAACGTTGAGGTCAAGGCATTTCCGGTGTCCGCGCGCCATGCGCCGTCCCCGCCCGCGCAACCGGGTGTTGGGGCCGTGGGGAGAACCTCTCGGAGTGTGAGAGGGGTTCGGGTCGCGGTGGGACGGCTCGCCCGGCGGGTGCCGATGCGGCCGGTGCTGTGTCTGCTTCCGGTGGTGCTGGTGGCCTTGGTGGCGGTGCGTCACCGTGAGGTGCTGGCGGACGGGTTCGGCTCGCTGCGCCGGGCCGATCCGCCGTGGCTGCTGGCGGCGGGCGGGGCGACCTGTCTGACCTGGGTCGCGGCGGCCGCCGGCCGGCAGGGGGCGGTCGTCGAGCGGCTGCCCCGGCGGCGGCTGCTCGCCACGCAGTTCGCGGCGGGCGCGGCCAGTCATCTGCTGCCGACCGGCCTCGGCGCGGGCGCGGTGAACCTGCGGTTCATGACGGTGTGCGGGCTGCCGCTCGCGCGTTCCTCGGCCGCGCTCGCCCTGTATCTGCTCGCGGAGGGTGTGGCACGGGTCGGCCTGCTGGCGGCGCTGCTGGTGGCCTTCCCGCACGCGCTGCGCCCGGACGTCCTGCTGCCCGAAGGGGCGGGCGGGCCGCTGCTGTCCGCGCTGGGCGCGGGCGCGGTGGCCGCGGCGGGGACGCTGCTGCTGGTCCGGCGGGCGCGGCGGGCGCTCTCGTCGTTCCTGCGGACCGCGCTGTGCGAGGCCCGCTCGGTGCACACGCGGCCCGCGCGGGCGCTGGCGCTGTGGGGCGGCTCGTTCGCGTTCCCGGCGCTCCAGGCCGCCGGGCTCGCGGCGGTGGGCCTGGCGCTGGGGCTGCCGGTGCCGCCCGCGCACATGGCCGTCGCCTATCTCGCGGCCACCGTGGCCGTGGCCCTGATCCCCACGCCGGGCGGTCTCGGGTCGGTGGAGGCGGCGCTGATCGTCGCGCTGGTGACGGCGGGCGGCCCGGTGGCCGTGACGACGGGTGTGGTCCTGGCCTACCGGATCATCACCGTGTGGCTCCCCCTGGTGCCCGGCGCGCTGACGCTGGGCGCACTGGTGCGCCTGAAGGTGATCTGACCGCACCCGCCGCGCCCGCCCGGGGAGTTCCCGCCCGGCTCCCGGCGGGACGGGCCCGGGCCCGGGCGTGCCGGACGGCGGTCTCACGCCGCCGGGTCGTACGAAGCCCCGCCGGGGCCCGTCCCGGACCCGACCGCGCCGGAGGCTCGCCCGGTGCGCCGGCCCGGCTCACCGGACGCCCGTACGGACGGCTGCACGGCCGGACGCCCGAGCGGGCAGGCCGACGGCGGACACGTACAGGCCGACGGCGGGCGGTGCCGAGGCCGGGCGCGGGGTGCCGGGGCCGGGTGCCGGGTGCCGGATGCCGGGGCCGGGCGCCGGATGCCGGGACCGGGCGCCGAGGCCGGGCGCCGAGGCCGGGCGCCGAGGCCGGATGCCGAGGCCGGGCGCCGAGGCCGGATGCCGAGGCCGGGCGCCGAGGCCGGACGCCGAGGCCGGATGCCGAGGCCGGGCGCCGAGGCCGGGGCCGGGTGCCGGGTCACCAGGGGACCGGTTTGCCGTCGCGGAAGAAGCCGCCTGTCGGGCCGTTGTCCGGCAGGGTGGCCGCCCACACCACTCCGGCCGCGCCCTCGGACACGGGCCGGCCGCCGGGGCCGCCCATGTCGGTGGCGACCCAGCCCGGGCAGATGGCGTTGACCAGTACGCGACGGCCGCGCAGTTCCCCGGCGAGCAGCAGGGTGAGGGCGTTCAGCGCGGCCTTGGACACGCTGTACGCCGGGGTGCCCCCGCTCATCGAGGCGAGGGAGCCGCCCTCGCTGCTGACGTTGACGACCCTCGGGTGCGGGCTGCGCTCCAGCAGCGGCAGCAGCGCCTGGGTGACGCGCCAGGCGCCGAACAGGTTGGTTTCCAGGGCCCGTTGCACCTCGGCCAGGTCGGCCGTACGGGCCTGGGCCCAGGTGTCGTACAGGATCGCCGCGTTGTTCACGACCACGTCGGCCCGTCCCAGTTCGCGGGTGACCCACTCGGCCATCGCGGTGACGCTCGCCTCGTCGGCGACGTCGAGCTGCACGGCGGTGACCCGTTCCCCGCCGCGGTCGGCCCGCGCGGCGGCCTTGCGCCCCTTGGCGAGATCCCGGGAGCCGAGGACGACCCGGTACCCGCGCCCGGCGAGCTGCCGGACGACCTCGCGTCCGATCCCGCGATTGGCCCCGGTCACCACCGCCACCGGCGATCCGCCCGACCCGCGCTCCGCCATGGAAGACTCCCTTGTCCGTCGTCACTCCTTCGCCGAGGGGATTCCACCATGCCGGTCCGCGTCGAACGGCGAGATCACGTCACCACGGTCGTCCTCTCCCGCCCCGAGGCCCGCAACGCCGTGGACGGGCCGACCGCCGGGGAACTCGCTGCGGCTTTCCGGAAGTTCGAGGCGGATCCGCGGGCGCGGGTGGCCGTGCTGTGGGGCGAGGGCGGCACGTTCTGCGCGGGCGCCGACCTCAAGGCACTCGGCACCGCACGGGCCAACCGGGTCGCCGAGGACGGGGACGGGCCGATGGGGCCGACCCGGATGCGGCTGTCGAAGCCGGTGATCGCGGCGGTCGCGGGGCATGCCGTGGCGGGCGGCCTGGAGCTGGCCCTGTGGTGCGATCTGCGGGTCGCCGAGGAGGACGCCGTCTTCGGGGTGTTCTGCCGCCGCTGGGGCGTCCCGCTGATCGACGGCGGCACGGTGCGGCTCCCGCGGCTGATCGGCGCCGGCCGTGCCATGGACCTGATCCTCACCGGCCGCCCGGTGCCCGCCCGCGAGGCGTACGGCATCGGCCTCGCCGACCGGGTCGTGCCGACCGGTACGGCCCGTGCGCACGCCGAGTCCCTGGCCGCCGAGATCGCCCGCTTCCCGCAGGCGTGTCTGCGCGCGGACCGGGCGTCCGTCCTGGACCAGGAGGGGCTCGGCGAGGAGGAGGCGCTGCGGACCGAACTGCGCCACGGGTCGGCCGTGCTGGCGGAGAGCCTGGAGGGCGCGGCCCGCTTCGCCTCCGGCGCGGGCCGGCACGGCTCGTTCGAGGAGCCGTGAGAACGGGCCCGGCGGGGGCCGGGGTGGCCGGACCTCGACCAGGTGTGCGAACTGCTGTTCCGGATACGGCAGGATGAGCGCGCGCGCCGGTTCGCGACACGGTCCGGCCTGCGTACGAGCACATTCCGATTCGAGCAGGTGACAACGTGACGACACTTCACATCCGGCCGTCGGCGGCCCGTTCCGCGGCAGACCTCCTCACCGGAGGTGACCGGTGACCCGCGCGCTGACCCTGCACGACTTCGTCGTCGCCGGTATCGCGCTGGCCGCCGGCCTGCTGCTGGCGTTCGCGCTGCGCGTGCTGGTGCGCTGGCTGGGCAAGCAGGCCGACCGCACCCGCTGGGGCGGGGACGACGTCATCGTGGACGGGCTGCGGACCGTGCTGCCGTGGGCGGCGGTGCTGGGCGGCGCGGCCGCGGCGGGCGCGGTGCTGCCGCTGACGCGGACCGTGCAGCGGCATGTGAACCAGTCCCTGACCGTGCTGCTGATCGTCGCGGCGACGGTGGCCGCGGCCCGGGTCGTGGCCGGGCTGGTGGGTGCGGTGACCCAGTCCCGCTCCGGGGTCGCCGGGTCGGCCACCATCTTCGTGAACATCACGCGGATCGTGGTCCTGGCGCTCGGCTTCCTGGTGGTGCTGCAGACGCTGGGCATCTCGATCGCGCCGATGCTCACCGCCCTCGGGGTGGGCGGTCTGGCCGTCGCGCTGGCACTCCAGGACACCCTCGCGAACCTCTTCGCGGGCATCCACATCCTCGCCTCCAAGACCGTCCAGCCGGGCGACTACATCCGGCTGAGCAGCGGCGAGGAAGGCTATGTCACCGACATCAACTGGCGGCAGACCACGATCCGTTCGCTCTCCAACAACCTGGTCATCATCCCCAACGGCCGTCTCGCGGGGACCAACATGACCAACTACAACCGGCCCGCGCAGGAGCTGACGATCCTGGTCCAGGCGGGTGTCGCCTACGACAGCGACCTGGAGCACGTGGAGCGGGTGACGGTCGAGGTGATCGCCGAGGTGATGCAGGAGATCACCGGAGCCCTGCCGGAGCACGAGCCGGCCGTGCGGTTCCACACCTTCGGCGACTCGCGGATCGGCTTCACGATCATCCTCGGCGTCGGCGAGTTCAGCGACCAGTACCGGATCAAGCACGAGTTCATCAAGCGGCTGCACCGCCGCTACCGCGCGGAGGGCATCAGCATCCCGGCGCCGACCCGCACGGTGGCGCTGGAGCAGGGCGCGGTGGTCATCCCCCAGCAGCGCACCGCGCCGGCGCCGGCCGAGCCGGGCGACCGAACGGCCGCCCGGCTCGACTGACGGCTCAGAGAGTCGCCGAGTTGTCGTGGTGGTGCCCGCCCCTGCGGCTGTGCGGGGCGGCGAAGGAGGAGCTCGCCGGGTTGACCGTCCAGTCCGGGTGGCCCGGCATCCGCGGCGTCCTGGTGCCGTAGAGCCAGTCGTTCAGGAATCCGGACAGGTCCTCGCCGGCGGTCTCCGAGGCGACGGCGATGTAGTCCTTGGTGGACGCCGCGGAGTTGCGGTACCGGGCGAGGAAGGCCCGCTCGATGGCGTCGAACACGTTCTGCCCGACCCGCTCGCGCAGCGCGAACAGCACGAGCACGCCACCCAGGTAGCGCTGGCTGTCGAACAGGTTGACGGCGTTCGGCGCGGCCACCGGGCCGGAGTCCTTGCGCCACTGGTCGCCGAGCGCGTACGTCGCCTTCATCCGCGCTTCCATCGTGGTCAGACCGAGGGAGTCGGGCCAGCCGCGCTCGTAGCGGTAGAGCAGGCCGTAGAAGTCGGCGTGGCCCTCGTTCAGCCACAGGTCGGCCCAGGTGGCGGGGCTGACGCTGTTGCCGAAGTAGGAGTGGACGATCTCGTGCATCATGTGCGAGCCGATCTTCTTCTCCTCCTGGAGGAGGAAGTTCGGCTTGTACAGCGTGAGGGTCTGGGTCTCCAGGCCGGTGAAGTCGAACGCCTTCGGGTCGTCGGAGTTGCACGGCAGCAGTCCGTACGTCTCGAACGGGAAGGCGCCGAGGCGGGCCTCGATCCACTCGACGATGCCCGGGGTGAGCGCCAGCGCGGGCTCCAGCGCGGCGGCCCGCGCGCTGGGGACGACGTCGCGCAGGGGCAGCCCGTGCGGGCCGGGACGGTTCTTGACGACGTAGTCGCCGACGGTGATCTGCACCACCTCGGTCGCGATCGGGGAGCGCGAGCGGTAGGCGTACCGGGTCCGGCCGTCGGCGAGGGTCTCCGTGCCGGTGAGCGCGCCGCTGGCCACACCGCGCAGACCGGCGGGGACGGTGATGCGGAAGGAGAAGTCCGCCTTGTCCGCCGGGTGGTCGTTGCAGGGGAAGACGGTGTGCGCCGAGTTCGGCTGCGGGCACACCGCGAACCCGTCCGGCGTGGGCACCCAGGCGGTGTGCGCGAGCGTCCGCCGCGGGTCGGCCGTGTACTCCACCACGATCCTGGCGGCGGCCTTCGCGGCCAGCGCCTTGGCGGGGGTGATCCGCAGCTTCTCGCCCTCCTGGGCGTACGTGGCGGCGCGGCCGTCGACGCGCACGGACCGTATGTCCAGGCCGAGGGCGTCCAGGGAGAGGCGGCTGAGGGCCGTGGTGGTGGTGATCCTCAGGGTCGCCGTGCCGGAGACGGTCTTCGCGTCGGCGTCCCAGACCAGGTCCAGGTCGTAGGCGGAGACGCGGTAGCCGTCGTTGCCGAGGCCCGGGAAGACGGGGTCGCCGAGGGTCTCGGGGCCCGGGGCGGCGCTCCGTGCGCGTCCTGCCGCGGTCCGCTCCCCCGTGGCGGCGTGGGCCGGGATCCCGGCGGTCAGTGCCGCGGCGCTGCCGATGAGGACGGCCGGCGCGGTCACTCTGCTGCGATATCTCATGGTCGGCTTTCGTTCGGGCGGCCGGCTGGTCGGGTCCGGCCGTCGTCGGTCGATAGAACGATCACCCACCATGACCGCAAGATCACCCCCTTCGGTTGCATCGTGACCCGGACGATCCACGCCCCGATCCGGCCGGACCCCTGTCGAGACAGGGGCGATCACGAGATATCTTGATGTCGAGCAATGTTGCAGACGTGGAGCGGAGCACCCGGTGACTGACTCGACCATCATCTATACGCACACTGACGAGGCCCCGGCCCTGGCGACGTATTCCTTCCTGCCGGTGGTCCAGGCTTACGCCTCCCAGGCGGGTGTCTCCGTGGAGACCCGGGACATCTCGCTGGCCGGACGCCTCATCTCGGTGTTCCCGGAGTACCTGAGCGAGGACCAGCGCATCCCGGACGCGCTGAGCGAGCTGGGCGAGCTGGCGAAGACGCCCGCGGCCAACATCATCAAGCTGCCGAACATCTCGGCGTCCATCCCGCAGCTCAAGGCCGCCGTCGCCGAGCTCCAGGGCCAGGGCTACGCGCTGCCGGACTACCCGGACGACCCGAAGACCGACGAGGAGCGGGAGATCAAGGCCCGCTACGACAAGGTCAAGGGCTCCGCCGTGAACCCGGTCCTGCGCGAGGGCAACTCCGACCGCCGTGCCCCCGCCTCGGTGAAGAACTACGCCAAGACCCACCCGCACCGCATGGGCGCCTGGTCCGGCGAGTCGAAGACCAACGTGGCGACGATGGGCGAGAACGACTTCCGCTCCACCGAGAAGTCCGCGGTGATCGCCGAGGACGGCACGCTGCGGATCGAGCTGGTGGCCGAGGACGGCACCACCACCGTGCTGCGCGAGTCGGTTCCGGTGCTCGCCGGTGAGGTCGTCGACGCCTCCGTGATGCGTGTCGCCCACCTCCGCGAGTTCCTCGCCGCGCAGGTCGCCCGCGCCAAGGCGGAGGGCGTGCTGTTCTCCGTGCACCTGAAGGCCACGATGATGAAGGTCTCCGACCCGATCGTCTTCGGCCACGTCGTACGCGCCTTCTTCCCGAAGACCTTCGCGCAGTTCGGTGAGGCGCTGGCCGCGGCCGGCCTCTCCCCCAACGACGGTCTGGGCGGCATCCTCAAGGGCCTGGACGCGCTGGCGAACGGCGCCGAGATCAAGGCGTCCTTCGACGCGGAGATCGCCGGGGGCCCGGCGCTGGCGATGGTCGACTCCGACAAGGGCATCACCAACCTGCACGTGCCGTCCGACGTGATCGTCGACGCCTCGATGCCGGCCATGATCCGCACCTCCGGCCACATGTGGGGCCCCGACGGCCAGGAGGCCGACACCCTCGCGGTGCTGCCGGACTCCTCCTACGCCGGTGTCTACCAGGCCGTGATCGAGGACTGCCGCGCGAACGGCGCCTACGACCCGTCGACGATGGGCTCGGTCCCGAACGTCGGCCTGATGGCGCAGAAGGCCGAGGAGTACGGCTCCCACGACAAGACCTTCGAGATCCGGGCCGCGGGCACCGTGCGTCTGGTCGACGCGGCCGGCGACGTCGTCATCGAGCAGCCGGTCTCCGAGGGCGACATCTTCCGCGCCTGCCAGACCAAGGACGCGCCGATCAAGGACTGGGTGAAGCTCGCCGTCACCCGTGCCCGTGCCACCGGCGACCCGGCCGTCTTCTGGCTGGACGAGACCCGCGCCCACGACGCCAACCTGATCACCAAGGTCGGCACGTACCTGGCCGAGCACGACACCGAGGGCCTGGACATCCGCGTCCTCGCCCCGGTCGAGGCCACCAAGCTGTCGGTGGAGCGCATCCGCCGCGGCGAGAACACCATCTCGGTGACGGGCAACGTCCTGCGCGACTACCTGACCGACCTGTTCCCGATCCTGGAGCTGGGCACCAGCGCCAAGATGCTGTCGGTCGTCCCGCTGATGGCGGGCGGCGGCCTGTTCGAGACGGGCGCCGGCGGCTCCGCGCCGAAGCACGTCCAGCAGCTGGTCAAGGAGAACTACCTGCGCTGGGACTCCCTCGGCGAGTTCTTCGCGCTGGTCCCCTCCCTGGAGCAGTACGCGACGGCCACCGGCAACACCAAGGCCAAGGTCCTCGCCGACACCCTCGACCGCGCCACGGCGACCTTCCTCAACGAGGACAAGTCCCCGACCCGTCGCGTCGGCGGCATCGACAACCGCGGCAGCCACTTCTTCCTGTCCCTGTACTGGGCCCAGGAGCTGGCCTCGCAGACCGACGACGCCGAGCTGGCGAAGGCGTTCGCCCCGCTCGCCGAGTCCCTCGCCGCGAACGAGCAGAAGATCGTCGACGAGCTCAACGCCGTCCAGGGCAAGCCCGTCGAGATCGGCGGCTACTACCAGCCCGACCCGGCCAAGGCCGCCGCGGCCATGCGCCCCTCGGCGACCTGGAACGAGGCCCTCGCCGCGCTGTGACCGTGAGCTGACGCTCCTTGTCGCCTGATCTCCGCCCCGGCCGACAACACACCCGGCCGGGGCGGAGCCGTGTGCGGGGCCGGGTGCCGGACCCGGTTGTCAGACCCTTGTGGCACCTTGATCACGTAATGCTCCGGCCTTCCTCCAGGGAGATCCCCGATGTCCTTCGCGCTGCTGCCCGGCTCCGACGACTCGCCCGTGATCCTGCACGTCCCGCACTCCTCGCGGGAGATACCCGCCGATGTGCGGAAGGGGATCGTGCTCGACGACGAGGCGCTGGAGCGGGAGCTGGACCACATCACCGACTCCCACACCGCCGAGATCGCGGCGGAGGCGGCGCGGCTGGCGGGGACCGCGCCCTGGCGGTTCGTGAACGGGCTGTCGCGGCTCGTCGTCGACCCCGAGCGGTTCCCCGACGAGCGGGAGGAGATGCTCGCGGCGGGGATGGGGGCGGTGTACACCCGGACCACGCACAAGGAGCTGCTGCGGGAGGGGGACGGTGAGCCCGAGCCGCTGATCGCGCGGTACTTCCGTCCCTATGCGCAGGGCATGACCGAGGCCGTGGCAGGCCGGCTGGCCGCCACCGGACGGGCCGTGATCATCGACGTGCACTCGTACCCGGCCGAGGCGCTGCCCTACGAGCTGCACGGATCGGGGCCCCGGCCGCCGGTGTGCCTCGGCACCGACTCCTTCCACACACCGCCCGAGCTGCTCGCGGCGGCCCGGGAGGCGTTCGCCGGGGTCGGGGAGACCGGCCTGGACAGCCCGTTCGCCGGCACGTACGTGCCGCTGGAGTTCTACGGGCGCGACCCGCGCGTGGCCGCGCTGATGGTGGAGATCCGCCGGGACACCTACATGACCGAGCCGGGCGGCCCCGCCACAGCGGGTCTCACCGCCCTCGCCCGCGCCCTGTCCCGCCTGGTGGACGCCGTGCCCCGCGGCTGACCCCGGCGGCCGGGGTCAGGCGCGCAGCCACTCCGTGACCACCACCTGTCCGCCGGCCCGCAGCCGCAGGGCGAAGGGCCCCGAGGGGGGCACGTCGCTGCTGAAGCGGCCCATGTCGTCGGCGGCGAGGGCGGCGGGCGCGGCCGGGTGCGGTCCGCCCAGGACCTCGATGCCGGCCGGCTGCGGCGGCAGCACCTGCCCCAGCAGGCCCTCCCCGGTCACCTCCACGTCGACGGTCAGCCCGCCCGCCCGGAAGGTCAGCATCCGCGGCGGGTCGGCCGCTCCCCTGACCGGAAGGGCGTCGACGAGCGAGTCGAAGGTCAGCTCGGCGATCCCGGCGTCGAGGTCGTGCAGCAGATACGCCTCCACGGCGATCCGCCGCAGCTCGGCCGGCACCGGGTCGAGGACGGCCGCGGCACGCCGCAGCTCCTCCTCCAGCAGACCGGTGTCGAAGGAGTCCTCGTCCGGACCTCCGACGTCGTCGGCGCCGAGGCCGTCGATGTCGTCCATGCCGTCCATGCCGTCCATGCCGTCCATGCCGTTCACAGCGCTCCCCGTGCGTCGATTCGGGCGCGCAGCCGCCGCAGACAGCGCTGGCGCAGCGGTCCGATACTGCCCACGGCGATCCCGAGGGCCGCGGACACCTCCTGATAGGTCGGCGGCGGCGAGGCCATCAGCACCCGCAGCAGCTGCCGGCAGCGGTCGCCGAGTTCCTCGAACTCCTGCCACATCCGCCGGATCCGCTCGGTCTCGGCGGCCGCCTCCTCGGAGTCCAGCACCGACTGCTCGGGCGTGCGGTCCTCGCTGATCCGGTCCAGGAGCTGCGGGTCGTCGGTGGGGGTGAGCCGCTTGAGGCTCTTGATGACCTTCAGGCTCTCGTGCCGCGCGGTGCTCGCGAGCCAGGAACCCGCCTTGTCGGGTTCACGCAGCCGGCCCAGATGCTGGGCGAAGCGGAACCACACCGTCTGGTACACCTCGTGCGCGTCGGCGTCGGACAGCCGATGGGCGCGCACGACCGACCACACCAGCGGGCTCAGCCCTTCCACCAGCGCTTTCCAGGCCGCCGCGTCACCGTCGACGGCGGACTGGACGAGCGCGCCGACATCTGCACGGTCCACGGCCCCACCCCTCGTGTACGGCCTGTCATCGTACGCCGTGGCGGGGGATGCTCCGGTCCTCATGGGTGTCCGGGTCCTCATGCGGGGGGCTCGACCGGCACGGGGCTCCAGGTGGCCGGCAGGAGCGCGGGCACATGCGCCCCGCGCACCTCGGCGAACTCGGTGCTGGCGGCGAGCAGTTGCCGCCGGGCCCGGCGCGGGTCGGTCTCCTTGTGGGCGGTCATGTGGGCGGCGACCAGACCGGCGACGACGGGGGTGGCGAAGGAGGTGCCGCTCCAGCTGGCGTACCCCTCGAACATCACCTGGTCCGCCTTGCCCGCGCCGCCGTTCTGGCGTTCGGTCAGCACACCGGTGTGGCCGGGCGCCTGGCAGGTGCACGCGTAGGTGAAGCCGTAGCGGCAGGCGTCGTAGGTGGAGTGCTGGTACACGTACGGCACGGGGGCGGTGAAGCCGGTGAGGGCGCCGGTGAGCCGCTCACCGGGAGCGTACGCGTTCACCCAGGGGCCGTGGTTGGAGAAGCAGGCGCCGAACTCGCCGTCCCCGCGCAGCGCGCCGACGGAGAGCACGCAGTCCGCGTAGTCGGGCAGGCTCGCGTAGGCGGCGGGCCAGAACGGCGTGGCGCTGCCGTTGTTGCCGGCGGCGGCGACCAGCAGGGTGCGCTGCCGGCGCAGTTCGCGCATGAAGTTCTCGATGCCGAGCAGGCCGTCGTCGCGGCCGTTGGAGGTGCCGGCGGAGAGGCTGAGGATGTCGGGCCAGCCGTCGCGGTCGACGGCGTCGAAGAGCTTCTCGCCGAACTCGGACTCCAGGACGGCGCCCGCGTCCGTCAGCGCGTTGTTCACCGTGATCTCGGTGTTGGGGGCGACGGCCGCGACGAGGCCGGCGATGAACGTGCCGTGGCCGACGTACTGCTGGAGGACGCCCTCGTCGTCGGTCTCCCTCAGCTGGGCGTCGCCCCGGGTGTGCGCGAGGGGCGGGTAGGAGCGGTAGTCGTTCGTCAGGCCGGTGTCGACGACCAGGACGCCGACGGCGGTCTCGGGGTCGTACGGGGCGCCGTCCGGGCCGGGGTTGGGTGTCCGGGTGCGCGGGACGGGCACGGGCTCGTCGCCCGGGCAGGCGTTGACCGCGATGGACACGACGTGGTTGCGGCTGACGAGACGGCGTCCGGCGCGGCCCTCGGCCTGCCTCAACGACCTCATCGCGGCGGCCACTTCCCGGTCGCCGCCGCCGCGGACGCCCTGGCCCGGGTCGCCGACCTGGATGCGGGTGATGCCGGAGCGGTTGGTGGACGGGCCCGCGCGGCGCACGGTGTCCGCGGTGAGCGAGGGGTGCTCGGTGAAGTGGGCGCGCACGGCGTCCTCGACGACGCGGGCCTCCTCACCGTCGCGGGCGAGGACGACTCCCTTCTCGTAGAGGAACTCGGCGGAGTCGTCCGGCCCCATCGCCAGGGGGACGTCCGGCAGCGAGCGCTGGATCTGGTCGTACTGCTCGTGGAATCGCTGTGGTGCCATGGCGTGTCCTCCCACTGAGGCAATGGTCGTCAAACAGAGCCGCGGGGCCGTTGCCTGATACAGACCCCGGACCGTGTGATGCGGTTCCGCGGCCACTACCATCCGTGGGGTGACAGCGGGAAGCGACTCGGTGCTGGAACTGCTGCCGATGGTGTTCGCCGCCCCGAACGAGGCACTGACGCGGGCGCGGCACGTGCTGGAGTCCGGCGGGCCGCCCCTGCACGCCTCGGTCGCCCACCAGGTCATCGGCATCTGGCAGCGGGACTTCGGCGACATGCGGCTCGCGCTGCACCATCTGCGCCGGGCCCGGGACTGCGCGGCGCGCGCGGACTCCGCCGAGCGCGAGGCGGACGTGCTGGGCACGCTCGGGGTCGCACTGGTGCACGCGGGGCGCACTCGGCAGGGGCTCGCCGCGTTCGAGCGGGGCGTGCTGCGCGGCAGCGGCCACACCCGGGCGCGGGTGCTGTACCGGCGGGCGTACGCCTGGTGGGTGCTGGGGCAGCACCGGCAGGCGCTGGAGGACGTACGGCGCGCGGTCCCGGTGCTGCGGCAGGCGGAGGACGTCATCTGGACGGCGCGGGCGCTGACCCTGCGGGCCACCGTCCATCTGGCGCTGGGCGCGGTGGACCGGGCGGACGCCGACTTCACGGCGGCGGAGGCGCTGTGGGACACCACCGGCCAGGAGCACGACAAGGCGGACGCGGTGGAGAGCCGGGGCCTGGCGGCGTTCCGCGCCGGGGACATACCGGTGGCGCTGCGGCTGCTGGACGAGGCCGAGGGGCGTTACGCGGCGCTCGGGACCCCCACGTTCATGCTCGACATCCGGCGCTGCGAGGTGCTGATGGCGGCGGGCCTGGCGCCGGAGGCGCTGGCGGAGGCGGACGCGGCGATCGCGGCGCTGGACGGCCTCGGCGGGCAGTCGACACGGAAGGCGGAGCTGCTCCTCGCGGCGGCGCGGGCGGCGCGTCTCGCGGGTGATCCGCACACGGCGATCGCGCGGGCCGCGCTGGCGGTGCGGCTGTTCGCCGGTCAGCGGCGCACCTGGTGGGAGACGCACGCCCGGCTGGTGCTGATCGAGGCGCGGGTCGCGGCCGGCCGGCGTTCGGGCCGGCTGGTGGCGGACGCGGCCGCGGTCGCCGAGCGGCTGGCGTCGTTCGGGGCTCCGGCCGCGCCGGAGGCGTCGCTCCTCGCGGGCCGGATCGCGCTGTCGCTGGGCTGGCGCGCGGACGCCGAGCGGCATCTGGCGGTCGCGGCCCGCAGCCGGCACGCGGGGCCCGCGCTGGCCCGGATCACCGGCTGGGCGGCGCAGGCGCTGCGCGCGCAGGCGGCCGGTTCGGGGCGCGGGGTGCTCCAGGCGTGCCGGAGCGGGCTGGCCGTGCTCGACGACCACCGCACGACGCTGGGCGCCTCGGAGCTGCGGGCGCGGGCCACCGAACAGGGCGCGGAACTGGCGGCGTTGGCGCAGCGTGCCTCACTGGCGGCGGGCGGGCCGCGGCGGTTGCTGGAGTGGAGCGAGCGCTGGCGGGCGACCGCGCTGGCGGCGCCGCCGACCCGGCCGCCCGCCGACCCGGCGCTGCAGAGCGCGCTGACCGCGTTCCGGGAGATCGCCGCCCGCGCGGAGGCCGCGCGGATGGAGGGCCGGCCGGTGCCGGCGCTGGAGCGCGAACAGCGCCGCCTGGAAAGGGAGATACGTTCGCGGACCCTGCACATCCGGGGCGACGCGCCCGGGGACGGGGACCGGTTCGACGCGGGTCTGCTGCTGGCGGCGCTGGGCGACACCCGGCTGGTGGAGCTGGCCGTGGTGGACGGCCGGGTGCATGTGCTGCTGTGCGGGGGCGGACGGGTGCGGCGGTTCGAGGCGGGGCAGCTGGCACAGGCGGAGGCGGAGGCGGAGCACATCCAGGCGGGGCTGCGGCGGCTGGCGCATCCGGGGGCGGAGGCGCGGCTGCCGCTGGTGGAGGCCATGGGGCGGCGGCTGGAGGAGCTGCTGCTGGGACCCGCGGCCGCGCATCTGGGCGGCGGGCCGGTCGTGGTGGTGCCGCCGGGACGGCTGCACCGGGTGCCGTGGGCGCTGCTGCCGTCGCTCAGGGACCGGGTGCTGAGCGTGTCGCCGTCGGCGACGGGCTGGCTGCGGGCCCTTCGGACGGCGCCCGCGCCGGGCGGCCGGCATGTGCTGGTGCGCGGGCCCGGGCTGGCGACGGGCGGCGCGGAGGTGCCCGAACTGGCGGGCCGCTACGGCGATCCGACGGTGCTGGAGCACGACGAGGCGCGGGCGGCGCGGGTGCTGGAGGAGCTGGACGGGGCGGCGCTGGCGCACATCGCGGCGCACGGGGCCTTCCGGGCGGACAGCCCGCTGTTCTCCTCGCTGCGGATGGCGGACGGCCCGATCGTCGTGCACGACTTCGAGCGCCTCGCCCGCAGCCCGCACCGGATCATCCTGTCCTGCTGCGACACCGCGCGCTTCGCGTCCGTCGGTGCGGACGAACTCCTCGGACTGGTGACGGCGTTGCTGCCGCTGGGCACGGCGGGCGTGGTGGCGTGCAGCGCGCCCGTCAACGACGAGGCGGTCGTGCCGCTGATGCTGGCCCTGCACAAGGGGCTGGCGGCCGGGCTGTCCCTGGCGGAGGCGCTGCGCGACGCGCGCGCGGCCGTGCCGGACGACGCGGTGCACCAGGCGACGGGGTGGGCGTTCACGGCGTTCGGCGCGGCGTGACGGCTCCGGGCTGCTCCGGGCGACCTCGGGAGGCTTCGGGCGACCTCGGGCGGCTTCGGGAGGCTTCGGGACCGAGGGTCCCTGCGGGACCCTCGGCCGTGCTCGTCACACCCCTGACCCGAGCTACGCCCTGTCACCACCGTCATGAGGACAATCGCGGCAAAGGCGCGGCACTCCCGGATCCACTTGATGGTCTCCCTCGACTCATGCCCTCGATGGGGCGGCGGGTTGCAGGGAGACCCGCACTTGGCGCTTCGAGCGGCATCATCATGCCTCGTCGATCTTGAAGTGCGTCGCGGTCAGGCCGACTTGGCGTCCGGTTCCGCCATCAGGCAGGGCAGGGTCCGGCGGTCGCCGCCGAGGCGGGTGTAGGCGCCGTAGAGGTGGTTGCCGACCGTGCGCACGGACAGGGTGAGGCGTTCGGCGATCTGCCGGTTGCTCAGGCCCGCCGCGGCGAGGGTGACGATCTGCCGCTGCCGGGCGGTGAGTTCGCCCAGCACCAGCCCGGTCAGGGCGGGGGTGCGGGCCCCCTGGCAGCGGCGGGCGAGAGCGACGGCGCGGGCGCGGGAGGTGCGGGCGGCGAGCGGGTCGCGATGGGCCCGGGCGGCCTGGGCGTGCGCCTCGGCCGCGAAGAGCAGGAAGCCGCGTTCCCCGAGGGTGCCGGCGACCCGGTCCAGCGCGGATGCGTCGGCACGGGCCAGCGCCTCGGCGTGTGCCGCGAACACGCCTCCGGCGGGCAGCAGGCCCAGCGCTCGGTCGGGCGCGCCCAGGCGTACGGCGTCGTAGGGCCGCCGTGCGTCGAGCACGGCGAGCGCGCCGTCGAGGTCGCCGCGCGCGGCCGCGGACCAGGCGGCGGCAGGACCCCGGACGGCGGCGCGGGAGAAGGGGCCGGACGGACGGGGGCATCCCGTCTCCCGGGCCGCGGGGCCTTCGGCGCCGTCGCCGGGGCACGGGCCGGACGGACGGGGGCCCTGGGCGGCTTCGCGGTCCGAAGCCGCTCCGGTCGCCCCGCCGGCGGCCCGGACGCATCCCCCGGGCCCGCCCGGGGCCGCCGCGCCCTGCGGTGCGGCACAGCCGTCGTCTCCGCCCGACTGGGCCACGGCCAGGTCCAGTTCGAGGCGGCAGACGGGATCGCCGGGGGTGTCGCGCAGACCGAGGCGGGACCAGGCCGCGGCCTCCCGGAGCTCGCCGCGCAGACGGGCGAAGCGTGCGCGTACGGCGGCGTAGGCGGCGGGAGCCGCGGTGCCGGACTCCTCCAGCCACTCCCCCGCGGGTGTGGGCGTCTCCCGTACGTCCGCCTCCTCGATGAGCCGCTCCAGCGCGGCCGCCTCGGTCTTGAGGGCGAGCTCGGCCTCGCCGGCCGTACGGGCGAGACGGCGGGCGCGCAGGCGCCCGGCGGCGGCGCGCAGGACCGGTCCGTGCAGGGGGTGGGCGAGACGGACGGCGTCGGGGGTGCGCGGGTCCTCCGTCACCCGGATCAGGCCGTCGGCCTCCAGGCGTTCCAGGACGCTCAGGTCGCAGTCGGCGGCGTCGAGCGGCAGGGGCTCGGCGAAGGCGAGCCGGTCCAGGATCTCGCGCTCGGCCGGGTCGGTGCGGCCGAGGACCGGCGCGGCGCGCTCACGGACCGCCGGGGTGAGCGGCAGCGGGCCGTGCCAGGTGTGTTCCCCGGTGTCCGGGTCGGCGGTGAGCAGGCCCTTGTCGCGCACGGCGCCCATCAGGTCGCGCAGCAGTGCGAGGTCGCCGCCGGACAGACGGCGCAGCCGGCGTGCGGTGAGCGGTTCGACGGGGCCGGGGGCGCCCGCGGCGAGGAGCCGGTCGGTGTCCTCCCCGGTCGGCGGTTCCAGGGCGAGCCGGGGCAGCAGTTCCCCGGTCCGAAGGCGCTGTATCGCACCGGGGGCGGGGGCTCCGTCGGTGACGACGACGATCAGCCGGGTGCGGGTGTGCACGGCGAGCTGGTGGACGAGCGCGGCGGAGGCGTCGTCGAGCAGGTGGGCGTCGTCGACGACCAGCAGCCGGGCGCCGGACAGCAGGTGCACCGCGCGGTGCAGCGTGACGGACTCCGGCAGCAGATGGGCGAACGCGGCGAACGGCGTGTCCCGGGAGCCGGGGCTGCCGGCGGCCCTGACGCACTGCGTGCCCCGCACGGCCTCGTCGACCAGCCGGGTCTTCCCGCAGCCGGCCGGGCCGGTCACCACGATGCCGTGCCGGGTCGCGGTCGAGGACCGGCGGACCAGCTCCAGTTCCTCCTCCCGGCCGGTGAACGGCCAGGACAGCTCCAGGGTCCGGGCCTCCCGGAGAGCGGTCGCTGTGCGTGAAGGGAGACCGGAAGCGGTGGGAGAAGTCGTCACGGTAACGGGAGTCCGTGTACTCGGCCCTGATACAGGGCGACTTGAGTAGACCCCGACTCAGGCGCCGGGGACGGCCGGGCGGCACGCTTCTTCCATGACCGGACGCTACTGCTCGCTCACGCAGGCGCCGGCCCCCGTGCTCACCCCGGGGCTGGCCGCCGAACGGCTGAGCGCGCTCGTCGGCGGCCGGCCCAAGTGGGTCAACGGCACGGTCCTGCACTACTGCTTCTTCGACGGCGACGACGACGCCTCCGTCATCCATGTGCCGGGGTCCGCGTCGACCCGGCGGGTGTCCTGGGTCGGCGACGAGAGGCAGCGGGAGGCGGTGCGGGCCGCCTTCCGCGAGTGGCACGGCCTCGGCATCGGGATCTCCTTCACGGAGGTGACCGACCGCTCGGAGGCGGAGCTGCGCATCGGGTTCCAGCTCGGCGACGGCTCCTGGTCGGCGGTGGGCAAGGACGCGCTGCGCATCGGCATCAACGACCGCACCATGAACTTCGGCTGGGACCTGACCGCGCCCGGGGAGCGCGCCACGGCCCTGCACCAGATCGGGCACGCGCTGGGGATGCTCCACGAGCACCAGAGCCCGTGCGCCGGCATCCACTGGGACGACGAGGCCGTCCACGCCGAGCTGGCCGGCCCGCCGAACTTCTGGAGCCGGGAGACCACGGAGTTCAACATCCTGCGCAAGCTGGAGCCGTCCGAGGCCAACGGCACGCTGTGGGACCCACAGTCGATCATGGAGTATCCGTTCCCGTCCGGACTGATCCTGGAACCGGAGGAGTTCCGCGGCGGCCTCGTCCCGCCCGGGACGCTGTCGCCGCTGGACAAGGAGTACGTGCTCCGCTGGTATCCGCCGCCCGACGCCCCGCGCCCGCCGGTGCTGGTGCCCTTCCGGTCCGCGCCGCTCAGGCTCGGCCCGGGCGAGCAGGCCGACTTCACGGTCGAGCCGGCCGGGACCCGGGAGTACACCGTCGCCGCGTTCGGCGACTGCGACGCCGTCGTCGTCCTGTTCGAGGAGCGGGACGGGGAGCCCCGCTATCTCGCGGGCGACGACGACGGCGGCGCCCCTCGCAACGCCAGGGTCAGGGCCCGACTGGTCAAGGGGCGCCGCTACTTCGTCCGGGTCCGCCTGTACTCCGGCTGGGGTCCGGGCGAGACCGCGGTCATGTGCTGGTGAGGCCCGGCCGGCGGGCCGCAGCCACGGGTCGGGCGTGAGCCCGACGCACGGACCACAGTCCGGCACCGGGGGAGCGGCGGGGTTCGTCGCCTTCGGGGGAGGGCGGCGAACCCCGGCCGCACACGGGAACCCCGCACCACGAGGGAGGTGCGGGGCTTCCGTACGCCGGGCGGGGCGCCGTGTCAGGCGAGGGCGCCCTCGGGGGGGGCGCCGCAGACGGCCGCGGCGTGCCCACTCCCCCGCGAGCAGTTCGTAGGAGCGGACGCGGTCGGTGTGGTCGTGGGTGAGGGTGGTGACGAGCAGTTCGTCGGCGCCCGTGGCCTCCTGGAGCTGCTCCAGGTCGATCAGGCCGAACTCCTCCACCGTGCTCAGCGCGGTGCGGTGGCCCAGCTGTACGGCTCCCGCGCCGAGCCGGATCGTGGTGGTGGCGGCGGCCGTCAGCGCGAGGACGACCGCCGGGGAGGTCCCGGCGACGCCCGGGTTGAGGTGGTGCTCGGCGATCCAGTAGCGGGCGTAGCCGAGGCGTTCGGCCCGCCGGGCCAGGTCGGCGGTGTTGCGCAGGGCGTCCGCGGCGGTCGAGCCGGAGGACACCGGGACGAGGTCGAGGACGCCGAGGGGGATGTCAGGCATGCGCGGGCTCCTCCGCCGGCTCCGCCGGGGGCTCCCCCGGGTGCGGCGCGACCGGGGCCCAGGCGAAGGGCGGGTCCGGGATCTCGCGGCGCAGGACGGGGGCGGCCTCGGACTGGAAGAGGGCCAGCGAGTCACGGTGCTGACGTTCCGTCAGTCCGGCTCCGTCGGCGTGCAGATGCAGCACGGTGTGGCCGAGGCGTTCGTGGTGGCGGTGGACCTTCTCCACGATCTGCTGCGGGCTGCCGATCAGGGCGGAGCTGCGCTCGGCGAAGTCCTCCAGGGTCTCGAAGACGACCGGCAGACCGGCCTTGCGCTGGAAGGCGAGGTTGCTCTCGAAGATCGGCCGGTAGGTCTCCAGCGCCTCCTGCGAGGTGCGCGCCGCGTACAGCCCCGCCGTGCCGGCGCCGACCGCGAGGGCGGCCGGGTCGTGGCCGTGATGCGCCCACCGCTCGCGGTAGTACGCGACGAGGTCGGCGTACGGCTCGACGGGGTGGGTGACGTTGGCGGAGAACAGCGGGTCGCCGTAGCGGGCGGCCAGGTCGACGGACTCGCGGCTGGTGGCGCTGCCGTGCCACACCCGCAGGGGCTGCTGGTAGGGGCGCGGCCATGCCTCGGCGTCGGTCAGCGGCGGGCGGAAGCGGGTGGCGGCGGTGACCTTGTCCTGCCGCCACAGCCGCCGGAACACCTCGTAGCTCTCGGCGTTGCGCTCCCACTGGTCCTCGGGCGTGACCTGGAACAGGTCACGCTGCGCGGAGCCGTTGCCCTTGCCGATGATCAGCTCCAGACGGCCGCCGGAGAGGTGGTCGAGGGTGGCGTAGTCCTCGTAGGCGCGCACCGGGTCGAGCAGGCTGAGCGTCGTCACGGCGGTGAACAGCCGGATGCGCCGGGTGAGGGCGGCGACATGGCTGAGGACGACCGGCGGCGAGGAGGAGAGGAAGGGCCGCTCGTGCCGCTCCCCCACGCCGAATCCGTCGAAGCCGAGCTCCTCGGCGAGCAGCGCGTTGCCGAGGACCTCGCGGAAGCGGTCCCGGGTGGACTTCAGGACGCCGGTGACCGGGTCGGGGCGGTGGACGATCAGGGTGATCGCGAGGAACCTCACGACGCCGCCCGGGCCTCACGCGCCTCGTCGCCGGCACGGGCCTCGTCGGGGTGGGCGAGGCCGAGGTGGTCGCGCAGGGTGGTGCCCTCGTAGTCGGCGCGGAAGACGCCCTGTTCCTGGAGGAGCGGGACGACCTTGTCGGCGAACTCGTCGAGGCCGCCCGGGGTGATGTGCGGGACGAGGATGAAGCCGTCGCTCGCGTCCTGCTGGACGTAGTCGTTGATGGTTGCGGCGACGGTGGCGGGGGTGCCGACGAAGTTCTGCCGGTTGCCGGTCTCGATGACCAGGTCGCGGATCGACCAGCCGTTGGCCTCGGCGAGCGCCCGCCACTCCCGGGCGGTGGCGAGCGGGTCGCGGTACATGCGGACCTGGGCGCGGCCGCGCGCGATGTGGTGCTCGCCGGGGTCCGGGTCGATGTCGGGCAGCGGCCCTTCCGGGTCGTACGACGACAGGTCCCGGTTCCAGACGAACTCCAGGTGCTTGATCGCGGTGGCGCCGCTGACCTGCTGCCGGCGGACCTCGCGGGCGAGTTCCTCGGCCTCCTGGTCGGTGTCGCCGAGGACGAAGCTGGCGGCGGGGAGGACGAGCAGCTGGTCGGGGCGGCGGCCGTACCTGGCGAGGCGGGACTTGACGTCGGCGTAGAAGGCGCGGCCGGTGTCGAGCCGGGCGTACCGGCTGAAGATGGCGTCGGCGCTCGACGCGGCGAACTCGCGGCCCTCCTCGGAGTCGCCCGCCTGGAAGATCACCGGCCGGCCCTGCGGGGAGCGGGGCACGTTGAACCGGCCGTGGATGTCGAAGTGCTGTCCGCTGTGGACGAAGGCGCCTGCCTCGGCGTCGGAGAGGAAGACGCCGGTGGCCCGGTCGGCGAGGATCTCGTCGCCCCGCCAGGAGTCGAAGAGTTCGTTCGCGGTGGCCAGGAACTCCTTGGCCCGGGAGTAGCGCTCCTCCTGCGGGAGGAAGCCGCCGCGGCGGAAGTTCTCGCCGGTGAAGGCGTCCCAGGAGGTGACGACGTTCCAGGCGGCGCGGCCGTCGGAGAGGTGGTCGAGGCTCGCGAACTGGCGGGCGACCTCATAGGGCTCGTTGAAGGTGGAGTTGATGGTGCCGGTCAGGCCGAGGCGGTCGGTGACGGCGGCGAGCGCGGCGAGGACGGTGAAGGTGTCGGGCCGGCCGACGACGTCCAGGTCGTAGATCTGCCCGCCCTGTTCGCGCAGGCGCAGTCCCTCGGCGAGGAACAGGAAGTCGAACTTGGCGCGTTCGGCGGTGCGCGCGAAGTGGGCGAAGGAGCCGAAGTCGATGTGGCTGCCGGCGCGCGGGTCGCTCCAGACGGTGGTGTTGTTGACGCCGGGGAAGTGGGCGGCGAGGTGGATCTGCTTCAGGGGCTTGCTCATGGGGTGCGGTCTCCCTCCGGCTCAGGCTGCGGCATAGCGGTTGGCGGGGCGCGGCAGGCCCAGCAGCCCGCGCAGGGTGTCCGCCTCGTAGGCGTGGCGGAAGGCGCCCCGGCGCTGGAGTTCGGGGACGAGCCCTCGGGTGATCGCGGGCAGGTCGTGTCCGGCGACGGCGGGCCGCAGCCGGAAGCCGGTCAGCCCCTCGGCCTGGTACTCCTGGAGCAGATCGGCGAGCTGGGCGGGTGTGCCGGCGAAGACGCGGGCGTCGCTGGTGTACGGCGTGCCGGCGAGCGCGTCGAGCCGTTCGCGGCGGGCCACGGCCGCGGCCTCGGTGCCGTCGAGGAGAACCACGAGGTCGGCGAAGACGTGCAGCGGCTCGTCCGCCCGGCCGGCCGCCTGCTGCCAGGCGCGGATCTCGGCGACGATCGCACGGGCCTGGCCGGCGTCGTGCGGGGTGACGTAGCCGACGTCGGCGGAGCGGGCGACCAGCCGGTAGGGCACGGTCTGGTGGGCGAGGGCGGTCACGAGGGGCTGGCCCTGCGGCGGGCGGGGGGTGATGGAGGGGCCCTTGACGCTGAAGCGGCGGCCCTCGAAGTCGATGTGGTGGAGCTTGTCCCGGTCGATGAAACGGCCGGTGGCCTTGTCGCGGATCTCGGCGTCGTCCTCCCAGCTGTCCCACAGCCGGCGGACGGCCTCGACGTGGTCGGCGGCCTCGTCGAAGAAGTCGGGCACCGACGGGTCGTCGTAGTCGGTGATCGGGGCGACCGTGCGGCGCCCGAAGTGGGCGGCCTCGTTCGGGCGGGCGCTGATCTGGACCCGCAGGCCCGCCCGGCCGGTGCTGACGTGGTCCAGGGTGGCTATGGCCTTGGAGATGTGGAACGGCTCGGTGTGGGTGGCGACGACGGTGGGGACCAGGCCGATGTGCGAGGTCAGCGGGGCCACCCGGGAGGCGATGAGCACGGCGTCCAGGCGGCCGCGGACCTGGTCGGTGCGCTCGTCGGGGTGGAGGAAGTGGGAGGACTGCGGGCCGAGGCCGTCCTCGACGGTGACGAAGTCGAGCAGTCCGCGCTCGGCCTCGGTGACGAGATCGGTCCAGTAGCCGGCCCGGAACAGGTCGCGGGGCCGGGCGGCCGGGTCGCGCCAGGAGGCCGGGTGCCAGCCGGTGCCGTCCAGGGCGACGGCCAGGTGCAGGGGTGCGGAGGAGGTCGGGGACACAGGTGGGTGCCTTCCTGGAGTTCCGTACCGCGGCCCCCGGAGGGTGAGGGGGGCCGCGGCTGGTGACGAGGGGTCAGGCGTTGTCGAGGGGCAGGCCGGGCGGGTTGACCTCGGACTCGGCGACGGCCTCGCCGGAGAGGTTCCACGCGGCCAGCCACTTGGCGTACTGGCCGTTGTCGATCAGGTGGTTGATGGCGGCGGCGAGCGGCTCGGCCAGACCGCTGCCCTTCTTCGCGGTCGCGGCGATCAGGCCCTGGAGGGTCTCGCCGGCGCCGGAGAACTGGCCCGCGATCCGGGTCGCCTGCGGCGTGCCCGCGGTGTTCGCCGCGTGGTAGGCGAGGTTGGGGCTGGGGCCGAAGTAGGCGTCGATCCTGCCGCTGCCGAGGGCCAGGTAGAGGCTGTTGGTCTCCTGGAAGTACTTGACCGTGAGCGGCTTGCCCTCCTCGGCCAGCTTGGCCTTCCACTCCAGGAGGATCTTCTCCTGGTTGGTGCCGTTGCCGACGGAGACCGTCTTGCCGGCGAGGCTGCGGTGGTCGCCGTCGAACGTCCAGGTGTCGTCGTTCTTCACCTCGAAGGCGAGGTCGTCCTTGCGGTAGGAGGCGAACTCGTACTTCTGCTTGCGCTCCTCGGTGTCGGTGACGTTGGAGAACGCCACGTCGACCTTGCCGCTGTCGATGCCGATGAAGAGGTTCTCCCAGGTCGACCGGCGCACCTCGGGTTCGAGGCCGAGGACGGCGGCGACCAGGCGTCCGAGGTCGACCTCGGAGCCGGTGAGGGTCTTCTGGTCGTCGCCGACGAAGCCGAGCGGCGGGCTGCCGGAGGGCAGCGTGCCCGAGCCGATCACCAGCTTGCCGCTCTTTCTGACGTCCTCGGGCAGCAGGGCGCTGATGGACTTCACCTCGGCGACCTTCAGGGTGGTCTCCTGGGCCGCGCCGTTGGACAGCCGTCCCACGGTCACGGTGCCGGCCTTGTCGGCCGTGGTGGTGGCGGCGTCGCTCTCGCCTCCGCAGGCGGTGAGGCCGGTGGCGAGGGTGGCGGTGGCGGTCGCCGCCGTGAGGCCGCGCAGGAGGGTGCGTCGCGAGAACATGGGTGTTTCCTTTTCCGGGGAGGAGGGCTGGTTCTTCGGGGAGTTCTTCAGGTGGTTCTTCAAGGGGCGGGCGTTCAGAGGACCTTGGCGAGGAAGTCGCGGGTCCGTTCGTGCCGCGGGTGGTCCAGGACCTGGTCGGGCGGGCCCTGTTCGACGATCCGGCCGCCGTCGATGAAGACGATCCGGTCGGCGACCTCGCGGGCGAAGCCGATCTCGTGGGTGACGATGACGAGGGTCGTGCCGCTGGTCGCCAGGTCCTTGATGACGGAGAGCACCTCGCCGACCAGTTCGGGGTCCAGCGCCGAGGTCGGCTCGTCGAAGAGGATGATCCCGGGCCGCAGCGCGAGCGCCCGGGCGATGGCGACGCGCTGCTGCTGGCCGCCGGAGAGCTGCCGGGGGTAGGCGCCCGTGCGGTCGGCGAGCCCGACGCGGCCGAGCAGGTCACGGGCGAGTTCCTCGGCGGCGGGCCGGGAGAGGCGCCCGGTGGCGACGGGCGCGGCGGCCACGTTGTCGAGGACGGTCAGATGCGGGAAGAGGTTGAAGTTCTGGAAGACGAAACCGATCCGGCCGCGCTGGGCGAGGATGGCGCGCTCCCCCAGTTCCTTCAGCCGGTCTCCCTGGCGGCGGACGCCGATCAGTTCGCCGCCCAGGCTGACATGGCCGATCTCGGGCTTCTCCAGGTGGTTGATCACCCTGAGCAGCGTCGACTTGCCGGACCCGGACGGGCCGAGGATCACGGTGACCTCGCCGGGGCGCACGGTGAGGTCGATGCCGTCGAGGACCCGCTGGGTCCCGTACCACTTGTGCACGTCGTGGACTTCGAGGGCGGTGGCGGTCATACGGCGGTCTCCCTGCGGGCGCGGGCGCGCAGTTCGCCGGCGGCGGCGCGCAGTCTCTGCAGCGGGGTCGGCGGCAGGCTCCGGGTGGCACCGCGGGCGTAGTACCGCTCGACGTAGTACTGGACGACGGAGACGGCGCTGGTCAGGATCAGGTACCAGACGGTGGCCACCATCAGCAGCGGCACGATGTCTCCGGGGTAGGTGCTGCCCATGGTCTGCACGGAGCCGAACAGGTCGAGCAGCGACACGTAGAACACCAGCGAGGTCGACTTGATCAGGCCGATGAGCTGGTTGACGTAGTTCGGGGTGATGGAGCGCAGCGCCTGGGGGAAGACGATCCTGCGGAACTGGTAGCGCTTGGGCAGTCCCAGTGCGGCGGCCGCCTCGTGCTGGCCCTGGTCGACGGAGAGGATGCCGCCGCGTACGACCTCGGAGGCGTAGGCGGCCTCGTTGAGGCTGAGTCCGACGACGGCGACCGCCAGGTCGGTGGCCAGCCGTGACTCGTCGAAGGTGACGAAGGCCGGGCCGAAGGGGACGCCCAGACTGAGGGTCTGGTAGAGCGCGCTGAAGTTGTAGAGGAAGATCAGGACGACGATCAGCGGGACGGACCGGAACAGCCAGGTGTACGTCCAGCTCGCGGCCCGCAGCACGGGGCTGCCGGACAGCCGGGCGAGGGCGAGGAGGATGCCGCCGAGCAGGCCCAGCACCGCGCTGAGCGCGGCGACCTGGAGGGTGATGACGAGCCCGTCGAGGATGGCGGGCCGCAGGAACCAGTAGCCGAACCGGTCCCACTGGTAGAAGGGGTTGGTGGCCAGGCCGTGGACGAACTGGGCGAGCAGGACGAGGACGGCGGCGGTGGCGATCCAGCGTCCGGGGCGCCGGAGCGGCAGCACCCGCTGTGCGGCGAGGGGACGGGGGGCGGGGGCGGCGGGCGCGGCCTCGGCGGCGAGGGACACGGCGGCGCCTGGGGGTTCACTCATGGCGGGCTCCAGCGACGGTCGGACACCCCGGGGCACCGCGGTGGACCCCGCCCGTGGGGGCGGGGGTACGGCGGTGCGGCGGTACGGCGTGGTGACGCGACTCGGCGCGGACCGCACGGGACCGGGGGCTGGGCGGGCGACGGCACACCGCTCGGGCGGTGTTCGTTCAGGGCGTGCGGGGCTGCCGGTCCGACACGAAGGGGTCGGAGAGAGACCGTCGACGGCATCCGGCCCGAACCGGGCGGGTCCGGCGGCCGGCCCGACCGGGGAAGGTCAGGCGCGGGCCGGCGGGACGGAGCCGGTCAGACGGATGCCGGCCGGACGATCCGGCGGCGGGCACGGCCCGGTGCGGTACACAGGGCGCTGCTGACGCGCAGGAGGTCGACGGCGCGGTCGGCGACGAGCGGGATCTCGGGCGGCAGGACGCGGCCCCGGGGGCGGCGTCGCTGCGCCGTCCTGGAAGCTGCGTCCATGTCCGTCGTCCTCACCTCACGGCCCGCAAGGGCCTCGCGCTTACCGAAACGTGATCCGGTCCGGTCGTCACCTGGGGCACCCCACCGCGGTGCGAGGGTTGCCGGTCAGCAAGCCAGGGCTTGTCGCTGACACTCATGACCGTTGTGGCCGTAGTCAACACAGTCGCGTGAACGGCTGTCAATGCCGTTCCGCCTGGCGGACTCAGCCGTGGCCGAGCCGTTCGCCGAAGGCGGGGTGGGCGGTCAGACCGGCGGCGTGGGCCCACAGCCGGCGGTGCCCGGCGACGCGGTGCGCCACGTCGGCGTCCAGGTGCCGGAGGTGCACGGTGTCGATCTGCGTCAGGGTCACCCACAACTCGACGTCCGCAGCGGTGACATGACGGTCCACCAGGTGTCCGTCCGGGCCGATCCTGCGCTCCAGTTCGTCCAGCGCCCCGAGCAACTCCTCGGCCGCGGCGGCGCGTTCCGGGGAGCAGGGCGTCCCGGCCCGGCGGGCCGCCCGCTCGGCGCGTGCGCACAGCCGTCGGACGGCTTCGATCTCCTCCTCCGTCCCGCACGGGTACAGCGCGGGGCGTCCCTCGCCGAAGCAGCGGGCGAGGTCGCGCATGATGTCCTGCACATGGGTGCTGACGACGCGGCCGGACCAGTCGTCCGCCAGCACCGGCGCCGCGGCCGGGCCGGGATGGTGGTGCGCGCTCGCCTCGTACAGCGGGAGCAGCCGCGAGTGGCCCCCGTCGGGCAGGTCGGGCACCTCCGGCAGCCAGGTGACGGGGCAGACGGCGTCGAGGCCGAGGAGGGCGTGGGTGACGGCGAGACGCAGGCCGTCGGGACATGCGGTCGACAGATACAGGCGATAGCGGCGCGGGACGGCGTAGTGGCCGCTGCGGGCGTCGAGGCCGATACGGCCCCGCAGCGCGGGCAGCGGGCGGGTGGCGAGCGGTGCGACGGA
Organism: Streptomyces sp. NPDC093094; assembly: GCF_044754345.1. NCBI lineage: Bacteria > Bacillati > Actinomycetota > Actinomycetes > Kitasatosporales > Streptomycetaceae > Streptomyces > Streptomyces sp. NPDC093094. The sequence goes on along the minus strand of NZ_JBIVOX010000023.1, from coordinate 87,980 downwards.
CATGGTTCTCCCCGGGTGGAGGCGTGGAGGTGCGCACGGCGGACGTCGGAGGGTGCCGACGGGACATGCGGCTGCGGGGTCGGCCGTTCGGCCCCCGAACGGCCGGGCTCGGCCCCGAACGGCCGCGGGAACGGCCGGGCTCAGCCCCTGGCGCCGATGGCGCTGCAGACGCGCAGCAGATCGATGTGACGGCGGGAGGTGAGCAGCGGCGGCTTCGGGGACACGGGGGCCGCCTGTGCGGTGACCGGCTCGCGGCGTCCCATGTTTCCCTACCTGTTCACTAGGATTCCCAGTTGGAGTGTCGGCCCGCCTCGACGCCGCGTCAAGGGGGCGTCCACCAGGCGGCTGTCAGCTGTCTCGGATGATGCGCACGGTCTCCGCCCAGGCGGGCGGCTGGGGGGCGTCCTGGCCGATCAGGGCGACGACGAGCCGGCACGACACGGGCTCGGGCGGCCAGGGCGTGTACCCGTCGGTGAGGACGACGACGATCTGCGGCGGTTCGGGCGCGGCGAGCGCCGCGCGGATGCCGACGGTCATGTCGGTCCCGCCGCCGCCCGCGAGTTCCACCTGGGACGCGGCGCTCACCCGGGCGACGGCCTGGACGTCGGCGTCGCAGGCGAGGACGGCGACCCGGTTGCCGCCGACGCCGACCTCGCGCAGGACGCCGGACACCTCGGCGAGCGCGGCGGCGAGGTCGTCGTCGCTCATCGAGCCGGAGGTGTCGACGACGATCGCCACGCGCGGCAGCGGCCGGCGCAGGCTGGGCAGCACCACCCGGCCGCCCAGGGCGGGCGTGCGGCGCGAGGGGCGGCGGTAGGTGTAGTCGACGGCGCCGCCCGCCCAGGCGGCGGCTTCGCGGACGGCGCCGGTCAGCGCCTTGCGCCAGTCGACGGTGGGTTCCAGGACCTCGTCCGCCCAGCGCCGCCAGCCCGCCGGGACCGAGCCCCGGGAGCGCTGGTGGGCGCGGACGGCCTGGGCGGTCTGGCGGCGCAGCGCCTCGGCCTCCACCGGGCCGAGCCCGCTCACGCCCCCGACGCCGTCCCCCAGGTCCCAGGGCGCGGGGACGCCGTGCGCGCCGGACCCGCAGTCCACGTCGTGCCGGGGCATGGGCGGGATGCCGGGCAGGTAGGTCTCGAAGAGCCCGCCCTCGGGCAGTCCGAACAGGCGTGGCTCCATGCGTCCCTCGGGCAGCCGCAGCCCGTCGGAGAGCAGGTCGTCGTTGATCTCGCAGTCCTGGGCGACGTTGACCCGCAGACGGTCGCGCTGGTCGGCGGCGGGCAGCCGGTCGGCCCGGCCGTGGTGGTCGCGCAGCAGGTGCGCCGCCTCGTGGATCCACACCCCGGCCAGGTCCTCGACATCGGTCGCCTCGACGAAGGCGGGTGCGACGTAGCAGCGCCAGTGCCGGTCGACGGCCATGGTGCGCACCTGCCCGGAGGCCACGACGGTGAGCGCGTACAGGGCGGAGGCCAGATACGGGCGGGCCTCGGCCGCCCGGTAGCGCGCGGCCAGCAGCTTGGCGCGGTCCAGTTCCCCGGCCGGGCCCCCGGTGGCGGTCACGGGGCGGCCGGTCAGCGCGCGCCCGGCAGGGCGCCGGCGAGCTGGAGCAGTTCCAGGAAGGCGTCGATGCCCGGCGGGATCGGCCAGTGCGGCTCACGCATCACGGCGAGGTCGCGGGCGGCCCGCGCGGCCACGTCGGGCACCCCGGCGTCCACGGCCTTGGCGAGGACCTCCCAGCCCGCCTCCCAGCGGGGCCGGGTGGGCTCGCTCTGCACGGCGGCGACCACGGCGACGAGGAACGCCAGCTGGCGGTCGCCGCGTTCGGGCAGCGCGAACGCCGACGGGTCGGCGAGCACCCGGTCGGGGTCGGGCAGGTCGAGGTTCTCCAGGTACGACAGCAGCTCGATCCCGGCGGCGTCGCCGACGGCGCCGGTCACGGCCGCGGCCTGTGCCTCGCGTCCCGCGCCGGAGGCGTACCCGACGGCGAGCAGCCGCAGTGCCGTCTCCCAGGTGCGCGGGGAGGGCCAGGCGCGGCCGCGGGCCTCCGCCTCGTTCGGCATGTGGTGCACCAGGCCGGGGCGGGCGGTGAGGAAGCCGGAGATCACCCCGCGGGCCCGGGCGACCGCGCCGGACGACCGCGCGGGATCCACCGTGGGCAGCTCGGTCGCGGGCCAGATGCCGGCCATGCCGCGGGCCACGGTGCGCGGGTCGTGCGTCCAGTCGAGGTGGACGAAGCGGTTGGCGAGCGGCGCGGTGAGGTGCCAGCCGTCGGCGGCGCTGGAGGGCGGGTTGGCGGCGGCGACGATCCGTACCGACTCGGGCAGGACCAGGCTGCCGACCCGGCGTTCGAGGACCACCCGCAGCAGGGCGGCCTGCACCGCGGGCGGCGCCGAGGACAGCTCGTCGAAGAACAGCAGCCCGTGGCCGGTGCGGGCGAGGCGGACGGCCCAGTCCGGCGGGGCCATCGGCACGCCCGTCACGGCCGGGTCGTCGCCGACGATCGGCAGCCCGGCGAAGTCGGACGGCTCGTGGACGCTGGCGACGACCGTCTCCAGACGGACACCGAGGGCGGCGGCGAGCTGCTCCATGCCGGCGGACTTGCCGATGCCCGGCTCGCCCCACAGCAGGACGGGCTGATTGGCCGTCACCGCCAGTGCGAGCGCCTCCAGCTGGGGGTTGCCCGCGGATTCGCTGCGGGTGACACGAAGACGGGCGTTGAGGGCGTCCGCGGCCGCGAGGGCCGCGGGCACGGCGGGGGAGGCGGTCATGCGTGGAGGTCCTCGTCCTCGGGGGACGGCGGGGCGTCCTCGTCCCAGTCGGGCTCTTCGTCCCGCTCGCTCATGTAGTCGTCGAACCACCCGGAGCCGATGCCGGGGTGCTCGTCGAGCACACGGCGGCGCAGGAACATCAGGTCGGTGCGCTCGTAGCGGCGCACGACCTGGGCGAGGGAGAGCTCCATCTCGTCGACCACGTCGATGCGGGCACCGGCGGCGATGAAGTCCTTGACCAGACCGGCCGATCCGCCGTTGTGGACGGCGTTCTGCAGCGGCGTGCGCTCCGCCTTGTCGAGCGCCTCCAGGTCGAGCCCCGCGGCCAGCAGCCGCGGCAGCAGCTCCCGGTGGTCGAGCAGATGCAGGAGGTGCAGCAGGCCGCGTCCCCGGCCGTCGCGCACGTGCGGGTCCGTCCCGGCGTCGAGCAGGTCCAGCACGGCGGGGGTGTCCCCGTGCTGGATGTGCAGGAACAGCGCGCGCCGCTGGTCGCGCAGGCCGCGCGGCAGGCGTCCTTCGCCGCTGGTCCAGGCGTGCCGGACGGCGAAGCAGCCGGAGACGGTCCCGCCGAAGGCACGCAGGGCGAGTTCGCGCTGCTGCTCCTGCGGGGTGTGCGGGACGTCCAGGCCGCCGTCGCGGGAGACGACCTCGTGCCAGTCGCGGCCGCAGCGGACCCGGACCGGTGCGGGCGCCGCCGGACCGGGCGGGCCGGCGGCGGGTCCGGCCTGCGGGAACAGCGCGGCGGCGACCAGCGGGTGCAGGTCCTCGGGCCGGATGCGGCCGGCGCGCAGCAGCCCGATGTCGGGCAGCGGCTGCCAGGCGTACGAGGGCAGCAGGGGGACGCCGTCCTCCTGACCCCGGTCCCGCCCGGTGACCCGTACCCGCGTGTTCCCGGCGTCCGCGGGGCCGAGTTCCATCCGCAGATGGCCCTGCCAGCCGACGGGGAAGCGGAAGAGCGGGCCGCGTCCGGCGCGCTCCAGGAGCCGGATCTCGGGGGCGAGGCGGGCGAGGTCGGGGGCGGAGCGCGAGACGAGCTCGGCGACGTCGAGGTCCCGGTAGGAGCGCGGGCCCCGGGGCGGGGTGGTGAGGTCGAGGTCGAGCCCCGCGGCCGCGTACGCCTCGATGTGGGCGCCGCGCGCCTGGAGCACGGCGATCCACTCGGCGCGCGCGACCGGGTCGGTGTCCCCGGGGTCCTCGGTGGGCAGTTCCTCCGGGGCGAGCGGGGTGCCGTCGGGGTGCAGGAACAGCAGGCGGTCGCCGCCCGGGGGGCCCGCGCTGTGGCGCAGCTCGCCGGTGCGGCGGGCGTCCCAGAAGCGGCGGGCGGCCGTCCAGTCCTCGGTGCTGTACGTCAGTCCGTGCAGCCGGTCCTGTCCGGGCGGGACGGCGGGCCCGAGGTGCAGGCGCAGCCGCTGGGGTCCCTCCAGCATGGGGGTGGTCGTCAGCGACAGCACCGGGCCCGAGGGGCCGTACGAGGCGAGGACGATCCGCCGGGCGGGCATGAGCGTGGTGTGGCCGCCGAGGGCGCGCGGCATGTGCCAGCGCAGCAGGTCCGGGGCGAGGTGGAGCAGGTCGTCGGCCACCCGGGCGGCCGTCTCGGGTCCGTACAGGTCGGCGACGCGTTCCGGTTCGAGTCCGGCGGGGACGTCCACCGCGGCCGCGGCGCAGGCGGCACGCCAGTCGCCGGCCAGGCGGGCCCGGCCGGCGGCCTCGATCATCCGGCGGGGGACGGCGTGACGGCGGACGCGGGCCCAGGCGGAGGCGTCGGCGGGCGAGAGGGCCGCGGGCGGCAGCGGCTGCGGGTTCATCGGTAGAGGCTGCCTATCGCGCGCAGGTCGGGGTGGGTCGGCAGGGCGGGACGCAGCCGTTCGGCGAAGGACCGCTTGACCCGGCGGGGCAGACCGGGGCCGAGGCCGACGTGTTCGAGGCGGTGTCCGTCGGGCAGGGCGGCGAGCAGGCTCTTGGCGCCGCGGCCGGTGATGCCGGTGTGGCGCAGTTCGAGGCGGCGCAGGGGGCTTCCGGGCAGGGCGGCGGCCAGGGCGTGGGCTCCCTCGTCGCCGGTGGTGTTGCCGGGGGCGCCGAGGCTGCGTTCGGACATGGCCCGGCCGAGGTCGAGGGTCTCGATGCCGTCGAGGGCGTCGGCGAGGGCGCGGGCGCCGGCGGGGCCGATGCCGTTGCCGCCGAGGCCGAGGCGGACGGGCCGGGCTGCGTCGGTCGCGGCGGCCAGCACGGCGGTGCCCTCGTCGCCGAGGTGGTTGGCCGTCAGGTACAGCTCGCGGACACCGGCGTCGCGGATCAGGGCGGCGAGCAGCGGCGCGTCGGCGGCGGTGAGGCCGTTGCCGCCGAGGAAGAGCCGCTCCAGCGGGGCGTCCCGGCCGAGAAGGGCGTCGAGGAGGAGGCGTACGCCCGTGGCGCCGAGACCGGAGTTGACGAGGTCGAGGGTGCGCAGGGCGGTGTTGCGGCGCAGCAGCCCGGCGAGGGTGCGTGCTCCGGCCTCCGTCACGGGGTTGCGCTTGAGCCACAGGGCACGCAGCACGGTGTCGTCGGCGAGCGCCCCGGCGAGGGCGGTCACACCGTCCGGGCCGATGCGGTTGCAGCCGAGGTAGAGGGTGCGGATCCCGTGGGGGGCGCCGGTGTCCCGGGCCGTCACCAGCGCGTCGGCCACGGAACGGACGCCCTCGTCACCCAGGGAGTTGGTGCCCAGGAGCAGATGGGCGGCGTGCGGGGAGGCGGCGGCGACGGGCAGCAGCCGGGCGGCGCCGTCGGGGCCGAGTCCCTGCTTGCACAGGTCCACGCGGCCGTCGGCGCGCAGGGTGCCGAGCGGGAACGTCTCGTCCTCGGTGACGGGCCGCGCGTCCGCGAGGCGGGCCGTCAGGGGGCCGAGGGCCGCCGGGTCGGCGAGCGGCAGGTCGGGGTGCTCGATCGCGGGGCAGCGTACGGGCGTTGTCGGCTGGTTCATCACCACTCCACCGGTCCTCCGCCGGGGCCCGGCGTGCGCGTCGGCTTCGGGACGACGCAGGGGTCGACATCAAGTAGACGCAAGACCGGTCGGATTCGAACCGACGTCCTCCAGCTCGATGCGTGGGCGCGACGACCTCTGCGCTACGGCCTTGCTGCGGAGGATCATAGCCACACCGGCGCCCGATTTCGATCACCAGTTTGAATCGGTGTGTCGCGCCCCGGGCGCAGCACGACGAGAAGGCCGTCCCGGATCTCTCCGACGACGGCCTCCGGCCTGCGACTCTCACAAGTCGGGACGACAGGATTTGAACCTGCGACCCCTTGACCCCCAGTCAAGTGCGCTACCAAGCTGCGCCACGTCCCGATGCTCGAACCGCGGGGTGTCCCCCGGCGTGATCGTGCAGGGAAACCCTACCCCATGCGGGCACCCCGCGCGGGGCCGCCGGCGCCGGCGCCGTTCAGGGCGGGCCGCGCGGGTCCGGGCCGGGGCCTCGCAGGTCCGGGGCTACTTGATGACCGCGTTCGCCACCACCACGACCAGGCCGAGCAGCGCGTCCACCACGCCGATCAGGACGGCCGCGCCCCAGGGCCTGCGGGCAGAGCGGGCCGTCACCAGGCCCAGCGTGAACAGCAGCACGACGTTGAGGGTGAAGGCCGGGTACTCCACGTCCCTGGCCGGCCACCAGCCCCAGCCGGCGCCCGCGAGGACCGCCACGGTGGGCAGCACCGCGGCCACCAGAGGCCACTCGGCGGCGAGGCTGCGCAGGACGTCCCAGCGGCGGTGCGGGCCGCGCTCGGCGATGTAGTGGGCGTACCCGTGCGCGAGCGCGGAGGCGAGCGCGGTCACCACCAGCCACAGGGCGTCGTAGCGCCGGTCGCCCCGCGAGGAATGGCCGTACCGGGTGAGCGCGGCGACCATCGAGCTGGCCAGGACGGCGCCGTAGACGCCGCCGAACAGGACGGCCTCCCGGGTGTCGTGCCGGTGCGGCTCCCTCGCCGCGGCCGTGTTCGGAGCCATGCCCTCCACGGTCACCCGGCCCCCGTGCCCCCGCCACCTCACCCGGCGCGGCTGACCCGACGCACTGTCCGGTCTGCGGGGGCGAGACCCCACACTCTGTCTGCGTCGCGCGCACCGGGCGGCTGGCTAGGGTCGGGCCCATGACGCACAGCTTCGCTCTCCACATCCCCGACGCCGAGCTCGAACCCGAGCCGCTCGACCCGGCGCAGATCGTCTCCGGCAGCCCCGAGGTGACGGGGAAGGTGGTCTGGGAGTCGGCGGACGGCAGGCGGCTGCGGGGCATCTGGCAGATCACGCCCGGGGTGGTGACCGACACGGAGGCGGACGAGCTGTTCGTGGTGATCAGCGGCCGGGCGACGGTCGAGGTGGAGGACGGCCCGACCCTCACGGTCGGTCCCGGCGACATGGCGGTGCTGCGCGCGGGCGACCGCACGACCTGGACGGTCCACGAGACCCTGCGCAAGGCGTACGCGATCGATCTCTGACCTCCGGCCAAGGCACGTCCGCGACGTGCGGCGGTTCGTCGTTGACACGTCCGCGCGGCCCGCCCATGGTGGCCCGAGGAGCTGTTGGACCGGTCCGACGAAGGGCTGCCATGGTGCGTGCGCTCGGAATCGCCGTCATCGGGTTCGGCTGGATGGGGCGGGTGCACACCCGCGCGTACGCCCGGGTCGCGCACCACTATCCGGGGCTGGGCGTACGGCCGGAGCCGGTCGCGGTCGCCGAGGAGGTGCCGGGCCGGGCCGAGGAGGCGGCCGCACGGTTCGGGTTCGCCTCGGCGACCCGTGACTGGCGCGACGTGGCGGCCGACCCCCGGGTGGAGGCGGTCAGCGTCACCGCGCCGAACTTCCTGCACCGGGAGATCGGTACGGCGATGGCCGCGGCCGGCAAGCACCTCTGGATCGAGAAGCCGGTCGGTCTGACGCTCGCGGACGCCCGCGCGGTCGCCGACGCGGCCGCCACGGCCGGGGTGCACGGCGCGGTCGGCTTCAACTACCGCAACGCACCCGCTGTCGAGACGGCCCGGGAACTGATCGCGTCCGGCGATCTGGGCACGGTCACGCATGCCCGCTTCCGGCTGTTCTCCGACTACGCGGCCCATCCGGACGGCGCCCTGACCTGGCGGTACGAACGCGCCCACGGCGGCAGCGGGGTCCTGGCCGATCTCGCCTCCCACGGTGCCGACCTCGCCCGGTTCCTGCTCGGGGACATCACCGAACTCGTCGCCGACTCGGCCGTGTTCGTCCCGCACCGGCCCCGCCCGACGGGCGCCACGGCCGGTCACGCCCGTGCCGCGGGCGGTGCGACGGGCGCGGTGGAGAACGAGGACTACGCCGGCTGCCTGCTGCGCTTCGCCTCCGGCGCCCGCGGGGTCCTGGAGGCGTGCCGGGTCTCGGTCGGCGAGCAGAACGCCTACGGCTTCGAGGTGCACGGCACCAGGGGCGCGCTGTTCTGGGACTTCCGCAGGATGAACGAGCTCGGCGTCAGCCGCGGCACGGCGTACCAGGACCAGCCGGTGAGCACGGTGTACACCGGGCCGGGCGACGGCGAGTTCGGCGCGTTCCAGCCGGGCGCGGCGAACGCGATGGGCTACGACGACCTGAAGGTGATCGAGGCGTACCGCTTCCTGCGTTCGATCGACGAGGACCGGCCGTACGGGACGACGCTCGCCGACGCCGTGCACAGCGCGGCCGTGCTGGAGGCGATGGCGGCCTCCGTGCGCAGCGGCACCTGGACCGGCGTACGGACGCCGTAGGACCGGGCCGGGAGAGAAGGAGGCCGGAGCGAACACCCGAGCTGCTCGTCCGAGGACTGTGACGCCGCCGCCGGCCCCCTCTTGTCCGCCAATCTCGCACGGCGGGGCGGGCGTCGCCCGCCGGGCGCGTCCGTACGGGCCGCGTCCGGCGGGACGGGGCGTGTTTTTGTCATCCGGGTGCGTAGACGCGGCCCCGCCCCTGCTCCTACGGTCCCCGGAGTCGAGCCTCTGGGAGTGCCGGATGCGCCGAAGTGCCTCACCTCTGTCCCTGGTCCTGCTGGGCGCCGGTGTGTTCCTCCTGGTGCTCGCGCCGCTGCTGGCGTGGTACGTGAAGCCGCGCGCCGCGGTGAACCCGATCGACATCGACGTCACCGCCGTGTACGAGGGCACGGGCAGCTATTTCGACGTCGACGAGGCCGCGACGGTCGAGGACCGCCGGATCACGGTCACCCAGCGGGTGCGCGGGAACGTCGCCGAGAGCGAGGACAGCGGAAAGGCCGTGTGGGACGTCGCGACGACGATCGACACGGACAAGTCGCTGCCCGCGGCCGATCCGCACGACGCGCTGGACTTCACCCTCACCCGCTGGGTCACCGACCGCCGCACCAACCTGCCCGCGCACTGCTGCCGGGAGGAGCCGTACCACGAGGGGGAGGCGTTCCTGAAGTTCCCCTTCGACGTGCAGAAGCGCACCTACCAGTGGTGGGACAGGACGCTCGGCGCGGCGGTGCCGCTCGCCTACCGGGGCAAGGAGAAGGTCCAGGGGTACGAGGGGTACGTCTTCACCGGCACCGTCGACCCGACGAAGGTCGGCACCCGGCAGGTGCCGGGCGCGCTGGTCGGGCGGCAGAGCGCCCCGCAGGTGCTCGCCGAGGAGTGGTACTCCAACCGGGGCATCAAGCTGGTCGTCGACCAGGCCACCGGCCGTGTCCTGTCCGCCCGGCTCGCCCCGCGCCAGACACTGCGGGCCCCGGGGGCCGCGAAGGACGCGCTGGTGCTGCTGGACGTGCCGGGGCTGGCGCACACGACGGCCACGCAGAAGGCCGCGGTGGACAAGGCGAAGGAGGACGGCGCCCGGCTGCGGACGGTGGGCACGACCGTGCCGGCAGGCGCCGCGGCCGGCGGGTTCCTGCTCTCCGCGGCCGGAACGGTCCTGCTGGTACGGGGCCGCCGGCGGGGCGCCCCGGAGCCGGAGGCCGCGGCGCCCGTGCCCCGGCCGGCCGGCTAGGGGCGCCCCGGAGCCGGAGGCCGGGCCGGTCAGCCGGAGACCCGGGGCCCGTCGGCCAGAGGCAGGGGCCCGTCAGCCGAAGACCGGGGCCCGTGGGCCAGAAGCAGGGGCCCGTCAGTCGGCAGCCGGGACCGGTCGGCCGGAGACCGGGGCCCGTCAGTCGGCAGCCGGGACCGGTCGGCCGGAGACCGGGGCCCGTCAGTCGGCAGCCGGGACCGGTCGGCCGGAGACCGGGGCCCGTCGGCCGGCAGCCGGGACCGGTCGGCCGGAGACCGGGGCCCGTCGGCCGGCAGCCGAGACCGGGGGCCCGTCAATCGGCGGGCGAGCGCGGGGCGAGGCCCCCGGCGTCGGGCAGCCCGCTGGTGTCGACGCCGCCGACCTGGGCCAGCTCGTGCTTGAGCGCGGCGAGTTCGGCGCCGCCGGCCATGTGGTCGGTGAGCTCCTCCAGGGTGACCTCGGCGCGGGCGGCGGAGAGTTCCAGGGTGCCGAGCCGCAGGACGCTGAAGTGGTCGCCGACCATGTAGGCGTGGTGGGGGTTGTGGGTGACGAGGACGACGCCGAGGCCGCGCTCGCGGGCGGCGGCGATGTATCTCAGCACCACACCGGACTGTCTGACGCCGAGGGCGGCGGTGGGTTCGTCGAGGATGAGGACACGGGCGCCGAAGTGCACGGCCCGGGCGATGGCGACGCACTGGCGCTGCCCGCCGGAGAGCGTGCCGACGGGCTGTTCCAGGTCGTCGAGGACGATGCCCATACGGCGCAGTTCCTCGTCCGCGATCCGCTTCATCGCCGCGATGTCGAGGCGGCGGACGGGCCAGGGCCCCCTGGTGATCTCGGAGCCGAGGAAGAAGTTGCGCCAGACCGGCATCAGCGGCACGGTCGCCAGGTCCTGGTAGACGGCGGCGATGCCCCGGTCCAGGGCCTCGCGCGGGGTGGTGAGGCGCACGGGGGCGCCGTCGACGAGGAACTCGCCCTCGGTGTGCCGGTGCAGCCCCGAGACGATCTTGATGAGGGTGGACTTGCCGGCACCGTTGTCGCCGAGCACGCAGGTCACCCGGCCGGGGCGGACCACGAGGTCGACGCCGTGCAGGGCGCGGACGTTGCCGTAGGACCTGCCCGCCCCGCGGAGCTCGACGAGGGGCTGTCCGGTGGTGTCGGTGGGGGTCATGGGGCGGCTCACCTCCGGGTCGCCGTGCGGCTGACCCACAGATTGATCAGGACGGCGCCGAGCAGCATCGCGCCGAGGAACGCCTTGAACCAGTCGGGGTTCCAGCCGGCGTAGACGATGCCCTGCTGGACCATGCCGAACATGAAGGCGCCGAAGACCGGCCCGACGGCGGAGCCGTACCCGCCGGTGAGCAGACAGCCGCCGATGACGGCCGCGGCGATGTAGATCAGCTCCTGGCCGACGCCCTCGCCGGACTGCACGGTGCTGAAGGAGAACAGCTGGTGCATGCCGACGAACCAGGCACCGAGGCCGACGAGCATGAACAGCGAGATCTTGGTGAAGGTCACCGGTACGCCGACGGCCCGCGCGCTCTCCTGGTCGCCGCCGACGGCGAAGACCCAGTTGCCGTACCGGGTGCGCAGCAGCATCCAGGTCGCCAGCGCGGCGAGGACGAGCCACCACACGACGGTGATCTTCACCTGGACGCCGCCGACGCCGAAGCCGGAGGCGAAGACCGCCCTGGCCTGGCCGAAGCCGTCCATGTCGCTGATGTCGTCGGTGGCGACATTGCCGGTGACCCACTTGGTGACGGCGAGGTTGACGCCCTGGAGGATCAGGAACGTGCCGAGGGTGACGAGGAAGCTCGGCAGGCCGGTGCGCACCAGCAGCCAGCCGTTGAGCAGACCGACGGCGAGCGAGACGGCGAGCGCGACGGCCACACCGACCCAGACGTTCATGGTCAGCTGGTAGCTGACCATGCTCGCGGTCAGCGCGGAGGTGATCACCGCGACACCGGAGGAGAGGTCGAACTCGCCGCCGATCATCAGCAGGGCGACCGGCAGCGCCATGATGCCGATGACCGACGACTGGTAGAGGACGTTCGCCATCGAGCTGCCGTCGCGCACGGCGGGCGCGGCGGCGAGGAAGAAGACGAACACGGCGGCCGCGCCGAGGAGCACGCCGACCTCGGGGCGTGCCAGCAGCCGTCTGTACGGGGAGCGTGGCGCGGTCCGGCCGTCGGTCTCCTTCCCGGGGCCGGGGGCCGGCGGAGCGGTCGCCGCCGGCCCGGCCTGCGGAGCCGTGCCCATCAACGGGTGCCCTTCGCGGCGAACCCGTCGACGCTGTCGACGTTGGACCTGTCGACGAAGGCCGGGCCGGTCAGGACCGGCTGCTCGCCGCCGCCCATGTAGTTGCCGTTGTTCTCGTACAGCCACAGCGAGTCGATCGCCAGATAGCCCTGGAGGTAGGGCTGCTGGTCGACGGCGAACTCGACGGTGCCGTCGGCGATGGCCTTGGTGAGCTGCTTGTTCAGGTCGAACGTGGCGACCTTCGCCTCGCTGCCCGCCTCGGCGACGGACTGGGCGGCGGTGAGCGCGATCGGGGCGCCGAGCGCGATCACATGGTCGATGTCGCCGTCCTTCTCCAGCTTGGCCGTGACGGTGGACTTCACCGAGGGCATGTCGGTGCCGTTGACGTAGAGGTTCTCGATGGCGCCGGAGAACGTCTTCCTCACGCCGTCGCAGCGCTGGGTGAGGCCGATGTTGCCCTGTTCCTGGACGACGCAGACGGCCTTCTTCGCGCCGAGGCCGTTCAGGCGCTTGCCGAGGGCCTCGCCGGCGACCGTCTCGTCCTGGCCGAAGAACTCCAGCAGGCCCAGCTTCTGCCATTCGCTGACACCGGAGTTGAGGCCGACCACGGGTATCCCGGCGGCCCTCGCCCTGCTCACCACGTCCTTGAGGGCGTCGGGTTTGGCGAGGGTGACGGCGATGCCGTCGACCTTCTGGTCGATGGCGTTCTGGACGAGGCCGGCCTGGTTGCCGGCGTTCGGGTCGGCGGAGTAGACCAGCTTGACGTTGTCCTTGGCGGCGGCGGCCTCGGCGCCCTTGCGGACGATGTCCCAGAAGGTGTCGCCCGGCGACTGGTGGGTGACCAGGGCGATCGTCATGCGCGGGGTGTTCGCCCTGCCCGCGGAGCCGCCCCCGCCCCCGCCCTCCGACTCCTCGGCCTTCTTGCCGCCCGAGCCGCTGGAGCAGCCGGCGAGTGCCAGCGCCGCCGCGGCGGCCACGGCCAGGGCGGGGACGATTCTGCGGGAGCGGGACCAGGAGCGGGGCCGGGAAGAGCGATCCATCTGTTCTGCACCTCACTGTGCGACCAGGGGACGGGCGTGGGCGTTCCCTACCCCCGGCCGCGGCGGCCAACCACGGCGCCCGCACCGGCCCCGGGAGGGCCGGCGCGTGATCGGCCCCGGCGGGTCATTGCGCGAACGGCCCCTCCAGCGCGGCCCATTGGAGCAGCATGATCGTCTTGGCGTCGGCGATCTCACCGGTGCGGATCATCTTCAGCGCCTCACGGAAGGGGAGTTCGAGGATCTCGATGTCCTCGCCCTCCTCGTCCAGCCCGCCGCCCTCGTGGGTACGGGTCGAGGGGCCGTACTCGGCGGCGTAGAAACTCACGCGCTCGGTGACCGAGCCGGGGCTCATGTAGACGTCGAAGACGTGCCGGACCGCGCCGATGGTGTGGCCCGTCTCCTCCACGACCTCCCGCCGTACGGCGATCTCGGGCTGTTCGTCCTCGTCGTCGAGCACCCCGCCGGGCGTCTCGACCAGCATCCCGTCGGGGTGGCCGTTGACATACACCGGGTAGCGGAACTGCCGGGTGAGCAGCACCGTCTCGCGTTCGGCGTCGTAGAGCAGCATGGTCGCGCCGTTGCCGCGGTCGTGCGTCTCGCGCTGCTGGGTGCTCCAGCTGCCGTCCTGGCGGCGGATGTCGTAGGTCGTGGCCCGTTCGACGTACCAGTGGCTGGACAGGAGGGTCACCTCCCGCACCTTCACCCGGGGGTTGCCGGTCAGATCCAGTCCGGTGCGGTGCAGTCCGGTGCGGCCACGGCGGTCGGGGACGTCGGCTCCGGTGGTCATCGGGCGGCCGGGACGGGGCGGGGGTCGGGCGTGATGGTCATGTCTGCTTCTATCACGGCGAGATGTCACCGAAGCGGCACAACAGCCGCATACCCGAACGGCGTTCCGGGCTCGGCGGACAGCATCCGGCCTCCGGGGCGCGGGCCGGTCACCGGCACCCGTGCACCCCGGCCCAGGTACGGCCGAAGAGGAACGGACGCACGGTGAACATCGCTCGCTCCGACAGGCGGGTTCGGCCCGCCCGCCCCGGCGCCCCCCGACGGGCCGGCCCTCACCGGCTCGTCGGCCGGCTCGGGGCACGGGCGCCGACGATGTGCGGGGACCTCCGCAGACGATCGAGGGCCTTGCACCACCGAAGTGATACAAGGCCCTGACCTGCGATGACAGCTCATCGAACTGTCGGGACGACAGGATTTGAACCTGCGACCCCTTGACCCCCAGTCAAGTGCGCTACCAAGCTGCGCCACGTCCCGGTGCGGTGACCGAACGGCCCTCCGCGCGATCATGCGGAGAGCACTCTACCCCACCGGTCCGGGCGGGCCGACCGGGGAGGACGGACGGGCGGAGAATGGGCCCATGGAGCGTACGGCGGGCCCGGACGGCGGGCGGCGGGACCGGGACGGTGAGGGACGGGCGCGCAACGCCCGGCCGCGGGACGGGCTGGGGCGGCCGCTGCCCTACGGGGCCGAGGGCGTGCCCCGGCAGCCCGAGGGAGTGGCGCGCACCCCGGCGCAGACGGTCGCCGAGGCGCAGGCGCTGCTGGACGGGGGCAGACCGTTCCACGCGCACGAGGTGTTCGAGGACGCCTGGAAGGCCGGGCCCGAGGAGGAGCGTGCCCTGTGGCGGGGTCTCGCCCAGCTCGCCGTCGGCCTCACCCACGCGGCCCGCGGCAACACCACCGGCGGCGCCCGTCTGCTGCGTCGCGGGGCGGCGGGCGCCGAGGAGTGGGCCGCGCTCAGCGGCCGCCCGAACCCCTACGGCCTCGATCTCGCGGGCACGGTGTCCTGGGCCCGGGACCTGGCCGGGTCGGTGGAGGCCGACGGCCCACCGGTGGACGCGGCGGCGCGGGCGCCCCGGCTGCGAGGACGCTGAGGGAGGAGGAGACCGCCGGGGACCGGCCGGTGCACGCGGTGCCGGTGGCGTACGGCAGACTCGGGGCGTGCGAAGCATTCATGTCATCGGTATCGGCGCGGGCGACCCCGACCAGTTGACCCTGCAGGCCGTCAGGGCGCTGCGGGACACGGACGTCTTCTTCATCCTGGGCAAGGGCGAGGCGAAGGCGGACCTCACCGATCTGCGCCGGGACATGCTGGAGGCGCACCTGCCGGAGGGCGCGTACCGCGTGGTCGAGGCGCGTGACCCCGAGCGGGACCGCGGGGCCGGCGGGGCCGCCTACTCCCCGGCCGTCGGGGACTGGCGCAGTGCCCGGGCCGACATCTACGAGCGGCTGATCGCCGAGGAGCTCGGCGAGGACGAGACGGGCGCGTTCCTGGTCTGGGGCGACCCCGCGCTGTACGACAGCACGCTCGGGATCCTGGAGGAGGTGCTGGAGCGGGGCACCGTGCGTTTCGGGTACGACGTCGTGCCCGGCATCAGCAGTGTCTCCGCGCTGGTGGCCCGGCACCGCACCGGGCTGAACCGGGTGGCGGGGCCGGTGCAGATCACCACCGGGCGGCGGCTCGCCGAGGGCTTCCCCGAGGGCGTGGACGACGTGGTGGTGATGCTGGACGCGCACCAGACGTTCCGGCGGTACGCCGACCAGGACATCGACATCTACTGGGGCGCGTACATCGGCACCCCGGACGAGATCCTCGCCTCCGGGCCGATCTCCGAGGCGGCGCCCCGGATCGAGGCGCTGCGGGCGGAGGCCCGGGAGCGCAAGGGCTGGATCATGGACACGTATCTGCTCCGGCGGAATCCCGGGGACGTCCGGGACCCCGGTCGGCCCGGTGCCGAGAACGCCTGATCACATGCCTGCCCGGCGGTCCCGTCGGCGCGGCTGACGTCGGCCGGCGCCCCCTGAAACGTGTGCCTCACGGCTTCGGCGCGCGCTCCAGCCGCTCCAGTACGGCCTCGACGCCGGCCACGGCGGTCACGCCGTCCGGCAGCGGTGGACGGCGTACGACGACCACGGGGAGCGCGAGCTTGCGGGCGGCCGTGAGCTTGGCGGCCGTCGCCTCTCCCCCGCTGTCCTTCGTGACGATCACGTCGATACGGCGGTCCCGCAGCAGCCGTGTCTCGTCGGCCTCGGTGAACGGGCCGCGGGCCAGCAGCACCTCGGTGCGGGGCGGCATCGGCGGTGCGGGCGGCTCCACCGACCGCGCGACGAAGTGCAGGCCGGTCAGATGGGCGAAGGCGGCGAGGCCGAGGCGGCCGGTGGTGAGGAGGACCCGCCGGCCGAGGGGCGGCAGCAGGTCCGCGGCGTCGGCGAGGGAGTCCGCCCAGTGCCAGCGGTCCGTGGGGCCGGGCTGCCAGCCGGGGCGCCGCAGGACGACGGCCGGGGTCCCGGTGGCGACGGCCGCGCGGGCGGCGTTCGCCGTGATGGCCCCGGCGAAGGGGTGTGTGGCGTCGACGACCGCGGTCACGTGGTGCTCGCGCAGCCATGCCGCCAGTCCCTCGGCGCCGCCGAAGCCGCCGATCCTGAGGTCGCCCTCGACCGTGCCGGGCCGGGAGACGCGGCCCGCGAGGGAGGTGGTCACCCGCGTGTGCGGGCGTGCGGCCAGCTCGGCGGCGAGGCGGCGTGCCTCGGTCGTGCCGCCGAGGATGAGGATGTGGGGCATGGCGTGAGCGTACGCCGTGGCTCCGCGCCGTCCCGCGTCCGCGGGCCGCGGGGGGCTGGTCGCGCAGTTCCCCGCGCCCCCTTTGGGCGTTGCCCCCAGGACGTCGGGAACGGGCGCGGCCCCGTGCGAGGTCGAGAAGGGGGCAGGCCATGTCCGTCGGCCGCGGGCCGCGGGGGTCGGTCGCGCAGTTCCCCGCGCCCCCTTTGGGCATTGCCCCCCAGGACGTCGGGAACGGGCGCGGCCCCGTGCGAGGTCGAGAAGGGGGCAGACCATGTCCGTCGGCCGCGGGCCGCGGGGGCCGGTCGCGCAGTTCCCCGCGCCCCTCAGGGCGCTGGCCCTCAAGGCGTCGGGGCCGGGTCTCGTTCGTCGGTTGCGGGGGTCAGCGGAGGAGGAGCTGGAGGGCGCCCAGGACGGTCGCGGCGATCACCAGTTGTTCGAACAGGCGCTGGTTGATGCGGTCCACCGCCCATCGGCCGATGAACGCGCCGGGCACGACGAACAGGACGAGGGCGGCGTCGAGCAGCAGGGAGCGGCCGTCGATCAGGCCGAGGCCCACGCTGAAGGGCACCTTCGCCACGTTGACGATCAGGAAGAAGAACGCCGACGTGCCCAGGAAGCCGAGCTTGCGGAAGCCCGCGGAGAGCAGGTACATCGACATCACGGGGCCGCCCGCGTTGGCCACCATCGTGGTGAAGCCGCCGAGGACGCCGTAGGAGCGTGCCTTGATCCGGCCGGCCCGGGTGGTGACGGCGTCCGGGTCGTCCTCCCGGTCGGCCGTGCGCCGCCGCCACAGCGTCACCGCCGTCATCAGCAGCAGGGTCGCGCCGATGGACAGCCGCACCACCTCGTCGTCGGCCCACATCAGGAAGACGGTGCCCGCCACCACGCCCGCCGCGACCGCCGGGAACAGCCGCCACAGGGTCGGCCAGTGGGCGTGCCGCCGGTAGGTGAGGACGGCCAGCACGTCCCCGGCGATCAGGATCGGCAGCAGCACGCCCGTGGAGGCACGGGCGGGCAGCACCGCCGCGAAGATCGCGAGGCTGACGGTGTTGGCCCCGCTCACGGCCGTCTTGGAGAAGCCCACGAGCAGGGCCGCGGCGGCCAGGGCGGCGAACTCCCAGCCGGATATGTGCCACAGGGTCATCGTGTTCATGCGGTGACCGATGCTATGCCCACGCATCGGCCCGTCCGCGGCCGGGCACGGCGGGGGTCAGTGCCTCTCGACCAGCACCGCGCTGCCCTGGCCCACGCCGACGCACATGGTGGCCAGCCCGCGGGCCGATCCCGTGCGGCGCATGCGGTGCAGCAGGGTGGTGAGGATACGGGCGCCGGAGCAGCCGAGGGGGTGGCCGAGGGCGATGGCGCCGCCGCTGGGGTTGACCAGCTCGGGGTCGATGCCGAGCTGGTCGACGCAGGCGAGGGCCTGGGCGGCGAACGCCTCGTTGAACTCGGCCTCCTGGACGTCGTCGACGGCCCAGCCGACGCGGGCGAGGGCCTTGCGGGTGGCGGGGACCGGGCCGATGCCCATCACATCGGGGTGGACCCCGGCGGAGGCGCCGGCGGCGTAGCGGCCCATCGATTCCAGGCCGAGGTCGTGGAGGGCCTCCTCGCTGACGAGGAGCAGACCGGCCGCGCCGTCGTTCATCGGTGAGGCGTTGCCCGCGGTGACGGTGCCGTCCTTGCGGAAGACGGGCTTGAGCCGGGCCAGCTTCTCCGGCGAGGTGTCCTCGCGGACGCACTCGTCGGTGTCCACGACCACCCCGTCCGGGCGCTCGTACGGCAGGAGTTCGTCGTCGAAGTGGCCGTTCTTGCGCGCGAGGGCGGCCCGCTGGTGGCTGCGCAGCGCGAACGCGTCCTGCCGCTCACGCGACACGCCGTGACGGGCGGCGACCTCCTCGGCGGTCTCGCCCATGGAGAGCAGTCCGTGCAGCTCCTTCATCGCGGGGTTGACCAGACGCCAGCCGAGGCGGGTGTCGACGGTCTCGATGCGGTGCGGGAGGGCCTCGTCGGGCCGGGGCAGCACGAAGGGCGCCCGGCTCATGGACTCGGAGCCGCCCGCGAGGACGATGTCGGCCTCACCGGCGGCGATCGTACGGGCGGCGGCGGTGACGGCTTCGAGGCCGGAGGCGCACAGCCGGTTCACGGTGGCGCCGGGCACGGACTCGGGCAGGCCCGCGAGGAGAGCCGCCATCCGGGCGACGTTGCGGTTGTCCTCGCCGGCCTGGTTGGCCGCACCCCAGTAGACGTCGTCGATCCTGGCCGGGTCGAGGGCGGGCACGTCGGCGACCAGGCCGCGGATCACGGCGGCGGCGAGGTCGTCGGGGCGTACGGCGGACAGGGCTCCGCGCAGCTTGCCGATGGGGGTGCGGCGGGCTGCCGCGAAGTGGACGGGACGCACGGGAGGACTCCTGACCGACGACGCTGTGGACCAGAGCTCTTAATTAGCACTGCTAGTTTCGGACTATAGACCGCCGGCTGCCTCCCTGGGAAGCTTCCCGGAACCCCGCCGCGGCCGAAAAAGAGGTGGCCGAAGACTGTCTGCGTCCAGGCGGGTTGATCATGTCAGACTGCCCGCACGACGCCTCAGTCCGAGCCGAGGAGCACCGTGTGACCGGGACGCCCCCGCCCGCCCCGCAGCAGATCGACACCACCAGGCCGCACCCGGCCCGGGTCTACGACTGGTACCTGGGCGGCAAGGACAACTACCCGGTCGACGAACAGCTCGGCCGGCAGATCATGGCCATCGACTCGGGCGCCCCGCGGGCCGCCCGCGCGAACCGCTGGTTCATGCAGCGGGCCACCCGGCTGCTGTCCCGCGAGACCGGGATCCGCCAGTTCCTGGACATCGGCACCGGCATACCGACCGAGCCCAACCTCCACCAGATAGCCCAGGGCACGGCACCCGAGACCCGCGTGGTCTACGTCGACAACGACCCGATCGTCCTGGCCCACGCGGGTGCCCTGCTGCGCGGCACCCCGGAGGGCGTCACCGAGTACCTCCAGGCCGACGCCCGTGACCCGCGGAGCATCCTGGAGCAGGCCCGCGGGATCCTGGACCTCGACCGGCCGGTGGCCGTGTCGCTCATCGCGCTGCTGCACTTCATCGCGGACGAGGACGGCGCCCACGACCTGGTGGGCACCTTGGTCGACGCGCTGGCGCCGGGCAGCTGCCTGGTGCTGTCGGCGATGACCGCCGACTTCGAGCCGGAGAACGTCCGGCGCGGCATCGACGCCTACACCGCGCAGGGCGTGACCCTGGTGGCCCGCTCCCGGGCCGAGATGGGCGCCTTCTTCACCGGGCTCGACCTGCTGGAGCCCGGGGTCGTGTCGGTGGCGGACTGGCGGCCGGAGCTGGCCGAGGGCGAGTCCGACCTCGGCCCCGGCCCGGTGTCGCTGTACGGCGCGGTCGGCGTCAAGCGCTGAGCGTGCCGAGAGCGGCGCCCTCACCACGGCACGGGGCGGGCGCCGCGGGAACTACGACTCCGGCAGCCCCAGCACGCGCGTGATCGTGCGCAGCACGCCGTCGTCGGTGTTGGCCGGGGCCAGGTGGCGGGCCCGGCGGACGACCTCGGGATGGGCGTTGGCCATCGCGAAGGACCACTCGGCGGCGTCGAGCATCTCCAGATCGTTGAGGTAGTCGCCGAAGGCCATGGTCTGCGCGGGCGTGATGCCCAGCTCCCGCTGGAGGCGGCGGATCGCGGCGCCCTTGTTCGCGGTGCGGTTCATCAGGTCGACCCAGTGGTGGCCGGACACGACGACCTGGTGGGTGGCGGTGAACGGGGCCAGGGCCGGGGCGGTGACGCGCTCGACGGACCCGAAGTCGAACAGGGCCACCTTGAGGATGTCGTCGGCCACGGCGGCGGCGTCGGCGACGACCCGGTTCTGCACGTAGTACCTGCGGACCTCGGCCAGGAAGGGCTCGTCGGCGCGCTCGACGTAGGCCGACTCCTTGCCGCAGACCACGGCGCCGACGTCGGCGCCCTGCGCGTTCAGCCGCCGTACCGTCTCCAGGACCTCCGCGACGACGGCCGGATCCAGTGTGTCGGAGCTGAGCTCGACGCCGTCGCGGACCACATAGGTGCCGTTCTCGGCGATGAACACCATGCCGTCGGCGGCCCGGGAGAACTCACGGGCCAGCGTCGCGTACTGGCGGCCGCTGGCCGGGCTGAACAGCACGCCCCGCTCGCGCAGCTGCTCCAGCACGGCCCACAGCCGCCGAGGCGGCTGCTTGTCGTCGTCCAGCAGCGTCCCGTCCATGTCGGTGACGATCAGCCGGATGTCGGCCGGGCCCGCGTCACGGGCAGGGGGCTGCGCGGCGGCGTGCGGCGGCGCGGGGGTCGGGGAGAAAGGCATGTCTGCTTCCTGGCTCGGCGGGTACGGACCTCCACGGCACCTCGTCGTCTCCGTGAACGACCGACCACCCTACCGGGGCGGCCGAATCCCGGGACAACTGATCATGAACGCGGCACAATGGCCGCGACGGTGCCGCGCGAGGAGAGACGCGCGACGAGAGGGGCGATCGACGTGAGCGACGGCCAGGGGACGACGGCCCGGCTGAACACCGCCGTGGCGCACAACGCGCGGGTCTGGAACTACTGGATCGGCGGCAAGGACAACTACGAGGTCGACCAGCGGGTCGGCGCACAGGTCGCCGGCCTGTTCCCGGTGATCAGGGACGTGGCCCGGGCCGACCGGGACTTCCTGGGCCGCGCGGTGCGCCACCTCGCCGGGGAGCGCGGGGTGCGGCAGTTCCTGGACATCGGCACCGGCCTGCCGACCGTCGACAACACCCACGAGATCGCCCAGCGGATCGCCCCGGACGCGAAGATCGTGTACGTCGACAACGACCCGATCGTCCTGCTGCACGCCCGCACGCTGCTGACCAGCACGCCCGAGGGCGTCACCGACTATCTCGACGCCGACGTGCACGACCCCGACGCGATCGTGGAACGGGCGAAGGAGGTCCTGGACCTCTCCCGGCCGACAGCCGTGATGATGCTGGGCATCCTCAACTTCGTGCTGGACACCGACGAGGCGCGGGACATCGTGCGCCGGGTCATGGCGGCCGTGCCCTCGGGCAGCTTCCTCGTCCTGACGCACCCCACCTACGACGCCGACCTCGGCGGCGAGGGCAACGTGGCGGCGATGGAGTTCTGGAACGCCCACGCCACCCCGCCGATCACCGCCCGCGGCCGGGACGAGGTCGCCTCGTTCCTCGACGGGCTCGACCTGCTGGAGCCCGGCCTGGTGCCGTGCTCCCAGTGGCGTGCGGAGCTGCACGCTCCGGTGGTGGTGCCGCAGTTCGGCGCGGTCGCCGTGAAACCCTGACACCGGCCCGGTCCCGGCCCCGCCCTGCCGAGGAGGACGTATGACCACGCTGGCCGACCCGGTCCCCGGCGGCCGCCCCGGAGACGTCGAGCGGGCCACCGCGCTCGCCGGCGAACTGGCCGGGCGGGAGGTGCACGGGATCGTGCTCTCCTACGTCGACACCGCGGGCGTCGGCCGGGTCAAGACGATCCCGGCCGGACGGCTCGCGGACGCCGCGGCCTGGGGCGTCGGCATGTCGCCGGTGTTCGACACGTTCCTCGCCGACGACGCCGTCGTCACCACCGACGTCCTCGGCTCACCGGACGGGGACCTGCGGCTGTACCCGGACCTGGACCGGCTGACGGTCCTGGCCGCCCAGCCGGGCTGGGCGTGGGCGCCGGTCGACCGCATCACCCAGGACGGCGAACCGCACCCGGGCTGCTCGCGCACGTTCCTGCGGCACACCCTCACCGCCGCGAGAGCCCGGCACGGCCTGGACTTCCGGGCCGCCGTGGAGATCGAATGGGCGGTGGGCCTCGGCTCCGCCCCGGACGGGGAGTTCGTCCCGGCGGCCACGGGCCCGGCGTACGGCGCGACCCGGCAGGTGGAGCTGAGCGAGTTCGGCGCCGAGCTGCTGGCCGTGTGCGCGGCGCAGGGCGTGGACGTCGACCAGTTCCACCCGGAGTACGCGCCGGGGCAGTTCGAGCTGTCCACCGGGGCGCTGGACCCGGTGGCGGCGGCCGACCGCAGCGTCCTGGTGCGGCACACCGTCCGCGCGGTGGCCCGCCGTCACGGCCTGCGGGTCTCCTTCTCCCCCGCGGTGAACGCCGTGGGGGTCGGCAACGGCGGCCATCTGCATCTGTCGGCGTGGCGCGACGGCCGCAACCTGCACACCGGCGGCGACCGGCGCCACGGCATGACGGCCGACGCGGAGGCGTTCGCGGCGGGCGTCCTCGCCCGGCTGCCCGCGCTGACGGCGGTCACCGCCCCCAGCCCGGCCAGCTATCTGCGGCTGCGGCCCTCCCAGTGGGCCGGCGTCCACACGGCCTGGGGCCTGGAGACCCGGGAGTGCGCGCTGCGCCTGGTCACCGGCACGGCCGGCAGCCGCGACCGGGCGGCGAACCTGGAGGTCAAGCCGGTGGACCTGGCCGCCAACCCCTATCTGGCGCTGGGCTGCACGATCGCCGCGGGACTGGACGGCGTACGGCGCTCCGCCACGCTGCCCGGGGAGACCACCGGCGATCCGGTCCGGCTCACCGCCGAGGAGGCCGCCGCCCGCGGGGTGCGGCGCCTGCCGGCGACGCTGGCGGAGTCCGTCGAGGCGTTCCGCGGCGACGAGGTGCTGCGCGGCGCCCTCGGGCCGGTCCTCGCGGACGCGGTGACCGCCGTGCGCGAGGGCGAGATCGCGGCCGCCGACGGGCTGGAGGACGCGCAGATCGCCGCCGCCTACCGCTGGGTGTACTGACGTGCCGCCCCCGGGAGCCGTCCACGAGGCGCTCGCCGCCCTGCCGCTGGTCGACCACCACTGCCACGGTGTGGCCCGCGGCCCGCTGGACGCCCAGGAGTTCGCGGCCTGGCTCACCGAGGGCGGGACATGGCCGGGGATCTCCCCGTTCGACACCCCCGTCGGCACCGCCGTGCGCCGCCACTGCGCGCCCCTGCTGGATCTGCCGCGGCACACCCCCGCCGGGGAGTATCTGGCCCGCCGGGCCGAGCTGGGGCCGGACGAGACCGACCGCCGGTTCCTGACCGCGGCCGGCACCCGGGTGTTCTGCGTCGACACCGGCCACGCGCCGCAGCGGCTCACCGCCCCCGCCCGGCTGGCCGGCGCCGCGGACGCGGTGGCGTACGAGGTGGTCCGGCTGGAGAGCGTCGCCGAGGCCGTGGCGGCGGGGGGTGTGGAGGCGGACGAGTACGCCGACGTCTTCCGCGCGGCCGTGCTGGACGCCGTACGGCGGCCGGGGGTGATCGGCGTGAAGTCCGTGGCCGCCTACCGCACCGGCTTCGCCCTGGACCCCGCCCGGCCCGCCGACCAGGAGGTCACCGGCGCGGCCCGGCGCTGGCTGGCCCGCGGCGGCCGGCTCGACGACCCGGTCCTGGTGCGCCAACTGCTGTGGACCGCCGTCGATCTGGGGCTCCCGCTCCAACTGCACACCGGCTTCGGCGACAACGACCTGCGCATGCACCGCTCGGACCCCGCCCTCCTCACCGACTGGCTGCATCTGACCTCCGGCACGGTCCCGGTGCTCTTCCTGCACTGCTGGCCGTACCAGCGCCAAGCCGCCTATCTGTCCGCGGTGTTCGAGCAGGTGTACCTGGACGTCGGGCTCACGCTGCACCATGTGGGGCCGGTCCGGGCACGGGCGGTGCTGGAGGAGGCGCTGGAGATCACCCCGTACCGCAAGCTGCTGTACAGCTCCGACGCCTGCGGACTGGCCGAGTTCCACTGGCTGGGCGCGCTCGCCTTCCGCCGCGGGCTCGGCGAGCTGCTCCAGGACCGGGTGGACGCCGACGAGATGAGCCCGGCGGACGCCGTGCGCTTCGCGCGGTGGGCGGGAGCGGACAACGCCCGCCGGGTCTACCGCCTTTCCGACGACCTCTGAAAGTATGATCAAGCAATGTCTGACATGACCGAGACCACGCCCGGCTGGCTGAGCCCCGACGACCTCGAACTGGCACGCGCCCGCATGCCGATCCTGTACGTCGAGGCGGTGCCGGTGCGCGTGGACGACAGCGGCGAGGTCACCAGCATCG
Source organism: Streptomyces sp. NPDC093094 (assembly GCF_044754345.1). Taxonomy (NCBI): domain Bacteria; kingdom Bacillati; phylum Actinomycetota; class Actinomycetes; order Kitasatosporales; family Streptomycetaceae; genus Streptomyces; species Streptomyces sp. NPDC093094. Next base: position 63,331 of record NZ_JBIVOX010000023.1, on the reverse strand, counting down.
GACTGCTGCTGCGCATCGGACCGGACGGCACCGTGAGCCGGACCCTGGTGTCGGGCCGGGTGATGCACCACGAGCGGGTGCGCGACGCCCTGCTGCGCCATCTGGAGAAGGACCTCGGCCCCGTGGCCCTGCCCCGGGTCCCCGCCTCCCCGCAGCCGTTCACGGTCGCGGAGTACTTCCCCACCCACGGCGTCACGCCGTACCACGACCCGCGCCAGCACGCGGTGTCGCTGGCCTACGTCGTCCCGGTCGCGGGTGACTGCCGGCCCCGGCAGGACGCCCTGGACCTGGTGTGGTTCAGCCCGCAGGAGGCGGCCTCGGCCGCGGTGCAGAGCGAGATGCCGGGCGGGCACGGGGTGCTGCTGAAGCAGGCGCTGGCGCACGTGGGCCTGACGTTTTGAGCGGTGGCGTCCGCCCCTGCACCCTCGTGGTGTGCCGGGGGTGCTGCTGCGGTGACCGCCGCAAGCACCCCGGGTTCGACCACGAGGGGCAGCTCGCGGTGCTGCGCGCGGCGGCCGCCGGCTCGGGCGGACGGTTCGCCGTCCGCACGTCGGACTGCCTGGGCCCGTGCGGACAGGCCAATGTCGTCGTGGTCCAGCCCTCCGGCGCGGGCCGGCTGGCGGGCGGCCGCCCGGTGTGGGTCGGCTTCGCGACGGACGACGCGAGCACGGACGACCTCGTGCGCTGGGCCGCCGCGGGCGGCCCGGGCCTCGCCGAGCCGCCCCTCACGCTGGAGCTCCAGTTCGTCCCGGCTCCGCGCGAGGCCCAGGACCGCGCCCGCCGCTGAGCCGGACGGCGGCAGGGCGGCCGGGCAGCCGGGCGGTGCGGTCGGACGGGGCGGGCGGGCGGTGCGGGGCGGGCGGTGCGGGTGCGGGGAGGGCCGGTGTTCAGTGCGCCGCGGCTCCGGCGAAGGGCACCCGGACCGGTGTCGGGGCCGGTTCCTCGAAGGGGTGCCGCCACAGGCCGCGCGCGGCCAGCCTCGGCAGGACGCCCTCGCCGAACCAGTACGCCTCCTCCAGGTGCGGATACCCGGACAGCACGAACTCGTCGATGCCCAGGGCGTGGTACTCCTCGATGCGGTCGGCCACCTCGTCGTGGCCGCCGACCAGCGCGGTGCCCGCGCCGCCGCGGACCAGTCCGATGCCGGCCCACAGGTTGGGGTGGATCTCCAGGCCGTCCCGGCCGCCCCCGCCGTGCAGGGCGCGCATGCGCCGCTGCCCCTCGGACTCGCTGCGCGCGAGCCCGGCCTGCACCGCGCGCACCGTCTCCGGGTCGAAGCCGGCCAGCAGCCGGTCCGCCTCGGCCCATGCCTGTCCGGCGGTGTCGCGGGTGATGACGTGCAGCCGGATCCCGAAGCGCGGGGCGCGTCCCTGACGGGCCGCCAGGCTCCGGACCCACGCGATCTTCTCGGCGACCTGGGCGGGCGGCTCGCCCCAGGTGAGATACACGTCGGCGGACCGTGCGGCGACCTCCCCCGCGAGGGGCGAGGAGCCCCCGAAGTACACCTCGGGGACCGGTTCGGGCACCCGCGCGAGCCGCGCGCCCTCCACCCGGAGGTGCTCCCCGCGCAGATCGACGGTCCTGCCCTCCCACAACCCCCGTACGACGTCCAGGAATTCGCCGGTACGGCGGTAGCGCGCGTCCTTGTCGAGGAAGTCGCCGTAGGCGCGCTGCTCCTCGCTCTCGCCTCCGGTGACCACGTTGAGCAGCAGCCGTCCGCCGGTCTGCCGCTGGAAGGTGGAGGCCATCTGCGCGGCGAGTGTGGGCGAGACGAAGCCCGGCCGGAAGGCGACGAGGAACTTCAGCCGCTCGGTGTGCTGGGCGACCATCGCGGTGGTCAGCCAGGCGTCCTCGCACCATGCGCCGGTGGGGGTGAGCGCGGCGGTGAAGCCGAGGTCCTCCGCGGCGCGGGCGATCTGGCTCAGATAGTCGACCGTCGGCGGCCGGTCGCGCCCGGACGCGGTGGCGGGGCTGCCGTGTCCGCCGCCGACGACATGGCGGCTGTCGCCGTTGGTGGGCAGGAACCAGTGGAAGGTGAGGGACACGGGTGACTCCTGTCGGTTCGGGGTGCGGCGTCGGTGAGGGAGTCAGCCCGTGGCGGCCAGGACGTTCGGCCGGCCGCCGAGGGCGAGGGAGAACTGGTCGGTGACCTGGGCCAGCGCCTCGGCCGAGGCGGGCGCGACGGTCAGCGTGCCGTCGGCGGCCACGGCGATGTCCTTGTCGAGGGTGAACCAGCCCGGGGTGATGTGCGCGGGGCCCATGGAGGCGAGGACCGGGCGCAGGGCGTAGTCGATGGCGAGGACATGGGCGGTGGAGCCGCCCGTGGCCAGCGGCAGGACGGTCTTGCCCGCCAGCGCGTACTGCGGCAGCAGGTCGAGCAGCGACTTCAGCAGGCCGGAGTAGGCGGCCTTGTAGACGGGCGTGCCGATCACGACGCCGTCGGCCCGGGCGAACAGCGAGGCGGCCTCGACGATCGCGGGGTGCCCGAAGTCGGCCCCGAGCAGGGCCTCGGCGGGCAGGGTGCGCACGTCCAGCGGGATCACCTCGTGGCCCTGCTCGATCAGACGCGTGTCGAGGTGGCGCAGCAGACGGGCGGTGCGGGACGTCGGGGAGGGGCTGCCGGAGACGGACAGGACGGTGGCCATGCGAGGACCTCTCGGTTCGTGGTTCGCCTGCGGCGCGCGAGGGAGCGCCTGCGGGTGCGCGGCACCGGCAGGGCCGGTACGCGCCGCGACGGCGTTAAAGGGGAGTGCGATGTCGAGGGAAAGGAGGCCGGACCTGCGGGGAGGGCGGCCGGCCGCTCAGAAGGCGGGAGCCCGGTCCCGGGAGCGCCCTGCGCGGGGCTCGGACGTGCGAGGGCTCAGGCGTGGTGGCGACAGCAGGAGCTGGAGACACGCGCGAGGTCGACGTGGCGTCGCCGCGTGAGGTCCTGTCGCTTCATGTCAGGGATCAAAGCAGGGGGTGATCACACCGGTCAAGAAGGCCCGGGCGGCGTTCCGCATCCCGGACGTTCCGGGAGAACGGGAAAAGGCCGCTTCCCATTGCTGAGAAACGGCCTCCGACCTGCTGTGAAGCTGGTCGGGACGACAGGATTTGAACCTGCGACCCCTTGACCCCCAGTCAAGTGCGCTACCAAGCTGCGCCACGTCCCGGTGCCGTCTGACCTGGGCTTTCCCCTGGCCGAACGCGCACAGAAACCATACCGCACTCCGGTCGGTGGTCGCGCACTCCTTTTGCGGGGCGGTGTCCGGGGCCCGTCAGCCGCGCGCCCGGCCGGCGGGCTCGCGGGGGACGGCGCCGACCGGGGCGGGGTCGACGCGGACCAGGTCCCGGACGGCCCGTACGGACAGCAGCGCGGCCGCCACCACGACGCTCACCCCGCTGCTGACGAGCAGCACGCGGTGGGCGCCGAGGGCGGACGCGGCGGGCCCTGCGAGGGCCTGTCCGACCGGCATCATCGCCAGGGAGCCGGCGACGTCGTAGGCGTGGATCCGGTTGAGGACGTCGGGTGCGACCTGCGTCTGGACGCTGGTCGCCCACATGACGCCCCAGAACGACATACCGGCCCCGGCGACCGCGGCCCCGGCCGCCATGGCGGGCACGTCCAGTCCGAGTCCGACGGTGGCCGGGAAGGCCGGGAAGCCGGTCAGGGCGATCGCCCCGGCCCGCAGCATGCGTCTGGGGCGCAGTCTCAGGGCGACCAGTCCGCCGACGACCGTGCCGGCGCCGAGGGCGGAGTTCACCAGGCCGTAGGCGCCCGCGCCGTGCCGCTGCACGACCTCGGTGGCGACGAGCGGGACCGAGGGACCCCAGACGGCGACCATGTACAGGCACCAGACGGCGATCACGGCCCACATCCAGGTGCGGGAGCGGAACTCGTGCCAGCCCTCGGCCAGATCGGCCCGGAAGGCACCCGTACCGTGGCGCGGCGGGCCCGTCGCGGGGGCGGGCGGCGGCAGCCGGAGCAGGAGCAGGCAGAGCGCGCTGATCCCGTAGGTGGCGGCGTGCGCCGCGAAGACGCCGCCGGGCGCCGCGAGGCCGACCAGGACTCCGGCGAGGGCGGGGCCGGCGAGCTGTGCGGCGGACTCGGCGATGCGTATCGCGCCGTTGGCGCCCTGGACGTCCGCGGCGAGCCGGGGCACGGTGCTGGCGACACCGGGCTGGAAGACCGCGCCGGCCGTGCCGTTGACGACGCCGATGACGCAGATCTCCCAGAGGACCACATGGCCGGCGCAGAAAAGGACGGCGGTGAGGGCCTGGGTGACGAGCCGGACGAGGTCCGCGCCGATCATGAGCCGACGGGTGCTGAACCGGTCGGCGATCACCCCGCCGAAGACGACCAGCCCGGCGAAGGCGGCGGCGGTCGCCGCCATCGCGAGTCCCACCGCGCCCGCCCCGTACCCGTGCTGGAGCATGCCGGCCGCGAGTGCCACGGGCAGCATGGTGTCCCCGAGCCGGGCGACGGCCCGGGCGACGAAGAACAGTCCGAAGTCCCGCGACCAGTAGGACCGCGCGCCCCCGCCGACCTCCTGCGCACCCGGCGTCCCCGGGCCCGGTTCCGGCGGGCTTGGTGTCCGCGGACTTGGTGCCCCCGGGCCCGGTGTCCGTGATGAGCCCGGCGGAACCGGGCCCGGTTCCGGCGGGCCCGGTGTCCCCGGGCTTGGTGTCCCCGGGCTTGGTGTCCGTGATGAGCTCGGCGGTCCCGGCTCGGCCACCGGCGGCTCCGGCTGCTGCGACGCCCTCCCCGACATCCCGCGCATCCCCTCCCGAGCGGCCCCCGGCCGCCGGAGCCCCGGCGCCGGCCGGGGCTCCTGGTCCAGACCTGTGCCCGGGATCATGCCACGCGGCCCCGGCGGCGCCCGAGGGATTTTCCGGCGGGGGTCATCCTCCGGTGGCGAGCCCCAGCCCGGGGTGGGCGTCGAGGAGCCGGGGCGGTGCCGCCTGCCGCCAGGAGTCGGCGAGGATGTCCCGCAGCTCCGCCTCGTCCTCCAGGGCGGCGAGCCGTACTCTCACCCAGGCGAACTGCGCCTCGTGGCCGGCGATCCAGAACTTCCCGGGCTCGGCCAGGACCAGTTCGTCGCGCTCCTCCTTGGGGCAGCGCACCGCGATGGAGGTCTCGTCCTCGGGCAGGGTCGCGAACATCTTCCCGGCCACCCTGAAGGTGGGCATGTTCCAGGCGACCTTCTCCGTCGTGTCCGGCAGGGACAGGGCGACACGGCGTACGTCTTCGGCTTCCGGCATGCCCCGCACCGTAGCGCCCGCCACCGACAATCACCCTCCGGGCTCAGAGCCGCTTGTAGTAGACCGTCGTCCCGCGCAGCTCCCCCTGCGGGTCCGCCGCGTAGTCCGGGATCACGCCCACCCGGGTCCAGCCGGCGGTCCGGTAGAGGTGCTCGGCAGAGCTGCCGGTCTCCGTGTCGAGATGCAGCAGCGTGATGCCCGCCGCGGCGGCGGCCTCCTCCGCGGTGGTGAGCAGGGTGCGCCCGAGGCCCCGGCCGCGCACCCCGCGGTCGACCATCAGCTTGACGATCTCGGCGCGGTGCCTGCTGTTGGGCTTGTCCGGCAGGGCGAGGCTCACCGTGCCGACGAGCCGGCCCTCCTCGTGCGCGGCCCACACCGCGAGCTCCCCGGCGGCCACGGCTGCGGCCCGCCCGCGCCACCAGTCCAGGGCCGTGGCGGCGTCCAGCGGCGCGAGGAACCCGATCGACGCGCCGCCTTCCACGGTGTCGCTCAGCAGTCCCGCCAGTTCCTCGGCACGGGCGTGCGTCCCGGACGCGTCCAGGCGGGTCACGATCACGGCAGCACCACCGCGAGGACGTAGCGCACGGGCCGGTCTCCCCCGCACCGGAAACGCGTCGGCCCCCATACCCGCAGCCGCAGGCAGTCTCCGGCGCCGAGGGCGTGGGCGACGCCCTGCACGGTCACCTCCAGCTCCCCCTCCAGCACCCAGATGTGCTGTTCGAGACCCGGCACGGGCGGCCGGTCGTAGGCGAGGTCGGCGCCGGGGGCGAGCCTGCCCTCGATCAGCTCGCCGCGCAGACCGGCGTGCGGCGGGGACACGGAACGCCGTACGAACCCGGCGGCACGGTCCTCCCACACCGTCTGGTCGGCCGCCCGCACCACCGGGGCGGGCTCCGCCTCGACCTCGCTGAGCAACTGGGACATGGTCCGGCCGTAGACCGCGCACAGCCGGTTGAGCAGGGAGGCGGTGGGGCTGGTCTCGGCCCGTTCGGCCCGGGAGAGGGTCGAGCGGCTGATGCCGCTGCGTTCGGCCAGCTCGTCCAGGGACCAGCCGTGCTCGGCCCGCAGTGCGGACAGACGGGCGCCGAGGCGTACGTCCACGTCGGCGGTCACGACGTCAAGGTGTCTCATATCCGGGAGACTATCCCGGATATGAGACACCCGTGTTGCGCGGACCTCACTCCCGGCCGCCGGGCGCGGCGGGCGTCCGCTCCGGCGCGGGCGGCACACGCGCACCACCCGACGGGAGCGGATCGGCGGGCCGGGGCTCAGGGTCTCCGGGCAGGCGCTCGGCATGCCCGTCGTACCGACCGGCCCCGGCCGCCTCGCCCCGGCCCGGGCGGTGAGCCCGAGCGGCGGGAACAGCGCGTACGTGACGGGCCGGAACAGCGGGCCGGCCACCTCGGCCGGGGCCGGACGGATCATCGCCGTACGCGAGGCGGCCCGGACCGCGCGCCCGGCGGCCGGTCCCGCCTCCCGGCGTACGGCCCGGCGTCTACTCCCCCGCCGCCGCGCGCAGCGCGTCCAGCACGGGACGGATCAGGGGATGCTCCTCCGCGCCCCGGCGTACCGCCGCGAACACCCGCCGGGTCGGCGCCACCCCGTCCACCGGGCGTACGACCACACCCGCGAGGTCCATGCCGCGCAGCGCCGAGCGCGGGACGAGGGCCACGCCCGCGTCGGCCGAGGCGAGGGCGACGACCGCGCGGAAGTCGTCGGAGGAGTGCTCCAGACGGGGCTGGAAGCCCGCGCTCTCGCAGGCCAGCACCACCACGTCGTGACACGGGTTGCCGGGGTACGGCCCGATCCAGGGGTCCTTGGCCAGCTCCGCGAGCGGCACCTCCCCGGTGTCCGCCAGCCGGTGGCCGAGCGGGAAGACCGCGTCGAACGGCTCGGCGTACAGGGCCACATGCGTCAGCCGCGGGTCGTCCGCCGAGGGCGCCCCCCGGTACTCCACGGCGACCGCCACGTCGACCTGCCGGTCCAGCACCATCGGCAGACTGGCGTCGCCCTCCGCGTCCAGCACCCGGATGCGGATGCCGGGCACCGCCACGGCGAGAGAGGCCACCGCGGGCGCGACGACCTGCGCGATCCCGGTCGCGAAGGCGGCGACGGTGACCGTGCCCGCGGCGCCCGAGCCGTACGCCGCCAGCTCCGCCTCGGCCCGCTCCAGCTGGGCCAGCACGGCGTTGGTGTGGCCGAGCAGGATCTCACCGGCCGGGGTGAGCCGTACGCCCTTGGCGCCGCGCTCGACCAGCCGGTGCCCGGTCTCCTGCTCCAGGGCGGTGAGCTGCTGGGAGACCGCCGAGGGCGTCAGGTACAGCGCGGCGGCAGCCGCGGTCACCGTACGGTGGTCGGCCACCGCACGGAGGATGTGCAGCCGCCGCGCTTCGATCATGGCTCGATTGTCTCAAAAAGCCCGAGGGCCCCCGCCGGTTCTCCGGCCGGGCCCTCGCGGTCCTCCGCCCGTTCCTCGTCAGCCCTTCAGCTCGGCCCGCGCCGCCACGAAGGCGTCGACCGCGCGGTTCACGTCCTCCAGGGAGTGCGCGGCGGAGAGCTGCACCCGGATGCGGGCCTGGCCCTGCGGGACGACCGGGTAGGAGAAGCCGATCACGTACACACCGCGCTCCAGCAGCAGCTCGGCCATCCGGCCCGCCTCGGAGGCGTCGCCGATCATCACGGGCGCGATCGCGTGGTCGCCGGGGAGGATGTCGAAGCCCTCCTCGGTCATCCGGCGGCGGAACAGCGCGGTGTTCTCGGCGAGCCGGACCCGCAGGTCGTCGGCCGACTCCAGCAGGTCCAGGACCTTCAGGGAGGCCGCCGCGATCACCGGCGCGAGGGTGTTGGAGAACAGGTACGGGCGCGAGCGCTGGCGCAGCAGGGCGACGATCTCGGCGCGGGCGGCGACATAGCCGCCGGAGGCACCGCCGAGGGCCTTGCCGAGCGTGCCGGTGATGATGTCGACCCGGTCCATGACCCCGTGCAGCTCGGGCGTGCCGCGGCCGCCGGGGCCGACGAAGCCGACCGCGTGCGAGTCGTCGACCATGACCATGGCGTCGTAGCGGTCGGCGAGGTCGCAGACGTCCTTCAGCGGCGCCACGTAGCCGTCCATGGAGAAGACGCCGTCGGTGACGATCAGCTTGCGCCGCGCGCCCGCCGCCACGGCCTCCTTCAGCTGCGCCTCCAGGTCCGCCATGTCGCGGTTGGCGTAGCGGAAGCGGCGGGCCTTGGACAGGCGGATGCCGTCGATGATCGACGCGTGGTTGAGGGCGTCGGAGATCACCGCGTCCTCGGCTCCGAGCAGCGTCTCGAAGACACCGCCGTTGGCGTCGAAGCAGGAGGAGTAGAGGATGGTGTCCTCCTGGCCGAGGAACGCCGACAGACGCGCCTCCAGCTCCTTGTGCACCTCCTGCGTGCCGCAGATGAAGCGCACGGACGCCATGCCGTAGCCCCAGCGGTCCAGCGCCTCGTGGGCGGCGGCGACGACCTCGGGGTGGTCGGCGAGGCCGAGGTAGTTGTTGGCGCAGAAGTTGAGGACCTCGCCGGGGCGGCCGCCGGCGGTGACGTTCACGGTCGCGGACTGCGGGGTGCCGATCACCCGCTCCGGCTTGTGCAGACCCGCGGCGCGGATCTCGTCGAGGGTGGCGCGCAGGTCGTCACGCACGGAGTCGAACATCGAGGAAGCTCCTAAGGCTGTACGGGGGCTACGCGGTCCAGTCGAGGATGATCTTGCCGCCGCGGCCGCTCGCCGCGTCGGCGAACGCCGCCTCGAAGTCGCGGTAGCCGTAGCGGCCGGTGATCACGGGCGCGAGGTCGAGGCCGCGCTCCAGCAGGACGGACATCGCGTACCAGGTCTCGAACATCTCACGGCCGTAGATGCCCTTGATCGTGATCATGGAGGTGACGATCCGGGCCCAGTCGACCGGGAACTCCTGGGCGGGCAGGCCGAGCATGGCGATCTTGCCGCCGTGGGTCATGTTGGCGATCATGTCGCGCATCGCGACGGGGTTGCCGGACATCTCCAGGCCGACGTCGAAGCCCTCGCGCAGACCGAGCTCGCGCTGTCCGTCGGCGATGGAGGTCCGGGAGACGTCGAGCGCCAGGCTCACGCCGATCTTCCGGGCGAGCTCCAGACGCTCCTCGCTCACATCGGTGACCACCACGTTGCGGGCGCCCGCGTGCCGGGCCACCGCGGCCGCCATCAGGCCGATCGGGCCGGCTCCGGTGATCAGGACGTCCTCGCCCACCAGCGGGAAGGACAGCGCGGTGTGCACGGCGTTGCCGAACGGGTCGAAGATCGCGGCGATGTCGAGGTCGACGGCCACCCGGTGCACCCAGACGTTGGACGCGGGCAGGGCGACGTACTCGGCGAAGGCGCCGTCGCGGCCGACGCCGAGGCCGACGGTGGCCCGGCACAGATGCCGGCGGCCGGCCAGACAGTTGCGGCACTTCCCGCACACCAGATGGCCCTCGCCGCTGACCCGGTCGCCGACGGAGATGTCGCTGACGTCCCGGCCGGTCTCGACGACCTCGCCGACGAACTCGTGTCCGACCACGAGGGGGGTGCGGATGGCCTGCTGCGCCCAGCCGTCCCAGGAGCGGATGTGCAGGTCGGTGCCGCAGATACCGGTGCGCAGCACCTTGATCAGCACGTCGCCGGGGCCGATCTGCGGCTCCGGGACGTCCGTGAGCCAGAGCCCGGGCTCCGCCTTCTCCTTGACCAGCGCCTTCACGCGAACGGCTCCCTGTGGGTGTGGTCCCGGCCGCGGGCATGCCGAACGAACCCGTGGACGGGGGCAGATGGGGAATCGAGGAGCAATCTGCCGTATCCCACGGTCCGCGTCCATCGAGGTTTTCTTAAGCGGCTTCGCAGGTTTCCTTCACGCCTTGTGGCCCGGGAGCCCCTTCCGCCTCAGATCGGCAGCCCGTCCTCCGCCTGCCGCTCCAGCCGTACGACGAGTCCGGCCGCCGCCGCCTTGATGGCGTCCAGGCCCTCCTGGCCCCAGGCCCGCGGGGCCGTGTCGGCGACGCACACCGTGCCGAGCGCCATGCCGGTGCTGTCCAGCAGGGGGGCTCCGAGGTAGGAGCGGATGCCGAGGTCGTCGACCACCGCGTTGCCCGCGAAACGGGGGAAGTCGCGGACGTCCTGGAGCGCCAGCGCTCTGCGCCGGACGACGACATGGGGGCAGAAGCCGTGGTCGCGGGGCAGGAAGCGGCCGATCTCGGCGCGTGTGCCGTCCTCCCGTACGACGGGCGCGGCCGCGGGCGCGTGCAGCCCGGCGAAGAACTGGCCGTGTTCGCCGACGAAGTTGACCATGGCGTACGTCGTCCCGCTCCGCCCGGCGAGCCGGGACGCGAAGGTGTCCAGGGCGGGCTCCGGGCGTTCCCCGAGGCCGAGGCCGTGCAGCCGCCGGGCCCGGGCGGGGGCCTCCCTGTCCTCGGGGGTGAGCAGCAGCCGGCCGGCCGGGCGGGGCGGGTCGTAGCTCATCGCCGGGCTCCCTCGCTGGGCGCGGGCGCCGCCGGCGCGTGGGCGATGAGGTACCGCACGAGGGTGAGCAGGGTCTGCACACCGGAGCTGGAGATCCGGGCGTCGCAGCACACGACCGGGATCTCCGGGTCCAGGTCGAGGGCGGCCCGCACCTCCTCGGGGTGGTAGCGGTGGGACCCGTCGAACTCGTTGACGGCCACGATGAAGGTGAGGCCGCGTTCCTCGAAGAAGTCGACGGCCGCGAAGCACTCCTCCAGCCTGCGGGTGTCCGCGATGACGACCGCGCCGAGGGCTCCCTCGGACAGCTCGTCCCACATGAACCAGAACCGCTCCTGTCCCGGTGTGCCGAACAGGTACAGCACGTGTTCCGGGTCGAGGGTGATGCGGCCGAAGTCCATGGCGACGGTCGTCTCGACCTTGTTCTCGATGCCGTCGAGGCTGTCGGTCGCGGCGCTGACCGTGGTGAGGAGCTCCTCCGTGGAGAGCGGGGCGATCTCGCTGACCGCGCCGACGAACGTCGTCTTGCCGACGCCGAAGCCGCCCGCGACCAGGATCTTGAGCGCGGTGGGGAAGGGGTCCGTGGCGCCGTCGTAGTCAGAGCTGTCGTCGTAGTCCATCGAGCACTGCCTCCAGAAGGGCCCGGTCCGTCGGATGGTGTGGGGACGCGGGGGGCTTGGTGGTGAGCGCCCCGCAGTCGACGAGGTCGGACAGCAGCACCTTGGTGACCGCCGCCGGCAGCTTGAGATGTGCGGCCACCTCGGCGACCGATATGGGCGCCCGGCACAGGTCGAGGGCCAGCGTGTGTTCCGGGCCCGGATGGCCGAGGGGGGTGGCCCCGGTGGCCATGATCTGTGACATGAGGTCGAGCGCGACGGTGGGGCGGGTGCGGCCGTTGCTGATCGTGAACGGGCGCACCAGCCGTCCCGCCGCGTCGTCGAGCCAGGGTCCGTCACCGGCCGCCGCCACGTTCAAGACCTCATCGCCGGGGGTTCGACTGCGTGCCGGCGGGGCGCGGTGACCAGGTAGGGGCGGACGCTCTTGACGAGCATGGCCATCTCGTAGCCGAGCACGGCGGCGTCCGCCTCGCGGCCGGCCACCACGGCGAGACAGGTCCCGGAGCCCGCGGTGGTCACGAACAGCAGGGTCGAGTCGAGTTCGACGACGACCTGCCGTACGTCGCCGCCGTCGCCGAACCGGGCGCCCGCGCTGCGGCCGAGGGAGTACAGGCCGGAGGCGAGGGCGGCCATGTGGTCGGCGCTGTCGGGGTCGAGGCCGTGCACGGACCTCACGAGGCCGTCGCAGGAGAGCAGGACCGCGCTGGATGTGTGCGGTACCCGCTGCACCAGGCCGCTCATCAGCCAGTCGAGGTCGGAAACATGGCCGGTCGGCGCTTCGGTCGCCATGGTGGTTGGACTCCTTGGGATATGGGGGGCCGCGGCCGGCCCGGGGGTGACGACGGCCGCGGTGGGGGTGGGGGCGGGGAGGGTCATCCGGTCGGCGTGCTCCCGTCGTGCCGGACGGCGGGCCGGGGCACGGCCGGTAGCCGCGGAGTGTGCTGGTCGGGCACGTCCGCGAGGTGGGGTGCCGTACGGGGCCCGGGTCCCGGCGCCATGACGTCGGGGGTCGTTCCGGCGTGGTACAGGGGCTGGTGACTGATGCTCACGTCCCCGTCCGGGGGTGTGCCCTCCAGGCTCTGCTGCGACTCGGCGAGGCCGATGCCGCGCTGGAAGGCGGCCATCAGGCCGGGGTCGTGGCCGACGTGCTGCTCGATGTCGGGGCGGGGTCCCGGCCGCTCGCGCAGCTGGGGCACGAGGTGTTCCTGCGCGCGGCGTCTGGGCAGCCGGGGTTTGCCCATGGTGCCGCGGACGGCTCCGTTGCGCGGGACGGGGGGCGCGGCGGCGTGCTCCTCGACGAGAGGGCGTTCGTCGGCGCGGATCCCGGGGACGGCCTCGGCCGGGTTGCGCCGCTCCCGCCGGTCGCCCCGCACGGGCAGCGGCAGGGCACCGGCCTGACCGGGAACGGGGGCGGGGGCCGGGGCCGGAACCGGAACCGGCGCGGGAACGCCGTCGGGCCACGGGTCCGCCTGCCCGGGCCGGTCCGGGGACGGGGCGGGGCCGGGGCCGGGGCGGGCGTCCTGGGGTCCGCCGTGCCTCTGGTGCGACGGGTCCTGCCGGACCTCCCGGCCGGGGACGGGCTGCGCGTCGGGCCGTGCGCCGGGCTGCTGCCCGCCGGCCGGCAGGGGGTGGGCCGGCGGTACGGGCGCGGTGCCGGGGCTCGCCGCGGCCGCCCGGTCGCCGGGGGCCGACCCGTCGGCCGCGGCCTGGCCCGGCGCCGTGCCCAACAGGGCCTGCGGGACGACGAGCACGGCCTGGACACCGCCGTAGATGTTGCTCTGGAGCCGTACGGTGATGCCGTGCCGCCTCGCCAGCTGGGAGACGACGAACAGCCCGATGCGCCCGTCGGCCAGCAGACTGGCGACGTTGACCTGGTCGGGGTCGGCGAGCAGGGCGTTCATCCGGTTCTGCTCGCCGACGGGCATGCCGAGGCCGCGGTCCTCGACCTCGACGGCGAGCCCCGAGGTGACGAGGTTGGCGCGGAGCAGCACCTGGGTGTGCGGCGCGGAGAACACCGTGGCGTTCTCGACGAGTTCGGCGAGCAGGTGGATGACGTCGGCGACGGCGTGCCCGCGCAGCTCGCCGTCGACGGGCGGCACGAGCCTGACCCGCGAGTACTGCTCGACCTCCGCGATCGCCGAGCGGAGCACCTCGGTCATGGGGACGGGGTTGCTCCACTGTCTGCGGGAGACGGCGCCCCCGAGCACGGCGAGGTTCTCGGCGTGCCGGCGGATGCGGGTGGCGAGGTGGTCGACGTGGAAGAGGCCCTTGAGCAGATCGGGGTCCTCGATCTCGTTCTCCAGCTCGTCGAGGGTCGCGATCTCGCGGTGCACCAGCGACTGGAGCCGCCGGGCGAGATTGACGAAGACCTCCAGTTTCTGCTCGCTGCCGGTCTGGCTCGACAGCTGTGCGGCCTGCACGACGGCGGTGACGGCGCCGTCGTGCGCGCGGGCCAGATCGGCGGCGAGCAGGTCGAAGTCGTCGGCGTCCTCGGGCGGTCCGGAGCTCGGCTTGCGCTGGGGCGGGGTCTCGCCCCGGCGCAACGCCTCGACCAGGGCCCGCAGATCGGCCTCGCGGCGGGCGCTGCCGCGGCGCAGGGCGCCGACCCGCTCGTGCACGGAGCGGGCGGCCCGGTCGGCGGCGACGGCGGCGATGCCGATGCCCGCGAGCGTGACGCCCACCGCTGCGGCGAGCACGGCCCACAGGGTGAGGCCGGTGCGCGCGCCGGTGGAGCGGACGGTGAACAGGACGGCGGCGCTGGCGCCGAGGGCGACCGCGGTGGGGGGAAGGACGGCCAGCCTCAGCAGCTGGGGCCGTATGTGGGCTTCGTGCAGGGCCGGGGCGGTACGGGCGACCGGGCGACCGTGCCGTCCGCCCTCACGGCGGTCTGCGCGTGCGGCCGGTGCGCGGAGGTGAGACATCGCTGTCCTCGTACTGGTCCGTGTGCTGGTGCGCCGAAGAGCCGTGGTGATCGGCCCTGCGTCGCCCGACGGACACTCACAGTAGTCGCGAACGTCTGGTGCTCGGTGGGCAGTTGGCAAACTCCTCCACGAACCGTCCCGCTCTGGTATGAGCCTTCGTACGACTGGCCGATAACCCCTTCGTCACCTTCGCCGGAACCCGAATCCAAGCGGTCCGACCCGATCGGAAACGGTCACACTCGGTGACAGCGAGAGGGGCCGCCGGCCGGAGGGCCGGCTAGCCGTGATCCTTGTCGCGGGACCCCCGGCGGACGGACAGCGCCGTGCCGGCCACCACCAGGCCGATCGCCCCGGCCTTCGCCCCCTGACGGACCAGGAGCGCGGACCTCGGGACGGCCAGGGCCCACACCAGGAGGGCGGCACCGGCGACCAGCAGCACGACGCCGCCCACGGGACCCAGCCCCGACCACCAGTGCGTACCCTCCGGCTCGGGAACCCGAGCCGGATCGGAGCCCCGTGCCGCGCTCCGGCCGACGCTCGTCGCACCCTCCCGCGGGCCGCCGCGGCCAGCTGCCCGGCACACCGGGCCCCGCGGGGACGCCGGAGCGGAATAACCCTGCGCCGGGACGGAGTTCACACCGTCATGACCAAGGGACCCGCACCTCGCCGCCTGTCCGACGAAGCACTCTCCGGCCTGCTGGCAGGCCGGCACTTCGGCACCCTGGCCACCACCAAGCGCAGTGGCCACCCCCACCTCACGACCATGCTCTACAACTGGGACCCGCAGGCCCGGGTCGCGCGCTTCTCCACCACGGCGGACCGGGTCAAGGTCCGGCATCTGGGCCACGATCCGCGGGCGGCCCTGCACGTCCCGGGCGACGACGTGTGGTCGTTCGCGGTCGTGGAGGGCGAGGCGGAGGTCTCCGAGCCGACGGCCGAGGCCGGGGACGCGGTGGGGCGGGAACTGCTCGCGATGCTCCCGGCCGAGGCCCGGCCCGACGACGAGGACGCCTTCCTGCGGCAGCAGGTCGCCGAGCGCCGCGTCGTGATCCGCCTCAGGGCCCGGCGCCTCTACGGCACCGCGCTCGACATCGACGGCTGAGCGTCGCCCGCGGGGATCCTCCGTGCCGGACCGGGCCGGCGGGGTACGACCGTCACCGTGACCCGGACGCCCGGCCGGGCGTGCACGCGGGCCGTCGCGGCCCGGCCGGCCGGGAGGGCGGGCGAGGAGGTCGTCGCGGGCCCCGCCAGGGTGAGCCGCCAGCCTCCCGGCCGCGAGGGCACCCTGATCTCGGTGACGCCGCGCCCGGCCCGGTAGGCGAGGCGGTAGGCGCCGGTCTGCGGCGTGCGGGTCTCGGAGAGGACCGTGCCGGCGACGGCGGGGGCGTAGGGCGCGCCGGCGGCGGTCCGGACGGGCTCCCGGGGGTCCTCCCCGGCGTCCGCGCGGGCGGTGGCCGCGGTCCCGAGGAGGACCCAGCCGAGGAGCGCGGCGAACAGGCGTCGGTACACGGGCGGACCTCCGGCACGGTCGGTTCGACGGGTGCCGGAGATACCATCAGCAGAACTGACGGCCCATCAAGGGGTACGGCGTCACCGGTCGCCCGCGAGGTCCAGATCCGGCCGGGTCTCCGCGGCCGGGCCCGGTTCGGCGGACGGCTGCCAGTGGCGCCGCACCGGCGTGGACACCGCCCGCCACCAGGCGTCGGCGGGCAGCTTGCCGCCGGGCTCGAAGGGCTCACCGGGGCGGGGGAAGGCCACGGCCTGACCGGCCTCCTCGGCGGCGTCCTTGGTCCACTCCCCCGGCTCCGCCCAGGGGTGCGGGGCGAGGTTGAAGGTGGCCCAGTGGATCGGCAGCAGCACTCCGGCGGGGACGCCGCCCTGGAGGTCGAGGTGGGCGCGCAGCGCCTCGGCGGGAGTCATGTGGATGTCGGTCCAGAACTCGCTGTAGGCACCGAGCTGGATCATGGTCGCGTCGAACGGGCCGTGCTCGGCGCCTATGTCCCGGAAGCCCTCGAAGTAGCCGGTGTCGCCGCTGTGGTAGACGCGGTGCTCCTCGCCGGAGACGACCCAGGACGCCCAGAGGGTGTGCTGGGTGTTGCGCAGGCCGCGGCCGCAGAAGTGGCGGGCCGGGGTGGCGGTCAGGGTGAGGCCGCCGACGCGTGCGCTCTCGTGCCAGTCCAGCTCGCGCAGCCGGTCGGCGGAGACGCCCCAGCGCTCCAGGTGCGCGCCGACGCCGAGCGGGACGGCGAAGACGGTGTCCGTGCCCGCCAGGGCCTTGATCGTGGGCAGGTCGAGGTGGTCGTAGTGGTCGTGGGAGATCACGACGACGTCGACCGGGCCGAGCGCGGTCAGCGGCAGCGGCACGGGGTGCAGCCGTCTGGGCCCGGCGAAGGCGAACGGGGAGCAGCGCTCGCCCCAGACGGGGTCGAAGAGCACGCGCGTGCCGTCGATCTCGGCGAGGACGCCGGAGTGGCCCATCCAGGTCAGGCGCAGGCCCGTGGCGGGGGGCCGGGCGATGTCGGCGAGGGTGGTCGGGTGGACCGGGACGGTGCCGTGCGGAGCCCGGCGGACGCGGGACTCCTTGTCGAAGTAGAGCTTGGCGAAGTCGACGGGCGAGCCGGAGGGGCGGGTGCGCGAGGGGCCGCCGGGATTCTGGAAGACACCGTCCTTGAAGTGCGGTGATCTGCGGATGCGGGCCATGCGCTCACCGCTGGGGTCCGCGCCGAATGCCTCGGGCTGCAGCGCGCTGAGCCCGGCGCTCAGGTGACGGATTCCGGCCACGGTACCTCCCGGTGGAGTCGGTGAGGTCTTCCATTATGGTCCGCCCCTCCGACAACTCCGGGTCGCCTCGGTGACAGCCCGGTGACACCGGGTGCGCGCCGGTGTCACCGTGGTGCCGCGTCCGGCGCGCGGACGGCGGAGGGCGGCGCCCCGGTACTGACCGGTCATTCAGTAGCATGCCGGGCGGGCGCCGGGACCGGCCCGGCCCCGGCCCGATCACCGTGCCCCGAGGAGACCCCATGACCGCCCCCCTGCTGTCGCTCACCTGGACCGACCACGTCACCGGCCGCCGGGGCTTCCTGGTCGTGGACCGGCTGGTGCGCGGTGTCTCCAGCGGCGGACTGCGCATGCGGCCGGGCTGCACCCTGGAGGAGGTGGCCGGACTCGCCCGGGGCATGACCATGAAGGAGGCCCTGCACTACGACCCGCGGAGCCGGTACGTGCCGCTCGGCGGCGCCAAGGGCGGCATCGACTGCGACCCCAGGGACCCGGAGGCGTACGGGGTGCTCGTGCGCTACCTGCGGGCCGTGCGGCCGCACATCGAGTGCTTCTGGACCACGGGCGAGGACCTCGGGCTCACCCAGGACCTGGTGGACCGGGCCGCCGCCGAGGCGGGGCTGGTCTCCTCGATCCAGGCCGTGTATCCGCTGCTCGACGACGAGACGGCCGCCCGCGCCCGGCTCGCCGCCGCGTTCGGGGTCGAGGTGGACGGGATCGGGCTGGACGAGCTGGTCGGCGGCTGCGGGGTCGCCGAGGCCGCCCTCGCCGCCCTGGACCGGTCCGGCACGCCGTACGCCGGCACCCGGGCCGCCGTGCAGGGGTTCGGCACGATGGGCGGCGCCACCGCCCGTTTCCTCGCCCGCGCGGGCCTGACGGTCGTGGCGGTCGCCGACATCAAGGGCACGATCGCCAACCCGGACGGCCTCGACGTGGACGCGCTGCTCGCGGCGCGCGACGCCCACGGCACGGTCGACCGGGCGGCACTGCGGCCCGCCGACCTCGAACACGCCGGTGACGCCTGGCTGTCGGCGGAGGCGGAGATCCTGGTCCCGGCGGCGGTGTCGTACGCGATCGACACGGGCAACCAGGGACAGGTGCGCGCGCGCTGGATCGTCGAGGCGGCCAACATGCCCGTGACGGCGGAGGCGGAGGAACTGCTGGCGGAGCGCGGGGTGACGGTGCTGCCGGACGTGGTCGTCAACTCGGGGACGAACGCGTGGTGGTGGTGGACGCTGTTCGGCGACATCGGCGCCGACGCGGACGAGGCGTTCACGCACACACGCCGTTCGATGCGGGCGCTGGTCGAGCTGATGCTCGCGCGGGCGGAGGCCGACGGCACGACGCCCCGGGCCGCCGCGCACGCCGTCGCGGCGGAGCGGCTGCCGGTGATCGCCGAGCGCTTCGGCTGGTACCGGTGAGCCGGGGCCGCACGGTCGCCGGCCGTGCGGCCGCCCTCGAACGGGCCTTCGGCGCGGGTCCTGGGCGCTGTGTAGGGTGAGCCGCGTGGCGAGGGTGCGGTTGAGCGTGGAGGAGCGGCGCGAGGAGTTGCTGCGGGCCGCCATCGGGCAGATCGAGGCGCGGGGCGTGGCCTCGGTGCGGATCGCCGACGTGGCCTCGGCGCTGGGCGTGAGCAACGCACTCGTGCTCTATCACTTCTCCTCCAAGGAGAAGCTGGTCGCCGCCGCGTTCACCCATGCGGCCGAGGGGGACCTGGCCCACCTGCGGGGGCTGCTCGGCCGCCGGACCTCCGCGCTGCGGCGGCTGCGGGGTGCGGTGCGCTGGTACGCGCCGACCGGCCAGGCCAAGGGCTGGCGGCTGTGGATCGAGGGCTGGGCGGTGTCCCTGCGCGAGCCCGCCCTGCGGGACGTCGCCCGCGACCTCGACCGCCGGTGGAAGGCCGCGCTGACGGAGGTCATCGCCGAGGGCGTCGCCGCCGGGGAGTTCCGCTGCCCCGACCCGGCGGGCGCCGCCCTGCGTCTGACCGCGCTGCTCGACGGCCTCGCCGTCCAGCTGACCTCCTACCCGGGCGCGGTGTCCCGGGCCCGGGCGACGGAGTGGGTGGACGAGGCGCTGGCCCGCGAACTGGGGCTGACGCCGGAGGCGTTGACGGGGCGGCGCTGAGGGAGGGCCTGCGGACCCGCGCGGCCGCGCGCCGGCCCCGTCAGGCCACCGCCTCGATGCGGAGCTTGATGTCGTCCGGGCTCAGTGCGCCCTTGGCGGTGACATGGTCGCCGGAGGACTCGCCGCGCAGCCGGCGGCCGATCCAGGGGACGAGGTACTCGCGGGCCCAGTGGACGTCGTCGCGGCGGACGTCGAGCGTGCCGCGGGGCGGCAGCGGCGGCCAGGGCTGCTCGGGATCGGCCGGCACGTCCACGCCGAGGGCCTGCCCGGCACGCAGCGCCACGCGCGTGTGGCCCTCGGGTCCGAGGTGGAGCCGGTCGCCGTCCCAGGCGCGGCGGTCCTGGACGGACCTCAGGGACCACAGGTCGAGCACCGGGCAGCCGTAGCGGTCGGCGACCGCCCGCACATGTCCGTTGTACGTGGCGATCTTGCCGCGCAGATGCTTCAGCACCGGCACGCCGCGGGTGTCGAAGCCGGTCGCCACCAGGACGGTGCCGGCCGCCTCGGTCAGCGCGGCGATCGCCTGCTCGAAGCGCTCGGCGACGTCGTCGGGGTCGGTGCCGGGCCGGATGATGTCGTTGCCGCCCGCGCAGATGCTGACGAGGTCCGGGGCGAGTTCGAGAGCCCGCGGCACCTGGTCCGCCACGATCTGGTCGAGCAGCTTCCCGCGCACGGCGAGGTTGGTGTACTCGAAGTCGCCCTCGGGTCGCCGGTCCGCGAGCAGCACGGCGAACCGGTCGGCCCAGCCGACGAACCTCCCGTCGGGACCGGGGTCGCCGACGCCCTCGGTGAAGCTGTCCCCCACCGCCACGTACGACCCGATCACTGATCTGCTGTCATTCTTCGAATCGTCTGCCACATCGGCCCATGATTCCCTTTCGAATGTGACCTACGCGACCGTAGGCAGGGGTTGACGGGCGGTGAGATAAGACACTCCTAAAGTCTCGGCAAGCGTGGAATAACCCTCCGTCCGGACCTGTTGCCGGTGCGGAACGGGAACGGGGAACTCCGGACACACCGAAGGCCGGACCCCGGGGACGGGGTCCGGCCTTCGGCCGCGGATGACGGACGTCAGGTGCCGACGCCGCGGACGACGGACGTCAGATGGCGACGCCGTGCGAGCGGAGGTAGGAGATCGGGTCCACGTCCGAGCCGTAGTCCGGGGTGGTGCGGATCTCGAAGTGCAGGTGCGGGCCGGTCACGTTGCCGGTCGCGCCGGAGAGGCCGACCTGCTGTCCCGCGGTCACCGACTGGCCGGTGGAGACGGACAGCGAGGACAGGTGGGCGTACTGGGCGTAGTGGCCGTCGGCCAGCTTGATGACGACCTGGTTGCCGTACGCGCCGCCCCAGCCCGCGGAGACGACGGTGCCCGCGCCGACGGCCTTGAGCGAGGTGCCGGTCGGGACGACGAAGTCGGCGCCCGTGTGGTAGCCGCTGGACCACATGCTGCCCGCCACGCGGTAGGCGGTGCCGACTCCGGCGCCGGAGACGGGGGCGCTGTAGCCGCTCGCCGCGGTGGTGTCCGCCTGGGTGGCGGCGGACGAGCCGGAGGAGGAGGGGGCGGAGGAAGAGGCCGAGGACTCGGAGGCCGAGGACTTCGACGCCTCGGCGGACTTCGACGCCTCGGCGGACTGCGAGGACGAGGAGGAGCCGGAGGAGCGCGTGGCCGGCTTCGCCGCGTCGGAGGACTTCCAGGACTGCGCCGCCGCGGCCTTCTTGCCGAGGGTGAGCTTCAGACCCGGGTGGATCATCGAGGGGTCGGAGCCGACGGCCTCACGGTTGTCCTGGTACAGCTTCTGCCAGCCGCCGCGGACGTTCTGCTCGTCGGCGATCTTCGAGAGGTAGTCGCCGTGCTTCACGGCATAGACGCGCGGGGCGGTCGACTTCTTCTCGGCGGCCCCGGTGGCCGCGGAGGTCTTCTGGACCGTGGCGGCCGACCGGACGGCGGCGTCCGGGGCGGACTGTCCGGTCGCGGCGTTCGCGCCGGTGGCCGCCAGCAGCGGCAGGGCGAGCGCGGCGCCACCGGTACCGGCGACGGCGATGGAACGGGTCAGGCGCTGGGCCTTGGGACGGCGGTGCTTACCCTTCGCGGGCATGGCGAATTCCTCTCCGGCGCCTGCGAGGTGAGCTGTCGGGTGCGGACTGGAGATGTCCGGCCGCGCCGAGACGCGGCTTAACCCCGAGCCGTTCCGGAGACCGGAACAGGCAGTCGTACCTGTGGGTCCCCCGCTCCTGCCGTGGACGGGTGGGTTTGTGCGGGCTCCGGTCGGCGGCAGGATTGGGCGTCCGTCCGGATCGGTGGCGAACGTAAGCGAGCAAGGCGCAAAGGGACAAGCAAGAGGTTCCGCCCGAAGCCCTTCTTCTTGATCCGTAAAGGAAATTCCCGGTCACCCTCCGTGCACGACGGCTCCGCCGGATTCCTCAAACTCCCTTGAGAAGGCCCTTGATTACGTGGACATGACCGACGACGCACGGTCACGGTTATGACGCTCCTCACGTGACACCTCTCCAGGTTCCTTTATTCCAGAGCGAGTTGGAATGAAGGAGTCAATACGGACAGAAGGTGCAGAAGTGGCGCGCGTCGGGAAATCCCCCGCGCTCACACGGGGGCGCGGCGCGGAACCATACGGACATAAGGTCCGTTTTGATCCAGTCTGTGGGCGTGTGCGGACGGGACGCGGACAACCCGTTGCCTCAGGAAGCCATGTCGTATGGTCATCGAAGCGCCCGCCGGACGAGCCGCGCCGGCGGGGCCGACCGGAGGGAGCCACCGTGACGCAGCAGGTCCCGTCGACCGAGCCCGAGCTGGCCGGAGTGCGCAATTTCCGTGACGTGGGAGGACTGCCGACGGTCGACGGGCGCCGGGTGCGCCGGGGCGTGCTCTTCCGCAGCGGACATCTGGCGCACGCGACCGCCGAGGACGCGGTGTTCCTCTCCTCCCTGGGCCTGCACACGATCTTCGACTTCCGCAACGCGGCGGACCAGAAGCTGGAGGGCCCGGACGTGACGCTGCCGGGCGTGCGCAACGTCAACCTTCCGCTGAGCGACCCGGCGGACGGGGCCGAGTTCTGGAAGATGGTGCGCGACGGCGACCTGGAGCTGCTGCGCTCGATCCTCGCGGACGGCAAGGCGGCCGGCCGGATGATCGCCTCGTACCGCATGATCGTCAGAGAGCGCACCGCCGAGCACGCGCGCGTACTGCACGCCCTCGCCGAGGACAGCGTCCCCGCGCTCATGCACTGCGCGGCCGGCAAGGACCGGGCCGGCCTGTCGATCGCCGTGACGCTGCTCGCCCTGGGCGTCGAGCGCGAGGCGATCCTCGCCGACTACCTGGAGTCGAACGCCAAGCACCGCCGCTACAAGGTGCGCCGCAACGGCGACGCCGCCTCCGCGTACTCGCCCGAGGTCATGGAGCTGCTCAGCCCTCTGTTCGAGGCCCGCGCCGAGTACCTGACGGCGGCGCTGGAGACGGTCGAGGAGACCTGGGGCGGAGTCGAGGGCTACCTGGAGCGGGGGCTGGGTGTGACGCCCGGGATCCGCGAGCGCCTGCGGGACCGGCTGCTCGACTGACGCCCGGCCGCCGCCCTACTCGGCGCCCACCGCGAACAGCAGATAGAGGAAGCCGGCGAAGACGTGCCCGGCCGCGATGTAGATCAGCAGTCGGACCCAGAGGGTGCGGGGAAACTTCTGTTCGATGTCGCTCATGGCATGTCTCCCGTCGTGGGCCCGAGGCACAGCGCGGCCGCGGGACTCTGCAGCAGGGTGTGGACGAAGAGGAGGTCGACGCCGGCCTCGTCCTCGGCGGCGATGCGGTGCGGGGTCAGCGAGTCGAAGTGCGCGCTGTCCCCGGGACCGAGGTGATGCGTGGTGTCGCCGAGGCGCAGCCGCAGCCGCCCCGTCAGGACGTGCAGCCACTCCTCGCCGGGGTGCACCCGCACGATGTCGCCCTGGGAGCCGTGCGGCACACGCACCCGCAGGGCCTGCATCCCGCGCCCGGACGAGCCCGCCTGCCAGTAGGTCCAGCCGCCGGCCCGGGTCGGCTCCATGTCCGCGGCGCGCACCACGGCGTCCCGGTCGGCGGCCCGCTCACCGAGGAGCTCGGAGACGGTCGTACCGTAGATGCGCGCGAGCGCGAGCAGCATCGGCAGCGACGCCTGGCGCTGCCCGGTCTCCAGCCGGGACAGGTGCGCGGGCGAGAGCCCGGCGGACCGCGCCGCGGCCTCCAGCGTGAGGGAGGCCCGCCGGCGCAGGGCGCGCAGCTGGGGCGCCAGGGCGGGCAGGTCGGCGACCGGCTCCTGCGGCGGCCCGGTCTCGGGAGGGTTCATGCCCTCCATTCAGCCGCACACTTGCCTGTGAGGCAAATTTCTTGCCCCACAGGCAAAAACCTCTCGCGGGTGCCTTCGGCGAAGGGCCCGCGCGGGCGGAGGCCCTCGCCTCAGCGGTTGGCCACCGCCTGCTTCACCAGCGTCCTGCCGAAGTCCCACATCAGCCCGCCCCCGCTGTGGGCGTCGTCCATGACCTCGGTGAAGGCGCCGACGAACCGGTCGACCTCCTTCTCCCCGACGATCAGCGGCGGGATCAGCTTGATCACCTCCAGATGGTCCCCGGAGACCTGGGTGAGGATCCGGTGCCGCTGGAGCAGGGGCACGACCACCATCTGGGCGAACAGTCCCTTGCGGGCGGCCTGGAGCATCGTCCAGCGGCTGCGCAGCTTCAGCGACTTCGGCCGGCCGAACTCGATGCCGACCATCAGCCCCCGGCCGCGCACGTCGGCGAGCAGTTCGTAACGGCCGACCAGCGCGGCCAGCCGCGACCTCAGCAGTTCCCCGGTCGCCCGGGCGTTCGCGACGGTCTGCTCGTTCTCCATGACGGACAGCACGGCCAGCCCCGCCGCCATCGCCTGGGCGTTGGAGCCGAAGCTCGCCGAGTGGACGAGGACGCGGTCCATGGACGAGTAGACCTTCTTGAAGATCCAGTCCTTGCCGAGGGTCGCGCCGACCGGCACATAGCCGCCGGACAGGGCCTTGGCCACACACACCAGGTCCGGTTCGACACCGTCCTCGTGCTGGTAGGCGTAGAAGTCGCCGGTCCGGCCGAGGCCGGTCTGCACCTCGTCGGCGATGAGCAGCGCCTTGTGCCGGTGCAGCAGTTCCTGCGCGGCCCGCAGATAGCCGGGCGGGGCCTCGTGGACGCCCTTGCCCTGGATCGGCTCGACGATGAGGGCGGCGACGTCCCCCTTCTTCAGCTCCCTCGCCAGCGCGTCGAGATCGCCGAGCGGTACGGCGGTGTCGGGCAGCAGCGGGGCGAAGCCGTCGCGGAAGCCGTCCTCGCCGTTGACGGACAGGGAGCCGGTGGTCAGGCCGTGGAAGGCGTGGTCGCAGTAGAGGATCCTCGGTCTGCCGGTGGCACGGCGGGCGAACTTCAGCGCGGTCTCCACCGCCTCGGTGCCGCTGTTGCCGAAGAACGCCCGGTCCAGGTGCGGGCTGTGGGCGAGCAGCTTCTCGGCGAGCAGTCCGGGCAGCGGCTGGCAGTCGAAGCGGGTGAGGTCGGCGAGGGAGGCGTCGAGGACGTCGTGCAGCGCCCGGCGGACGACCGGATGGTGGCGGCCGAGCCCCATCACCCCGAACCCGGCGAGCATGTCCAGGTAGTCCTGGCCCTCCGCGTCCCAGAAGTAGGCGCCCTCGGCCCGCTCGTACACCTTGTCGAAGCCGATGGTGTGCAGCATGCGCGGGAGCTGGTGGTTGAGGTACTTGGTGTGCAGTTCGTAGCGTTCGGCGGACCGCTCGGCGAGCAGTCTGCCGAGGTCGAACTGTCCTGTCCCGGCCTCGGGTCCGGCGGTGGTCATGCGGGTTTCTCCTCGGACGGCTCCGCCATGACGGCCAGGCTCGCGCCGATCCGCCCGGCGATCTCGACGGGTGTGAGCCCGATGTCGGCGAGCACCTCGCCGCGCTTGGCGTGCGCGAGGAACTGCCCGGGAATGCCGAACCGCCGCACGGGCACGTCGACATCGGCGTCGCCCAGGGCCAGCGCCACGGCCGAGCCCACCCCCGCGGCGCGGCTGTTGTCCTCCACGACGGCCACCAGCCGGTGCCCGGCGGCCAGACCGGGCAGGGCGGGGTCGACGGGCTTGACCCAGCGCGGGTCGACGACCGTGCAGCCGATGCCGCGCGCCCGCAGCAGCTCGGCGGCCTGGAGACAGACCGGGGCCATGACACCGACGGCGACCAGGAGCACATCGGGCCGCTCGTCGCGGTGCAGGACGTCCAGGCCGCCCACCCGGTCGACGGCGGGGATCCGCGGGCCCGCCGACTCCTTCGGGAAACGGATCAGGGTCGGCGCGTCGTCCACGGCGACGGCCTCCCGCAGCTGGGCCCGCAGCTGGTCGGCGTCGCGCGGGGCGGCGATCCTCAGGCCCGGCACGACCTGGAGGACGGACATGTCCCACATGCCGTTGTGGGAGGCGCCGTCGACGCCGGTGACACCGGCCCGGTCCAGGACGAAGGTGACTCCGCAGCGGTGCAGGGCCACGTCCATCAGGAGCTGGTCGAAGGCACGGTTGAGGAAGGTGGCGTAGACGGCGACGACCGGGTGCAGTCCGCCGGTGGCGAGGCCGGCCGCGGAGACCGCCGCGTGCTGCTCGGCGATGCCGACGTCCCAGACCCGGTCCGGGAAGCGTTCGGCGAACCGGCCGAGTCCGACCGGGTGCAGCATGGCGGCGGTGATGGCGACGACGTCCTCGCGCTCCTCGCCGATCTTCACGATCTCCTCGCCGAACACCGAGGTCCAGGACGGTCCGTCCGACGGGGTGAGGGGCTCGCAGGTGAGCGGGTCCATCACGCCGACGGTGTGGAAGTGGTCCTCCTCGTGCGCCAGCGCGGGTTCGTAGCCGCGGCCCTTGACCGTCAGACAGTGCACGAGCACCGGCCCGTGGAAGCGCCTGGCGCGGCGCAGCGCGGACTCCACGGCCCCGATGTCGTGCCCGTCGATGGGCCCGACGTACTTCAGGCCCAGGTCCTCGAACATGCCCTGGGGCGCGAAGGCGTCCTTGAAGCCCTTCTTGGCGCCGTGCAGGGCCTCGTAGAGGGGGTGGCCGATCACCGGGGTGCGCAGCAGGACGTCCTTGCCCCAGGCGAGGACCCTCTCGTAGCCGTCGGTGGTGCGCAGGGTGGCCAGATGGTTGGCGAGGCCGCCGATGGTGGGGGCGTAGGAGCGTTCGTTGTCGTTGACGACGATGATCAGCGGCCGGTCCTTGGCGGCCGCGATGTTGTTCAGCGCCTCCCAGGCCATGCCGCCGGTCAGGGCTCCGTCTCCGACGACCGCGACGACATGGCCCTTGCCGCCCTGCACCTGGCGTGCCTTGGCGAGGCCGTCGGCCCAGCCGAGGGCGGTGGAGGCGTGGCTGTTCTCGATGACGTCGTGCTCGGACTCCTCGCGGGAGGGGTAGCCCGACAGGCCGCCCTTGCCGCGCAGCTTGGAGAAGTCCTGCCGCCCGGTCAGCAGCTTGTGCACATAGCTCTGGTGTCCGGTGTCCCACAGGATGCGGTCGGCCGGCGACTCGAAGACCCGGTGCAGGGCGACGGTCAGTTCCACCACGCCCAGGTTGGGGCCGAGATGGCCGCCGGTCCTGGCGACCGCGTGCACCAGGAACTCCCTGATCTCTTCGGACAGTTCGCGAAGCTGCGCCTCGGACAGCGCCTTCAGGTCGCGTGGTTGCCGGATGTTCTCCAGAATCGTCACGCTCGGGCCCCCTTCGGTCCGTGCCTTGTACTCAGTTCACTTCGACTGCTCCGCGAGCTTGAGGGCCTCCTCGACGAGGGTCTCCACGATCTTGGACTCGGGGACGGTCTTGATGACCTCGCCCTTGACGAAGATCTGGCCCTTGCCGTTGCCGGAGGCGACCCCGAGGTCGGCCTCCCGGGCCTCGCCGGGACCGTTGACGACACAGCCCATCACCGCGACCCGCAGGGGGACCTCCATGCCCGTCAGACCCGCCGTGACCTCCTCGGCCAGCTTGTACACATCCACCTGGGCCCGGCCGCAGGACGGACAGGAGACGATCTCCAGACCCCGCTGCTTGAGGTTGAGGGACTCCAGGATCTGCAGCCCCACCTTGACCTCCTCCGCCGGCGGCGCCGACAGCGAGACCCGGATGGTGTCACCGATGCCCTGGCTCAGCAGCGCCCCGAACGCCACCGCCGACTTGATCGTGCCCTGGAAGGCGGGACCCGCCTCGGTGACACCCAGGTGCAGCGGATAATCACACTGGGCGGCGAGCTGCTTGTACGCCTCGATCATGATCACCGGGTCGTTGTGCTTGACCGAGATCTTGATGTCGCGGAAGCCGTGCTCCTCGAACAGCGACGCCTCCCACAGCGCCGACTCCACCAGCGCCTCCGGGGTCGCCCTGCCGTACTTCTGGAGCAGCCGCCGGTCCAGCGAACCCGCGTTGACACCGATACGGACCGGCGTGCCGTGGTCCTTCGCCGCCCGCGCGATCTCCCTGACCTTGTCGTCGAACTGCTTGATGTTGCCCGGGTTCACCCGCACCGCCGCACAGCCCGCCTCGATCGCCGCGAACACGTACTTCGGCTGGAAGTGGATGTCGGCGATCACCGGGATCTGCGACTTGCGGGCGATCGTGGCCAGCGCGTCGGCGTCGTCCTGCGTCGGGCAGGCCACCCGCACGATCTGGCAGCCCGACGCCGTCAGCTCCGCGATCTGCTGGAGCGTGGCACCGATGTCCGACGTACGGGTCGTCGTCATCGACTGCACCGAGACCGGGGCGTCGCCACCGACCGCCACGGAACCGACCTGGATCTGCCGGCTCCTGCGGCGCTCGGCGAGCCTGGTCGGAACGGACGGCATGCCGAGAGAGACGGCGGTCATGACATCACTCCCGGTTTCCGCTGACCGTCTCGCGCATGGCGCGCAGCGACTCCTTCAGGGAGCCCATGGTGGCGAGCACGGCGGTCGGCTCGTAGCCGCAGTGCGCCATGCAGTTGGCGCAGCGCGGGTCCTTGCCGCGGCCGTACTTGTCCCAGTCGGTGTCCTCGATCAGTTCGCGGTACGTCGGCACGTACCCGTCGCTCATCAGATAGCAGGGGCGCTGCCAGCCGAAGAGGGAGTAGTTGGGGATCGCCCAGGCGGTGCAGGGGAAGTCGACCTTGCCCTCCAGGAAGTCGAGGAACAGGGGCGAGTGGTTGAGCCTCCAGCGGCGCCGGTTGCCGCCCGCGAAAGCCTTCCGGAACAGCTCGCGGGTCTGCTCCACGCCGAGGAAGTGCTCCTGGTCGGGGGCCTTCTCGTAGGCGTAGGCGGGCGAGATCATCATCTCGTCGACCTTGAGGTCGTCGTTGAGGAAGTCGAGCACCTCGACGACGGTCTGCGGGGTGTCGGTGTTGAAGAAGGTGGAGTTGGTGGTGACCCGGAAGCCGCGCCGCTGGGCCTCCTTGATCGCCTCCACCGCCTCGTCGAAGACGCCCTCCTTGGCCACCGACTCGTCGTGCCGCTCGCGCAGGCCGTCGATGTGCACGGCGAAGGCGAAGTAGGGCGAGGGCGTGAACTTGTCCATCTTCTTGCGCAGCAGCATGGCGTTGGTGCACAGGAAGACGTACTTCCGCTTGGCCACCAGCTGGCGCACGATCTCGTCGATCTGCGGATGCATCAGGGGCTCGCCGCCGGCGATGGACACCATCGGCGCGCCGGACTCCAGCACCGCGCCGACGGCCTGGGCGACCGGCATGCGCTGCTTCAGGACTCCCGCGGGATGCTGGATCTTGCCGCAGCCCTCGCACTTGAGGTTGCAGGCGAACAGCGGCTCCAGTTCGACGATCAGCGGGAACTTGTCCCGCCTGCGGAGCTTCTGTTCGGCCAGGTAGGTAGCGACCTTGATCGACTGGCGCAGCGGCATGGCCATCTGGGCTCACCTCCGGGGGAGCAGCAAAGAACGGTGCCATTCGAAGAAAGCGGGAAGGACGGAGCGAAGCACGCGGAAAGCTGATATTCCACCGCGCACCGTGCCGATCCGGACGAGTTCATGTTCTGGAGCGTCCACGACCACCCGGACGGCCGCAACCGGGCGCTCGCCCGCTCGTACGGCGCTCAGGAGCGTGGCGGCCGACTCCATGTCGACCGCGATCGCGCCGGTCGCGAGCAGCGCGGACCGCTCGCCGCCGCGCACGACGTGGTCGGAGCCGGTGAGCGGGCCGGTGTGCACGGTGCGGCCGGGCAGGGCCCGTGCCAGCTCCTTGACCAGCAGTTCGGTGCCCACGCACGGCGTGCTGCCGTACGGGTCGCGCGTCTCCTCGGCGACGACGAGATCGCCCGGGTGCATTCCGGGGGCGAGCCCGGCGCAGAAGCCGGTGGCGAGCACCGCCGCGCCCGCCAGGACCGGGTCGGCGAGGACCCGGGTCACGGAGCGCTCGGCGGCCCGCGGCCCCATGCCGGTGCGCAGGACGGTGACCGGCCCGCCGGCACCGCCGCGGTCGCCCATGCGCAGGGCCAGGTGCTCGATGCCGAGCGCGCAGGCGATCAGCAGCGGGACCGGAGCGGGCTTGGCCGTCATCAGCCCCCCTCGGCCTGTGCCGCGGGCCCGGCGAACGGGTCGCCGTGCACGTACCGGCCGAGCGCGGTGAGCGGGAACACCTGCCGGTACAGGTGGTAGTTGATGGAGAAGTCCCAGGGGAAGCCGGTGCCGGTGAAGTGCGGCTCGTCCCAGGAGCCGTCCTCGCGCTGGGTCGCGGTCAGCCACGCGACGCCGCGCTCCACGGCCTTGGAGTCCTGCTCCCCCGCGGCCAGCAGCGCGAGCAGCGCCCAGGCGGTCTGTGAGGCGGTGGACTCGCCGCGCCCGCTCCAGCCGTGGGTGTCCTGGTAGGAGCGCAGGTCCTCGCCCCAGCCGCCGTCGTCGTTCTGGACGCGCTCCAGCCAGCCGACGGCCCGGCGGACCGCCGGGTGGGAGCCGGGCAGCCCCGCCGCGGTCAGGGCGGGCACCACGGACCCGGTGCCGTAGATGTAGTTGACGCCCCAGCGCCCGAACCACGAGCCGTCGGGCTCCTGCGCGGCGAGCAGCCAGTCGATGCCGCGCCGGGTGCGCGGGTCGTGGGCGAGCCCCTCCACGGCGAGCATCTCCACGACGTGCGCGGTGACGTCGGCCGACGGCGGGTCGATGACCTCGCCGAAGTCGCAGAACGGCAGCCGGTTGGGGAACGGGCTGGTGTTGTCGACGTCGAAGGCGCCCCATGCGCCGTTGCGCGACTGCATCCCGAGGTTCCAGCGCACGGCCCGCCCGACGGCCCGCTCCAGCCGCTCGGGGTCGGGGTGGCTGACCCGGCGCAGTGCGAGGACCACCTCGGCGGTGTCGTCGATGTCGGGGTAGTTGTCGTTGTGGAACTCGAACGCCCAGCCCCCGGGCGGCAGTCCGGGCCGCTTCACGGACCAGTCCCCGAGACGGACGATCTCCTCGCCGAGCATCCAGTCGGCGGCCTTGACCAGCTGCGGATGGTCGGCTGGCACACCCGCGTCGGCCAGCGCGATGGTGGCCAGGCAGGTGTCCCACACCGGCGACTGGCATGCCTCGACCATCCGGGCGCCGTCCTCGCGCCACACGGCGAACCGGTCCAGCGAGGCCAGGCCCTCGCGCATCACCGGGTGCTTCAGGTCGTAGCCGAGCAGGTGCAGCGCGATGAGCGAGTAGACGGCCGGCGGCTGGATGCCTCCCCAGCAGCCGTCGTTCTCCTGCCGCTCGATGATCCAGCGGGCGGCGCTGTTCATCGCGGCGCGGCGCAGCCTGCGCGGGGCCACCTTGCGCAGGGCGTGCAGCGTCCGGTCCAGCCGCTGGAAGAGGCCGTCCCAGCTGGCCACCGGCGCGAAGGGCCTGAGCGGGTTGGGCCGGGCCGGATCGGTGTGCAGCTCGTCGAGCGGGAAGGGCGCCGGCCGCACCGGGCGCTTGGCGGAGACGATCGTCAGCGGGACGATGGTCTGCCGGGCCCAGCAGCCGAAGTCGTAGATGTTCAGGGGCACCCACGGCGGCAGGTAGATGATCTCCGGCGGGAGTTCGGGCAGGTCCTCCCAGTTCCACCAGCCGAACAGGGCCAGCCAGATCCGGGTGAACACCCGGGCCGAGGCGATGCCGCCGCGTTCCCGGACCCAGGCCGATGCCTTCGCCATGTGGGGTGCGTCGGGGGCGTCGCCGTCCAGCCGCAGGGCGACGTACGCCTCGATGGTGGCGGACAGTTCGCCCGGCCCGCCGTAGAAGGTGGACCAGGCGCCGTCCTCGCGCTGCTCACCGCGGATGAACAGGGCGGCGGCGCGGGTGGTCGCCTCGTCGCGGATGCCGAGGAACTGGCGCAGCAGAAGGTCCTCGGCGTCCATCGTGACGTTCGTCTCGAGGTCGCCCTTCCACCAGCCCTCCTCGTCCTGGCGGGCGAGCAGATGGTCGGTGGCACGCCGCACGGCGAGCTCGGCGGCCCGGTGGACCCCGGCCGTCCCGGGGACGGTGCTGTGTGTGTCGCTGGCCGCGGCAGCGCGGGGCGGCAGGGCCCCGGTGCTTCCGTCGGTCGTCGCTGTCATGGCTTCCCCTTCACTGCAGTCCTGCATGGCGTGCGTCTGCTGTGGGTCCGCCGTCGGCCGGGGCGCGCATCGGGCGCCTGCGGCCGGCGACTACGCGAGGGTTATTCGACCGATAGTGATCATCTCTTTCGTACGACGACGAAGTCGGCGAGCGCGGTGAACCGTTCCCGCACCCGCTCGGGCATGTCGACCGAGTGGAGGGCCTCGACGGCGACGGCGTGCTGGCGGCGGGCCTCCTCGGCGGTCCACTCGCGGCCGCCCGCCTCCTCGATGAGGGCGGCGCGGACGGCGAACTCCTCCTCGGAGAAGTGCGCGAAGTCGCTGCTGCGCGCGTCGGCGGCGAGCAGTTCGCCGAGCCGCTCGGAGGCGGCTCCGCCGGCCGCGAGCGCGGCGACGACCGGCAGCGACTTCTTGCGCTGGCGCAGATCGCTCCAGGTCTGCTTGCCGGTGGACTCCGGGTCGCCCCAGATGCCGAGCAGGTCGTCGACGGCCTGGAAGGCCAGGCCGAGGTGGTAGCCGTACTTCTCCAGGGTGTCGGCGGTGCGGTCGTCGGCCCCGCCGAGCACGGCGCCGATGGAGCTGGCGCAGGCCAGCAGGGCGCCGGTCTTGTTGCCCTCCATCTCCAGGCACTCCTCGACGCTGACCCGGTCGCGGTGCTCGTAGGAGATGTCCTGGGCCTGACCGTCGATCAGCGCCCGGGTGGCGGTGGTCAGCCGGCGGGTGGCACGGCCGGCCTCGACGGTGCCGAGCTCCAGCAGGATCTCGTTGGCCAGCGCGAACAGGGCGTCGCCGACCAGGATGGCCTGGGCGGGGCCGTGCACCTTCCAGACGGTGTCGCGGTGCCGGCGCTGCTCGTCGCCGTCCATCAGGTCGTCGTGCAGCAGCGAGAAGTTGTGCACCAGCTCCACGGCGACCGCGCCGGGGACGCCGACCTCGGGGGCGGCGCCGGTGACCTCGGCGGACAGCACGGCGAGGGCCGGCCGCACGGCCTTGCCGCCGTCGCCCTCGGTGGGCCTGCCGTCGGCGTCGATCCAGCCGAAGTGGTAGGCGGAAACGGTGTCCATGGGAGACGCCAGGCGGTCGACGGCCGCCCGCAGCACCGGTGTGGCCAGGGTCCGGCCGCGCTCCAGGAGCGCGGTCACGTCGACCGCGGTCTCTCGAGCGGCCGTCGAGGCCGGGGGCATGGTGGGCACAGTCTCTCCTCTTGTTGCGGTACCGGGGGTGCGGGGGCCTGCCGCGCGCGCGTCGAGTCTCATGCGGCCTCCTCGAACTCGAAGAGGTGGCGGGGGCGGGGCCGGCCCAGGGCGCCGAGCACGGCGTCCGCCGCGCTCACACCGCTGCGGACCGCACTCTCCATGGTCGCGGGCCACCCTGTGGCGGTCCACGATCCGGCCAGACAGAGGCCGGGGGCCTTGGTGCGGGCGCCGGGCCTGAACCGGCCGACGCCGGGGGCCGGGGCGAAGGTGGCGGTGCGCTCCCGGGTGACGAAGAAGTCCCTCACCTCGGCTCCGCGGGCCAGGGGCAGCAGCTTCTCCAGCTCGGGCAGATACCGCTCGCGCAGGGCCGCCACGGGTGCGTCGATGTCGTCCTGCGCGGCCGACTGGGACAGCGCCAGGTACTGGCCGCTCCTCAGGCCGGAGGCGTCGGTGCGGTCGAAGACCCACTGGACGGGGGTGCCGAGCGCCGCGAGGAACGGCGCGTCGAGCACGGTGCGGTCGTACACCACGTGGACGTTGAGGATCGGGGCGGTGCCGATCTCCAGCAGCCGCTCGGGCGCGTCGAGGGCTCCGCCGGGCAGCAGATCGTACGTCTCGCGCTGGGGCACGGCGAGCACGACCGCGTCCGCCTCGATGCTCTCGCCGGGAACATGAACGGTCCAACGCCCGTTCCCGTAAGGGGAGACGGAGGTGACGCGTGTACGGACCTCGGTACGCACGCCCGCGGAGTCGAGCGCCTTGCGGGCCAGCCCGTCGTGCAGTTCGCCCAGCGGGACGTGCGCCCAGCCGATGTCGGCCGCGCCCGGGTCGGACAGCAGACCGGTCTTGAACACCATCGCGGCCAGCCCCAGGGAGCAGTCGGAGGCGACCGCGTTGAGGGTGGCGACCCCGACCAGGTCCCACAGTGCCTCGACGGCCCGCGCCGACTGACCGTGCGCGGCCAGCCAGCTGCCGAAGTCCTGCGCGTCCAGGGCCGGATCAGCGAGGTCGAGACTCTTCAGCGCGAGGGCGGCACGGCCGACCCGGGCACGCTCGGCGAGCGAGAGATGCGGATAGGCGGCGAGGCTGCGCCCCAGGTGGAGCGGGACGGGCAGCGCGTCGCGCCGCAGTCTGCCGAGCCGTCGGCCCTCGGGCCGGGCCACGTCGAGGACGGGCACGTCGAGCCGGTTCTGGAGCGGGGCGAGGGTGGTGGCCTCGATCCGGTCGAGGAACCACCGGTAGGCGGTGCAGCAGCGCAGATACACATGCTGGCCGTTGTCGACGGTGAGGTCGCCGCGCCGGAAGGAGAAGGCCAGGCCGCCCAGCCTCGGTCTGCCTTCGAGCAGGGTGACGCGCATCCCGGCGTCCGCGAGCGCGAGCGCGGCGGTGATGCCGGCGAGCCCGCCGCCGACCACCACGGCATGCTTCCCCGGGCCGTCGGTGACGTCGGTGAGCAGCCCGTGCGGCCCTGTGCCGTCGGTCATCGTGCACCCTCCCCTGCGTGACCGCCGTGATGGTTGAACGATGCACTGCAAGCCACTGAAGTCAGGGACGCGGTCCGGCCGCGGAGGGTTGCCCGCCGCTTGCCGGCAGGAGGCTCGCCCCGGTTCTCGCCGGCCATCAGGCCCGCCTCCGGGCGGTCTGACGGAGCACATGGCGGGTGTCGAGTCCGGACAGCCCGCGGACGGCGACGTACGCCTTCTCCCGGCCGGGCAGCGAGACCCGGCCGCGCAGCACCGCCGCGGGGTCGCGCTCGATGCGGTCCAGGAGCCGGCGGTAGATGCCCGCCATGGCCGCGACGCAGGCGCCGCTGCGCCGGTCGAGCATGGGCAGCAGCCGGTAGCCCTCGGCGAACAGGGCTCGGGCCCGCCGGACCTCGAAGTGCACCAGGCCCGCGAAGTCGGAGCCCTCCGGCGGGGTGGGGCCGCCGAAACCGGCCGAGCAGCCGAACTTGGCGAGGTCGTCGGCCGGCAGATAGACCCGGCCGCCCTGGGCGTCCTCGCGGACGTCCCTGAGGATGTTGGTGAGCTGGAGCGCGAGCCCGAGCGTGTCGGCGTACTCCGGCGCGCGTTCGGCGCCGCGCGCCCCCGGTTCGGTGCCGAAGACGCCGAGCGAGAGCCGGCCGATGGCGCCCGCCACACAGCGGCAGTACACCTTCAGGTCGTCCCAGGTCTCGTAGGTCTCGCCGCGCACGTCCATCAGCACGCCGTCGATGAGCTCGTCCAGGCCGCCGAGCGGGATCGGGAAGACCTCGGCCGCGTGCGCCAGGGCCACCGCGACCGGGTCGGTGTCGTCCTCGTCGACCTCGCCCGCGCGCACCCGGGCCAGCATCGCCCGGGTGTCCTCCAGCCGGACCGCCTTGACGTCGTGCGCGAGCGCGCCGTCGCCGATGTCGTCCACCCGGCGCGAGAACGCGTAGAGCGCCGACATCGCCCGCCGCTTGGCCGTGGGCAGCAGCCGGATCCCGTACGCGAAGTTACGGGCCTGCTGTCCGGTGACGGTCTCGCAGTAGCTGTAGGCGGCGAGTACCGGTGCGGACGCGTGTGGTGCAGACTCCACGGTCCGGATCACCCCTCTCCTCGCAGGGTCACGCCCACCTCGCGCAGCAGCCGGAGCTTGCGGGGCCTCGGCGGGCCGGGAAGTACGTCGTGCTCGGCGGCGGCGATGGCGGCGAGTGCCGCCCTGCCTCCCGCCACGAACCCCGCGAGCAG
Organism: Streptomyces sp. NPDC093094; assembly: GCF_044754345.1. NCBI lineage: Bacteria > Bacillati > Actinomycetota > Actinomycetes > Kitasatosporales > Streptomycetaceae > Streptomyces > Streptomyces sp. NPDC093094. Next base: position 27,694 of record NZ_JBIVOX010000023.1, on the reverse strand, counting down.
CAGTTTCAGCCTGCCGTGGACGCTGCCCACCAGGGGGGCGCCTTCGTCCAGGAGATCGCGGGCACGCCGGGATTCGTGGGCGACCAGAGCGCGCACCGATGCGCCCGCGGTTCTCGCGGCGAGGTCCGCCTCCTGGACGTGAAAGCGTTTCATGTCCTCGGCGGGCAGATAGATCCGGTCGCGGCCGAGGTCCTCGGCGACGTCCTGGAGGTGCTCGACGATCTGCAGGGCGGTGCAGATCGCGTCGGAGCGGCGGACGCGCTCCGGGGTGGAGGTGCCGGTGACGGCGAGGACGAGACGGCCGACGGGGTTGGCGGACAGCTCGCAGTAGGCGAGCAGGTCGTCGAAGGTCTCGTACCGGGTGACCAGCTGGTCCTGGCGGTTGGCGGCGATCAGGCCGAGGAACGGCTCGGGGGTGAGGGCGCGGCGGCGGACGGTGGGCCGGAGCCGGCGCAGCAGGGGGTGACGGGGTGTGCCGTCGAAGACCCGGCGCAGGTCCTCCTCGAAGGCGTCCAGCAGAGCCAGGCGGTCCTCGGCCGCCCCGGGCGGGACGCCGAGGAGGCGGGCGTCGGCGCCGCCGGGGGTGAGGTCGCCGTCGCCGATGTCGTCGACGAGCCGGGCGAAGCCGTAGACGGCCATGAGGTCGGTGCGCCAGTCGCGCGGCAGGAAGAAGGGGGCCACGGGGAAGTTCTCGGCCGCGGCCTTGGCCAGGGTGTCGCGCTCGGGGTCCCCGGTGCGCGCCGTGTCTCTTCCGGTCACCGTTCGCTGCCCTGGGCGTGGACGGCGCATGCCTCGCGGAGCCGGGGAGTTTCCGTAGCCATTGCCGTCACATCTCCCGTTCTACACTGCGGACCCAATACACACTATTTCGGACACGCCGCCCGGTGCTCGCCGCGGCGTCCCGGTGGGCGGTGTCGCGCATTATCGCCCCACTTGCCGCGATTGGGCACCCGTACAGCTTACGTTGTACAACGCGGTACGGACCGAGGGGGTGTCCCGCACATCACAAGACAACACCGATTGCCGCCCAAGATTCCTGCGGGCAGCCGGAGTTGACGTTTCCTTTGCTCGTCCGCGCACGGGTCCCGCGCCGGTCCACGCACGTCCGGGCCCCGCCGGAGCGGTTCCGGCGGGGCCCCGAACGTCACCCGGTCACTTGCCGGTGAACTTCTCGTACTCCTTGAGCACCTCGTCGGTGGGGCCGTCCATGCGCAGCTCACCGCGCTCCAGCCACAGCACCCGGTCGCAGGTGTCGCGGATCGACTTGTTGTTGTGGCTGACCAGGAACACCGTGCCGGCCTCCTTGCGCAGCTCCCGGATGCGCTCCTCGGAGCGCTTCTGGAACTTGCGGTCACCGGTGGCGAGCGCCTCGTCGATCATCAGGACGTCGTGGTCCTTGGCCGCGGCGATGGAGAACCTGAGCCGGGCCGCCATGCCGGAGGAGTAGGTGCGCATCGGCAGGGTGATGAAGTCGCCCTTCTCGTTGATGCCGGAGAAGTCGACGATCTCCTGGTAGCGCTCCTTGATCTCCTCGCGGGACATGCCCATGGCGAGCCCGCCCAATATGACGTTGCGCTCGCCGGTGAGGTCGTTCATCAGGGCCGCGTTCACGCCGAGCAGGGAGGGCTGGCCGTGGGTGTAGACCTTGCCCTTCTCGGCGGGCAGCAGGCCGGCGATGGCCCTCAGCAGCGTGGACTTGCCGGAGCCGTTGGAGCCGATCAGACCGACCGCCTCGCCCCGGTAGGCGACGAAGGACACACCCTTGACGGCGTGCACCTTGCGCACACCGCACTCCTCGCCGCGCTTGAGGATGCGGCTCAGGGCGGCGGTCGCGCTGCCCTTGCCGCCCTTGGCGCCGTTGACGCGGTAGACGATGTGCAGCTCGTCGGCGATGACGGTGGGGATGCGCATCTCAGCCACGGCCGTACCTCTCCTCCGCCTTCCAGAAGTACACGAAGCCGCCCACCGCGAACAGCACGGCCCAGCCGGCCGCCGCCGCCCACACGTGGTCGGGCAGGTTCTGGGAGCCGTAGCCGTCGATCAGCGCGAAGCGCATCAGGTCCATGTAGATCGCGGCCGGGTTCCACTGCAGGACGTCCGCCAGCCACTGCGGCTTGTCCTGGAGCATGATCGGGATGGAGAACATCACGCCGGACGCGTACATCCAGGTACGCATCACGAACGGCATCAGCTGTGCGAGGTCCGGGGTCTTGGCGCCGGCCCGGGCCATGATCAGGGCCAGGCCGGTGTTGAACAGGAACTGCAGCGCGAGCGTCGGGAAGATCAGCAGCCACGACAGATCCGGGTAGCTGCCGAAGGCGCAGGTCACCGCGACCAGCACCAGCATCGAGAACAGGAGCTGCTGGAGCTGCTGGAGGGAGAAGGAGACCGGCAGCGAGGCGCGCGGGAAGTGCAGCGCGCGCACCAGGCCGAGGTTGCCGGAGATCGCCCTGACGCCCGCCATCACCGAGCTCTGCGTGAAGGTGAACACGAACACGCCGGTGACCAGGAACGGGATGTAGACCTCGCGGGACATCCCGCGGTCGGCCTCCAGGATGACACCGAAGATGAAGAAGTAGACGGCCGCGTTCAGCAGTGGCGTGACCACCTGCCACAGCTGGCCGAGCTTGGCCTGGCTGTACTGGGCGGTCAGCTTCGCCTGGGAGAAGGCCAGGATGAAGTGCCGGCGGCCCCAGAGCCGACGGACGTACTCGACGAGCGAGGGCCTGGCGCCGCTGACGGTCAGGCCGTACTTCTCGGCGAGCTGGGCCGCCGACATGGACTCGTCGGGGGACGGGGGCGCGGTCACCGCGACTCCTCCGTCCTGGGTGGTCTCACTCACTAGTGGAAACTTTCGTCTTCGATGTGCACAGCCGGTGCGGGGAAGAGGCGGGCCGGGTGGCCCGGACGGGCCCCGGCACCGGTGCTCCCAGGGTCGAGCTTGTCAGATCACCGGGGGCCGGCCCAGTCGGGTCAGCCGCCACACCGTACGCCACCTCATCGGCCTGCGGGGTCCGCAGGGCGTGGTCCAGCCTTCCCGGAATCCGCCGAACCACGCCTTCAGCGCGGGCCGCGAGGGACGGCGCAGCAGGGTCAGCAGCAGCCAGACCCCGAGGTAGACCGGGACCAGCAGGGCGGGAAGATTGCGGCGGGCGAGCCAGACCCGGTTGCGGGCGACCATGCGGTGGTAGACGGCGTGCCGCGAGGGCGCGGTCGTCGGGTGGTACAGCACCATGTCGGACCGGTAGTCGATCATCCAGCCGGCGTCGAGGGCCCGCCAGGCCAGGTCGGTCTCCTCATGGGCGTAGAAGAACTCGTCCGGCAGGCCGCCGACCTCGCCGAAGACCTTCGTCCGCACGGCGTTGGCGCCGCCGAGGAAGGTGGTGACCCGCGAGGAGCGCATCGGGTCGGAGGCGCGCAGCCGGGGCACGTGCCGGCGCTGGGTGACGCCGGTCTCGGGGTCGGCGATGCGGAAGCTGACGATGCCGAGCCGGTCGTCGTCGGCGAAGGCCCGCCGGCACAGCTCGGCGGTGTCGGTGCGGGCGAGCAGGCCGTCGTCGTCGAGGAAGAGCAGCACGTCGACCTCGCTGCCGCCCGGGCCGAACGCCTCGATGCCGACGTTGCGGCCGCCGGGGATGCCGAGGTTCTCGGGCAGCTCGACCGTGCGGACGCCCTCGGGGACCTCCGGCACCGGGGAGCCGTTGCCGACGACGACGACCTCGACCGGGGCGCCGTCCTGCTTGGCGACCGAGTCGATCAGGGCGCACAGCTCGTCGGGGCGGTTGCCCATGGTGATGATCACCGCGCCGACCTTCACCGGGGCGCTCACTTCAGCCTGCTGGAGGCGAGGATGGACACCAGGTGCAGCAGCGTCTGGAGCAGCGCGATGCCGGCCATCACCGCGACGCCGAGCCGGGTGAAGAACAGGTCGCCGCGCGCCTGGTCGGCGATCGCCAGGACCAGGATCACCAGCGATGCCTCGATGCCGAGGATCAGCCGGTGGAACTTCAGCGCGGCGGCGGCCCTGCGGGCCAGCGCCATGCCGGAGGAGCGCATCTCGGCGGCCGCCTCCTGCACCGGCGGCTTGCCGGCCTGGTGGCGGGCGACCCCGACCAGGTCGGTCTCGGCCTTGATCAGGATCGCGCCGAGCGCGGCCAGGGTGCCGAGGAAGGCCCACAGCCAGTCGACGCGGCCCTCGCCCCACAGGTCGGCGGCGCGCAGCCCGAAGCCGACCAGCACGGCGGCGTCGGTGAGGTAGGCGCCGACCCGGTCGAGGTACACGCCGTTCAGGGAGTACTGCTTCTTCCAGCGCGCGATCTCGCCGTCGACGCAGTCCAGCAGCAGGTACATCTGGACGCACAGCACACCGAGGACCGCGCCCGCGATGCCCGGCACCAGCAGGGCCGGGGCGGCGAGCACGCCGAAGACGGTCATCAGGTACGTGAGCTGGTTGGGCGTGACCCTGGTGTTCACCAGGTAGCGGTCGACCCGCAGGGACACCTCACGCATGTAGAGGCGTCCCATCCAGTGCTCACCGCTGCGCCGGTCCTTGACCCCTGCGGGGTGGACGACCGGACGGAGTTCAGCTACCGATGGCCTTGACATAGTCGGCGTAGATGTCCTTGATCTGGTCGGTTTCGAGGTCGAGGTGTTCGAGGATCGTGTAGCGGCCGGGCCGCGTCTCGGGGGCGAACTCCACGACCCTGACGAATTCCTCGGTCGTGAAGCCGATCTCCTCCGGCAGCACGGGAAGCCCGTGCCGGCGCAGCACGGCGGCCATGAGGGCCGCCTCCTCGTGGGCTCCGCGCAGATACATCGCGAAGGCCGCGCCCAGGCCGCACTGCTCGCCGTGGGCGGCGGCACGGCGGGGGAAGAGCAGGTCGAAGGCGTGGTTGATCTCGTGGCAGGCGCCGGAGGAGGGGCGGGAGTCGCCCGACACCGACATGGCGATGCCGCTGAGCACCAGCGCCTCGGCGAGCACCTGGAGGAAGCCGGTGTCCGCGATGGTTCCGGGGTGGCGCAGCACGGCCTCGCCGGCCTGCCGGGCGATGGCGGCGGCCAGGCCGTCGATCTTCTCGCCCTTGATCCGGTGGGCCAGCTCCCAGTCGGCGATCGCCGAGATGTTGGAGACCGCGTCGCCGATGCCGGCCCGTACGAAGCGCACCGGGGCCTCGCGGACGACGTCCAGGTCGATGACGACGGCGATCGGGTTGGGCACGCCGTAGGAGCCGCGGCCGGCGTCGTTGTCGAGGGTGGCGACCGGGGAGCACAGGCCGTCGTGGGCGAGGTTGGTGGGGACCGCGACCAGGGGCAGGCCGACGCGTGCCGCGGCGAACTTGGCGCAGTCGATGATCTTGCCGCCGCCGAGGCCGACGAGCGCGTCGAAGTGGCCCGCCCTCATGTCGGCGGCGAGCCGGACGGCGTCGTCGAGGGTGCCGCCGCCGACCTCGTACCAGGTGGCGCCGGGCAGGGCGGGCGCGAGGCGTTCGCGCAGCCGGGCGCCGGAACCGCCGCTGACGGCGACGGCGAGCCTGCCGGAGTGCGAGATGCGCTCGTCGGCGAGCACACCCGCGAGGTCGTCGAGGGCACCCGGGCGGATGTCGACGACGACCGGCGAGGGGATCAGCCTGGTCAGTACCGGCACGCGATGTCCCGTCCACGGGCGAGATCGTCGTGGTTGTCGATCTCGACCCAGTCGACCTCGCCGATCGGCGCCACGTCGATCTTGAAGCCGCGGTTCACGAGCTCCTGGTAGCCGTGCTCGTAGAACTGCTGCGGGTCGGTCTCCCAGACGGTCTTCAGCGCGTCGGCCAGCTCGCGGGCAGCGTCGCCCTCGATGAGGGTGACGCCGATGTACTCGCCGGTGGCCTCGGCCGGGTCCATCAGCTTGGTGATCTTCTTCACGCCCTGGTCGGGGCCGACGACGACCTTCATCTCCTCGTCGGCGAGGTCCTTGACCGTGTCCAGGGCGAGGATGATGCGGCGGCCCTCGCCACGGGCGGCCAGCAGGGTCTTCTCGACGGAGACCGGGTGGACGGTGTCCCCGTTGGCGAGGATCACGCCGTCCTTGAGGGCGTCACGGCCGCACCACAGGGAGTAGGCGTTGTTCCACTCCTCGGCCTTGTCGTTGTCGATGAGGGTGAGCTTGAGGCCGTACGTGGCCTCCAGCGCCTCCTTGCGCGCGTACACGGCTTCCTTGCGGTAGCCCACGATGACCGCGACCTCGGTCAGACCGATCTCGGCGAAGTTGCCGAGCGTCAGGTCGAGGACCGTGGGCTCGCCCTCCACGCCCTCGGGCCCCACCGGCACCAGAGCCTTGGGAAGGCTGTCGGTGTAGGGGCGCAGACGCCGGCCTGCGCCGGCTGCCAGCACGAGGCCGATCATGCGGGTTCTCCTTCGTCGTGTACGGCGGGCGCCCCAGCGGACACCCAGAAGCGGATGCTCTCGACGAGCACCACCAGGGCGACGGCCACGGCCACGGCCGTGAGCGCGACCCCGAACTGCGAGCCGGTGAGCAGGGCGGCCAGCACGGTGACGAGCAGCGTCCGCCCCTCCTGCCCCCCGATCGCGCGCACCAGCCAGGCCGGGGGCGCTCCGGCGCCGCCGCGGATGCGGTACACCGTGTCGTAGTGATGGTAGGCGACGGCCGCCACCAGGCCGAAAGCCGCCGGAAGCGCTCCGTTCACCTCGGCCCGGACCGCGAGCGCGAGGACGGTGCCGTACTCGGCGGCGCGGAACAGCGGGGGGACCAGCCAGTCGAGCGGGCCCTTGAGAGGGCGGGCGACGGCGAGTGCGGAGAAGGCGACGTAGATCACGCCGCTCACGACGGGCAGCCAGCTGCCGTACGGCGCGAGGGACACGGTGAGCACGACGGCGGCGGCGCCCAGCAGCGCGGAGACCACGGGGGTGCGCAGCGGCAGCGCGACACGGCTCAGCGACTGGGCGAGCGGGCCGTTGTCGGCCAGGTCCGCGAGCGCCCTGGCCGCCCGGTCGGTCCGCTCGGCCTTGCGGGTCAGCGAGCGCAGCACCCGGCCGGCCGTCGTGTAGGTCGCCGCGAACGCACAGCCGACGAGCAGCGCGTAGAAGGTGATCCGGGGGGTCGTGAGCGCCGTCAGGACCGCGATCATCGCCCAGCGCTCGCCGATCGGCAGGACGATCATCCGGCGCACCCACACCGTCCAGCCGACGCTGTCCAGCTTGTCGGAGAGGGCGGCGGTGGGGCTGGTGTTGGCGGTGGCGTCGTGGTTGGCCTCGTTGAAGGAGAAGTCGACCACGTGCCGGCAGGTCTGGAGGATCATCGCGCCGAGCGCGAGGGCCCACACGTCGTCGCCGCCGCGGGCGGCGCCGAGGGCGAGACCGGCGTAGTAGGCGTACTCCTTGGCCCGGTCGAAGGTGGCGTCCAGCCAGGCGCCGAGCGTGGAGTACTGCAGGGAGTAGCGGGCGAGCTGGCCGTCGGTGCAGTCCAGCACGAAGGAGAAGATCAGCAGGACTCCGGCCGCGACGAATCCGCCGCGGGTGCCGGTGGCCGCGCAGCCAGCCGCGATCAGGGCGGTGAGCAGCGAGGCGGTGGTGACCTGGTTGGGGGTCAGGCCGCGGCGGGCGCACCAGCGGGCGATGTAGCGGGAGTAGGGGCTGATGAAGAAGGTGGTGAAGAAGCCGTCACGGGCCTTCACCGCCGACTTCAGGCGTACGGCCTCGTCGTCGACGGCCAGGACGGACCGCCGGGCCTCGTCGCGGGCCTGCGGGTCGGCCGGGACGGCGGCGACGAGGCTGCCCAGCTCGGGACGGTGCACCGCGGCACCGTCGGTGTCCAGGGCGGTGGCGAGGCGGTCGGCGAGGCTGCCGACGGCGACCGTGCCGGCGCCTGCGTCGCTCTCGCGGGTCAGCGCCCGGCCGAGGGCCTGGCGGCCGGCCGCCTGGGCGGTGACGGCGCCGGGCACGGCGGCGAGCGGGAAGCGGGGGTCGGTCAGGCCCAGGCGGAGCGCGTGGACGTGCCCGACGAAGCGGGGGTCGACCACGGCGACCCGCTGGTCGGCGGGGACCCGCTCCAGAAGCGTCGCGGTGTCGTCCGTGCCGGAGGCCACGCGGACGTCGAAGCCGAGGGACCGCAGATCGCCCTCGATCGACGATCTGGGGACCGGCTCACCGGTGAGGATGGCGGTCGGCAACCGAACTCACTCCCTGGGTCCCGGCGCATCCGCGCCGGTCATGTGCATGATGGGGCGCCCCTTGGGTGCACCAGGCGGGCGGCATGTCGGCAGAGGCTATCGGATGCCGGGAAAGCCGCGTTCACCGGCCGTTCACGGTCCGGTCGACACGGTCCGCCCGTGACCTCCGCCGCGATCATCATCGGTGATCCCGGGCCGGGCGGACAAAATCACGGCTCCGGAACGGGCATTCGCCGCACACGGCGGTCCGGCGGAGGGCGCCGCCCGCTCCCGCGACACACCGGGCGGGCGGCCCGCCGACCGGGGTCCGCTTAGGGTGGGCCACCATGACATGGCTGATCACCGGCGGTGCCGGATACATCGGGGCTCATGTGGCGCGGGCCATGACAGCGGCCGGGGAGAGCGTGGTGGCGCTCGACGACCTCTCGGCCGGGGTCCCGGCACGGCTGCCGGCCGGCGTCCCCCTGGTCGAGGGCTCGACGCTGGACGCGGACCTGCTGCGGCGGGTGCTCGCCGAGCACCGGGTCACCGGTGTGGTGCATCTCGCCGCACGCAAGCAGGTCGCGGAGTCGGTCGCACGGCCCACCTGGTACTACGCGCAGAACGTGGGCGGACTCGCCACGCTGCTGGACGCCGTCGCACAGGCCGGGGTCGACAGGTTCGTCTTCTCCTCGTCCGCGGCCGTCTACGGCACCCCGGACGTGGACCTCATCACCGAGGACATCCCGTGCGCGCCCGTGAACCCCTACGGGGAGACCAAGCTCGCCGGCGAGTGGCTGGTCAGGGCGGCCGGGCGGGCGCACGGCTTCTCCACGGCGTGCCTGCGCTACTTCAACGTGGCGGGCGCCGCCGCGCCCGAGCTGGCGGACACGGGCGTGTTCAACATCGTCCCGATGGTCTTCGACCGGCTCACCCGGGGCGAGGCCCCGCGGATCTTCGGCGACGACTACCCGACGCCGGACGGCACCTGCGTCCGTGACTACATCCACATCGCCGACCTCGCCGAGGCGCATCTCGCGGCGGCCCGGCGGCTGGGCGCGGGCGACGTGCAGGGCGACCTCACGGTCAACATCGGCCGTGGCGTGGGGGTCTCCGTGCGGGAGCTGGTCACCCTGATCGGCGAGGTGACGGGCGATCCGCGGCCCGCCGTCGCCGAGGCCCGCCGTCCCGGGGACGCACCCCGCGCGGTCGCCTCGGCCGCCCTGGCGGCCCGGGAGCTCGGGTGGAAAGCCCGTCACGGGGTACGCGAGATGATCGGGTCGGCCTGGGAGGGCTGGCAGCAGCTGCACGCCGACCGCTAGGTGTCGCACCCGCCGCCCTTCACCCGAACGGCCCGTACGCACCCTGACCTGGGATTCGTTTGCGCAGGTCAGAGCATATGACAACGGTGTTCAGTGCCGCGTTGCCGGATACCCCCCACCCGTAGTTGACTGGGTGCCCGGGCCGATCACAGGAGGGTGGTTTCCCCATGGGGGCAGGTCACGATCACGGGCATGCGCACGGGCACGGCGGGCCGGGCGGCACGGCGACCTCGGCGTACCGCGGGCGGCTGACGGTGGCGCTCTCGATCACCCTCGGCGTGATGGTCGTCGAGATCGTGGGCGGCGTGCTCGCCGACTCCCTCGCGCTGATCGCGGACGCCGCGCACATGGCGACCGACGCCCTCGGTCTCGGGATGGCCCTGCTGGCGATCCGCTTCGCGAGCCTGCCGCCGAGCGCCCGCCGCACCTTCGGCTACGCCCGCGCCGAGATCCTCGCCGCGCTCGCCAACTGTCTGCTGCTGCTCGGGGTGGGCGGTTACGTCCTGTACGAGGCGATCCAGCGGTTCATCACGCCGGCGGGCACCGAGGGCGGGGTGACGATCGTCTTCGCGCTGATCGGCCTGGCCGCGAACACGGTGTCGCTGACCCTCCTGATGCGCGGCAGCCAGGACAGCCTGAACGTGCGCGGGGCCTTCCTGGAGGTGGCGGCGGACGCGCTGGGCTCGGTCGCGGTGCTGGTCTCGGCCGTGGTGATCCTCACCACCGGCTGGCAGTACGCCGACCCGATCGCCTCCCTGGTCATCGGCCTGATGATCGTCCCGCGCACCCTGCGGCTGCTGCGCGAGACCCTCGACGTGCTGCTGGAGTCGGCGCCCAAGGACGTGGACATGGCCGAGGTGCGGTCGCACATCCTGGCGCTGGACGGCGTCGAGGACGTCCACGACCTGCACGCCTGGACCATCACCTCCGGGATGCCCGTCCTGTCGGCGCACGTGGTCGTCAGCTCGGAGGCGCTGAACGCGATCGGCCACGAGAAGATGCTGCACGAACTCCAGGGCTGCCTCGGCGACCACTTCGACGTGGAGCACTGCACCTTCCAGCTGGAGCCGGTGGGGCACGCGGAGCACGAGGCGCGGCTGTGCCACTGACCCCGGGCGGCCGTCACCTCCGGGCGGCCGTCTCCCCCGGGCGGCGCCCTCCCGGCCGGCCGCCGGCCTCTCCCGGCTGACCCCTCGCAGATCAGTTCGCGGATTCCGCGCACGGCGCCCCGGGCACGATCGTCCATCGGGCCCCTCTTCCGGTGCACCTGCGGCCGCAGATGCCGGGAGCGCCGGTTCCGTACGGCAGACTGGGGCGCGAGGAACGAGGCGAAGGATGGGTATGCCGATCACACCTGCCACCGCGGCGCAGCACGCGCCGGAGGGCACCGCGCAAGCGATCTTGCTGGAACTCGTCGACGAGAACGGCGTGACGATCGGCGCCGCGGAGAAGCTCGCCGCCCACCAGCCGCCGGGACAGCTGCACCGTGCGTTCTCGGTGTTCCTCTTCGACGACCGCGGCCGGCTGCTGCTCCAGCGGCGCGCGCTCGGCAAGTACCACTCCCCCGGTGTGTGGTCCAACACCTGCTGCGGCCACCCCTACCCGGGCGAGGCCCCGTTCGCGGCCGCGGCGCGGCGCACGTACGAGGAGCTGGGGGTGTCCCCCTCGCTGATGGCCGAGGCGGGCACGGTCCGCTACAACCACCCGGACCCGGCCTCGGGTCTGGTGGAGCAGGAGTACAACCACCTCTTCGTCGGCATGGTGCAGTCCCCGCTGCGGCCCGACCCGGAGGAGATCGAGGACACGGCCTTCGTGACGCCCGCGGAGCTCGCGGAGCGGCACGCCAGGGATGTGTTCTCCGCCTGGTTCATGACCGTGCTGGACGCCGCGCGCCCGGCCGTCCGCGAGCTGACGGGCGACACCTCCGGCTGGTGAGCTCCGGCCCCGTCGGCCGCCTCGGGCCGGCGGGCCTCAGGCCCGGAAGGCGGGTTCGAGCGGCAGCGCGGCCCAGATCACCTTGCCGCCGCTCGCGGTGTGCTCCACGTCGCACACGCCGCCCGCCTCCCTGGTGATCTCGCGCACCAGCAGCAGCCCCCGGCCGCCGGTCTGGCCGTGATCCGCCTCCAGGGCCGTCGGACGGTAGGGGTGATTGTCCTCGACGGACACCCGCAGCCACTCCGCGCCGACCGCGACCTCCACGGCGAGCATCGGCGACAGCAGGGCCGCGTGCCGGACGGCGTTGGTCACCAGCTCGGAGACGATCAGCAGCAGCCCCTGGACGAGATCGTCCGAGGCGGGCACTCCCTGTCGGTACAGCAGGTCCCGCACGGCATGCCGGGCCTGGGGGACAGAGGCGTCCACGGCGGGGGCGGTGAACCGCCAGACGCCTTCGTACGGCAGCGGGTCCACGGGGCCCGTCTGAAGGGGTGCGTCCGCGTCGCCCGCCGGGCCGGGTCCGCGCCCGTGGGTCTCCATCGTCGGGTCGCCACCCTCGCGCTCGATTGTCGCCACACGTCGAGTGTTGGTACTGAGTCGCTCCCCACCACATGACTGAACACAAGTCAGCAACTATCGAGCGTTTCTGACCGTTGGCGTATGACACAGTCAGTTGTGGGACTGCTCCTGCATCCCTCGTGCCGACTTCGCGAACTTTTCGGGTTGTACGGGTTTGCGGGCCTCCTCGCCCGTTTTGCCGGGAGTTCTCCTCCACCCCCGTGATCCGTCGCACAGAAGCACGGACCGGGGCCCGGGTTAGCATCCCGATCATGGAGCCGCAGCTGCTGCACAGCGTCACCGATTCCGTGGCCACGGTCGTGATCCATCACCCCGCCAAGCGCAACGCCATGACCGCCGCCATGTGGTCCGCGCTGCCGCCGCTGCTCGACGCCCTGGCCGCGGACCCGGGCGTGCGGGCGCTGGTGCTGACCGGCGAGGGCGGCACCTTCTGCGCGGGAGCCGACATCTCCACGCTCCAGGGATCGCCGCGCGCCGCACAGCAACGGGCGGAGCGGGCCGAGGAGGCGCTGGCCGCCTTCCCCCGGCCGACGCTCGCGGCGATCCGGGGCCACTGCGTGGGCGGCGGGGCGCAGCTGGCGGCCGCCTGCGATCTGCGGTTCGCCGAGGAGGACGCCCTGTTCGGGGTGACCCCGGCGAAGCTCGGGCTCGTCTATCCGGCCTCCTCCACACGGCGGCTGGTGGCGCTGACCGGCCCGTCCGCGACCAAGTACCTGCTGTTCTCCGGCGAACTGATCGACGCACGGCGGGCGCTGCGCACCGGGCTGGTGGACGAGCTGCTGCCTCAGGGCGGACTCGACCGGCGTGTGAAGGAGTTCACGCAGGTCCTGGCCTCGCGCTCACTGCTGACGCAGGCCGCCGCGAAGGAGTTCGCCGACGGCCGCACCGACCGGGACGAGCACTGGGCCGAGCAGGCGCGCGGCAGCGGCGACGCCGCGGAGGGCGTCGCCGCGTTCCTTCAGCGCAGGCAGCCGCGCTTCACCTGGACTACGTCAGGATGAAGCGGCTCCTGCCGCGGAACTCCTCCACCAGATGCGCGGGCGCCTTCGCCGGCGAGCCCGCGTCGTAGGGCGGCTGCGGGTCGTACTCCGTCAGCAGCTGCACGGCCTGGGCGTGTTCGTCCCCGGCGATCCGGCCCAGCAGGGCGAGACCCATGTCGATGCCTGAGGAGACCCCGGCGGCCGTGACGTACTTGCCGTCGAACACGACCCGTTCGCCGGTGGACTCGACACCGAACCCCGCCAGGTACTCCAGCGCCAGCCAGTGCGAGGCCGCCCGGCGCCCCTTCAGCAGCCCGGCGGCGGCCAGCAGCAGCGAGCCCGTGCACACGGACGTCGTCCAGGTACTGCTCGCGTCGGCGGTCCGCAGCCAGTCCAGCAGGACCCGGTTGTCCATCTGCTGCGTCTGGCCGGGCCCGCCCGGTACGACGACGATGTCCGGCGCCGGCACCTCGGCGAGCGTGCGGTCGGCGACCAGGGCGAGGCTCCCGGTGTCGCTGCGGACCGGGCCGGCCCGCTCTGCCACGAAGACCAGCTCGGCGTCGGGCAGCCGGCCCAGGGTCTCGTAGGGTCCGACGGCGTCCAGGGCGGTGAAGCGGTCGAAGAGCACGATCGCGATCTGCATGGTTTCCCCTCATTGTCCGAAGGTCGCGGGACGGAAGCGGCGCCGGTACTCGGCGGGCGCCGTTCCCAGGGCCCGCACGAAGGCCCGGCGCATGGACTCGGGCGTGCCGTAGCCGCTCGCGCGGGAGATCTCCTCGACGCCGTCGCCGGTGTCCTCCAGCAGACGGCGGGCGTGTTCGAGGCGGACCCGGTCCACGTACCGGCCGGGGGTCAGCCCGGTCTCGGCGCGGAAGGCGCGGGCGAAGTGGCGCGGCGAGAGCCGGGCGCGGGCGGCGAGCGCCTCGACGGACAGGTCGTCCGCGGGGTGCTCGGTGACCCACTGCTGGACGTCGCGCAGCGGTGCGCGGGCCGCGGTCTGGGCGGCGAGCTGGGCGCTGAACTGGGCCTGGTTGCCCGGCCGGCGCAGGAACACCACCAGATGCCGGGCGACCGTCAGGGCCACGTCCCGGCCCAGGTCCTCCTCCACCAGGGCGAGGGCCAGGTCGATGCCCGCGGTGACCCCGGCCGAGGTGCAGACGTGCTCGTCGCGCACATAGATCGGGGCGGCGTCGACGTCGACCCGCGGATGGTCGCGGGCCAGCTTCTCGCAGTACGCCCAGTGGGTCGTGGCGCGGCGCCCGTCCAGCAGGCCCGCCTCGGCCAGGAGGATCGCGCCCGTGCACACGGACACCAGCCGCCGGGCCCGCGGGCCGCTGCGGCGCAGCCAGCCGACGAGCCGCGGATCGGCGGAGCGGGTGCCCGGACCGCCCGGCACCAGCAGCAGGTCCGGCCCGTCCGGGTCCGCCGGGTCCTCGTCCGTCAGGGCCCGGTCCGGTACGAGGGTCAGCCCGCTGGAGGTGCGGACCGGACCGCCGTCCAGCGAGGCCGTACGGATCCCGTACGCGCCGGGGACACGGGTCGCGGCGCCCGCGAAGACCTCCACGGGGCCCGAGACGTCGAGGCTCTGGAGGTCGTCGAAGAGGACGACGAGCACGGTTCGCTGCGCCATGCCCCCGATTCTTCGGTGCCCCCGGGGCGGCCGCAATGACGAGCACCCCACCTTTCCTGCCATGTGCGGGCGTGCCCGGGAGCGGTACCCGAGGAATCTCCCGTCCGGCCGGCAGAAGGAGTTCCGACGTGTTCCGAGCCGTGGCGGACGTCCTGCGCCGGCTCGGCGGCGCCGTCGCCACCGTGGTGCCCCTGCCGTCCCGGGCGCCGGCCCGGCTGTTCGGCGGTGCCTCGTCGGGCACCCGGCACGGCGCGCGGCACGCCTGAGCCCGCGGCCACGCCCGTGCGCCCGCCCTGATCCCCCGCTGTCGGTGCGACCTGCCACAATTGCCGCGCAACCCGAAGTGGAGAAGGCGGTACGCGTGACGACACCCGGGTCCCTCGGAGCAGGGTCCATCGAAGGCAGGATCGCCGAGGAGCTCGGCGTACGGGAGCGGCAGGTCAAGGCCGCCGTCGAGCTGCTCGACGGCGGCTCGACGGTGCCTTTCATCGCCCGCTACCGCAAGGAAGCCACCGAGATGCTCGACGACGCGCAGCTGCGCACGGTCGAGGAGCGGCTGCGTTATCTGCGGGAGCTGGAGGAGCGCCGGACGGCGATCCTGGAGTCGGTGCGCGAGCAGGGCAAGCTCACCGAGGAGCTCCAGGCGCAGATCCGGGGTGCCGAGACCAAGGCCCGCCTGGAGGACATCTACCTGCCCTACAAGCCCAAGCGGCGCACCAAGGCGCAGATCGCCCGTGAGGCCGGTCTGGAGCCGCTGGCGGAGGGGCTGCTCGGCGACCCGTCCGTGGCGCCGTCGGCCGCGGCCGCGGCGTTCGTCGACGCGGACAAGGGTGTCGCCGACCCGCAGGCGGCGCTGGACGGCGCCCGGGCGATCCTCACCGAACGGTTCTCGGAGGACGCCGACCTGATCGGCGAGCTGCGCGAACGCATGTGGGTGCGCGGGCGCCTCGCCGCCAAGGTGCGCGACGGCAAGGAGGAGGCGGGCGCGAAGTTCGCCGACTACTTCGACTTCACCGAGCCGTTCACCGACCTGCCCTCGCACCGGATCCTGGCGATGCTGCGCGGCGAGAAGGAGGACGTCCTCGACCTCGTCCTGGAGCCGGAGGAGCAGACCGAGGGTCCTTCGTCCTACGAGGGGATCGTGGCGGCGAAGTTCGGCATCGCCGACCGCGGCCGCCCCGGCGACAAGTGGCTCACGGACACGGTCCGCTGGGCGTGGCGCACCCGCGTCCTCGTCCACCTCGGCATCGACCTGCGCCTGAGGCTGCGCACGGCCGCCGAGGACGACGCGGTCGGCGTGTTCGCCGCCAACCTGCGCGACCTGCTGCTCGCCGCCCCGGCCGGCACCCGCGCGACCCTGGGCCTGGACCCCGGCTTCCGTACGGGCGTGAAGGTCGCCGTCGTCGACGCGACCGGCAAGGTCGTCGCCACGGACGTCGTCCACCCGCACGTCCCGGCCAACCGGTGGGACGAGGCCGTCGCCAAGCTGGCGCGGCTGGCGAAGGAGCACGCGGTCGAGCTGATCGCGATCGGCAACGGCACGGCGTCCCGCGAGACCGACAAGCTCGCCGGTGACCTCATCACCCGGCACCCGGAGCTGAAGCTCACCAAGGTGATGGTGTCGGAGGCGGGCGCGTCCGTGTACTCGGCGTCCGCGTTCGCCTCGCAGGAACTGCCGGACATGGACGTCTCCCTGCGCGGCGCGGTGTCCATCGCGCGGCGGCTCCAGGACCCGCTGGCGGAGCTGGTGAAGATCGACCCGAAGTCCATCGGCGTCGGCCAGTACCAGCACGACCTGTCCGAGGTGAAGCTGTCGCGCTCGCTGGACGCGGTGGTCGAGGACTGTGTGAACGGCGTCGGTGTGGACGTCAACACCGCCTCCGCGCCGCTGCTCGCGCGGGTGTCCGGCATCTCCTCCGGGCTCGCCGAGAACATCGTGGCGCACCGCGACGCCAACGGGCCGTTCCGGTCCCGGTCGGAGCTGAAGAAGGTGTCGCGGCTGGGCCCGAAGGCGTACGAGCAGTGCGCGGGCTTCCTGCGGATCCGCGGCGGCGACGACCCGCTGGACTCCTCCAGCGTGCACCCCGAGGCATACCCGGTGGTGCGGCGCATGGTGAAGACCGCGGGGCAGGAGGTGGCCTCGCTGATCGGCAACACCTCGGTGCTGCGCTCGCTGCGGCCGACGGAGTTCGT
Organism: Streptomyces sp. NPDC093094; assembly: GCF_044754345.1. Lineage (NCBI taxonomy): Bacteria > Bacillati > Actinomycetota > Actinomycetes > Kitasatosporales > Streptomycetaceae > Streptomyces > Streptomyces sp. NPDC093094. Next base: position 10,908 of record NZ_JBIVOX010000023.1, on the reverse strand, counting down.
GGACGAGACCTTCGGTCTGCCGACCGTCACCGACATCATCAAGGAGCTGGAGAAGCCGGGGCGCGACCCTCGTCCGGCGTTCAGGACGGCCACCTTCAAGGAGGGCGTGGAGAAGATCTCCGACCTCGTCTCCGGGATGGTCCTCGAAGGGGTCGTGACCAACGTGGCCGCCTTCGGCGCGTTCGTCGACGTCGGTGTCCACCAGGACGGGCTCGTGCATGTCTCCGCGATGTCGAAGACGTTCGTGAAGGACCCGCGGGACGTCGTCAAGCCGGGTGACATCGTCAAGGTGAAGGTCCTGGACGTGGACATCCCGCGCAAGCGGATCGCGCTGACGCTGCGGCTGGACGACGAGGCGGCCGCGGCGGGGCAGGGCTCCGGCGGGGGCCGCCCGCAGCGGGGCGGCGGGCGGCCCCCGCAGCAGCGGCAGAGCCGCGGCGGCGAACAGCGACAGGGCCGCGGGGGCGGGGGCGGCGGCTCCCGCCAGACTCCGCCGCCGGCCAACAGCGCGATGGCGGACGCCCTGCGCAAGGCGGGCCTGCTGGACCCGAAGAAGGGCAAGCGCTGAGTCACCGGACCGGCTCACCGGACTGAGCCGTCGCCTCCCGGCCCGCCCGCCACACCACGGGCCGGGGGCGACGCGTGCCGGACGACCGCCCGGCATGCCACGGCCCGGGAGGCACTTCCCCCGGCCGTGCGCCTCGTGTGCCACGGCCCGGGAGGCACTTCCCCCGGCCGTGCGCCCCGTGTGCCACGGCCCGGGAGGCCCGGCACCCGGGCGTCCGCCAGACGTCCCCGGGCCGAAGGACACCACGGGCCGGGAGGCGTGGCACGCGGCAGCCCACCGGATGCGCCGCGGCAGCCCACCGCATGCGCCACAGGCCGGGGGACGTCACGCCCGGCGGCCTGCCGGGCACGCCGCGGCCGGAAGGCAATCGCCCGGACCGTACGCCGGACGTGCCCGAGCCGAAGAACACCACGCCCGACCGCCCTCCCGGTGTACCGAGGGGGCGGGAAGCGTTGTGCCCGGCAGTCCACCCCGGGGGCCGGGAGGCGTCGGGCTCGGGCCTCCCGGTGTGCCGGGGGGGGCGGGAAGCGTTGTGCCCGGCAGTCCACCCCGGGGGCCGGGAGGCGCGGCGTCTCGTCCTGGCCCGATACGCCGGGGGGCTGGGGGTGTTGGGCCGAGTGCAGCAGCCGGGGCGGTGGGACACCTCGGGCGGGGCGACGCTGGACGTCCAGTCCTCGCCTCCCGGAGTGATCGATGCGTCTCACCTCGTCCCACCGCCCGGCCCGCCGTGTCTTGCGGTCACGGCGTGCCGCGGTCTCCCTGATCGCGGCCTGTCTGGCCCTGACGGCATCCGCGCCCGCGACCGCCGCCACGCACCCGGGGCCGGCCGATGCCGACGCCCGCCTGCAACGGCTGCTCGACGAGCTGGTGCGGACGCCGGGCGGTCCGCCCGGGGCCATCGCCGTCCTCAAGGAGGGCCGGCACACCCGGGTCGTGCGGGCCGGGGTGGCGGACCTGGAGACCGGCCGCAGGCCGCAGCCGCAGGACCACATGCGCATCGCCAGCACCGCCAAGGCGTTCAGCGGCGCGGTCGCGCTGTCCCTCGTGCAGCTCGGCGACCTGCGGCTCGACGACACCATCGGCAGGTGGCTGCCCCAGCTGCCGGACGCCTGGAACGCCGTGACGCTGCGCCAGCTGCTCCAGCACACCAGCGGGCTGCCCGACTACACCGAGAGCCCCGAGTTCCTCTCGATCATCCAGGCCGATCCCCGGCACCACTTCGACTCGCGCCGGCTGCTCGACTTCGTCGCCGACCGGCCGCTGCGTTTCCCGCCGGGCAGCCGCTACCAGTACTCCAACTCCGACAACATCGCCGTCGCCCTGATGGCCGAGGCGGCGACCGGCGCCCGCTACGAGCGGCTGCTGGCGGAGCTGGTGTACCGGCCGCTGGACCTGCGCCGCACCAGCCTGCCGCAGGGCTACCGGATGCCCGAGCCGTATCTGCACGGGTACGACGTGGCCCCGCCCGCGCCGCCGGAGGACATCAGCGAGGCCCTCAGCATGTCCGGCGTATGGGCGTCGGGCGGCATCGTCTCCACGCCCGCGGATCTGACCCGGTTCATCCGCGGCTACGCCGGGGGCAGCCTGTACGGCCCGCGCGTCGTGCGGGAGCAGCGCCGCTGGATCCCCGGCGCGTCCGAGCCCGCCGGACCCGGGCGGAACTCCGCCGGGCTGGCCCTCTTCCGGTACGAGACCCGGTGCGGAGTCGTGCTCGGGCACACCGGCAACACGCCCGGCTACACCCAGCTGATCGCGGCCACGCCGGACGGCCGCCGGTCGCTGACCTTCTCCGTCACCCGCCAGATCAACCGGACCCAGGCGCCCGAGCTGCTGGAACGGCTGCGCGCGGTGCAGGAGGACTTCGTGTGCGCGCTGCTCAGGAAGAGGGGGTAGGCCCGCCGCACGGCCCTAGCGTTCCGTCACCTTGCCGTCGGCGACCTCCAGGCGGCGGGTGACGTGCACGGCGTCGAGCATGCGCCGGTCGTGGGTGACCAGGAGCAGGGTGCCCTCGTAGGAGTCGAGGGCGGACTCCAGCTGCTCGATGGCGGGCAGGTCGAGATGGTTGGTGGGCTCGTCGAGGACGAGGAGGTTGACGCCCTTGCCCTGGAGCAGGGCGAGGGCGGCCCGGGTGCGCTCGCCCGGTGACAGGGTCGCCGCCGGGCGCAGGACGTGGTCCGCCTTCAGGCCGAACTTGGCCAGCAGGGTGCGCACCTCGGCCGGTTCGGTGTCGGGGACGGCCGCGCCGAAGGCGTCCAGCAGGGTCTCAGGGCCGTGGAACAGCTTGCGGGCCTGGTCGACCTCGCCCACCACGACGCCCGGGCCGAGGAGCGTGTGTCCGGAGTCGAGCGGGACGCGGCCCAGCAGCGCGGCGAGCAGTGTCGACTTGCCCGCGCCGTTGGCGCCGGTGACCGCGACACGGTCGGCCCAGTCGATCTGGAGGGACACCGGGCCGAAGGTGAAGCCGCCCTGGCGGACCTCCGCGTCCCGGAGGGTGGCGACGACCGCGCCCGAACGCGGGGCCGACGCGATCTCCATGCGCAGCTCCCACTCCTTGCGGGGCTCCTCGACGACGTCCAGGCGCTCGATCATGCGCTGGGTCTGGCGGGCCTTCGCGGCCTGCTTCTCGCTGGCCTCGCTGCGGAACTTGCGGCCGATCTTGTCGTTGTCGTTGCCCGCCTTGCGCCGGGCGTTCTTCACGCCCTTGTCCATCCAGCCCCGCTGCATCTGGGCGCGGTCCTGGAGGGCGGACTTCTTGTCGGCGTACTCCTCGTAGTCCTCGCGGGCGTGGCGGCGGGCGGTGGCCCGCTCCTCCAGATATGCCTCGTAGCCGCCGCCGTAGAGGTTGATCTGCCGCTGGGCGAGGTCGAGTTCGAGGACCTTGGTGACCGTTCGGGTGAGGAACTCGCGGTCGTGGCTGACGACGACGGTGCCGGCGCGCAGGCCGGTGACGAAGCTCTCCAGACGTTCCAGGCCGTCCAGGTCGAGGTCGTTGGTGGGCTCGTCGAGCAGGAACACGTCGTAGCGGGAGAGCAGCAGGGAGGCGAGGCCGGCGCGGGCGGCCTGGCCGCCGGACAGCGCGGTCATCGGCTGGTCCAGGTCCACGGCGAGGCCGAGGGAGTCGGCGACCTCCTCGGCCCGCTCGTCGAGGTCGGCGCCGCCCAGGTCGAGCCAGCGCTCCAGACTCACGGCGTAGGCGTCGTCGGCGCCGGGCGTGCCGTCGACGAGTCCCTGGGTGGCCTCGTCCATGATCCGCTGGGCCTCGGCGACGCCGGTGCGGCGGGCCAGGAACGCGCGGACCGTCTCGCCGGGGCGGCGCTCCGGCTCCTGCGGGAGGTGGCCGACGGTGGCCGTGGGCGGGGAGAGCCTGATCTCGCCGTGTTCCGGTGCGGCGAGCCCGGCCAGCAGCCGGAGGAGGGTGGACTTCCCGGCGCCGTTCGCACCGACGAGCCCGATCACGTCGCCGGGGGCGACGACCAGGTCGAGACCGGTGAACAGCGAGCGGTCGCCGTGTCCGGCGGCGAGGTCCTTGGCGACGAGGGTGGCAGTCATCAGGACGCCGATCCTAATGGGCGCGGACGGGGGGCTCCGCCCGGGTTTCCGCGGAGCCCCCACCACCACACCACGGGCGCGCTGTGCGCCGGTGGTCCTGCGGGCGCACGGTCAGCGCACCACCGCACGGTCAGCGCCCCACCGGCTCGACCAGCACGCTCCCCGTCGTCCGTGCCACGAGGTACGCCTCCCCCTTCACCGCCCTCGCGTCCAGGGCGATGCGGTGCCGGCCCGGGTCCAGGACCGCGTCGAGCACCTCATGGGTGTGCGTGCGGTGGAGACGGTCCAGGCGGTACGCCGTCACCCGGACCCTGCAGCGCGAGGCGACCTCGACCGCGGCCTCCCCGCCCGAGGCCACCAGCCGGGTCAGGCGGCGCCGGTCCACGGGGCTGCGGTCGAGGGCGTGCTCGATCTGGGCGACGAGGAGGGGGACGATCGGGGCCGGCCCGTCGACATGGACCACGTCGGCTCCGGCGCGCTCGAAGGCGAGACGCACCGCGGCGCGTTCCCGCTCGCCGACCGCGCGGCCGAAGGCGACGGCACCGTAGGCGGCCAGTTCCTCGGCGGGCACGTCCTCGGCGTCACGGGTGATGTCGGCGCCGATGCCGATCGTGCGCAGGGCCGCCGCGAGCCGGGCGAGGACGGCGACCCGGGCACCGATCAGCAGGACGCGCCGCCGGACGGCGGCGTCGCTGCCGCCGTCGGTGAGCGCGTTCAGCGCGGATCTGTACTCCCGGCCCGCGAAGCGGAACGGGCCTATGCCGTGGTAGCCGTCGCGGTCCAGGTCGACGTGCGGCGCGGTCTGCCAGGCGAAGTCCCGCCAGACGAAGTCGTCGCCGTCCTGCTCGATGACCGCGGTGACCGCGCCGCAGGCGAGGTCCTCGCAGTCGGGGCAGCCGTAGATGACGTACCGGTCGCCGGGCAGCGGTGCGGGCGCGTCCGGCTCCAGGAGCAGGGCACGGACCTGGGCGGTGAAGATGGCGGGCGGGATGTCGGAGGCGAGCGGGGAGACGGCGTCGACGTCGTCGAGCCGGAACAGCAGCGGGCGGCCGTCGACGACGAAGTCGACGAAGTCGCGGTGGAGTTGATAGGCGCCGTCGGGGAGCACGCCGCCGGTGCGTATCGCCGGGGCCAGGCCGAAAGTCGCGTACGCGGCACACATGTGGTGAGTATCCCCGCCCTCAAACCGCTTCGACCGCGGTCGTCGGCCGGGGATCCGGTGCGCCTGCGGGACGCGCGGTGCCCGCCCGGACCGCGCAGGCCCTTGGGCGGGGCGGGCGCGGGGCGGTGGGACGCCGTGCCGATGGTGGCGCGGGGCGAAGGCGCACGTGTCACCCGTCGGGGGGACCCGGGCAAGGGGTGCGGGACAGGTCCGGGGCGAGGGCGCCGAAGCGGACGGAGAGAGCGGAGGGCACCAGGTGGCCTGTTTCGGCCGGATGGCGTTCATGTGACGGCGGGGGCCGTGGACAGGCTGTGGGGCACAGGGACTCAATAGGCTCCGAACAGACCTCGTGCCCCTACGACTTGGAGCTTTCGTGCACCGCAGAATCATCGCGCCGGGCGCACTGGCGGCGGCCACCGTACTGCTGGCGATCCCGGCATCGGCCGCCGGCTTCTCCCCGGGCGCACCGGGCATCGGCGACCCCTACTACCCGGACTACGGCAACGGCGGATACGACGTCTCCCACTACGACCTGCGGCTGAAGTACCAGCCGGCGACGGACGAGCTGGAGGGCACCGCGACCCTGCTGGCCCGCACCACCGAGGACCTGTCGCGGTTCGACCTGGACTTCCTGCTGGACGTCGACGAGGTACGGGTCAACGGCAGCAGAGCCGCGTTCAGGACCTCGGGCGAGCACGAGCTGGAGATCACGCCGAAGTCGCCGCTGCGCAAGGGCTCGGACGTCACGGTGGTGGTCCGCTACCGCGGGGTGCCCTCCCAGAAACAGGCGTACGGCTTCACCAGCTGGCACCGCACCCCGGACGGCGGCGTCGGCGCGAACGAGCCCGAGGCGGCCTGGTGGTGGTTCCCGAGCAACGACCACCCGCTGGACAAGGCCACCTACGACGTGTCGGTGCTGGTTCCCGACGGTACGCAGGCCATCTCCAACGGCCGTCTCCGGTCGACCTCCTCGCGGCTGGGCTGGACCCGCTGGAACTGGCGTTCCGACCGGCCGCAGGCGACGTATCTGGCCACACTCGCGGTCGGGAAGTTCGACATCACCACGGGCACGACCGACAGCGGCATCCCGGTCGTCAACGCCTACAGCAAGGATCTCGGGGAGAACTACGGGGCGGCGCGGGCCAGCGTGGAGCGGTCGGGCGAGATCGCCGACTGGCTCGTCGAGTACTTCGGGCCGTATCCGTACGACGCGCTCGGCGGGTACGTGCCGAACACGGACACCGGGTACGCGCTGGAGACGCAGACACGGCCCTTCTACAGCCCGCGGCAGTTCGCGAACGGGTCGAACACCTCCGTGGTGGTGCACGAGCTGGCCCACCAGTGGTACGGGGACCTGGTGTCGGTCGCCGGGTGGAAGGACATCTGGATCAACGAGGGCTTCGCGCGGTACGCGCAGTGGCTGTGGTCCGAGCACGAGGGGGAGGGCACGGCGCGGGAGATCGCCGACTACGTGTACGCCTCGCACGGCGCCGACGACCCGTTCTGGACGGTGAAGCCGGGCGATCCCGGACCGGAGAACCAGTTCCACCTCGCCGTCTACGACCGGGGCGCGCTGGCCCTGCAGGCGCTGCGTGACGAGATCGGCGACGAGGCGTTCTTCGCGGTCCTCAAGGGCTGGCCGCAGCGGTACGCGTACGGCAACGCGACCGTGGCGGACTTCGTGGCCTACGCGCAGGAGGTGTCGGGGCAGCGGCTGGACGCGCTGTTCGACACATGGCTGTTCCAGCCGGGGAAGCCGGCGGCTCCGGCGGCCCGCGCGGCGTCCGTCGCACGGGCCGCCGGGGCGCCCGTGCAGCCGAGGTCGTGGCGCAGCATCGCCGCGACGAACGGGGTGCACGCGCACTGAACCGGTCCGGGAAGGCCGGACCGGTCGACCGGTCCGGCCTTCCCGGACGGGCGGCCTTCCCGGACGGGCGGCCTTCCCGGACCGACCCGGTCAGCGGCTCCGGACCGACCCGGTCAGCGGCTCCGGGCCGCTGCCGGGCCGGACCGCGCGGTGACCGGCTCGCCCAGCACTCGGGCGGCGAGTTCCTCCGCCCAGACCGGGACCTGGGCGCGCAGTTCCTCCTCGGCGGCCGCGCGGTCCGTCCCGAGACGGACCGCGGCCTCGGCGAGGAGCCTGTCGCGTTCGCGCAGGGCGTCCGCGCGGGCCTCGGCGATCAGGGCCGCGCCCTGCTCCCGGGCCCTGCGGCGGATGTCCGCGGCGTCGTGCCGGGCGTCGGCGAGCAGGGCGAGGGTCTCGCGCCGGACCGCCTCGGCACGGCCGCGCACCAGGTCGGCCCGGCGGGTGGCGCCCTCCGTCGCCTCCTCGCGCGCTTCCAGGACCCGGTCGATCCTCGGGAGCAGCCGGGCCAGGGCGACGTAGCAGCAGGTGAACGCCACCAGCGCGACCGCCGTCTCCAGCACCCGGGGATTCAGCGGACCGATCTGTGCCGGGATCAGCTCCATGTCCCTGCCTCACTCGCCTGACGGTCAGTCATGGTCGTAGACGGTCACCGGGATCCCCCGCCGCACCAGCCGCCCGGTGACCAGCGGCTCCACCCTGCTCCACCTGCCCCCGGCGAGACCGCAGCCTATGCGGGGCATGTGCACGGAGGCTCCCAGCGCGGCCGCCCGCCCCGCGAGGGCGTCCAGGGCGGTGTCGACGGCCTCGTAGCGCACCGGGACGCCCTTGCTGCCGGTGCGTGTGCCGCGCTGCCCGATCATGTTGGCCACCCAGACGTACGGTTCGACCTGGACGAGCTGGAGCGCGCCGAGCCCGAAGTCGTTCGTCGCGCGCTCGCGGTGCCATGCGCGGTACGCGGCCTCGGGCTGCGGCCAGCGGCGCGACAGCGCGAGGACGAAGCCCTTCCCCCAGCCCCCGATGTCGTTGCAGACATGGGCGATGACCCTGGGGCCCTTGGCCGTCGGGGCGGTGGCGTCACCTCGTACGTACACGATCTCCGGCATGACGTCACCGTAGGCGATGCCACTGACAGGGGCGGTGAGCCGCCGCCGCGGGACGTCCGCGGGCCGGGCGGGTCCGTGGGGGCGGGGGGACCGCCACGGCTCCGGCTGTCACAGCGCCGGTGCGACAGCGATACTGCTGGACATGACGACGGACACCGGGGAGCCGACCCTCACGATCGACGAGCTGGCCGCCCGCACGGGCGTCACGGTGCGCACGGTGCGGTTCTACGGAACCAAGGGGCTGCTGCCCCCGCCGGTGATCGGTCCGCGCCGGGTGGGCCGCTACGGCCCCGGGCACGTGGCGCGTCTGGCGCTGATCGAGGAGCTTCAGCGGCAGGGCATGACGCTCGCGGCGATCGAACGTCATCTGAGCGCGCTGCCGCCCGGGCTGAGCCCGCACGACCTGGCCGTCCACCGGGCCGTGGTGGCCTCCTGGGCCCCGGAGGCGGTGGAGTCGGTGCCGCGGGAGGAGCTGGCGCGGCTGGCCGGGCGGACGCTCGGCGACGAGGACGTGGAGCGGCTCGCCGCGATGGATGTGATCACCCGCGAGGACGACGGCCGCTTCCGGGTGGACACCGGTCTGCTGCGGCTCGGTGTCGAACTGCTCGACGTACCGCTGTCGCAGGAGACGCTCCTGGCCGCCCGCGCCACGCTGATCGCGCATTCGCGGGCGGCGGCGGGCGAGCTGTCGCGGCTCCTGCGGGAGGCGGTCGCCGAGCGCGCCCCGCAGGAGGTGAAGTCGCTGACCGCGCACATGCATCCGCTGGTGGTGGAGGCCCTGCTGACGACGTTCCAGCGGTCGCTGCGCGAGGAACTGCGCGCGTGGCTCACCGAGCCACGCGCCTGAGCCCGGCCGTCAGCAGCGCGGCAGCGGCTTGCTGTACGAGGTGGATCCGGGTGTGGCCACGTAGTGGTCGGTGACGTAGCGGCCGTCGTCGAGGCGGTTCCACACCGAGGTCGTGCCGACCCTGCCGCCGGGGCGCTGGCAGGTGACCCAGGCGAGTGCGCCGCCCGGCAGGGTGCCGACAGCCGTGTATCCGTTGCCGGGACCGCTGCGTTCGGTCAGTCCGCCGGCGGCGGTCACCTGGTAGGGGTGGGCGCAGCGGGGCAGCGGCGCGCTGTAGCCGGTGCCGGACGGGGTGCTGACGTAGTGGTCGGTCACGTAGTGGCCGGTGGTGAGCCGGTTCCACACCGAGGTGGTGCCGACCTTGGTGCCGGGCGTCTGGCAGACGACCCGGACGGTGGCGCCGGGCGCGTGGGTGCCGGCCACGGGGTAGCCCGTGCCGGGTCCGGTGCGGGCGTTGAGCGGTGTCGTGCTGGTCACCTTGTAGGGGTGGGCGACGGTGGCGACGGGTGTGTCGAGGCGGTTGGTGTCGATGTTGATCGTGACGCCGCCGTACGTCTCGTCGTGGCTGCCGCGGAACTGCTTGGCGCGCTGGTGGCGGGCCCACTTGGAGTCGGCGATGTTCGCCCAGCCCTTGAGGGAGTCGATGCCGTCGTAACGGGCGATCCACAGGGCGTCGGGGCGGGCGTAGGCGGTGGAGTTGTGGACGTCGGAGAGCTGCTTGGCGCCGAGGTTGAGGTTCATGTAGACGCCGGAGACCCAGCCGACGCGGTGCAGTTCCTTCGTCCAGGCGGAGAGGTAGGTGAGGACGGCGGCGCGGCAGCCGGTGTCGGTCTGGCTGTAGTGCTCGATGTCGTTGTAGAGGGCGCTGCCGGGCAGCATGCCGAGGGCTTTCGCGGCCTTGACGGCCTCGGCGGCGGCCGCGGTGCCCTGGGCGCGTGCGGTCGTCAGGGTCCTGCTGATCTTGGTGTCGGTGGGGCGTGCTCCGCAGGGCGGTTGCAGGCCCTTGTGTATGGGCAGCAGACGCCACTTCAGCTGGGACACCGAGGCCACCCAGGCGGGCGTCAGCTCGGGCTGCCGGCAAGTGCGGTTGGCGCCGGAGACGTAGACGCCGACGGCGCGGTACGGCGAGGCGTTCCAAGCCTTGATCGAGTTCAACGGCTGGGCCGTGCACGCGTCGAAGGCGAGGCCGGAGTAGCGGGTCGCGGTCGTGCCCGCCGGATAGGTGACGGGGGTGGCCGGTTCGGCAGAGGCGGCGGGGGCGGCCACCAGAACGGCGGCCGGGCTCAGGACGCAGACGGCGAGGACGGCGGTGAGTCTTCGCATGGCGGGGTGCTGATGCGACATGACGGCCCCCCAGGGCGCGCGATGGATTGTGGCCCCAGAGTTGGCCTTTGTCCTTCTCGCGGCAAGAGGTCGTACCGTCCTGTTCCAGCCCTATTACGGAGTTGATGCACCGCGGCCCCGGCAGGACGGTCACCGGGGCCGCGGTGGTGTGTCGCGTCAGCGCGCGTCGGTGAAGGTCTCCCCCCGCTCGGCCTTCTCGACGAGCAGCGCGGGCGGGGTGAAGCGGTCGCCGTAGCGTGCGGCGAGTTCCCGCGCGCGGGCCACGAAGCCGGGCAGGCCGCCGTCGTAGCCGTTGACGTACTGGAGCACGCCGCCCGTCCACGCGGGGAAGCCGATGCCCAGGATGGAGCCGATGTTGGCGTCGGCGACGGAGGTCAGCACGCCCTCCTCCAGGAGGCGGACGGTGTCCAGAGCCTCGGAGAACAGCATGCGTTCCTGCATGTCACGGAACGGGATGGCGGCGTCGGG
>NZ_JBIVOX010000022.1:49993-124360 GCF_044754345.1 Streptomyces sp. NPDC093094 | reverse complement strand
GCGTCCGCGTGTGGACGTGCGGGGCGTGCGGGGCGGTCCTGGACCGGGACATCAACGCGGCGGTCAACGTCGCCAAGGCCGCCGGACTGGCGGTGTCAGCCTGTGGAGCGCAGGTAAGACCGGGACTCGTCCCGGCACCGCGCAGCGAAGCAGGAACCCACTCGACACCGCAGCCTTCAACGGCGCGGTAGGCGGGAATCTCCCCCCTTCAGGGGGGAGAGGATGTCAAGAACGCGGGTCTTGACCCGAGGCATCTTCCTGACGCTTTACGGCGCCGTCTCTCATGAACAGAGCCGGCCGAGGGCTTCTCAAGCACCTGGACCATGGGCTCGTGGGCGCGTCCCGAGCCGGCCGGGGCGCTGTGGGGCCGCCTGCGATCACGGGGGCGGCTCATCGCGGCTGCTGTCCTCTGACGAGCGCAGTGGGCAGTGACGCGCCGAGGATCAGGTCACGCGGCAGCGCCAGTTCGAAGCGCTGCTCCAGCACGGCGAGAGAGGCACGGTGCGCCGTGTCCCGCTTCCTTTCCTCCGGGATTTTGGCCGCGAAGACGTCGGCGCGGACGAGGTCGGCGCCGGGGCCGGTGATCTCCCGCGACCAGGTGTGCATGTACATGTCGAAGCCGCACACGTAGTGGTCGTCGTGGAAGTAGGCGAATACGGGCGGTGGGGCCTTCGGATTCTGCTTCTCGTAGTAGAACTCGAAGACGTGGACCCCGTCCCGGGACGTCCCGTCGTGGTACGCGGGCCCGAGGACGGAGGGCCAGTGACCGTAGGCGACGGCGAAGCCCAGGCCGGCGTGGTCTCCGTAGCGGACGGCGATGCTGTCGGTGTCGCCGCGCTCGGCGTCGAGCCTGTCGACGAGCTCTTCGGCCTGCGGCCCGGTGGTGGCCCGGACCGGCACGGGGCCGCCGCCGGCGGCGAGACGGGCGGCGAGCTGTTCGCCGCTCAGGCCCCGGGCCAGCTTGATGCAGTGGCCGAGCCAGGAGATGTCCTCGTCGGCCATCCATGTGATCCCGCCGGAACTCACTGCGTGTCTCCGTTCTCCGGTGTGGCACGGCCCGGGGCCGGCCCTGCGACCGGCCCCGGGCGCACTTGCGGTGTGCGTCAGTGAGCCTTTTCCGACCTGGCGGTGCCGACCGCGAGTCGGACACACCTGCGCAACGGCGAAGCTCCTGGTGGCCGGGTTCTCGACCAAGATCACCCATGTCCGCCAGGAGCTTCACGTGCTTGTCTACCCGTCCTCGATCGATCTGTCGAGCCGAACCCTTCGGTTCCCGGCCGGACAGCTGTCGGCCGGGCAGGCGGAGACCGGGACGCGGTGGCGGCGCCCGCCAGCCGGGCGTCAGGCCCTCCTCGCACCGGCTCACCTGCGGTGCGAGGACACCTACGCTCAACTCGCTGCCGGGTTCGGCATCGGGATCGCGACCGTGTTCCGCTGCATACGCGAAGTCGTCGGCGTCCTGGCCGCCCTCGCTCCGTCCCCGGCCGAGGCGATGACGACGATCCAGGAGAGAGCGTTCGTCATCCTCGGCGGCACCCTCCTGCCGACCGACCGGGGGCACCTCCCGGCCGAAGGCTGGGGGACATCGCCGCCGACACCCCGTACCGCTCCGGCAAACACACACGTCACGGCATGAACATCCAAGTCCTCACCGATCCGGTCGGACGGCTGCTCCGGGCCTCACGGCCCGGCCCGGATCGACGCACGACCTGACCGCAGCGCGGCAGCACGGGATCATCGAAGCCCTCGCCGGTACAGACCTCATCTGGACAAGGAAGCCGTTGAGTCGGGTCACAGCCGTGCAGCCGTGCGGACCAGGCCGGCCAGGGCGAGGGAGCGGCTGTGCGCGGGCCAGACGATGTGGGTCACGACGGACGGCGCGTCGGTCAGGGGGACGGCCGTGTGCTCGGCCCACAGCCAGGAGCGGGCGGAGTCGGGGACGATCGCCACGGTGCGTCCGAGGGCGATCAGCTGGGCCAGTTGCGTCTGGTTGTGGATCTCGGGGCCCGGGCCGGGTGCGTAGGTACCGCGGGTGGGCCAGCGGGCGAGCGGCAGATCGGGGACGTCCCTGACATCGGCCAGGGACAAGGTCGCGCGGGCTGCGAGGGGGTGCCCGGCAGGCAGGACGGCGACCTGTCCCTCGGTCGTCAGGGCCTCGCTGTCGAACCCGGCGAGGGAGTTCCACGGCGTGTGCATGAGCGCGACATCGGCGCGTCCGTCGCGCAGCAGCTCTTCCTGCTCGCAGATGCCGCACGGCAGCACCTCGATCTCGGCGCTGTCGGGCTCGGCCGCGTAGGCGTCGAGGAGCTTGCGCAGCAGTTCGTGGGACGCGGCGGCCTTCACCGCGAGGACCAGTCGACCGCGGGGGCCGCCGGGGCTGTCGGCACCGCCGGCGCGCCGGGTTCGGCGAGCGGCGGCGGCGGTCGCGTCGAGGGCCGCCCGGCCCTCGTGCAGCAGCACCTCTCCGGCACCGGTCAGGCGGACACCACGGCGGTTGCGCTGCAGCAGGCAGACCCCGAGGCGCCGTTCGAGCTGCTGGATCGCCCGCGACAGCGGCGGCTGGGCCATGCCGAGGCGCTCGGCGGCACGCCCGAAGTGCAGTTCTTCGGCGACCGCCACGAAGTACCTCAACTCGCGGGTCTCCAGGGTGTCCATGGCCGCAGCATACGCGGTGATACCCGGCGGGTATGACAGGACACCGTATCGGTGTTGGCCGCGCCACTCGTCCGCGAGCCACCATCATCGGCATGAGCGAAACGATGATCGCGCTGGTGACCGGCGCGAACAAGGGCATCGGCTACGAGATCGCGGCCGGGCTGGGCGGCCTCGGGTACCGCGTGGGCGTGGGAGCCCGCGACGAGACCCGACGCGAAACCGCCGTCGGAAAACTGCGCGCCCTCGGCGTGGACGCGTTCGGGGTACCGCTGGACGTGACCGACGACCGCAGCGTCACCGATGCCGCGGAACTGGTCGAACGGCAGGCGGGACACCTGGACGTCCTGGTCAACAACGCCGGCATCTCGGGCGAGACGGGCCCGGGGTGGGAGCAGGACCCGACCGCGCTCGACCTGGAGGTGTTCCGCACGGTCGTGGACACCAACGTCATGGGTGTCGTCCGGGTGACCAACGCGATGCTGCCGCTGCTGCGGCGCTCGGCCTCGCCACGCATCGTCAACGTCTCCAGCAGCGTCGGCTCCCTGGCCCGGCAGGCGGACCCCGACACCGAGATCGGCCCGATCATGGCGGCCTACGCGCCGTCGAAGTCGTTCCTCAACGCCCTCACCGTCCAGTACGCCCGGCAGTTCACCGGTACGAACATCCTGATCAACGCCGCCTGCCCGGGCCTGGTCGCCACCGACTTCACGGGCTTCCACGGATCCCGCACCCCCGAACAGGGCGCGGCCACAGCGATCCGGCTCGCCACCCTGCCCGACGGCGGCCCGAGCGGTTCGTTCTTCGAGGACGACGGCATCGTCCCCTGGTGACCACGAACTGCCCTCGCGTTCCGCTGCATCCCGCAAGGGGGTGGGGGTAGAGGCGGGAGACGTGCTCGGGACGGTGAAGAGGCCCGTTGGTTCCCGCACCGCACAGTGCGACGCGGTTCACGGTGTGACACCAGAGCCGCGGCCTCATCGCCCCCAGGGACCGGCAACGGCCCCTGCTCGCACGGTCCTTCACACCTTGCGGTCACCTCACGTTTCCCGGTGCACCATGCAACCTTGTCCCTGTGTCAGTGGTCTTCACGCTGTACGTCCCGTTCGCACAGCGTGAAAGGTACTCATGCAACGGAAGAGAATCGCTGCCCGGGCCGGTGGCGGGGCCATGGCCGCAACACTCCTGCTGGGCAGCCAGCTTGCCACTGCGCCGCACGCTGCGGCTGCCGACGACAGCTGTCCGCGGAACACGTTCAAGCGGACGTTCTACAAGAACACCTCGTTCTCCGGCACGCCGGTGAGGACCGACTGCGACGGCGTCATCGACCAGAGCTGGCCGGGCAGCCCGGTCGCCGGCATGCCGTCGGACGACTTCGGTGTCCGCTGGGAGATGACCCGCGACTTCGGCTCCGGCGGCCCCTTCACCCTCGCCGTCTCCGCCACCGACGGGGTCCGGGTCTACGTGGACGGCGTCCGCAAGATCGACCTGTGGAAGAACACCGGGGACACCGCCCGCCCCGGGGTCGTGAACCTCACCATCGGGGGCCACAGCACCATCCGCGTGGACTATGCGAACTGGAGTGGCGCGGCCAAGGCCAAGTTCGCCTACGTTCCCCGGACCTCACCGAAGATCGACAAGACCCGGCCGCAAATACCCTATGCCGACTGGTCCTACGATCCCAGGACCCGCAAGACCACTGCCTCGGGGATGTCCAACACCGAGATGGACCTGGCGGAGTACGCCCTGTACCGCAGGCCCGTCGGCGTCTACACCTGGACCAAGGTCGGCTCCAGCTCCGTCGACCGTGTCACGCAGACGAACCCGAACCCCGACGACCGGACCCCCTTCGTCTACGAGGTCCGTGCCGTGGACAGGGCGGGCAACATGTCGGGCGGCATGGACAAACGCATCTCCCCGTTGCCGGCAGTGGAGCGGGTGAGAGGCAGCTACGACCAGACGACCGGCAAGGTCAAGCTCAGGTGGGCCAAGAGCTATGAACCGCACCTGGACCACTACACGGTCCTGGCCCACGAGAAGGTGGACGGCGGCCACGCCTGGGTCCCGCTGGGCACGACCACGGAGGACGTCTGGCTGACGGACCCCGTGCCCGCCGACGGGCAGGTCCGTCACTACCGCGTGCTGGCCACCAACACCGCGGGCACCACCACCCTCAGCCCGGCCGGGCTCGACCCCGACGCCGACAACGAGGTGGCGCTGCCCCTCCCCGACGGCTACATCCCGGTCCAGCCGGTCTCCCTGTCACTGGACCACTGCCCGAGCGGTGTGCAGGTGACCGTCACCGACGGCATGCCCCGTGTGCTGCACGACTACATCTCCTTCGACATCGAGCGCCGCGAGCTCGGCACGAGCACCTGGAAGTGGGACATGAACATCTCCCCCCGCCAGGACTCCGAGATCACCACGGCCGTCATGTGCGAACGGCTGCCCTCCGACGGCCGCACCTACGAGTACCGGGCACGCGCGGACTTCGGCGACAACGAGCACTCGCCGTACTCCGAGACCCGCAGCATCACCGTGCCCAGGGCCTGACACCACCGCCCGGGCAGCACGCTTCGCCGGCCCGCGGGCGAGGCCGAGAACGCCCGCGGCTCCCTGCCCGCATGCCGGGGAGGGAGCCCACCGGCTTCGAGCCGCACGTGGAGATCAGCGACCACCGCTGCCACCCCGCCCGAGCAGGCTCACGCGGGCGGCACCGCTGCGCGCGGCACGGATCCGTGCGTCGGCCTCCCGTCAGCACGGCGGAACCAGCAGAGTGCCACGATGGCGCTCCCCTCCTTCGCGGTTGGGGGCCGGGGCGGTCGGATCGCCCCGCGCGGACGGCAGGAGAAGCACTGGCGGATGACGAACCGGTGGCCGACGAGGGTCCGAGTGACGCAGAGGAGCACCCGGAGGACTGCGACTGCGGACTCTGCTGAACCACCCCCCTTGCCCCGTGGTTTCACCTCACGTCGGCGGGACTGCCGTCCTCGGCCCGCCATGACCTCCCGAAGATCGCCACACCTGCCGAACCGCCGAGGCGTTGCAACCGGCGGAGCGTGCTGGGGTGCACCGCGGCACCGCACACATCGGGCCCGGCTCTTTTGATGTTGCCCGGTCAGCCGAGGAGTCCCCGGCGGCGATAGGGTCCCTCGCATGCCCGTGAACCCGAATGATCTCCTCACGGAGGGCGCTGCGACACGCCTGGCCGGCGACAACGTCGTCGGCTGCGAGACCGAGGGCGCCTGCGTCCTGCTCGGCGACTCCGCGGTCGTGATCATCGCGGACCCGCAGGACGGGCCCGACGTGAGCGGCGTATGGAACAGCCGCCGGTTCCATCTTCACGGACCACTCGCTGACGACGTCGGCGTCCGCCTGTTCGGACATCCCCCGGACTCTCCCGAATGGAGCTGGAACCAGCGCCCGGACACGCGACCGGTCCACCTGCTGACCAGGCTGCCCGAGGGCTGCGTATACCTGGGAATCGGCAAGCCGGGGCAGGCCGGATACACGGACGGATGCCTGGACCACGCGGCCCTGACGATAGAGCCGGAACTGACTCCGGAACTCCTGAACCGGGTCAGGCCGCCTGCCGAACCCGAAACCTTGCCGAATCTGGACTGGCTCACGCACATGACCACCAGGCCGCTCGAAGCGCTGACGCAGTTCGTCGAAGGCTGGATCCCCGAGACCCACCAGGACCTCGGCACGTTCGCGGCAGCCCCATGGGAAGTCCCCCGGCCGCTTGCCGTGTTCCACCGCCTGGCCCGGCACCGGCCCTCCCTGACCGGCGTTCAGAACCGCCTGCGGCCCCCGCACGCGTGGCGGGAGAAGCACGACGGCCTGATCGCCTTCGGAGACGAGAACCAAGGCGGATTCACCTGGCTGTTCGATCCATCGCGCCCCGACCCTGACGTATGGATCGACCAGGACGGGTACGAGCTGCGCCGGGAACATCAGCCGCTGAGCGGCTTCCTGCTCCAGTTCGCCCTGTACGAGACCATGATGAACGCCCCCTACAACGCTCTGCGCGCCGATCTGGCCGCCGAGCATGTCGCCACGCTGACAGCCGCACTGACTCCGGTGCCGTGGGAACCCTGGCGCTGGCCGAACGACTCCACACGCTTCTACGTCGCACCCGGCGTGATCGCTGAGACGACGGACCAGTGGCACGGGAACACCACGGCGTGGGTCGGCGCGGTACACCGCAGCGCTCTCCGGCCGCTGGGGCAACTCGGCATCCCCTGGACCGACTTCGACGGCTGAGCCACCGACAGCCCGAGCAACCCGCCCGAAGCGACGCCCTGCACCCCGGCGGCTCACAAGCCGTGCTCCTCACCGCACCACGGGACCGAAAGGACTCCATCGGGGCGGAGACGATCCCAGCCCGGAGGGAGTGCCCGCGACCGTGGCCCACGTCGACCGGCCGGGCTCGTCGATGCGGGGAGAAGAAACCGCGCGGGGGCGCCAGGCAGGGCTCGACGCCCCCTGCGGGTGCCGCAGCCGTTCATGGCCGGTTCGACACCCGTCGTGGGCTCGTGCCACGCGCCGCAGTCCCACTCCTGGGGATCGGTCCCCCGTCGCCGCCCATCGGCACGAAGCGGTCGACCGTGACAACGGTTCGTCCCCGCCGGCCGGCGATGAGACGTACACCCGCGCCCTGCGAGGAGAGAAAGAAGCCCACCGATGTGTACGAGACGGCGTCGGGCGGCGGCCGCGCACGGACCGGGCCCGCCCGCACATCCCCGCTCCCCGACCGCATACAGTCGGGCGGGTCCGACAGGGGAGGGGAACCCTTACGTGAAGCACCACATGGGCGGCCTGGCCGCCACAGCGCTGTGCGCCGTCGTCGTCACCGTCGTCACCGGCTGCGGCCCGGACGGAACGGCGGCCGACGAGAAGGGCGCCTCGCCGACCGGCGGGGGAACGGCGGAACCGTCGCTGCCCTTCGACGCCATGACGGCCGCGCAGATCGACGAAGAGGCCAGGAAGGCGATGAAGGACGCCTCGAGCATGCGCTGGACCGGGCAGCTCAGCGGCGACGGGCGGCAGGTGCGGGTCGACATGGCCACGGACGTCGACGGCTCCTGCAACGGCACGTTCGACGGCGGTTCCACCGGCCCCGTGCACATCATCAGGAAGGGCGAACTCGTCCACATCGAGGCCGCGGAGGACTTCTGGCGTACCACCTTCAGCCGCGGAACGACCGCCGAAGAGGCCGAGGAACTGGTCGCCCGGTTCGAAGGGCACTGGATCAAGCCGCCCAGGTCCATGGCGAAGATGTGGGGCGGCCTGTGCGACGTCTTCCACACCCGGCTCCAGGCCCTGGACGGGGCCTCCGGCGGGACGCTCACCCGGCAGGCCGACACCACGGTGGACGGCCGTCCGGTCGCCGTGCTGGCCGAGAGGACGTCGACCGACACGACGACCGTCTACATCGCCAAGGAAGGCAGGCCCTACCCGTTGAGAATCACCGTCACGGGCGGCGACGAGGCGATGGACCTCACCTTCACCGACCACGGCGAGCCCGTCGACACCACCCCGCCGCCGCCCGAGCAGGTCCTCGACACCTCCGCACTCGCTCCGTTGCTGCCAGAGGACGGCCGCCGGTAGGTCCCTGGCTCGTCATGGAGCCGGGCACCCCCCTCGGAGGACCGCCTCAGACTCCTCGCCAGTCGGACAGCACCGCGTGCCTCACCCACGGAACCGATCCGTCCGCCCCGCTGACCTCACGCGGTCGCTGGTCCTCCGAGTCAGGAATTCTGTTCAGACAGCCGGCGAGGCGTTCGAGAATCTCGTCCGCGGTCCTGGTCCACGCATAGGGCTTGGGATCGGTGTTCCACGCCGCGGTCCAGGTACGAATGTCCTTCTCCAGCGCCTGGACGCTCTTGTGGACTCCTCGCCGTATCTGCTTGTCCGTCAGCTCGGCGAACCACCGCTCGACCAGGTCCAGCCACGACGATCCGGTGGGCGTGAAGTGCAGGTGGAAGCCGGGACGGGCCACCAGCCAGGTCTTGATCGCCGGAGTCTTGTGGGTGGCGCAGTGGTCCAGCACCAGGTGCACGGCCACGTCCTTGCTCGACGCGCCGCTCGCGCAGGCCAGGATGATCCGGCAGCGCAGCGCCCATGCCTGCGGCGTGGAACGGCGCCGCACCCATCCCTCCAGCGCAGTCCGCTCCGCATCCGACAGGATCAACTCGGCCTTCGGCCGCCCAGTACGCGCCACCAGACAAAATTGCACATCTGAACAGAATTCCCGATTCGGAAGACTGGTGCCGCATCAGACGACGTTCGTTCTGTAGCACGCTGGAGAACTCGTCGAAAGAATCTGCCTGCAGTAGCCGAGGACGGTCCCGTTCCGGCCTCCGACGACAGGCTGGGCGGACTCAGGGCCGGGGTCCGGAGCGGGTTGTCCAGCGGTGGCTTCCGGGGCTCGCAGCAGCCCGCGCCGGCCATCGCCATGCACGGTCTGACCTGGCCTTTCACCTTCCTCGCTCCTATGATCGACGTCGGTCGAAAGGGGGGCGGATGGACCGGACCGTACGCACTGTCGAGGACGTTCTCGCGCTCTTGGACGGGTTCTTCGCATCTGGATCCGAGGCCGGCCGCCTGGCGACGGGCGGCGGCAAGGACTTCTGGGACCGCTTCTATGCCGACCGGTCAAGGCCGGTCCCGTTCTTCGTGTCGAAGCCGGACGAGAACCTGGCCGCCTACCTCGACCAGGGCCTGATCGCTCCCGGCCGGGCCCTGGACATGGGATGCGGCCCCGGCCGCAACGCGCTCCACCTCGCTGCGCACGGCTTCCAGGTGGACGCCGTCGACCTCTCCCCGGTGGCCGTCGCCTGGGGCGAGGAGCGGGCTCAGGAGGCTGGTGTCGACGTCCGCTTCCTGTGCGGCGACGCTTTCGCGCTTCCCGTTGCCGAGTTGAGCGGCCCGTACGACCTGGTCGTCGACTCAGGGTGCTTTCACCACCTGCCGCCGCACCGCCGGGTCAGCTACCTGGCGCTCCTCGACCGGGTCCTCGCTCCTGGCGGTCACCTCGCCCTCACCAGCTTCGCCGCCGACGAGGGGGGAATGGGGTCGGAACTCACGGACGCGGACCTTTACCGTGAACGCGACTTGCAGGGTGGCCTCGCCTACACTCCCGAATCGCTGCGCTGGATCTTCTCCGACCTGGTTGAGGTGGAACTGCGCCGGATGCGGGAGGAGCCCCCTGAGTCAGCACTGTTCGGCGTGACGTTCCTGTGGACCGCCTTGTTCCGCCGAGGTGCTGCCGCCTCGGGCGACGTTCGCCCTGCTGACGACCGCGCATAGGCGGTGGGCCTGGACGTGCTTGTTCCGCCAGATGATGCAGCGGCGGATCATGCCGCCCTGCTTCTTGTGGCCGGCGTGGTCACTGCCGTCGAGCGTGAAGTGGCGCAGGGCGGTGAACTGGGCTTCGACCTCTGACCGGCGCTTTGGGACGGGGATCGAGACGGGTCCCGCACCCGTGGGACTCGCTTCCCCTATGACGGAGAGCCCGGCCCGGTGGCCGGGCTCTCAACCACCAGATCAGCCGGGGTATCACTCGCCCTTCCGCCTTCAGGCATCGGCGCCGACCCGCACCGGGCGCTGACCGGCGTCGGGCCCGTGCCAGTTGCCGAAGGGGCGGTCGCCGAAGCCGCCCGGATCCTGTTCCCTCAAACTCCGCATCCTTCGAGCGGGTTCAGGACCGGGTGCGGCGCCGGCGCACTCTCTCGGCCGGCAGGATCCGCCGGACCTGGCTGCGGCCGACGTCGATGCCCGGTCTCCGGGCCTGGGCGGCCAGTGTGTCCAGGGTCCATTCAGGCGGCCCTGCCTCCTCATCCGCAGCCGGCTCGCTGTCCGCCTGCACCGTCACCGGCCCGGGGGCGGGGGCGGGGGCGGCTGCCTGACCAGGCCAACGATCCTTGAAGGCTCGGCCTCGGTGATCCGACGCTTGTGGCCCTGTCCCCCAGATCGTCCAAGCCGTCCAGACCCGCACGGTTGAAGCGGTGCAGCCGGCAGCGGACCGTCTTCGGGCTGCATCTCAGTTCATCCGCGATGGCCGGCACCCGCTGCCCCGACCAGCTCAGCTCGACCATCCGCGCTCGCAGCACCAGATCACGCGGCGCTCTACACGCCCGCGCCCGCCCCCGAGCACCTGAATCGCCCCGCCGGCAGCACATATACCCAGCTGA
Organism: Streptomyces sp. NPDC093094; assembly: GCF_044754345.1. Classification (NCBI taxonomy): domain Bacteria; kingdom Bacillati; phylum Actinomycetota; class Actinomycetes; order Kitasatosporales; family Streptomycetaceae; genus Streptomyces; species Streptomyces sp. NPDC093094. The sequence continues at coordinate 113,510 of NZ_JBIVOX010000022.1, read as the reverse complement.
AGAGGAACTCGGCACTAGACGGCCAGCGGCGATGGAGCGGCAGCCGAACGTGTGGCGCGCAGACGGGCGCGGAAGGTGACCAGCAGAAGGACGGTGAGGACCGCGATCGGCAGAGGCTCCACGGGTCCCAGTGCGGGGAGCGCCGTTCCGGCTGCGTTGACGAGGACGAACGCGGCCGCCGCGGCGGCCATGGCACGGTGCACCCGGGTCGTCGTCGGCAGGGCCAGGGCGAGGAAGCCGGCTGCGGTCATCGCGGCTGCGGTCTTGAGGCCCGCGATGACGTACAACGCCGACATGGGTATGCCGTCGACCGGAGCGCCGATGCTCGACTGGGCCGCGTAGGTCACCAGCAGAGCGTTCTCGACGGCGTCGAGCGCTCCAGCGGTGAGGATCGCACCGAGACTGACGGCCGCGAGGACCGGCGCGCGGGTGAGACGGACGGCACCGACGAACATGGCGATGTAGCTGAGGACGAAGAGGAAGTCGAAGGCCATCCAGAGCATCATCGCGTGCGGCTCGCGCGTGAGGGGCCGCAGGAAGTCAGCCGCGGACAGGGGCAGGTCCGTGGGCTGCAGGTGGACGTCCGGGTGGGTGAGGGACAGCACCTGGAAGGCGATGGCGCAGCCGAGCGTCATGGCCGCGCCGACGAGTCCGGCACGGTCGTAGGCTCGGGTGGGGGTGTGCGCGTCTGGCGTGATCATGGTTTCAGTTCCTTTGTCGCGGGGCGGCGGGGGGCTGTGGCAGCGGTGGTGGGGGTTCGTCGAGGATCGTGGTGATGTCGTCGCCGTGGGTCTCGATCCGGCTGACGGCGAGCATCAGTCGGCCGCGCAGGGCCGTCATCTGCCGGATCTGTTCGTCGACCTCGGCGATGCGCTGGCGTAGGACGCGTTCGGTGGTGCCCACCGGGCAGTCGGTGGTGTCGTCGCAGGCGTCGAGGAGTGCCTTGATCTCCTCCAGACGCAGGCCGAGCCGTTGCCCTATCCGGATGAACGTGAGGCGTTCCAGGGCCTCTGGGGGGTAGCGGCGGTGGTCTCCGCTGGTTCTGACCGGCGGGGCCAGGAGACCGATGCGCTCGTAGTGGCGCAGGGTGTCGACCGTGAGGCCGGCGGATCGGGCCAGGGAGCCGCTGCTCATCAGGGCCGGTGCGGTCCGTTGCGTGGTGGGCATGGGCAGAGGCTAGAACCTGGTGTCAGGTCCGGGTTCAAGCCCGTCACGCATGATCCGTGTCACCTCCCGGCCGCCTGACCCACGTACGCTTCGGCGTCTCCTGTCCTTTGCCGGATCCGGCGATCGCGGTGGTGTCGAGGCCGCCGCGGATCGCCGGTGCGCTCTCGTCCTGAGCTCGCCGGCGATTTCCGTGGAGCACGCCGACGAAAATCGTGAGACGTGAAACCGGGTTCGGGTGGTGCCTTCACACCTGGTTTTCCGGTCCTGGTGTGCCTGCGGCACCGCAAGCCGGGAAGCGAATTCGTGATGCAACGCCTCTACACAGCCTGGGATTTACGCCCTAGCCTCGGCACTGCCCCCAAGTTACTTGCCAGTCAACCAATCTGTAATGGGTGCCCTCGTGCCCGGAGGCCGACAAATGAGTTCAGAGCAGTCCCTTCTCGAAAGCCGCCCGCATTCCGTGGCACACCTGTTCCTGTCACGGGTCGAGGCCACCCCCGATCGGGAGGCGTACCGGTATCCCGCAGCGGTCGACGGCAGCAGCGAGGAATGGCGTTCGCTGACGTGGGCGCAGACGGCACAGCGGGTGAAGGCGGTCGCGGCCGGTCTGCTCTCCCTGGGCCTGCAGACCGAGGAGCGGGTGGCGATCTCCTCGTCGACGCGGGTCGAGTGGATCCTCGCCGACATGGGCGTCATGTGTGCGGGCGCGGCGGCGACGGCCGTCTACCCCAGCACCAACGGCGAGGAGACGGCGTACATCCTGGCCGACTCCGGCAGTCGTGCGATCTTCGTGGAGAACGCCGAGCAGCTGGCCAAGGTCGCCGCGCACAAGAGCGAGCTGCCGGACCTCGGCCACGCGGTCCTCCTCGACCCCGCGTCCGATGCGGCTGGGGTCGAGGGACTGGAAGTGCTGACCCTCGCCGAGCTGGAGCGGCGCGGCACCGAGTACCTCGCGAAGCACCCCGACGCCGTCGAGACGACGGTCCGGGGCATAGGCCCCGAGCAGCTCGCCACGCTGATCTACACCTCCGGCACGACCGGCCGCCCGAAGGGCGTGCGGCTCGTGCACGACTGCTGGTCGTACCAGGGCATCGCCCAGGAGTCGACGGGCCTCGTGCTCCCCGACGACGTGCAGTTCCTGTGGCTGCCGCTCTCCCACGTCTTCGGAAAGGCCCTGATCGCCGGCCAGGTCCGGTCCGGGCACGTCATGGCCGTGGACGGCCGGATCGACCGCATCATCACGAATCTGCCGGTCGTCCGGCCCACCATCATGGCGTCCGCGCCGCGGGTCTTCGAGAAGGTCTACAACGGCATAGCCGCCAAGGCACGCGCCGAGGGCGGAGCCAAGTACAAGATCTTCCAGTGGGCGTCGAAGGTGGCCCGCAACTACGCCAGGACCGGCCAGGAGCAGATGGCCGCCACCGGCCGGCGCACGGTCCCGATGTCCCTCACCGTCCAGCACGCCATCGCCGACAGACTGGTCTACGGCAAAATCCGCGCGGCCTTCGGCGGCCGGCTGCGCGGCAGCGCCTCGGGCAGCGCCTCGCTCGCCCCCGACATCGGCTACTTCTTCGCCGGTGCCGGCGTCCCCGTGCTGGAGGGCTATGGGCTCACCGAGACGAGCGCGGCCTGCACCGTCAACCCGGCCGACGACAGCCGGGTGGGCACCGTCGGCCGGCCCCTGCCCGGGACCGAGGTCCGCATCGCCGAGGACGGCGAGATCCTCCTGCGCGGCCCGGGCATCATGCGCGGCTACCACAACCTCCCCGACAAGACCGCCGAAGTCCTGGAGAACGACGGCTGGTTCCGTACGGGGGACATCGGGGAGATCGACGAAGACGGCTACATCCGGATCACCGACCGCAAGAAGGACCTGTTCAAGACGTCGGGCGGCAAGTACGTGGCCCCCACCGAGATCGAAGGCCGCTTCAAGGCCGTCTGCCCCTTCGCCAGCAACATCCTGGTCATCGGCAGCGACCGCAACTACTGCACCGCCCTGATCGCGCTCGACGAGAGCGTGATCATGCCCTGGGCCGCCGCGAACGGCCTGGCCGGCCGCCCCTACGCCGAGGTCGTCACCTCCCCGGAGGTCCACGCGCTCATCGACGGCTTCGTCGGGCGCCTCAACTCCGGCCTCCAGCGCTGGCAGACGATCAAGAAGTTCACCGTCCTGCCCCGTGACCTCGACGTCGAGCACGGCGAGCTCACCCCGAGCCTGAAGGTCAAGCGGCCCGTCGTCGAACGCGCATACGCCGGCCTGGTCGAGGCCATGTACGAAGGCGCCCGCGAAGCCTGACACTCCTCCGCTGTCCGGTACGCAGCCCCCGTACCGGACAGCGGCCCCGCTCTTCGTGACATCGGATCGGTTCCCGGGTCCGGGCGTCAGTGCCGGCCGGTGACCTCGTGGTGCCGGAACAGCCGGGGCAGGAAAGCTTCCAGGAGGGTGCGGGCCGCGGTCTCGTCCCGGAGCCCGTCGTGCCCGAAGCGGTGGACGAGGTCCGTCGTGGCCGGCGCAGTCGGCTCTGCGGCCTTGCGCCTTGCGGCCTTACGGCCTTGCGGAGCCACCTTGGAGCGAGCCTCGAAGAGCACAGACTCAACGGAGTGCCTCGCCGATCGAGTCGTGGGTCACATGGTGTGTGTTCCGGCCACTACGGCTACAGCCCAGTGGATGCCGGACCCGTCGACCTGCATGGAGAGGTTCTGCCGCTTTCCGCGATCGGTGTGGACGCGGCCGACAGTCACCGGGGTGCCGCACTCGACCTTGCTCGGATCCTCGTCATGAGGGCCGTAGTGGATACTCACGCTGCCCTTGCCCGTGCACAGAGCGTGAATGCCATAGACGTCTTCGGATGACGTGAAAGCTGGTAGGTCTTCGCTGCGACTTCCCTGAGTGACAGGAACGAGGAAGCTGGGCCGCTGAGGAAGGGCGAGAGAGTCCTGGGGACTCTTCGGGGAAGCGGAAACGGAGGGCATTTGGGTTGCCGGGGACTCGGAGGGGGTGGGGTGGGCACTGCCCTCGGTGTCGCGGTCGGTGCACGACGACAGGAGCAGAAGAAGGAGAAGCACCGGCAAGGGCGCGGCTGGACGCATACGTTTCCTCCTCGGACAGAGACGTGCGCGCCTCAACCAATGGGGCCGGCCGAGGCGCGCGAGCGTGAGGTGCGTGCCACTCCCTGGACGGCGAGCCCGCAAGGAACTCGAGTTCAGCATGCACAGAATGAGGAGAAGCGTGAATTGAGCAGGATCAGAGGTCGACGAACGGTATCCGGCCACATCAGGAAATAGATCAGGCAGATGCTCCACTGCGCCGACCGGTCGGCGGTTCTTTCTCTGATTCCACGCCACCAGCAGCGTGGCTGAGGCCGGCGGGGGCACAGCGAGGCATACCCGTGTGTGCTCGGTCATCCGAGCCAGACGATGTCCAGGACGTCACGGACCGTCTCTCTGGCGTGCTCGGGTAGCTCGGTGAGTGTCTTCGCGGCCTGCGGGGACAGGCGTACCACCCACAGCGGATCGGTCACGGGCGGGTGCCGAGGGCGTCGGCCAGGTCCACGAAACCGGTCTCGTCGCGGCCGGAGTCGATGTAGGCGTCGACGGCGGGGGCTGCGGCGAGGCGTACCTGCCGGGTGCGGACGACGTCGTGCAGGGGCGTGAGGCTGCAGGTGTGGCGGGAGTCCTCCAGGGCTTTGGCCCAGTCCCGCTCGAAGGCCGGCACCCAGGTGCCGGCGCGGCGGTCGTCGCGCAGCTGGGCGCGCAGACGGGCGGCGGCCGGGGCCGGCGGTGCGGGGCCTTCCTCGGGCTGCGCGCTCATCGGCACCTCCAGGTACGGTGATCCGTTCCCCGGCATCGACAGAGCCGTGAGGCCGTGGGGGTGAGCGTGCGCGGCGCGGTACGCCCGGTCGCCGCCCAGGCTCACGGCGTCGTGGCGGAGGAGCCGGCCGCGGTGCGCAGGAAGCGGCTGCCGAGGCGGGCGAACGCGTCGGTGAGTTCCGGTGGGCCGACGACCTCGATGTCGGCGTCGTACCGGGCGAGGGCCGAGGCGAGGCCGGTCCAGGACCATGATCCGAGGGTGAGGCGACAGCGGCCGTCGTCGAGTTCCTCGACGAGGCCCTCGCGGAGGTAGGGGGCCACCGCGGCGGCGTCCAGGTCGAGGACCACGGTGCCCCGGCAGGGCCAGTCCCCTGAGTCGTCGGTGGATCCGCGGAAGCTGCCGACGACATGGGTGGCGACGTCGCCGCCGGGAAGGTTCCGCCGGGTGAACCCGGGGCCCGTGGGGGTTCGCGGGGTGATCCGGTCGGCGCGGAAGGTGCGCCAGTCCTGCCTGTCGAGGTCGTAGGCCACGAGGTACCAGCGCCCGCCCCAGCTGACGACGTGATGGGGTTCGACACGGCGAGGGCTTCCGCCGGTTGCACCGCTGCCGCCGCCTCCCGCATCGGGGGCGTAGCCGAAGCGCAGGACCTCGCGGGCGTGGACGGCGGTGCTCAGCGCGGACAGCACGTCGCCGTCGACCGCGGCGGAGGGCTGGGTGGCGGGCGGATCGACGGCGGTGACCTGCAGGGCGTCGATGCGGTGACGCAGCCGGGAGGGCATGACCTGGCGAAGGGTGTTCAGTGCCCGGGCGGCGGGCTCGGCGAGGGTGTCGTCCGGCCGGGACGCGGCGATGCGCAGCGCGACGGTGAGCGCCAGGACCTGCTCGTTGTCGAACAGCAGCGGCGGCAGTCCGGCGCCGGCGCCGAGCCGGTAACCGCCGTCGGGTCCCTTCACCGCGTCGATCGAGTAGCCCAGCTCGCGGAGACGGTCGACGTCGCGGCGTACCGTGCGCAGGCTGATGCCGAGACGGTCGGCCAGCAGGCTGCCGGGCCAGTCGCGGCGCGTCTGCAGCAGGGACAGCAGAGTCAGCAGTCGGGCGGAGGTCTTCGGCATGACGCCGAGTCTGCCCGAGGTAGGTGACACAACCTGGCACCTTTCGCTGCGAATCTCGTTCCCGAACCGGTCGGGACGGCGTGCAGGGTGCAAGCGCCGCCGCGTAAGCCACCCCGGTTCACCCTCGTCCGGCACGCCGGCCGGGCCGGGCACCCGTTCGCCGCCCTTGTTCGCGCTTACTCATGCTTATTCATGCTTATTCATGCAGGAGTCGTCATGACCGTCACCACCACCGCCCACCTCAACTTCCGGGGCAACGCCCGTGAGGCCCTGGAGTTCTACCGGTCCGTCTTCGGCGGCCTGCTCACCACCGTCACCTACGGCGACTTCGGCATGCCGAAGGACCTGCCCGACGCCGACAGGATCGTCTTCGGCCAGGTCACCGCCGAGAACGGGTTCCGCATCATGGCGTACGACATCCCCGGCCAGGCCGGTGCCGAGGCCCGCCCGGTCGGCACCACCCGCCGCGAGAACGGCATGACGCTGACCCGCGAGCCGTTCTTCATGTCCCTTCGCGGTGAGACCGCGGAGCAGGTCGGCGAGCTGTGGAAGAAGCTGTCGGAGGGCGCCACCGTCGTCGAGGAGTACGGGCCCGCGGCCTACACGCCGGGCTTCGGCATGATGACCGACCGGTTCGGCATCACCTGGGTGCTCGACGTGGCCGTCCCGTACGACGCCGGCTGACACGGCGTTCCTTCCCGCCCTCGGGGGTACGCGCCCTGCCGCCCCACCCGCGCCGCGTCTCCCGCGCGCGGTCGAGACTGCAGGGCGCCGCCGTGGGCCCAGCGCCACCGTGGCCCAGCGCCGCCGTGGGCCCACGGCGCGCGCGGACACGACAGGGTCGGTCGGACCGCCTCTCGCCCGTGCGACCCCGGCCCGCCGACTGCTCCTGCTCGACCGCTCCGCCACCGGGCTCCTCGACGCCGTCGCCCACCTCGGCGAACTACAGGCTCAGGAACCCCGGGAGCCGTTCGTCAGGCTCCGGACCCAAGTGCGCGACTGGCGACCACCGACGCGCGCACCGTCGACAGCGGCAGACGCCCCGCAGCGGAGGCCGCGGCGGAACTGTTCCGGACCGATCCACCGCCCGAGCAACTGAAAGCGGGCGACATCTGCCGGGTCGGGGTGCCGCCGACCGTCGTGCGCGTAAGGGCAGTCGACCACCATGCCCCCGCTTGAAACGAGCTGGCTGCCGCGACCGCATCTGACCGTGAGCGTGCCGCACCGCAGCCTGCCCTCTCGCGAATTCCCCTGTGGCAGCCACCTCGACGGCACGGGCTACCCCGTCCACCCCGGCGACGGGAGATCCCCTTCACCCTTGGGCTGCTGATGCGTCCGTATGCGTTTCTCCGGCCGGGCATGGCGATCGACGGCCCCTGGGACCGGATCTCCTTTGACGCCCAGCCGGCCGGTGCAGGACCCGAGTGCCCGCTCGCACTGCTCACCCGCGTGGGAACACCGGGCGGCGCCCTGATCCTCGGTCCCGGCAAGCTCGTCGACGTTCTGCGCTGCCGGCGCTCGCGTCGGGTCGGTGCGGTACCCGATGAATCTGTGGCCAAGATCTATCCCTGTGGCTGGTTTCTGGTGCATGGTGTGCGGGCGGGTACCGATCCGATCCCCCGGGACCGGACCCCATTGCCGGGCCCTGCCGTGCCGCCGCTCTTCGGCAGGGCCCGCCGCACCTCCCGGCTCCCCACGGGAGGCCACGCGGCTGCCCCCAGCCCACCGCGCACAGCTCGATATCCGGCCGGCAGCCGGGGAGTCGTCCTTCACTCAGCCTGGACCGGACGGAAGGCAAGGGAGCGGTGATGTTCCTCCTGGTGGGCGGGGTCGTCACCGGGGTCGGGGGTGAAGGGCAGCTGAAGACAGACGCACAGGACGTCGATGCAGGTCCGGCGAAGGCCGCCGTCGGGGCATCCCCGGCGACCGGGTACTGCACGAAGCACCAGCCGCCGGCGCCGACCCGCTCCATCTCGCCCCGGTCTTCAACCTGTTCCACACCACCGCAAGCCGCTGCGTGGCTATCTCCCAGGAGCTCCTCGACGACCGGTCCGCCGGCGCTCTTCGAGCTTGGCGCTGACTCCTTCTCGGATCAGTCGGATGCCTGTAGCTCTGCGCGTCCCAGCAGGTCGGCGAGGGGAGTACCCGTTCGTGCTGCTGCGATTCGGCGGGCGCGCAGCTGAGCTCGGGTGCGGGGACGGAACTTGGGTTCCTTGCCGCAACCTGCACGGTTCTCGGCCCTCGTATGGAGAGGCGACGAACCCACCGCGCTTTCGAGCCTGCCTGCCGAAGACGCCATGGGTTCCCGGTGAAAGCTCCTCGGTCACGCTGAACCCACGACCGTCGCGCGGGTAAGAGCACTGTCACCGGTCCTGTCGGCTCAGACCGTAGGGCGACCCTTTCCACGGCGCGACTGGAGGGGCCTTGACCCAAGGCCCGTCCGGGTCCCGCCGTCTTCGTCCCGTGACGGCGGGACCCGCGGCTTCGACGCAGCCGGGCGGGATGATGGAGTCATGAACGGACGTATCAGCTACCGCGGGCCAGCCACGATCGACGGCGTGCTGATCCCGAACGTCCAGCTCCGTGAGAAGGCGTCCGGCAGCGGCCCGCGGACGTGGGAAGGCCGCTCGTCCTTCAGGGTGGCCGAGGCGCCGGAGGGCTTCGGGCTGGCCCCCGGCGGACCCGTGGCGATCGAACTGGCCGACGGGCGTCGTGGCGATGTCCTCGTGCGGAACGTCAGCTTCGACGGACGCCGCTGGACCATCGACTTCACAGGCACCGGTCCCGCTCCGAGGTGACAGCTGCACTACGTCCGTAGTTGCCTCTCGTGCGATCACGCCTCACCCCGGGCCGCAGAGCCGGGACGCCCGCAAGGCCGGCAAGGGCTACGAACTCACGAAAGCGCAGGTCATCCCCATTTCCGAAGAGGAACTGCGCAGTATCCCGTTGCCGACGGCCCGGGCCATGGAGATCGTCGCGTTCCTGCCGCTCGGCAGTACCGGCTCCCTCCGGATCGGCCAGGGCAAGGCAGCCACGCAGACGGCGGCGGGCCGACGCCCGCGAAATGCATGAGGTATCGCTTCACCCGCCGGCGTAACCGGGAGCGCCATACGTCCGCCGCCCGTGAACACGGGCACACCCTGGCCTCTTGTCGCTGTGCTCAGGGCGTGAGGTCCGGTACGCGGACCAGTTGTGCGCGGCGGCCCACGCCTCCTGACGCGCAATGGCCAGGGCGCCGGCCAGAGCCTTCTCTCCGCTCCCTCGGCCCGTTCAGCCGGAGTCGGCAGCGTTTCGGCGAGACGCGCCGGGCAGGAGCGCAGCGATGGTCCCTCAGCCGCAGCTGTCGCGGCCGGCCGGTCCCGGCCTCCTCAGGGAAGGGATACGAACATCAGCGCCTTCCCCCGCAACGAAGTCTTCGGCACCGTCCCGGGACCGGCGCGGCTCCCCGCTGCCTGACAGCGCGTGCCCGAAGGCTCCGGCAGTCGTCCCGCCGGCCTGGGCCGGGTGTGTGCCAGGGCCCTGCCCGGGCCCGGCCAGGGGGGTGGGAGAGAGATCGGTGGGTTCCTCGCCGGCTTCCAGGAGGGTGTCGGCAGCGCCCACGATCAATGGATCCGGCCTGCCCACTGCCTCCGGATCCTTGGCCGGGTAGTCGCAGCGGTCGAGCAGGCTGCGCATCGCTTCGAGGCGGCCTCTGCGCTTGTCGTTGCTCTTCACCACCGTCCAGGGGGCGTGCTCGGTGTCCGTGGCGCGGAACATGTCGACCTTGGCGGCGGTGTAGTCGTCCCAGCGGTCGAGGGAGGCGAGGTCGGTCGGGGAGAGCTTCCAGCGGCGTACGGGGTCGACCTGGCGGATGGCGAAACGGGTCCGCTGCTCGGCCTGCGAGACCGAGAACCAGAACTTCACCAGCAGGATGCCGTCCCTCGCCAGCATCTGCTCGAACTGCGGGGCCTGCTCGAGGAACGTCCGGTACTCGTCCTCGGTGCAGTAGCCCATCACGCGTTCGACGCCGGCCCGGTTGTACCAGGAGCGGTCGAAGAAGACGATCTCACCGCGCGAGGGCAGATGGGCGACGTAGCGCTGGAAGTACCACTGGCCCTGCTCGTGCTCGGTGGGCTTCTGCAGGGCGACGACGCGGGCGCCGCGAGGGTTGAGCCGCTCGGTGAACCGCTGGATCGCGCCGCCCTTGCCCGCGGCGTCGCGCCCCTCGAAGAGCACGACGATCCGCCGGCCGGTCTCCTTCACCCAGCGCTGCATCTTCAGCAGCTCGATCTGCAGAATTCGCTTGGTCCTGTCGTACTCCCGGCGGCTCATCCTGCTGTCGTAGGGATGGTTCTCCCGCCAGGTCTCCACAGGAGTGCCGTCCGCGGCCAGCAGTACAGGTCTCTCCGGGCGGCGCCGGTCCACGCTGAGGCCGTCGAGGAGCGCAGCCTTGATCTCGGGCTCCTCGTCGTCCGGCGGGCCCATGTCCTCGTGCTCCGACATCCGTGCTCCGACATCTGTGCTCCGACATCCGTGCTCAGATCTGCGCTCAGAACGGCATGCGGCCGCGGGCCCGACGTCCGGCGGCGCCGCTGCGGCCCATCGCCCGTGAGCTGGAACTGAACGGTTTGCTCAGCAGGCGGCCGAGGACGCCGGGCGCCTTCGATCCGGCACGCGAACCGGCTCCGAGACCGCGCTGGGCACCGTTCTGCGGGTGCCGCGACAGACGCGGCAGCAGGAAGGCCAGCACGGCCAGAACCACACAGGCAGCAAGGACAATGCCGATGACCATCGCAGTCTCCCAATCATCTTGGCGTGGCACCCCTCTGTGCCTTTGCTCCACCGGCTGCCCCGCTCTCCTTCGCCCACACCACTCATGACTCATGCCTGTCGTGCAAGGTCGCCCGCCCGCAGGCCCGCTCCACATGGGCCGCCAGTGACCCGATGCAGAGATCTGCCTTGGTTCGGCATGAATCGTCATGGCCCGAAGATCCCGTCGTTGTCGGTGACGGGTGTGTCGCCGGTCGACGGCCCAGGCTCCGGCATTGCGGTCCCGGATCGTTCCGGAGCGCGCCCAGAGGCACTCCGTCATGGAGGTCTCACGTCGGCTGAAGATCGCTCCGGAGCGGTCCGCACCTGGCGAAGGCGCTTCCTCGACCGCGGTCCGGGCGGCCTGTCCGACGAGCCCGGGCCGGGTGTCCCCAGGAAGATCACCGATGCCGATGCGGAACGGGTCATCGTCAAGACGCTCGGGGAGAAGCCGGCGAACGCCACGCACTGGTGGACCCGGTCGATGGCGGCGGCGACCGGGATGTCCCGGTCGGCCGTGTCCAGGACCTGGCGTGCCTTCGCCCTGGCCCCGCACCGCTGCGAGACGTTCAAGCTGTCCACGGACCCGTTGTTCATCGACAAGGTCCGTGATGCGGTCGGTCTCTGCCCCGGCCCGCCGGAGAAGGCCCTGGTGCTGTGCGTGGACGAGAAGTCACAGATCCAGGCCCTGGACCGGTCCCAGCCTGTCCTGCCGATGACGCCCGGCGTCCCCGAACGCCGCAGCCACGACCACGTCACTCACGAGACACCCGCCGTCAAGAAGTGGCTGCCGGCACACCCGCGTTTCCGTCTGCACTTCACACCGACGCGTTCGTCCTGGCTCCACCTGGTCGAGCGGTGCTTCGCCGGGCTGACCCGGAAGAAGCTCAAGCGCGGCGTCCACCGCTCCGTCCAGGCCCTCGAACGCGACATCCGGAACCGGCTCGTCGACCGGAACGAGCACCCCCAGACCCTTCACATGGACCAAGACCGCCGACGAGATCCCCGACACAGCAGCCACCTGCCGCCGGTGAATCTCCGGCTCAGGTCACCGGAGGTCGGGCCGGAAGGCGTGGAGCACGTCCTGGCCCGGCTGGATGATGCCGAAACTGTTCTCCGGTACTTCGTTCCAGGCGCCGGGGAGGTCGCCCAGCGGTTCGGACACGACGAGGCGTGTCGTGTCGGAGATGTCCCGCAGGTACTCGGCGTCCGGATGGAGTGCGCGCAGGGTCTCCACCTCGGTGCTGTAGTACAACGACCGCGAGCGGCCTTCGCTGGAGTGACGGAAGGCCCATACGCGCTCGCCGTCGGCGACCGCGACGGTCATCTGGAGCGGGTGCCGGACGTCGTGCGCCTGCCCCGTTCTCTCGATCAGGCCCGCCATGCGCGCCACTGCACCGGGCGGATCCTCGGTGAGGCCGAAGGTGAGGGCGAGGAAGAACATGAGCTCGGAGTCGGTGGAACCCTCGATGTCGGGGTACAGCACCGGATCGACGGCCAGGGCGAGGTCACGCCGCAGGAGGCGGAAGCCGTTGATCATCCCGTTGTGCATCCACATCCAGCGGCCGCTGCGGAAAGGGTGGCAGTTGGACTGCTGAACGGCTGTCCCGGTCGCCGCCCTGATATGAGCGAAGAACAGACCCGAGCGAACGTGATGGGCGACCTCCCGCAGATTGCGGTTGTTCCAAGCCGGTCCCACGTCCCGCAGGACAGCCGGAGTACCGGCCGCCTCCTGGGCGTACCAGCCGATACCGAAGCCGTCGCCATTGGTCGTCTCGACTCCCATGCGGGAGTGCAGGCTCTGGTCGATCAAAGAGTGTGCCGGCTCGAACAGGACCCGGCTCAGCAGGACAGGGGTACCCGAGTAGGCGATCCAGCGGCACATCTTGGACCCTCCGCTCATGGGATCGACAGCGGCCTTCGGCCGGCGCGGGCCCGGTATGGCTGTGCGGCACCGAGGGGACCGGCGTACAGCATGGGCCAGAGGTGACATCGACGCCCCTGGCGGGCGCCGGTGTGGTGTTGCGCCGTACCGATCCAGGCGGGCCCTGATGCAGCCGACTGGGAGCGTTGTGCAGGTAATCACCAGTGTCGCTGGCACGGGCCTCCGGGGCACCCTGGGCGTGGCCCGGACTCCCGCGGGCATTGCCGCCCTGGCGGATGGCCTGCAGTGGGCGCGGGTACGGCCCAGGACGCCGACACGAGTGCGGCCGCGGTGACGTCGTGGGCAGCCAGTTCCCCGGCCGGGCCCTCGAGCTCGGGCTCGTCGGCGCTCTGCAGCCGAAGGAGCCGAGGGAGCCGACACGCCCGCCTCCCGGTGACCGCGCGGCACCGCTGTCGGGGCAGCCGCCGTTCCGCGGCCGGTGGCTGCCGCGAAGCAGCGCTGATGAACCTGCCGCCGTCTCGGTGGGCCCATGGCGTGCGTGCCTCGGCGAGCTCCACATCGAGAGGTTCGAAGCGGCATGCGGTCCGGCGCGCCGCGGCCTCGTCTCCCCGATGGTGAAGCGGGGTCGTCTCGGCGCAGCCGGCGCGCAGCCGAAAGCGCGTCGGAGATCTGTGTGTTCGCCTGCTGCGCCCTGTGCCGGTACGTATCGCCGCCGGGGGGCGCCATGCGAGCGCCTGCCACGTCGACAGGGTGCAGCAGGGCGTCGGCAGGCGGGCGGGACGAGCAGGGATCATCGGTCATTGCGTCACCACAATCTGGAGGGTCAGGCTCCGCCGCGCGTTGTCCGACCCTTCTACCGTTCGTGCGACTGCCGATCCGGCAAGCAAAGCTGCGGTGGCCGTCACTTCACGCGATGGGGCGGCTCTGCCGCATGAACGCGCCTGGCCGTGAGCCGATCGACCGCCGGGACAGCCGCTGCCCGCAGGTTGGTTCGCCGGTGGTGACGACGGGACAGGGCAGGCGACCGGCCCCGCGTCACCAGGGCCATCGGCTCGGCCGTACGGTCCTGCCCGCCGTGGAACCTGACGCGACCTCCCGGCTGCGGCCAGGCGTCCCGGCCGCGGTCGGGACGCCTGGCCGGTCAGGCAGCAGCGCGGGCCGCGAGTGCAGCGGCCACGGTGAGCATCGCCACCAGCATCATGACGGTGCGTACGGGGATGCGGCCCACCCGGCGCACACACCGGCCGGGTCTGCCGGCCGCGCGGTCATGGGCGTCGTCATGACCGGCGGGGGTGTCGGCCCGGGCATCGGAGCCGTTCATGGCGTCGCACCAGCCGCACCAGCCGTCGTCCCTGTCCGCCCGGCCCGGGAGGCGGGCGGTGAAGAGCGTTGTCCTGCTTTCGTCGATTGCCGTCATGCCGCGCTCAACGACGGCCGACCCGGGCGGCCACCGGCCGGCATCGCTTCGTGATGCCACCGTTGTGGCCCTGTTGCAAAGCCCGCCACCGGCAACGGTGCAGGTCAGGCGTTCAGGGCTTGCTCAAGGGTGGAATGACAGCCGATGATCTCGTCGAGGCCGACCAGCTGCATCGTGCGCTGCACGGCCTCGGTCGGGCCGGCCACGCGCAGCCAGCCGCCGCTGTCGCGGGCGGCGTTGTGGGCGGCGATGAGGAGGTTGACGCCGCTGGAGTCCATGAAGGTCACCCCGGCAAGGTCCACCACGATCCGGCGGACGCCCGTCTCCTGAGGAAGGGTGAGTGCGTGGCGCAGGGGCGCCGCGGTGTGGTGGTCGATCTCTCCGCGTACGGTGACGACGGCGGCACCGGCCGTACGGCCGGAAGTGATCGTCAGACCGTTCCGTCCTGCAGCCCCGTGGTTGTCTGTCACACTTCCCCTCGATCCCGGCGTCGGTCGCATGGCTTCCTACGGGGACTTCAGCATGGTGCCGGGTGAGGGCGCGTGCAAGTGTGCCTGCCCGGACAGGCGTGAGGTACGCGCGCACGTGTGAAAGGGGGGTGGGAGGTGACGCAGACGCAGCCGATGCCTGCACGCTCGCAGGCTTGTGCCCCGGGGCCGTGGCGCGTGTCCGCCGCGTTCGGGGACGGCGGGGCGGGCCTCACCGAGGCCCGCCGTCTCGCGGCCGGCTTCCTGACCGGGCTCCACACCGGCCACGGGGTCGCCGTCTCGGCCCGGGCGGTGGAACTCACGCAGCTGGTGGTCAGCGAACTGGTCACCAACGCCCGCAAGTACGCCCCCGGACCGGTGCTGCTCGAACTGTCCGTCACGAACGCGACGGTGGAGGTGACGGTCTGCGACAGCAATCCTGTCCTGCCGGTGGTCCAGGCCGCCGACCCCACACGGGTGGGACAGCACGGACTGGAGATCGTGACAGCGGTCGCCGAAGAATTACAGGTACACCGCGAACCCGTCGGCAAACGCATCACCGCACGTCTCGCTCTCCAGGACGACTCAGGCGATGCCGCGGGGAGCCGCTGCCGGGTTTGACCGGCATCTGGGCCCACAGGCGTGCATCGTTTCGCCGTGGGACCACGGACCGGCCACGGACTCATGCCCCGCTGCCCACTCGCCCCAGACAGGCTGAACGTTTCTGCGTCGCTCCCCGCCTGCCGCGACGGAACGTGGGAGATCGGCACGGTCGACTCCGAGCGCTCCCCTCCGGGGCGGGTGAGGCACGTGGAGCCGACGTGAGCCGGCCGGTGCACTGATGTCCGGGCGGGGACTCATGGGACACGGCCCGGCATCCGGCTCAGGTTCCGGGGAGGATACGGCGCGTTTCGTAGGCCCACATCGCGATCTCGACCCGGTTGCGGGCGCCGAGTTTGGCCATCAGGCTGGCCAGATGCGTCTTCACCGTGCTGAGGCTGATGTGCAGTGCATCGGCGATCTCGGTGTTGGTCAGCCCGCGAGCGACGGCGAGGAGCACCTGCTCCTCGCGGGCGGTGACGGGGGAGACCGGCTGGGCCACGGGCCGGCCGGCGGGCAGGTCCGCGAACGCCTGGAGCAGACGGACGGTGACGCTGGGCGCGATGAGCGCCTCACCGTCGGACGCCGACCGTACGGCCTGCGCCAGAAGGTCCGGTCCCGTGTCCTTGAGGAGGAATCCGCGGGCGCCGGCACGCAGTGAGCCGTAGACGTACTCGTCGAGGTCGAACGTGGTGATGACGACCACGGCCAGCGGGTCGGCGACGCCCGGGCCGGCGACCAGCCGGGTGGCCTCGAGCCCGTCGATCACGGGCATGCGGATGTCGAACAGGCAGACGTCGGGGCGCAGTTCGCGGGCCAGACGTACCGCTTCCCGCCCGTCGGCGGCCTCGCCGACCACCTCGATGCCGGGCTGGGCGTTCAGCATGATCCGCAGCCCGGTGCGGATGATGGTCTGGTCGTCAGCGACGAGGACGCGGATGGGCACCGCTCTCGGTCCTCCCTCTCGGCAGCTCGGCTTCGACATGCCAGCCCTGGTCGGCGCCGGGGCCGGCTTGCAGTGTGCCGCCGAGCAGCGTCGCGCGCTCGCGCAGTCCGGTGAGTCCGTATCCGGCACGGCCTCGGCCGGTGCGGTGGCCGTTGTCGCGCACGCTCACCCGTACCGTGTGCCGTTCCGCGGTGACCCGGACGACGACCTCGGTCGCGTCGACCGCATGGCGCATGGCGTTGGTCACCGACTCCTGCACGATGCGGTAGACGGCCGCGTCCACGGCCGGGGGCAGCGTGTCCAGTTCGCCGTCGAGACCCAGGTCGACCCTGAGGCGACCACCCGGGGTGCGCACCAGGCGCTCCAGATCCGCGACGCCGGCAGGCGGCGCCAGCTCGGCGCCGGCCCCGCGGTCGCGCAGCGCGGCGACCATGGCGCGCATCTCCTCCAGCGTGCGCGCCCCTTCCTCCTCGACCCCCTCCAGCGCCTCGACGGCGGCGGACGGGTCGGTGCCCGCGAGCACCCGGCCCGCCTGGGCGCTGATCACCATGGCCGAAACGTGGTGGGCCACGGTGTCGTGCAGTTCCCGGGCGAGCTGCTCACGCTCGCGGGAGCGCACCTGCTCCAACTGCCGCTCGCGAGCGGTCCTCCAGAACCGCACGGCGGCCCCGATCAAGCCGGGCAGCGACAGGAAGACGAAGCCCCCGACCTGTTCGGCGGCCGGGGTGTCGTCCGCGGTGACCCCCAGCGCGAAGGCCGTGAGGATCACCGCGCTGCCCAGCACGATCTCCCGTCCCGATCCCCACCGGGGCAGTGCATACACCAGCACGAGCACGACCACGCCGGTGTCCAGGCCGACGGGCTCGCGCGGCGCGGCGACCAGTGAGGCCAGCTGGAGCAGGATCACCGAGCCGAACGCCAGCGTGACCATCGCCAGCGGGCGGGTCCGGCGCCACAGGGGCAGCAGGCACAGCCATACGGCGAACACCACCGCCACCGGCCGCCACACGACGTCCTCGCGCAGGGTGGCCTCCAGCACCACAGCGCCCAGGCTCGCGGCGAGCAGCGCCCAGTCCCGCCACACCCGGGCGGGCGCGTCGGGCGGCCGGGGTTCGGTCCACAGGGTTCGCAGGTCGTCTCGCAGCACGGTTCTCAGCCTAGGCGCCGCGCAGTGCCGCGCATCGGCCGAAAGGACGGGTCGTCACTCCGCCCCGGGGCCGACGGATCCGCGGCCCGCGGGCCGATGCCGCGGAGCGCCGTGGCGACGAACCTCGGCATCGGCGGCCGTACAAGGACGGCCGACGAGGTGGTTGGAGGACCCGATGCTCTCGAAAGCCCTGTTGCGCCTGGGCACAGGCGCCGCCCGCCATCCCTGGCGGGTGATCGCGGCATGGCTGGTCGCCGCCACGCTCGCCGTCCTCGCCGCCGTCGCCTTCGGCGGGCGGACCGCGGACTCGATGACCGCTCCGGGACTGGACTCCCAGCGGGCCGCGCAACTGATCGAGCGGGCCGGCACCGGCCAGGAGGGGATGACCGCCCAGGTGGTCGTCACCCCCCTCGACAACGGTGCGACGTTCTTCGACGACGGCGCGCGCACCGCTCTCACGCGGCTGCGGGCCGAGGTGCAGCGGCTGCCGCACGTGCTCGGCACGAGCGACCCGGCGGGGGCGCTCGGCGCGGGCGGGGACACCGCCGTGCGCGGCGGCCTCGTCTCGGCCGACGGGCGGATCGCGGTCGTCCGGGTGCAGTACCCCGACCAGAGCCGGCTGTCGGCCGAAGACCTCGACGCCCTCGTCGATCTCGGCGACCGGCTGCGCGCCGAGCTGCCGCTGCGCATCGAGATGGGCGGGAACCTCTTCTACGTCTTCTCCGACCCCGACGGCGGCGCGAGCGAGCTGATCGGCCTCCTCGCCGCGGCCGCGATCCTGTTCCTGGCGTTCGGTTCGCTCGTCGCCGCCGCGCTGCCGATCGGCATGGCGGTCTTCGGGCTGACCGTCGGGGTCGCCACGATGACGGTACTGGCGGGCGTGACGGACGTCCCGACCTTCGCCCCTGTCCTGGGCAGCATGGTCGGGCTCGGAGTGGGCATCGACTACGCGCTGTTCGTGCTCGCCAGGCACCGGGAGCACCTCGCGCGCGGGCTCGATCCGCAGGCGGCGGCCGGACGAGCGGTGGCAACGGCGGGGCGGCCGGTGGTCTTCGCCGGCGGCACCGTCGTCGTGTCGATCCTCGGCCTGGCGGTCGCGAACGTGCCGTTCATGACGGTGGGCGGGGTTGCCGTCTCGATCGTCGTCCTGATCATGGTGGTCGCGTCGGTGACGCTGCTGCCGGCCTTCCTCGGTGCGGCGGGCCCGCGCCTGGCCCGGGCCGGCCGGATCGGCCGGGCTCTGCAGGCCAGGAAGCCGGGCCGGCTCGCACGGCGGCGGGACCTGGTGGCGGGCGCCGCCCACGCCGCCGGGTGGCGTCGCTGGATCGGGCACGTCAGCCGGCACCCGGTGCCGTACGCGGTCGGCGCGGCGGGGCTGCTGCTGACCGCGACGCTGCCCGTGCTCGGCCTGCGCGTCGGCCTGCCCGACGACGGCTCACTGCCGCAAAGCCGTACCGAGCGCCGGGCCTACGACCTCGTCGCCGAGGGGTTCGGCCCGGGCACCAACGGTCCCCTCGTCATCGCCGCGGACCCCACCGGTGATCCGGGAGTGCTGGACCGGCTCGTCGGGGCGGTCGCGGCGGATCCGGGCATCGCATCCGTCGCGCCGACGCACATCGATCGGGCCACCGGCATCGCGACCCTCGTGGTGTTCCCGGCCACCGGCCCTCAGGACAAGGCCACGGCCGACACCATCGCCCGGCTGCGCACCGACGTGCTGCCCACGGCGATCGGGCACGGCCCGGCCAGGGCCCACGTCGGCGGCGCCGCCGCGAGCCTGTCCGACGTGGGGCAACGCACCAGCGAACGCCTGCCGGTGTTCGTCGCCGCCGTGCTGGCGATGTCGTTCCTGCTGCTGATGCTGGTCTTCCGCTCGATACTCGTACCGCTCAAGGCGGTACTGCTGAATCTGCTGAGCATCGGCGCGGCCTACGGCATCATGGTCGCGGTCTTCCAGTGGGGCTGGGGAGGCGCACTCATCGGGCTGGAAGCGACGGTTCCGATCGTGTCGTTCATCCCGATGTTCCTCTTCGCCATCCTGTTCGGCCTGTCGATGGACTACGAGGTGTTCCTCCTCTCCCGCGTACGCGAGGAGTACCTGCGCACCGGCGACAACGGCACGGCGATCGTCGAGGGCGTCTCGCGCACCGCCCGGATCATCACCTCGGCCGCCCTCATCATGGTGGCGGTCTTCCTGTCCTTCGCCGTCGCCGAGGACCCCTCCACCAAGATGTTCGGGCTCGGTCTGGCCACCGCGATCTTCATCGACGCCACGGTCGTACGCATGGTGCTGGTACCGGCGACCATGACACTCCTCGGCCGGACCAACTGGTGGCTGCCGAAGTGGCTGGACCGGATGCTTCCCCGCGGCCCGGTCGGCACCGACGGCACCGACGCGGAATCCACGGGTGAGGCCCCGCGTCCCCGGCTGGTCGACCGTTGACCCGACTCCTGCCCGCCCTTGGTGTCCGGCACCTCGGCGCGTCACCAGGGGCATATCGAGTCGTGATCATCGGGTGGTCCTGGTGAGGTCCTTGAGCCAGATCATCGAGGCGCGCAGGTGGAGACCGGCGAGGCAGCTGCCGGGAGTCCTGTCGTATCGGGTGGCGATGCCTCGCCGTGCTTCGAGCTTGTCGATCAGGCGCTCGAACTGCTGCCGCGGTCGCTCGGGGTACGGGCCGTACTCGCCGATCGGCAGGTACGGCTCGATACGGGCCCCAGGCCGAGGGCCCTGCAGCGACCGAGCAGACGGTTGCCTGTCGGCCGTGCCCGGGGCCGAGCCAGGCGGACCACCTGGAAGAGCCCTTCCGTGATGTGCCTTCGACAGCAGCACGCTGCCGGCAACCGCGGTGGCGGCTCCAGGCTGGGGCCGGAGGCGGTCGTCAGGCCGCGGCGGCGTCGTCGACTGTGCCGTGGACGGCGAGGAGGCTGTCCATGCCGGTGATCTCGCACAGCCGCTGGACCTGGAGGGACGGCGCGACCAGACGCAGTGCGGCCGTGCGGTGGATGCGGACCAGCAGGTTCAGGAAGGAGGAGTCGGCGAAGGTGATCTCGGAGGCGTCCAGGACGATCTTGGGATACTTCCCGGCCGCAGTGTCCAGCGCGTCCGCCAGCGGTTTGATCGAGTCCATGTCCCAGGCGCCGTGAGCGGCGATCACACCGGCCCCGTGCCGTTCGTACTGCCGCACCCGGGCCTCCTGGGGACCGTGGCCGGCGGTCTGCGGCAGCCGCGTCGTCCCGGTGTCGCTCGTGGGGGCCGGTGTGGCAGTCCCGTCCCAAGGCACCTCGGGCTCCTCCCTTTTACGGCTCTTCCAGCGGAGCACACGTCATCGATTGCACGACAACTATGTCATGTATCTGGATACCGGCAACAGGGGGCCTGTAAAATCCTCGCCATGGCAGGAGTTCCCGAACCACACAGCGGATGGACGTTCATCACCAGCCACGCGCGCGTCCTGGCGGCCATCGCCGACGACCCGAACATCCGCATCCGCGACATCGCCGCCCACTGCCGGCTCACCGAGCGGGCCGTCGCCCGGATCATCTCCGATCTCGAGCAGGCCGGCTACCTCTCCCACACCCGCGTGGGACGCACCAACACCTACCGCATCGCACCCGACAAGGTGCTGCGCCACCCCGCCGAAGCCGGACTCCCCGTGGCCTCCCTGCTCTCCCTGCTCGTGCAGGACGAGACCCGACGCACCATGACTTCGGCAGCACAGCCCTGACCGCACCGCGGCCTGTCGGCGAGTCCGTCCCGCGGGGCCTCACCGGGACTGGGCCGACCGCGCACACGACGCCTGATCCGCTTCACCGGCACTCTGCCCGCCCGCACACCGGCGATGCCGACCGCAGGCGGCAGTGCCCCGGCCGTGGACGAGCAGCTGATCGACGAGCCGGTGGGCCGGGCAAAGGCTGAGGGCCTGCAGCCGACCGGCGAGGGCGCACTGCTGCAGCAGCTGACCAAGCGGCTTCCGGAGTCCGCCCTGTCGTCAAGAAGCGGCAGAAACGCCTGACCGGCGTCGACGAGATGGTCATCTCGCCGGCCGCGAAGGGCCTGACCACCGGCAAGGGCCAGGCCCGCTGGACCATGCGCTGGGAAACGGCATTGACCGCCTTCGACATCACCTTCGACGGCCGCCTCTCAGCAGCCCGCCAGTAACCCCCACTGCCCCAGTTGCACCACTCGTTCGACAGTCCCGATGGACAGGCGCAGGTTCTGTGATGACGGAGTCGCCGGCGCTCTGTGACGGTTCGATCCGGCTCAGGCCGGGCTGTCCCAGTGCCGGATCGGCGACGAGCTTCGGCGGGTTCCCGATGGGGCTGGCTGGTCATGGAGTTGAGGGCGTGTCTCATACTGCCCGGATGGACAGCACCTCCATCCGGGACTCCTACGACGCGGTCGCGGACGTGTACGCACAAGGTTTCACCGCGGATCTGGCCTCCAAGCCGCTGGACCGCGCCATGCTGGCGGCCTTTGCCGAGCAAGTTCCGAACGAGGGCCCTGTTGCCGACGTGGGATGTGGACCTGCCCAGGTGGCGTGCTTCCTGGCCGGTCTCGGAGTTCCGGTCCTGGGCTTTGATGTGTCACCGGGCATGGTGGAAGTGGCCCGGGCCCGGATGCCTGGCCTGGATGCGCGGGTCGGATCGATGCTCGGTCTTCCGCTGGGCAACGGAGAACTGGCTGGTGTGGTGGCGTTCTACTCGCTGATCCATCTCCAGGTCGAGGAGCGGCCGCTGGCTTATGAGGAGTTCGCCCGGGTGCTGCGGCCGGGCGGCCTTGTCCTCGCCGCCTTCCACGCGGGCCAGGAGGTTCGGCACCTGGACTCCTGGCTTGACCGCCCAGTCTCGCTCGACTTCTTCGCTCTGCGCCCCGAAGAGGTGGCCGCGGGCCTTACCGCTGCCGGGTTTGCGGTAGAGGCAACACTGATGCGAGGACCGTATCCGGGCGAAGCGGACACCGAGCGCGCGTATCTGCTGGCCCGCAGGTTGGGATGACTCGGGACCGCACAGATCGGTGGCCGCTCAGGGCCGACGTTGAGGGTGCATCCCGTGGGTGGGTGATCGACGAGTGGGAGGGGATGCCGGCGGGGTTGCATGCCCGGTTCGCGTCGCGTTTCGTGAGGTCGGAGCCGCGTGGGCGGGCGCTTGCGTATATGCGGGGGCTGATCGCGCCGTCGGAGCGGAGGAACGGCTGGACGCCGGCGGAGCGGGCCGGTGACCGGCTTCCGATCGAGATGCAGCGTCTGCTGGGCGAGGTGGACCGGGACGAGGTTCGTGACCACGTGCGGGACTTCGTCGTCGGGACGATCGACGACAGGAACGCGGTGCTGATCGGTGATGACACTGGCTTCCTGAAGAAGGTAGACCGATGCGCACCACGGCGGGGAACCCGTCGGAGTTCCGGCCCGCCGGCCTCTCCCGACAGGGCGTCCGTCACGGCAGCAGACATGCCGCAGGTGCGCCGGCTCGGTGAGGCTCTGGCCTTCCCCGTGCCTGGCGCGGCCAGCGGATGGGCAAGGCTCGCGACTGTCCGCAGCAGCGCGGAGCAGGCCGACGACGCCGCGGGACAGACCGACGAAGCGTGGGAACGGGGAGCAGCCCCGGGCCTGTACGACTCCGCGCTCTTCGCCTGAGGTTCATTCCCGCGGGTGCGGGGAGCAGTCGGTGCCGAGTGCCGGCGAGCTGCGGATGTGGGATCCGTCCCCGGGGACGCGGGGACGGACCCGGCCCGAGCTTCTTGCCGAGCGCGCCCTTGATCTGCTCCCCGCACCCGTGGCCGGCTCGAGCGCCTTCAGCGCCGGCCGGACACCGAAGTCAGTGCCGCACTGCTGTGAAGACGTCGAGACTGCGCAGCTGACTGCGGGTCACGTCCGCGAAGAGACTCTCCAGTTGGTGGTGGATCCGGCCGAGCTGCTCCTGTGTCATCTGCAGGCCCCGGGCCGTACGCCCTGGTGAGAATCCACCGTGCCATGCGATCAGGACTGTTCCGCCGGTGCGCACCACCCTGTGCAGTTCCCGCAGCCCCGCTTCCAGGTTGTGCCAGATCGCGACATTGTTGACCGAGACGGCCCAGTCCACGCTCTGATCGTCCAGGCCGGTGCCATCGGCTGTGCCGCGTCGCAGCAGGACGCGGTCGGCGTGCTTGACGCCGCGGATGGTTTCGGCCGCGGCACGGCACATCTCGGGCGAGGGATCGACACCCTGGATCAGGGCGGCTTCGGTGCGGTCTGCCAACAGCCGAAGGAGCCCTCCAGGGCCGTACCCGACCTCAAGCACCCGGTCACCCGGCTGGATGTCGAGGACTTCGAGCACGTCCTGCTGGTCGTGCATGTTCGTCCGCAGCATCAGTCGTCCGGCGAGACGGCCCAGGACGCCGCTCGGACGGGTGAAAGGTGAGGAGAAGCGCCGGTTCATGGCCCACGAGCGCTGGTTCTTGTTCATTTCTCCAGGCTGGTACTTCAACTCGGCTTGAAGTCAAATGGTGCCGTGGAACTCATCGGAATCGGCGAAGCAGCCCGCAAGCTGGGAGTCAATGCCTCAACGCTGCGCTATTACGAGGACCGGGGCCTGGTGCGCCCCGCGGTCCGCCGAGCCGGCAGGCGCATGTACGGCCCCGAGCAACTGCGCCGTCTGGCTTTCCTGCAGCTCATGCAAAAGCTCGGGATGAGCCTGGACAGCGCGTGCGCGATCCTGGACGAACCCGGTGGCCGGTGGCGGGACGAGGTACATCACCAGATAGCGGAACTCGACCGGCTGATCGCCCGGGCGGAGAGCGCACGCTTCTTCCTCCGCCACACCCTGGAATGCACCGTCGACCACCCCACGCGGGAATGCTCGTCCATGATCGAAACCCTGGACCGACGGCTGGCCGGCGTCCCCTTCGAGGACCTGGCGGTCGAGCACGGCCAGGCCCTGCCCCCAGAACACCAGCCACCGCCCGGAGGTCTGCGTCGGAGGCACACCTGAGGCCGGCCGTACAGCGGCGTGCCGGCGCAAGCAGGTGACTGCACCATCCAGGAACGTTCCGCCTCGCCACGGCTCACGGCGGGGGAACACCACAGGGCCGGTACCCGCCGAGTCTCCCGCCCTGCACCCGGGCCGTTCCGCCGTCCGAGCGGCTGAAGCCGGGCGCGGTCGTCAGCGGTCCCGCTCCTCCGGATGCGTCAGGTTGGTGCCGGTCGACGGATCGAACACATGGGCCTTGCCCATGTCGACAGTGAGCTCCAGGCTCCCTCCCTCGCGGGCGCGGGTGGCGGGGTCGAGGCGGGCCACCATCTGTTGAGCGGCCCCCGCCCCGATGTCGCTGCGGCCCGAGTCCGTGGCGAGTTCGTCGAGTTCGGCGGACCGTGCCGGTCCGCCCTCTTCGGTGAAGTACACGTACACGTCGGAGCCAAGGGACTCCAGCACATCGACGGTGACGGTGACGACGGCTCCGTGCCCGTCATGAGCGAGCGCCGCGTCCTCGAACGCCTCGGGCCGTAGTCCGACGATGACTTCACGGGGCGCGTCCCGCCGTTCGAGTGCTCGGCGCGTGGCGTCGTCCAGCGGCAGCTCGCCCAGGGCCGAGCGCAGGACGGGCCCCTCCACGGTGGCGTTGAAGAAGTTCATCGCCGGGGAGCCGATGAAGCCCGCGACGAACAGGTTGCGCGGCAGGTCGTACAACTGGGCGGGCGTCCCGATCTGCTGGACCACTCCGAGCCGCATCACCACGACCCGGTCCCCGAGCGTCATGGCCTCGGTCTGATCGTGCGTGACGTACACCGTCGTGGTGCCCAGACGGCGTTGCAACCGGGAGATCTGGGTGCGCATCTGGACGCGCAGCTTGGCGTCCAGGTTGGACAGCGGCTCGTCCATCAGGAAGACCTTGGGGTCACGGACGATGGCCCGCCCCATGGCCACGCGCTGGCGCTGACCGCCGGACAGAGCGGCCGGCCGACGGTC
Source organism: Streptomyces sp. NPDC093094 (assembly GCF_044754345.1). Taxonomy (NCBI): domain Bacteria; kingdom Bacillati; phylum Actinomycetota; class Actinomycetes; order Kitasatosporales; family Streptomycetaceae; genus Streptomyces; species Streptomyces sp. NPDC093094. The sequence continues at coordinate 88,226 of NZ_JBIVOX010000022.1, read as the reverse complement.
CAGGAAATCGGTCAGATCCAGGATGCGGGCGGCTTCGTCGACCTTGCTGCTGATGGTTTCCTTGTCCACCTTCGCGAGTCGCAGGGGGAAGCCCATGTTCTCGCGGACGGTCAGGTGCGGGTAGAGGGCGTAGCTCTGGAACACCATGGCCACGTCGCGGTCCTTGGGGGACAGGTCGTTCACGACCCGGTCGCCGATGCGCAGCGTGCCCGACGTGATGTCCTCCAGGCCCGCGATCATGTTGAGGGTGGTGGACTTGCCGCAGCCGGACGGTCCGACGAGAATGACGAACTCGCCGTCGGCGATGGAGAGATCCACGCCCTGGACAGCGAGCGACCCGTCGGGAAAACGCTTGGTGACGCCCTCGAGGACGATCTCGGCCATGGGTGGTGCCTCCTTGCCTTCACGACTTCCAGGTCCGGGCTGCGGTGACGTCGAGCCGGACCGGTGACCGGTCCGCCGGCAGGGCGCCGGTCACCCCTTGACCGCCCCGGAGGTCAGTCCGGCGACGATTCGCCGCTGGAAGAACAGAACGAAAATGATGATCGGGACGGTGATCACCATCGCCGCGGCGGCGATCGATCCCGTGGGCTGCTGGAACTGCGAGCTGCCGGTGAAGAAGGCGATGGCGGCCGGCACGGTGCGCGCCGCCTCGGTGGAGGTCAGCGAGATCGCGAACAGGAAGTCGTTCCAGCAGAAGATGAACACGAGGATGGCCGTGGTGAACACGCCGGGCGCCGCCAGCGGCACGATGACCAGACGGAACGCCTGGGCCGGCGTGGCCCCGTCGACCTTCGCGGCCTTCTCCAGGTCCCAGGGGATCTCCCGGAAGAACGCCGACAGCGTGTAGATGGCCAGCGGCAGCGAGAAGGTCATGTACGGGATGATCAGACCGATCCAGGTGTCGAAGATTCCCAGGATCCGCTCGATGTTGAACAGCGGGGACACCAGCGAGATCGGCGGAAACATGGCGATGAGCAACGACATGCCGATGAGGAGCCGCTTGCCCGGGAACCTCAGTCTGGCCACCGCGTAGGCCGCCATGGTCCCCAGGACGACCGCGATGGCTGTGGCGATCAGGGCGATGCCGATCGAATTGATCAGCGCGCGGGTGAACTCGCTGGTGCGGAAGATGCCCTCGTAGTTCTCCCAGGTCCAGTCCGTCGGGATGTAGTCGCCGTCGGTGAGGGTGCTGGGATCCTTGAACGACAGCGCGGCGATCCACCACACCGGGAAAAGGGCGTACAGCACCACCACGACGTTCACCACGGCCCATCGGGTGGCATGGGTCTTGCCGGCTGCGGCCATCAGCGCTTCACCTCCGCGCCAGGAGCGGCCGCGCCGAACAGTCTGACGAAGGTGAAGGCGATGATCGCGACGCAGATGAAGATCAGCACCGAGACGGTCGAGCCGATACCCAGGTTCAGCGCGGTGAACAGGTTGTCATAACCGAGGATCGACACGGATCCGGTGTCGTGCGCCCCCGCGGTGAGGATGTAGATGTTGTCGAAGATCCGGAACGCGTCGAGCGTACGGAAGAGGAGTGCCACCAGGATGGCAGGCTTCATCAGCGGCAGCATCACCTTGGTGAAGCGCTGCCATGGGGTGGCGCCGTCGACCATGGCGGCCCGCAGGGTCTCCTCGGGGACCAGGGCGAGACCGGCGAGCAGCAGCAACGCCATGAAGGGCGTCGTCTTCCACACCTCGGCGAGGATGATCAGCCACAGCGCGGGCCAGTGCTCGGTCAAGGGGGCGCTGCCGTCGGGCAGGAGGGCGGCCAGATAGCCGAGTTGGGGCGTCCAGGCGTACTGCCAGGAGAACGCGGCGACCACGGTGACGATGCCGTACGGGATGAGCACCGAGGTGCGGACGACGCCGCGGGAGAAGATCGTACGGTGCATCACCAGGGCGAGCGCCATGCCGAGGACGAGTTCGACGGTCACGGAGACCACGGTGACGAACACCGTCACCCAGAACGCGTCCCACCAGTACGGGGAGGAAAGCACCGCCCCGTAGTTGCTCAGCCCGATGAACTTCGCCCGTCCCGGAAACCGCAGGTCGTATCGCTGAAGTGACAGATAGACGGCATAGCCGACGGGGTAGGCCGTCACGGCGACCATCACGACGACGGCAGGCGCGCACAGGATCCAGCCGAGGCGCCGCTCCTGGCGGGCACCGGCCGACAGGGCTGCCCGGTCGCCCTGCGGCTGCTCCTTTGCGGGCGGCCGGCTCGCACCGGGGCGCGTCTGCTCACTCATCCGGCACCACCCCGGTGCGGGCGCAGCGCCCTGCGGCACCGGGCCGCGAAGGGATACGGGCAGGAGCGGTTCACGGGATCACACCCTTGGATTGCAGGGCATCGCTGATCTGGTCGCTCATGGTGTCGACGGCGCTCTCGGGGTCGATCCCGGACGGCGGAGAGAGAGTGTGGGAGACCACGATCGATACATTCTGATAGGCCGGTGTCTGCGGGCGCACACTCGCCGATTCGAGAGCGGCGAGCACATCGGCAGCGAACGGGTATTCCTTCACGAGCGCGTCCTCCTGGTACAACGCCCGTAGTGTCGGCGGGAGTCCGCCCTCCAAGGCGGCGGTGAGCTGGTTCTCCCGGTTGCGCAGGCACAGGGCCGCCTCGAAGGCGAGATCGGGCCGGCGCGAGTAGGCACTCACGGCAAGATCGATGCCTCCGATCGTCGGCCGCGAGGGACGGCCGGCGTCGACGCGAGGGTACGGGGCCCAGCGGAAGTTCTTGAAGAGCTTCGGGTTGTTCGCCTTCATCGACGGATAGACGAACGGGTAGTTGAGTTCGAACGCCGCTGAACCCGATTCCATGGCCAGCCGGTTCTGGTCCTCCATCTGGTTGGACAGGGACGGGTCACCAGCCGGGGAGCGAGCGAGATCACGCATGACGGAAGCGGCCCGCACGGCGGGCGGGCCCAGGGAGGGTTCGGTCGCGGTCGCGTTCAGAATGCTGCCGCCCGCACTGTTGATGAGGGTGTTGAACCAGACGGTCAGCCCCTCGTACTGGGCTCCCTGGACCTCCACGTAGTGAGGCTTGCCCTCCTCGGCGAGGCGGGCGGCCATGTCCAGCATCTCGGCCCAGGTCCTGGGCGGCTCGGGCACCAGGTCCGTCCGGTACCAGAGGAGTTGGGTATTGGTGTTGTACGGAACCGCGTACAGCTTGTTCTTCCAGGTCGAGGTCTGCAGCGGAACGCGCAGGGTGCCTTCGATCGCCTGCTGCTTCATCCGGCCGGTCCACTCACGGATCCAGCGCGCCTCGGCGAACTCCGGCGCCCAGGTGACGTCCAGGCCGAGGATGTCCAGCGAGTCGTCCTTGGCCGCGAGCCTTCGAACCATTTGCTGGCGCTGGCCGTCGGCTGCGCGCGGGAGCTTGTTGTAGACGATCTTGTAGCGGCCTTTGGATGCCTGGCTGCACCGGTCGGCCGCCTTCTGCAGAGCGCCCGAGTCGTCCGGGAAGTTGTACCAGTTGATGCTGCGCGGCCCGGACCCCTCGTCGTCCCCGCACGAGGCGAGCAGGGACGCCAGCAGCGGCAGTACGGCAAGAGCTCGCAGCCGCCGCATCCCCACGTCACGCACCTTCTTCCCACTCGTCCGCTCGACTCCGAACCTGCGCATGCGGCCACCTCGTTTCCTTGCGGCGTACGGGGCGCCCGGCCCGGCGGCGTCTCACTCCACACTCACGGTAGGCATCACGGAACGGCAGGTAAGCGCGCGGCGCCGGTTTTTCACACGCATCGCCCAATATGTAAGACCGGACCTCCGCCGTGCGACGGACGTGGGACGCCTCGCGGCCGAAGGACGGACCGAGAAGGCGAAGGGCGTCGTGGTCGCGGACAACGGACCTGGTCCGCTTGCGGGCGGTGTCCTGCCGCTGCCGGGCGACCTTCTTGTGCACCCTGACGCCCGGTCCACGCCGAGCACGTGTCCCGTGGCGGGGAGCGGCCGGGTCTCGGTGGCGACGAACGAGGGCTACAAGTGCCCCAGGCTGTCCTGGTGGACGCGCACGCCGGAGGGGACGGCCGTTCGGCGTCACCACCGGCCACGGGCCGGAGCCAGATCGCTGGCACGCCCGAAGTCAGCGATCGTTACCGGAGAAGGCTCATCGTCAGATTGCCGGCGCGTCCTCGATGGCCCACTGGATCCCGTACGGGACAAGAAAGTCGAGGAAGGCGGCCGGGTGGTATGCCTGGGCGGGTGCGAGTACTCCCGGCTTGGCAGGGTCGGCGACGAGACGGCGGGCGCTTTCGACGGCGATCACCGCGGTCGTGCCGTAGGTGTCGGGGCCCTGGACGATGCCGCGGACGCGGCGGCCGTCGGTGCTGGTGGCGTCGAGCACGTAGGTGAAGTGCTGGGTGCGGCGGCTGTCCTCATCGGGGCCTTCAGGCAGGCTTTCGATGATCTCTGGTGTGAGCGGGGTGTTCAGCCGGTCGCCCAGCGCCGCTTCAGTCAGGCCCTGGACATGCCGGACGCGGATGTGGCGGGGAATGGTCACCACTTCCGGCACGGGGAAGGCCGTCACCGGGGTCGCCTCCGACTGTCCGGGCAGCGTGATCGCGGTATGACGGGCGGGCACGCCGGGGCGCCAGTCGCCGTCGTGGTAGGCCATGCCTCCCGTTCTGATGGCGTCGATCGTTTCGACCACCGAACGCAGCGAGCCGCGTGACATGCCGCCGCCCCCGACGACCACGTGGGTGGTGATGATCTCTTCGACCGGTTCAAGGCGGTCGGCCAGGAGGTGGGCCATGAGGTCCACCGGGACGCAGCCGTCGTTGGCGGCCGGTACGACGGTGACACCGGCGTTCTCCGCCTCCGTGGTGAAGGTGTCGAAGATCTTCTTGACGTAGAGCTGCTCGCCCGAGGTGTCGACGTGATGACAGCCGACGGCGATCGCGGCGCGGACCACGGCCTCACCTGACGAGGTGAACGGTCCGGCGCAGTTGATGACGCCGTCGCAGCCGCGGAACGCGCTCACAAGCGCCTCATGGTCGCTCGTGTCGGCCAGGCGTCGTTCCGCGTCGGGGAGGCCGACCGCCGAGGCGGCCTCCTCTAAGCGCGCGAGATTGCGTCCCGCCAGGACCGTCTCGATGTCACGCCGCGCCAGTTCGGTGAGCACGAGCTTTCCCTGGTATCCACTCGCGCCGTAAACAGCGATCCTCATGTCGTCTCCTCACGATGGGAGCTGCGCGGTTGATCAGCTCACCGGCACAGTAAGACGCCGACACAAGACTGTTGAATGCGTGATGCGCTCCGGAGTTTGCGCCATCGTCTTCACACAGGTCGTGGCTGGCTATTCTGGCTGCGTGGACGTTCTGTCTGACGTGGTGAGTGCGGCGCGTACCGGTCGACCCCACTCGGGCCGGGTGACCAGGTACGCCCCCTTCGCCCGGCGGTTTCCGGCGGTGCCCTCCGCCGGGTTCCACATCGTTCTCCAGGGAACGTGCCTGCTTCTCCCGCCGCAGGGCGAGCCGATCGCGCTCGGGCCGGGCGACGTGGTGTTCCTGCCGCGCGGATCCGCACATGGTCTGGCCGACGACCTGTCCACCCCGGTGAGCGAGTCGCCCGCAACGCTCACCGGAACCCATGACAGCCGCGGCGACGAGACGTCAGCCGACCGGCCACCGACAGTGGTCATGCTCTGCGGCGCCTATCTCCTGGACGGATCCGGGTCGCATCCGCTTTTGAACGACCTGCCCGAGGTCATCCATCTACCGGCACGGGTAGGGCGCCGCAGGGAACTCGGCACCGCGGTCGAACTCCTCGGCGTGGAACTGGACGGCGACGCCCGCCCAGGCTCCGACACCGTCCTGCTCACCCTGCTGGATCTTCTCCTGCTCTACATCCTGCGCGCGTGGTTCGAGGAACAACGCGTCTCCGGCCACTCCGCCACCGGCTGGGCTGCGGCCCTTCACGACCCCGCCGTCGCCGCCGCCCTTCGCGCCATCCACGGAGAGCCCGGCCGGCAATGGACCGTCGAGGAGTTGGGTGCGCAGGCATGCCTGTCCCGCGCTGCCTTCGCCCGGCGGTTCACCCATCTGATCGGCCAGCCACCGCTCACCTACCTGACATGGTGGCGGATGACCACCGCCGCCCGGCTTCTGCGCACCTCCGACGCCCCCGTCGGCACGATCGCCCGGCAGGTCGGCTACAGCTCGCAGTACACCTTCACCCATGCCTTCAAACGCCAGTACGGGTCACCGCCCGGCAGCTACCGGCACCACGCCGGCTCAAGCACAACACCGGCGTGAGGCCGCGCGTACCCACAGCATGATCGACGCCCCGGAGGGGGCCGAGCAGTCGTCGATTCCTGTGGATCACCGTGGAAGCCTCAAGTGGCCCGCAGCCGTTGACCGAGGGCTGCGAAGTCTTCGTCGGTGAGGCCGCGGGACGACGCGATGTGGTGGAGGAGGGCCGGGGCGGGGTGGTGGGTGGACACCCAGTCTCGATCGGCGTCGGTGATCTCGTCGTCGACCCAGACGAACGGGCGTCCGTCCGCCCATGACACCAGGGTTCGGGTCTTCCAGTGGAGCCCGAACCACTTGTCCTCGCGTTCCTGCGCGTCGGAGGTTTCCGGCCAGGTCACGACCGGCAGGGGCGGCAGGCCGAGCCGCGGTGCCATGTCGGTGTTCGCTTCCTCCCCCCAGGTGGTGGCCCAGACCAGCTCGCACGGCAGTGCCGCGAGGCGAGGCCCGACGCGCGGGTCGAGCCTCGTCAGGTGCGAATCCGTCGCGGTGCTCGACGGCTCGTGCTGCGGTCCGTCGCCGAACGGGCAGCCCGACCCACCTGGTGGACGCAGTTCTTCGGAACGCTCTGGTGATCGGCCCGCCCAGGGGGCGGCATCAGCGATACGGACGCTTGATCTGCCAGCCGGTGCCTACCCTGACGAAGACGTTTTCAACACGGGTGGATCATTGCCACAGGGGCGTCGGCGTGCCGTCCGGGTCCAGGCCGTACGGCCACAGCCTTTTGAGTGCTTCCCACATCCGTAGGTGGTACAGGGCGTCGGTGTTGCTGTGGTCGGCGGCCTGCCCGTAGAGGGTCTCGGCACCCTCTCGGTCCCCGGCCTCCTCCCTCACCTGGGTGAGGCGGTACACAGCGAAAGTGTCGCCGTGGTCGGCGGCCTGCCGGTAGAGAGCTTCGGCGCCCTCCCGGTCTCCGGCCTCCTCCCGCATCAGAGCCAGGCGGGCCAGGACATCGGTGTTGCCGTGCCCGGCAGCCTGCCGGGCCAGCACTTCGGCGGCCTGCCGGTCCCCGGCCTCCTCCCGCATCCGGGCCAGGTTCCACAAGGCTTGGGTGTTGCCGTCATCGGTAGCCTGCCGGGCCGGCGTTGCAGCACCCTTCTGGTCCCCGGCCTGCTCCCGCATCTCGGCCAGGTGGAACAACGCGTCGGTATTGCCGCGGTGGGCGGCCTGCCGGGCCAGCACTTCGGCGGCCTGCCGGTCCCCGGCCTCCTCCCGTGTCAGGGCCAGGTTCCACAGGGCATAGGTGTTGCCGCGGTCGGCAGCCTGCTGGGCCAGCAGTTCGGCGGCCTGCCGGTCCCCGGCCTCCTCCCGCATCCGGGCCAGGCGAACCAGGGCGTGGGTGTTACCGCGGTCGGCGGCCTGCCGGGCCAGTTTCTCGGCACCTCTCTGGTCCCCGGCCTGCTCCCGCATCAGGACCAGGTGGTACAGAGCGTGAGTGTCACCGTGATCGGCGGCCTGCCGGGCCAGCGTTGCAGCACCTTTCTGGTCCCCGGCCTGCTCCCGCATCAGCGCCAGGCGGGCCAGGACGTCGGTCTTGCCACGTTCGGCGGCCTGCCGGGCCAGTTTCTCGGCATCTCCCTGTTCCCCGACCTCATCCCGCATCAGGACCAGGTGGTACAGAGCGTCCCTGTTGCCGTGATCGGCGGCCTGCCGGTAGAGGGTCTTGGCACCTGTTTGGTCCCCGGCCTGCTCCCGCATCAGGGCCAGGTGGTACACGGCGTGGTGGTTGCCGTGGTAGGCAGCCTGCAGGACCAACGTCTCGGCACCTGCCTGGTCTCCGGCCTGCTCCCGCATCAGCGCCAGGCGGGCCAGGGCGCGGGTGTCGCCGTGGTCGGCGGCCTGCCGGGCCAGCGTTGCAGCACCCTTCTGGTCCCCGGCCTGCTCCCGCATCAGCGCCAGGTGGTACAGAGCGCCGGTGTTGCCGTGGTCGGCGGCCTGCCGGTAGAGGGGCTCGGCGCCCTCTCGGTCCCCGGCCTCCTCCCGCATCACGGCAAGGCGGTACAGCGCGTTGGTGCTGCCGTGGTCGGCGGCGCGGTGTCGCAGGTGGTGGGCCCATTGCAGACGGTGCCGGTCTTCAGCTGCCCGTGTGAGGTTGTACAGGTCGTCGGGGCGGGAGAGGTGGGTGTGGGCGGCGTGCCAGAAGGAGGCGTGCGGGCACAGGTGGCGGCGGGCGGTACGACCGTACTGCTCGAGGTAGTCGGCGAGGCGGAACACTGGCCCCGACGGCTGCGGTAAGAGGGCATCGACAGGCGCTGAGGGGCCGGGCGGGCGGCGTTGCGGACGCGGGGTGACCCTGCCCAGAGGGGCCTGCTTGCCGTGCACCTGCTCAGCGAGTTCGGCGTACGCCTTTTCTGCCCAGTCGTCGGTGAGCTGGTTCCAGTCGGCGTCGTGGAGATAGTCGGGGGCGGCGTCGGTGAGGAAAGCCTGCGGCAGGTGCGGACCGACACCGAGCCGACGCGCGTCCATCGCCGCTTCCAGCAGTGCCCTGGCGGCCGGACCGGCGGTGCGGTAGCGCTCCAGGAGGGCGGGACCTCCGGCGAGGTCCTGGGTGAGGCGGCCGTCGGTACGGGCACGGGTGAGGGCATCGGCCAGCAGCCGGTCACCGCCCTCGGCCAGGGCAGTCGCCGCGGCCAGGGCGCGAGTGTCGAAGACGTCGGGGACGCTCACGGTGCGCCCGGCGAGCAACTCCCGGACCCGGCTGTACGGATCTGGTCCGGCGGGGGCGGGCAGGGCGGTGTACTGCTTGACGTAGTCGGGCCACAGCGTGGCCAGGACGAGGACCGGCCCGCGCTGCGGTCCGGTCAGCAGGTGATGCACGGCCGCCGCGATCCGCTCACCGACCGCCTGGTCGCCGAGGTAGTGCTGGGCCTCGTTCAGCCACACCACCGTGCGCGGCCCGACCCGGTGCAGATCCTCCAGCGCGGCCTGTGCGCGGGTGGGGTCGAAGGGATGCCACAGCAGCCACCCCCGCTCCGCCAGCGGCTGCACCGCCTCCCAACACGCCCGTGTCTTCCCCGTCGAGGACTCCCCCACCAGCACCAGCATCCGGCTGTAGCCCTGCTGGGCCTCGTGCACCGCCTCCGCCAGGATCCGGTCGTGCTCGCGGGACACATAGCCGGACAGCAACCGCTGCTCCGGCGAGCCGGATCGGTCCTGGGCGGTACCGGCCGGGTGGACCTCCAGCGCGTGTGGATCCCACTGGCCGATCGGCCGTCCCGGCCCCGGCCGTTCGCTGTTCCCGCCGCCGGCCGCGACCCGCTGCAACTCCAGCAGCTCCTCCACCGGCAGTCTCAGCGCACCTGCCAGCGCCGACACCGTCTGCGCCGACGGCACCGGCCCGCCGGCCTGGAACGCCTGCTGCACGGTCGTACGGCCCAGCCCGGTCCGGCTGGCGAGCTGCGTCTTGGACAGCAGGGACCGGGCCAGCCCGCCCTCCAGTTTCCTGCGTAGTTCGGTCAGAGCCGCATCCGGGGTGTGACCGGTCCGTTCATCGTGCACGCGCTTGCCCCCGGGTGGTGATGTGTCAGTCGATGTTCATCTTCGTCCCGGCGCACCACGACGGACACCGATTCCGAAACCTTCGTCCATGCCGACACCCCACCCGCTGAAAAGAGTCTGCCGCGAACGTCGCCTTCGTCTTCTTCACCACCGCACTCGTGATCATCGTCGCGGCACCGGCCGATGCCGGCGCGGGCAGGCTCGCCCGTATGGCCGACGCCGTCTACCCCGCTGTGCTCACCCGCGCCGCCACCGTGAGCGGCAGCTTCGCCGCCCTTCTCGCCTGACCGCCGTAGGGGTGAGAAAGACCGACTGCGCTTTCCCGCTGCTACGGGTTCAGGAGCAACTACGTCCAGGGCATGGTGACCGTTGCAGGAGCAGAAGTGCCGACAGCAGCGAGAAGCTCCACGGGCGCTGGACCACTCGCGTCGTCGAAGAACACTGTGGCGCCGGAGAACCTTGCGCCGCTGAAGGACGCCACGTCAACGGTGTGCCGGATCTTACGGAAGGCCAGGTAGTCGTGGCGTGCCTCCTGGTGGCCGGGTCCGATGCCGGAGCCGGGAGGAAGGGGAGCTGGAGGCAGGCGCACAGGACGTCGATGCAGGTCTGGCGGAGGCTGCCGTCGGGGGCGTCGTCGGCGAGGCCGGCCAGAGCGTGGACACCGCCCAGGCGGACGGCCGGTGAGTCGGAGCCGAGTTCGTCGACGGCCTGGGAGAAGCGTTCGGTGTGCAGCCGGGTGGCTTCGAGGTGGGCTCCGGCCTCGTCGACGCGCTGGCGGTGGTGGGCGACCACCAGGGCGACGAGCGCACCGGCCCCGGCGACCACTCCGAAGAAGAGTTTCACCAGGTCGAGCAGCGTGCCGGCATCGAGCTCGGCGGTGCTGTCGATCTCCCGCACGTCCAGCAGGACGACCAGACCGCAGAAGACGCTGCCCGCCGCCAGCACTGCGGCGGCGAAGGTGACCGTTCAGCTGAGGCTTGGCTGCGCGGGCCGGAACGCCGGTGGTGTACCAGCCGCCGGACCGGTGCACCCCCTCGGGGTTGCGCCCGGGGGCAGGCGGTGCCTCGGCAGAAGTGAATCTAGGTCCGAGCGGCGCGTGGCGGTGTGCGTGAGGTGCAGGGTTTCTGTGCTCAGCGTGCCGTGGGGACGGCCAGGGAGAGCGCGCGGTGTTCGGTGGGGGTGATCCCGTAGGCGTGGCGGAACGCCCGGCTGAACGCGGTGGCGCTGGAGAAGCCCCAGCGGGCCGCGACCGCCTGAACGGGCTCAGCCCGCAGTTCCCGGCGTGCGAGGTCGGCATGCGCACGTTCCAGTCGGCTCTGCCGGATTTGCGCGGCGACACTCAACTGCTGCTCGCCGAAAAGGGCGTAGAGGCTCCGCAGGGACATGTTGTGCCGGTCGGCGATCACCTGAGGCGTCAGTCCCGGGTCGCCGAGGTTGTTGTCGATGAAGCGGTGGATCCGCTGCAGCGTCTCCTGCGCACGGGCCTCGGCAGGCGCCTCGCCGGGGGCACCGAGCTGCTGCGCGAGATACACGGTTGCCAGGTCGAGAGCTGTCGAGCCCATCCCGCGCAGCTCCTGCGGACGGCAGTGCGGCCCGTTTCTGAGCAGTGTTCCGAGGAAGTCGGCGAAGACGGCCCCGGACCCCGAGTCCGATGGCAGTCCCTGGGCGAGAAGCCGGTCCACCCGGTCGGGGCGCAGTGCCAGGGCGGAACGGGGAATCTGCAGCACGACCGACTCGATCTGCCCGCCTGAACAGGCTCCTTCACTCGGCCGGGAGGTGTCCGTGAGCACCAGTCCTCCCGTGATGACCGATTCACTGCCCCGCTGAGAGATGCTGAGAGCACCTCGTGTGATGAGCGCGAGCTGCAGGTGCTCGGGATCGCCACGCCGGACATGGGCCGGGGTGCGGCGCGAGACCACCGGCGAGCAGGCCATGGCGGACAACCGCACCACGCCGAGATCCAGGTCTGTCATGCTCGCGTGGAAGCCGGCCGTATGCCGGGTGCTGAGCATGACCGGCATCACTTCAGTTGACACCGCCTCGCAGAACCAGTCGAACCTGTCCTCACGTGCCACGGCAGCGTTCGACACAACCAGCGATTCCATGTGCCCCCCTTGGACGTGGCAGCGCCCCGGCCCCCGCCGGTTGTCGCACGGCAGTGCTCCGCCCCCACTGTTACGGGACCGATTATCGGACCCGCACCTTTCGGACATGTCCTTTGGCCCGTCGCTGATGGCGCTCGCTGATGGCGCTCTTCGGAAACGGCCACCCCCCGATCGGGAGTCATCCCGTACCTGCTCGACGGAGCATCCCGTACCTGCTCGATGGATCTCCCCGGTCATGGACCACCTGCCACCGGGCGCGACACGGGAGAGGCCGCCATGGGCAGCCGGTTCCCCGGGGTCCAGGGTGTCCTGGAGCCGGCGCGTAGCGCCGCCGACGGCTACGGTCCGCTCGTGGCCTTGCCCCGTCGTCACCCGGGTAGGGGCAGACGTCGAGGTGCACGCGGTTCTTGACCGTTCCGGGTTCCGGGCGGGCGACGATGTCGATGCAGACGGCCACGGGGGCGGGGGAGGCGAGGCCCACGGGTTCGAGGCTGGTCACGCCGGGCCCCTCGCTGTCGACACCCCAGCCGAGTGCCTCCGCCCGGAACCGGCCGAGCGCGGAGTCGTCCTGGGCCTTCATGTTGATCTGCACGAGTCGTGTCGCCATGTCGCAGATCCTGGAAGCTCCGCAGGCCCGGGCCGCCGCGATCGGACATGTGCTCGACCAGGTGCCGGCCGTGGTCGCGCTTGCCGGGACTTCCGACCGGGGCAAGTCCTTGTGCACGAAGGCAAGTCCCGACGCCCTGTACTGTCGACCGCATGGACGCACAGTTACTGGACCGGGTCGGGGAAACGGTTCTGGAGTGGGCTGTCGCATGGGGGGAGCAGCATCCGCACAACGCTCTGATGGTTGTCACGACACATGCGGCGGCGACCCAATGGCTCCACGGTGCTCAGACTTCGTCCAGGCCGGATCAGGTCTGCTTCGTCACAGTGCAAGGAACGTTCCGACAGCGCAACAGGTCGGGCAAGTGGGCGGCTTTGTTCGTCGAACCCGCAACCTTCCGGGTCGTGACTTTCTCGGTCCGCCCGCCGGAAGCGGTCCCGCCCCACCCACTCGAACAACTCGGGACCGTACATCGATTGAACCGTTCCGGGTTCGGCCGGGATGGTGACGTGCCCCGGTGAGGTCGATCGCCGGGAACGGACACCGGATTTCATGCGGCGGGTCACAGCGTACGTGACACGATCAGTTGCTGTTCGAACTCGGCGGGCGTGAGGGAGCCGAGGGCGGAATGCCGACGGCGCCTGTTGCAGCACGACAGCCGGCGGAACGGTTCGAGCCGACCCGGCCCGCTGTCGCCCGCGTCGCGGCGTACGGGCACGGCCTGGGCCTCGCCCTCGCGGACCCTCGTCCGCAGCGACTCCGCTGTATCACCGCCCCATCGACCAGGCCGTTTCACACCTGGGGTGCAGGACGAGAGACGCTGGGTGACCTGTGTGACGCACACGTTGGCTGAGACTGGTGTTCTAATCCCGGCAGCTGGGTGATTAGCGTTCCGTTCATGCCGATCCACAACGCAAAACTACGCACGTTCGTCACGATCGCCGCTCTCGGTACCATTCTCGGCGGCTCCACTGTGGCCCATGCCGCCGAGTCACCTGCACCCCGATCCAGCGATTTATCTGCTCACACCTACTATTGGGACCGGTTCGACAGGGAGTGGAAGCTGAACGGGGCTTACCCGTGCCAGCTGGACTCCGCCTACGAGTACCGGAATCCGAGCTGGCCGATCGATCTGATCAACACCACCCAGTGCAACCGGCGCGTGTGGCTGTACGCCAATCTCGACAAGTCCGGCGACAAGAAGTGCATCCCGCCGGGCGCCGCGCGGAAAATCACGGATGAAGATCTCAAGCTGGCAATGATCATTCGTATCGGCGCAAGGGGTGGGTGTCCGTAGAGGGACTGTGAAGCCCGCCCGTCCGTGCACCTGGCGTGCAATGCGTTTGATGTGGCGTCGACTCCGGTTCCTTGAGCTCTTCGAAGAGGTGACTGACGGGGGCAGCCGGGTTCTCGGTCCGGCATGTGCGCAGGTGTTCGCGGTACGAGCTGACCGGTTCGCCCTGGACCTGGAGGCCGGGGGTGTCGAAGCCACGGTCGGGCAGGGCTGGTGCGGCGTCGCTCGGCGTCAGTCGGTGAAGTACAGGTGCTTCCAGGCGCCGTACGTCGTCGAGTTCACCGAGTCACCGGAGCTGCCGTTGACGTACACCGAGCGCATCCTGGCGCGGATGCCGGCCTCGCCGGGGGCGCCGAGGGAGACGGCGGACCGTCCGGTGGTGCCGAGGGCGAAGTACTGCGAGCCCTGGGTGTGCCAGGCGCCCTGGTAGTAGACCTGGAGGTCGAAGCGCTGCCGGCGGCCCGGGTGGTAGGTCATCGTCGTGGTCAGCAGCGGGTCGGTGTTCTTGCGGAACCAGTGGTACGTGGTGGAGCCGATCTTGCCCGTGCGGTAGTGGCGGGAGACGGCGGTGGAGACGCGGACCTTGGCGTACGCCGTGACCGCCACGGTCCGCGGCGCGTAGCGGGAGTCGCCCTTGAAGACGGCGTAGACGGTGGTGTCGCGGGCCATGTCGACGGTGGCGGCGAGGTTGCCGGAGGAGTTGACGGTGCCGGAGCGGATCAGCCGCTTGGGGCGGTCGGTGCCGAAGGGGTCGGCCCAGATCTCGACCTTGCGGTTCTTGTACGTCGTGCCCAGGTGGGCGGTGAACACGACGTCGGCGCCGTAGCCGTAGATCCTGCCGTTGTTGTTCAGGGTCAGGGCGGGCGTGGCACGGGAGACGGCGACCTTGTCGGAGGCGCTCGCCGTGGTGTGCTCGGCGTCGCCCGCGTAGGACACCTTGTAGGTGACGGTGCCGCCGGAGTACGGGGTGTCGGAGAAGGAGTAGGTGCCGTCCGCCTTCACCGTGACCGCGGGGAGCGTCTTTCCGGCCGGGCTCTCCAGGTCGGTGCGGACGACCTTCAGCTGCGCCCCGGCGGGGAGCCTCACCGTCGCCGTGACCTTGCCGGTCACGGTGAGCGGCTTGGCGCGGGTGGCGGTCGAGGGGGCGTTCACCGTGAGGGCAGGGACGCTGAGGGCGGGGTCGGTGAGGACTTTCAGCGTGTAGCCGAACTCGCCGTGGGCCAGGGCGAAGACCCGTGAGGAGTCCCCCGCCCAGGCGACCTCCTGCTCCACTGCGGTGCTGAGCGTGAAGACGCGTACCGCCTTCACGTCGCCCGGCTTGAAGACGGACACGCTGTGGTCGTAGACCTGAGCGATGGTGCCGTTCGGCGCGACGTCCCCGGAAAAGGCCGGGCCCGGCAGCACGGCTTGCTCGGTGAGCTGCCCGTCCGCATACGCCCACTTGCGCAAGCCGCCGGCCAGCACCTCGTCGGCGCCGGGCACCAGGTCGATGTCCCCGAAGAAGTTCCCGCTGCCGCTCTGGGCGACCAGCTGCGGCAGCTCGCCCCTCACGTCGAGCACCCTCGCCCCGCCGTAGGAATTGCCGCTGTCGGCCAGGGCCAGCAGGCCCGGAGCGCCAGGGTTGGCGTCGAGGAAACCGCCGTCGTAGTAGGGCCTCACGCTCTCCGGGAGCTGTTCCAGGCGCAGCGACTCGGTCTCGGCGGTCGGGTCGATCGAACCCAGGTCACCTTGGACGAAGTTGTTGGGACCGGTGGTCTGGTAGGAGAACCACAGCTTGCCGCCGGCAAAGACGATCTTCCGCACGCCGGTGCCGAGGTCGATGCTGTGACGGGCTCTCACTGCAAGAGTGCCCGCGTCGAGCTCCAGGATCTCCTGGTTCAGGTGGTCCCTTCGGGCCGCGTACAACATCTCGCCGTCCGCTGACACAGCGAGGTCGAAAACCCCGGGGAAACCCCACGCGTCCCGGAGCACGGTGCCGGAGTAGTCGGCCGCCAGGATCCTCCCGGTCAGTCTGTCGCCGAAGAACACCCGCCGGTGCGCCCCGTCCACGACAATGCCGCCCGGCATCTCGATCACGACGGACGCAGCCGACGCCGAGCCCGCCGTGACGACGGTCAGTGCCGCCGAGCTGAAGAGGACCGCGAGCGCCGTCACGGTCGAGATGCTGCGCGTACGCACAGTGTTGCCCACCCCCACAAGAGACCGGCCCCCCAGGCCGGAAGATCCGAGACGCAACGCCCTGACATCCGCACGAAGCAGACAGCGTCCAGGGCGTGACTGCCCGGGCAGGGTATGGCATGGCTGTGACCGTCGAGAACGCGGTTCCCGCTTCCGGGCTCCTGCGGCCTCGGGTGTCAGGTCACCCGCGACCTGCTTCATCTGCTTCCACACGGCGGCGGGGTCCGGCGCGCGTCGGCAGTCCTGTACGGCCGGACTCGCATCAGCCCGCAGTCAGCCGCCGTGGAGGCCCCGTTCGTCGAGGCCGGTGCAGACATGGGCTTCAAGGCATTGCGGAGCGTCGAGGCCCACGGCCTCGCCTCGGTGCAACGCGACGAGGGAGTCCTTGCCGCGCCACCAGGTGTCGGTCACCCCCTGCACCTCAGGCACCGGCTCGTAGCCGCCGAGGTCCAGCGACTCGACGGCCTTGCCCGTGATTCCGTGCAACGGCCTTGGCCCAGCGGCGGCCGAGCGGGCAGCCGTCCGGCTCGGGCCCCTGGCCGCCACCGCACGACGGCGAAGGTCGCCGTGCTTCTCCCCCAAGGGGAATCGGCCGGGGCCGGGCCTCCGCACGGCGATCGCGGTGCCGTCGGCGTCTTTGCTTCCGGGGGTCAGCCCCGCAGAGCGGCGACGGCCTTCTCGATGCGCCGCCGGCGCGTCTCGGGCCTCTTCGCGCTCTCGACGGCGCGCACATGCTCGTACTTGCGGCTGTGGGCGAGGTTGTCGTACGCGGCGCGGGCGACCGGGTCGTCGTCCAGGGCCCGGGCGAAGTCAGGGGGCTCGACGACGGCGCGCGGCTCGGTGTCGAGCTCGACCTCGACCTCGACCTCCTCGCCGATCGCGACACCCGCGGCCTGCCGGTTGGCGTTGCTGAAGCCGAGCAGGCGGCGGCCTCGCATGACGGCGACCCGGCTCCTCCAGGAATGCCCGTTGACGGTGATCGTCACCGGCGGCCGCGCGCCCCCGCCGAGCGCTGCCACCACCTCGGGCGGAACTTCCAGACCCCGCATGGGCTCGGGTGGCTCGACATGGGCCCAGAACTTCATGGTCTTCCTCCTGTTGTCGTGCCGGCCCACCGCGGGTCCGGCCCGTCCGGCTCCGACAGCCGCTCCCGCTTCCCGTACCGGGACCGTCGCCGTGTCCTGGACGTCCGGACGCCTGCGGGGCAGGAGAGCGCGGCTACTCGGCGTAGGGCTGGTCGGTTCCCGAGGCGCTGTGGCCGAGACTCCAGACATAGCCGTCCGGGTCGGCGAAGGTGCCGCCGTACCCGCCCCACGGCAGAGCACCGGCGGGCTTGAGGATCGTGGCACCGGCCTTCCGGGCCTCCGCCATGATCTCCTCGACCCGTGCCTCACTGCGGACGACGTAGGTCAGGACCAGCCCGCTGAAGCCGCTGCCTTCCGGGTCCGTGCCCACCTGGCCGGCCAGACCCTCGCGAGCGTAGAAGCCGACCGGTGAGGCGCCGTCCGATTCGAAGAACACCGAGATGCCGTAGTCGTTCTTGATCTTCCAGCCGAGTCCCTCGGTGTAGAACCGCTTGGCCCGGTCCATGTCCCGGACACCGAGGAGGATCGAGCTGACGTGCGCTTTCATGCCTTGCTCCTTGCACTGTAGGGGTGTGCGTGCCGGACATCCCGGGCGAGGGCCCGGATGTCCCTTCGGCGGGTGTCCGCCGGTCGGTCGGTACGACAGGGCCGTGGGTCAGGACAGCGTGGGGGCGAGCGAGGGGGCAGCCTCCCAGGCGAACCCGTCCGGGTCGGTGAAGGCGTCGGCGGTGCCGCCGAGGACGACGCGGTGCGAGCCGGTGCCGTCGGCGGGGACGCCGAGGTCCTTGGCCAGGGCGCGGCGCTTGTACAGCGCCAGCTTGACGAGGCTGGACTGGCCGGGGGCGAACTCGGCGTACTTGCCGCCGAAGCTCTTGGCCACGGTCAGGCCCCGGCCGGCGTAGAACTGCTTGGTGGCCTTCACGTCCTCGACACCGAGCAGCAGGACGACCTCGTCGATCTCGCGGGTGGCGGGGCCGGTGTCCTTCTTCGCCGAGGTCGCGATCTTCCAGATCGTCCCGTCCGGGGCCTGGACGACGCCGCCGTAGCCCCACAGCGACTTCGCGGCGGGCTTCAGCACCGTGGCGCCGGCGTCCACGGCGGCGCCGACGAAGCCGTCGACGGTGGCCGGACCGGACACCGTGAGCCCCAGGGTGAAGCCGCGGAAACCGGTGGAGTGCGCGTCGGACACCCGCAGGCGTATGTACGTGTCCACGCCGAAGGCGCTGTAGAAGCGGCGAGCGGCCTCGGGGTCGGCCACCTCAAGGGTGACGGACGCGAGGGACGTGCCGGCTGCGGTGGAAGTGGTGGTCGCCATGACCATCACGTTAGGGGCTGCTCGGCGGCCGGGGCTTCTCGATTCCTGACCGGTCTCGAGACCTGCTTCGCCACGCACGCCGGCATCCCCTCCACCTTGATCGCCGGCCCCGCGCCACGGGCCGTACCCGCGGCATCGGCGTGATCGGACGCCGCATCGGCATGGCCGGCCGCCGCATCGGCCGCCTGGCGCCGGAAGGCCCCGGGCGGCATGCCGACCAGCTCGGTGAAGCGGGTGGTGAACGTCCCCAGCGACGCGCAGCCGACCGCGAAGCAGACCTCGGTGACGCTGAGGTCGCCCCGCCGCAGCAGGGCCGTCGCCCGCTCGATGCGACGCGTCATCAGATACGCGTACGGCGATTCACCGTAGGCGGCACGGAACTGCCGGCTCAGGTGCCCGGCGGACATGTTCACATCACGCGCGAGCGCCTCCACGTCCAGCGGCTGCGCGTATTCCCTGTCGATCCGGTCGCGGACCCGGCGCAGCCGCGCGAGATCAGCCAGACGCTGCGCCTGGACGCGTGCACGCCGCCATTCAGGCTTGCACATGAGAACCCTCCCCTTTGTCTCTCATCTTCCCTTTCCCTCCGACGACTTCGAGCGTCCGGGGCGCCCGCCTCGGCAGGTGCGCCGGACGCTCGGTGGTGCGGACCGGCCCGCCGGACGGCAGCGGAACGGAGTCCGGGCTCATGACCGGTTCGCCGCCGCTTTCCTCATGGGTGGCCGCGATGTCGGCCCGCACGGCCGCATCGACACCCGCACAGCTCAGCGCAGCTCCTGGATGCGGACCAAGTTGCCCGCGGGGTCGCGGAACGCGCAGTCACGGATGCCGTACGGCTGCTCGGTCGGCTCCTGGACGACCTCGGTGTCACCGGCCTGCACCTTCTCGAACGTGGCGTCGAGGTCCGGGGTGGCCAGCAGGATCCAGCCGTAGGTGCCCTTGGCCATCATCTCGGTGATCGTGCGCCGCTCGTCCTCGGTGACGCCGGGATCGGCGGCAGGCGGCGCCAGAAGGATCGACGTACCCGGCTGACCGGCCGGGCCGACCGTGATCCAGCGCATCCTGCCCTGCCCGACATCGCTGCGGACCTCGAAACCGAGGACGTCGCGGTAGAAGGCGAGCGACGCGTCCGGGTCGTCGTGCGGAAGAGAAGTCGTGTGAATGGTGATGTCCATGGTGAGCAGGCTAGAGATGAATCCATGAACCGCGCTTCTCGATTCCTGATCGGCCCTCCCGGTTCCTGACCGGTCCGGACACGCCCGGACGTTCACGGGCATGTCACGCGGAGCGCGCCCGCTTCCCGTGACGGTGCACCCGATGCCCCGTCAGCCGCCTTCCGGAGGCGACGGAGACGACGGAGACGACGGAGACGACGGAGACGACGGAGACGACGGAGGCTTGACGCCGGTCTTTCGTTCCGGTGCACCGCTCTCCCCCACCCTGGCCTGCGTCACGGGCACCAGCCTCGTACCGCCTGCATCCTGACCGGCCGGAAGAGCATCGGGAACCGGCCCCGGCCCTGGAGCCGGCGCGGCTGGACACCTCTGCCCCCGGGCCGGCGCATCGACCGGCCCGCCCTGCAAGTCCCGCCTGCCGCCAGCGCGATCCGCGGCAGGGCCGGGCACCGGTGCCGTGCCCGGCGTCGCCCGCGCTCACCACTACGGCCGACGGGCCAGCCGCTCCTGAAGGCGGTCGTGCCGGAACTCGTACGCGGACCCGCTCGCCCGCAGCAGACCGCGCCGGTGCGCGTCGTCCAGAAACGCCATCAGGCGCAGGGGTGTGCCCTCGCGGACGGAGAGCTGCAGGGCGGCTGCCCGCTTCCGCGTACCAATGTCTGCCGACAGCGTCGGCCAGTTCGTCGGCGGCCTGGTCCAGCTCGCTCTCGGTGATCGTGACGGCCAGGCTGTGGATCTCGGCGTAACTGTCAGGGCCGTTCAGGACGGCCGCGGGCCTGAAGAAGTTGTTGATCACCCGGCCGTCCCGAAGTTGACCACCGCTCGGCTGTGCGCACCGTTGAGGACCACGGGGGAACCACCGTGGAAGTTGTTGACCACGCGCGCCTCATCGGAGCCACCGCCGACGGCGAACTCCGCCGCCAGGGCACGCGCTTCGGCGGCTGCTCGGCTCCGCTCGGCGGGTTCCATGCTCTCCAGCAGCTCGGTGAGTTCCGCCGTCCACATGCGCGTGTGCTCCGTGCGTACCCGTTCCCGCGCGTCGTCGTCCGGTGCTGCGTCCAGCGCGGCGACGGTCTCCTCCCAGCGCACCTCCACCTCGTTCTGCCGTTCGGTGTCGCCCCGGCCGAGAAGCCGGGTGAACCGGAGCACACCAGCGCTGCAGCCGTGGTTCACCGCCGCGAGCACCGTGGTGCCGCAGAACGCCGCCGGCTCCGGGACATCGTCCAGCCGGTCCATGGCCATGCGTAACCCCCTGTCACGTGCGGGTCTCCCCCGCATTCGAACCAGACGGTCTTGCCGTCGTCGGCCCCCCGGGAAAGTCCCCACTTTGTCGACCACGGCATCCATCAGACCGATCCCGCGACCACTCTCCGCCCCGACGGGGGGCACTCTCTGTTGCAGAAGCGACGTGGGTGAATCGGCCGGATGCCTCGGCTCAGGTACGTGCCGGACGACGCTGGAGATCACTGCTGTTGAGCGTCCTGATGCAACTGACCTGCTCCGGCCACGGTTGAGAAGGTCTCACTTACCGTTCCTGCTCATCAATCAGCCGGTTGATGAGCGGCGCTGACGAGCCCCGACTCGTAGGCGCTGATCACCAGCTGCGCGCGGTCCCGTGCACGCAGCTTGCTCAGCAGCCGACCGATGTAGGTCTTGACGGTGCCGTTGCTGAGGTGGAGGTACTCGGAGATGCCGGCGTTGGAGAGGCCACGTGCCACGAGCACCAGGACCTCACGCTCGCGCTCCGTGAGTTCTTCGAGCGAGGAGCCCGGCGCATGGTGCGCAGGGGGAAGACGGGCGAACTCGGCGATCAGGCGCCGGGTCACCGAAGGGGCGAGAAGGGACTCTCCGGCGGCGACGGTGCGGATGCCTGCCAGCAGCACCTCGGGAGACGTGTCCTTGAGGAGGAATCCCGCTGCCCCCGCACGCAACGCGCCGTACACGTACTCGTCGAGGTCGAAGGTGGTGAGGATGAGAACGCGTGTCCCGGCTGTCTCGGGGGATCCGGCTATGCGCCGTGTCGCTTCGATGCCGTCCATGCCGGGCATCCTGATGTCCATCAGCACCACGTCCGGGCAGAGCCGCTGCGCACCCTCGACGGCTTCGGCCCCGGTGCCGGCCTCGCCCACCGCTGTCAGCCCGGGAGCGGTGTCGATGAGCACCCGGAAGCTGCCTCGGAGCAGGGACTGGTCATCGGCGACGAGCACCCGGATCGGTTCGGTCACGCGGTCTTCTCCTTCCGGCTCCGGGCCATGCCGTGAGCGGGTCCGGGCAGGAGACGAGCCGACACAGCGAATCCGCCGCCGGGCCGTGGCCCGGCGGCCAACGTCCCGCCGTACAGCATCACACGTTCGCGCATTCCCACGAGTCCGTGACCACCACCGAGTTCCGCCCGGTCGGACGCGGCCGCGTTCCCTGCACCGTCATCCGCCACCTCTATGTGCGCGTCTCCTCGCGAGTCGACTGTGATCGTCACCTGGCAGTGTGTTCCGGGGCCTGCGTGCTTGACCACGTTGGTCAGCGCCTCCTGCACGATCCGGTAGACGGCCAACGCCGTCCCCGCGGGGAGGCCGACGGCCAGTCGGGTACGGAGTTCGGTACGGACTCCCGCCCGCTCGGCACGCTGGATGAGGGCCGGCAGGTCGTCCAGCCCGGGAGGGGGAGCCGTCTCCGCCGAGCCTGGCTCTCGCGTGCGCCGTCCAGCAGTGTCGCCGCGCAGCACTCCCAGGGCACGGCGCATCTCGGTGAGCGCCTCCCGGCCGGTCTGCTCGATCGCCTGGACGGCATCGCGCGTCTCCTGGGGGCGTGCCTCGGCCACATGGTTGGCCACCGCTGCCTTGACGACGATCACACTGAGGCTGTGCGAGACGATGTCGTGCAGTTCTCTGGCGATGCGCAGGCGTTCTTCGGCCAGTGCCTCCTCCGCAAGGCGACGGTCCCTTCGGGCCGCTCGGGATCTCCGCTCGCGCACGACACGTCCTGCGGCCCACGCGGCCCCGATGATCAGCCAGACGAAGGCGGCGGTTCCGGCGGCTTCCGTCCACGGGCCGGAGGGCGTCAGGACCGCTTCGCCGGTGACGACCGCGGCTGCCGAGACCACCAGGGTCAGGGCCAGCGCCGCCGAAGCCCGGCGTGTCGGCTCGATGAGCGCCACCGCGTAGACGGCCAGGGCCGCAGAGATGTAGGGGTCACGAGTGATGTCGAGCAGTGTCGCCGTCGCCGAAGCACCCACGACTACGGCCAGGGCCGGCAGGGGCCACAGGCGCCGGACGGCCAGCGGCACTCCCACACAGACGGCCACCAGCCAGCCCAGCCACCACGGACCGGAGAACCGAGGCAGACCGTCTGAGGCACTCTGGTGGGCCAGTGCCACATGACAGGCTGTCACGACAGCCGCCACGCAGGCGTCGATCGCCAGCAGATGCGCGCCGGTCCGCAGATGCCGCCCCATTCTGTGCATCGCCCGACGATACCGATGGCCGCTCATCCGGCCTGCCCGAAGAGGAACATCGCGGTACCCACGGCGACCACCAGGAGAAGCCTTCCGGCGACCGTGGCCGCCCGCGAGGCCGTCCCGCCGCGCAACGCGGCCACGCCCAGGGGAACAAGCGCGACACACAGTCCCGCAGCGGCCGCGACCGACAGAGGGGTCGTTCCCTTCAGCACCCCCAGCGGCATCGCCGATGCCGAAGCCAGGGCCGCCGCCCGCAGCGGTCCCAGCGCTCCGGAGCGGTACGCGCCGATGGCCAGCAGGAGCCAGCCGCCCATGATGGCTGCGTTGAGTGTGCTGAAGACGTGGAACGCGCCGTAGGTCTCGCTCACCGTACGCGTCGCCGATGCCGCCCCCTGGACGGCCGCCAGCTGGAAGGCCAGGTGGTCCACACCGGCGTGAAACGCGCGGGCGAAGAGGCCGAGGACCGTGAGTGCGCCGCCCCACGCAGCGAGTTCCCTGGACATCTCGCCGATCCTGGCAGCGAGAAGCACGACTCCCGGCCAGAGCAGCACCCACCCTGCGGACACAAAGCTGTAGGAGGCTGTCATGAGGTCCGGATGGTGCCCGTACGCGTTCAGTTGCGCGGGGAAGAAGAAGTCGAAGCGCAGGCGCAGCAGCACGCCGGTGAGCAGCAGCAGGGGGCCGAGGACGAGAGAGGTGCCGCCCACCCAGCGGCCCGGAAAGACAGGGTGAGGAGCGACGATCGACGCAGTCGTGACGGTCATGGGGCAACGATGCCGCCGCCGCACGTACGACGTCGTCGGAGCACGGACCACACTTTCGGATCGGACCGTGGTCGTACCGCTTGCCTCGTGTTTGCTTCCGGTCCGATCCCCGGGCCGGACACCATGCTGCTCAGCTCACGTGCGCTTGGCCGATCCGGTGCTCGTCGGCAACGGAGCGTTGCCGACTCCGCTGTGGGTGACAGCTCCAGGTCAGCGGGCGTTCCGGTCCGCACGCCCGCCGGTTGGTACCGGGCCGGGCGGCCCGATCGCAGACCTCGTCCCCCGCTCCCCGGCTCACGCGGTGCCCGGCGTCCGGGAACCGGCCGATGATGCGGGCGGCCGACTCCGTTCCGGCAGCGAAGGCGGTGTCCTCGGCCAGACCCGCAGTTCTTGCGCGGCAGGTCCGACAGCGACCCCAGCACCAAGCCCCTCAGCCGGTCCACCAGCAAGATCACGGCCTACCGCCGCGGTACCAGGTCGCGCTGGTACCAGGGGCCTGACCCGCCATCGAGGCCGGCCGGGTCGACCAGGACGAACCCGGCCTTGATCAGCACCCTCTGGGACGCGACATTCTCGCGGGAGGTGCCCGCCCGCAGGGTGCGCAGCCCGTGCCGCGCCACCGCCAGCCGGCACAGCTCCCGGACGGTCGTGGTCGCCACGCCGCGGCCGGCGACGTGCTGTGCGACCCGGTAACCGAGCTCAGCAGTGCCGTTCTCGAGGTCGTACAGGTTGAACCGGCCCACAACCGAGCCGTCCTCGGCGACGAGCACGTAGAAGGCGCAGATGCCGGCCTCCTGCTCAGCCAGCAGGGCGCTGTACCGGTCGGTGAACTTGTCGAAGAAGCCGTCACCGCGGTCGGGGACCGAGGCGGCGAAGTAGGCGCGGTTCGCCCGCTCGAAGGCCAGGACCGCCGGGGCATGGTCGGCATGCAGCCGTTTCAGCTCGGGCACCGCCCGACCCTATCCGGGTGGTGCGTCCAGATCATCCGAGTTTCCGCCGACGGCGGACCATCCCAGGACCAGGGCACATGACGGTCTACGGCTGGAGTGGTCAGCGCGAGCAGGACGGTCTGCGCGACGCGTCCGCGGGCGAGCTGCTTGGTGGGGTCGGAGATGTCGGTGCTGGGGCTCTTGGCCCTGCCGTCGAGGCTCTCGGTGTCTGCCCGCTCCGGCCGACAGGCGTCCTGCCAGGTGGGGTGGAGGCGGTGCCGGTCCTGGCGGAACTTGTCGAGTTCTTCGAGGGCGCCGGGTCGGGCCGCCGACGCGACGGCATGGCCTGGACTTGTGGGATCTCGCCGCTCGTGACATGTCGGTCTTGCGTGAACTGGGCGTTCTCGGCTGTCTCACGGCCTTGTCACCCATGATCGGGCTCGGATCCGTGGCGTTTCCTCGCGCGAGGGCGAGGGCAGACGGCTTGCCCGTGTCGGCCGAGTACACCACGCTGAGCCCCGAGCACGAGGACTGCCGGCGAGCCCGGATCGCGCACCGATGAGTTTCCCGCGCCGCGCTGGTCCATACACCGGACACCCACGGACGGAAAAGGCTGGACCATGCGGAAACTGATCTACGGCATGAACCTGTCCCTGGACGGCTACATCGCCGCGGCCGGCGACGACATCGGCTGGGGCGGAACGCCGAGCCCTGAGCTGTTCCAGTGGTGGCTCGGCCACGAGCAGGCGAGTGGCCTGTCGCTGTACGGGCGCAAGCTGTGGGAGGCGATGAGCTCCCACTGGCCGACCGGCGACCAGCAGCCCGGCGCCACCCCGGCGGAGATCGAGTTCGCGCGGAACTGGCGGGACACGCCGAAGGTGGTGTTCTCCTCGACGATCGACAAGGTCGACTGGAACACCCGCCTGGTCACCGTCGACGCGATCGCCGAGATCACCCGGCTCAAGGCCGAGGACGGCGGCCCGATGAACATCGGCGGCGCAACGCTCGCCGGGGCGGCCATGCGCGCCGGGCTGATCGACGAGTACGTGATCGCCACCCATCCGGTCCTGGTGGGCGGCGGCACACCGTTCTTCACCGCGCTGGACAGCTGGGTGAACCTGAACCTGGTGGAGACGCGGACGTTTCCCGGCGGTGTGGTCCTGACCAGGTACGAGACGAGGCGCTGAGCGGCTTCCCGCTGTCTCACGGTTCGGATGGGCGTTCCCTCTCACCGTCGCGGCGATCTCCCCCAGCGCACACCCCAGGCCCACGAGCGATGCCCCGTGAGCCCGCGGTGTCAGCGGGCCTCCACCAGGGCACCAGCATCGGAGCCCGGCCACCCGTACAAGTGGGCGGCTTGACCTGTCAGTCCCAGATCCGTGTCGGACATGCCATCGCTCGGCCGTCGCTCGTGAGATTCGGCCACGAAGTCTGAAGACCCTGGGGTTTCCCCGTGACGGTGGACGCGCGTTCTTGGTCACGCGGCGGGCGTGAGTTCAGTGGCGTGGTGCCGGCGCTCGTATGCGTTGGGGCCGAGGTGGCCGTCGGCGGAGTGCCGACGGCGGGTGTTGCAGCGGGTCAGCCAGGCGAGAACGGTCTTTCTGCAGGTGCCGACTTCGCCGTGGCCGGGGGCGCCCTGGAGGGTCTCGCGTTCGAGAGGCGTGGAAGCTTTCGCAGGCAGCGTTGTCCGCACTCGTGCCGGCCTCGCCGTGCACCTCCCGGATCCGCTCGGCCAGGACCCGGTCCCTGTGCCGGCGGGCCGTCCTGGCTCGCCGGCCGGAGAGCCGCTTGCGGTAGCGGATCAGCTCGTCCTTGCCGGTTGCCGGGAGCGAGCGCATGGCCCCGACTCCTCGTCGGAGAACACCCGCGTCACCATCTGCCCACCCCTCTCGCCGCTGCATTCACCCGTTCAACCCAACGGGCCGGCGGCTTCACAGCAACGGGCCAGGCCGGGGGCTGCTCCGTTGTTCTTCGGCGAGTGCCACCGGGACCCCCGTTCGGGCAGGATCGCCCACATGGGCGGTGCCGCCCACGGGATGTCCACCTGACGAAGGATCCATCCCCGCGGGTGCGAGGAGCAGCTCTGCTGCAGGGACCGAAGGGACTGGGGGTTCAGGTCCGTCCCGCGTGCGCGGGGGGGGCTCCCACCACCCGGCGCCCCCGGACGGCGGGGCGGATCCGTGAGGGGCAGATGCGCTTCAGGCAGGGAGCGGGCACCTGGCCGCCGCGTCAGGCGCGGCTGTCGGGGACGATGCGCCGGTCGTGACCGCCGCGCCCGCACGCCAGGCAAGCCGGCCCTCCGGAGCTGCGGCCGGTCGCGGTCATGCCGGACGTGACGTCGCCGCGGTGCAGGTTGTTCAGCCTGTGAGCCAGCCGGGGTGCCTTCGCAATGCGCGTGGTCGGGCCTCGATGCAGGCGACTGCGGCCACGATGCGCAGGGCGATGACGAAGTACAGGAAGCGCGGACGGAGTCGAGGCCGCCGGCAAAGGCGCGCAGCCGGAGGCCGGCGGTCGTGCCGGGCAGCGGTTCACCGGTGCCGGGGCCGACGGGGAGCACGGCCACGGCATGGATCCGCACTGCGGTGGGAGCGACGTCAAAGCCGAAGCGGCCCGGCCGCCTCATGACTGCGTCTCGTCACCCGAACAGCCCTGTTTCGTCGGTGACTTCACCGCACAAAGCACCTATCGCAAGTGATCTTTCAAATGGCACGATTGGGGCGGCATACACGCCTTGTCCTCATCTCCTCATCGAAAGTGTGAGCATCCGTAGATGCGAATATCCCTCGGCGCAGCGCGCCGTACAGGTGGTGCGGCCGTGCTCTCCTTGGCCACAGCCCTGACCGGGCTCGCTTTCCCCGCGACCGCGCACGCGGCCGTGACCTGCCCGGCCGGCGTGTGGAAGGCCCAGTACTACGCCGACACCACCCTCTCCGGCACTCCGAAGGCCACCGTCTGCGACACCGCCGTCGCCGAGAACTACGGCTCCGGCGACCCCTCCGGCGTGACCCTGCCGAGCGACAACTTCGGCGTCCGCTGGACCACCACCCGCGACTTCGGCTCCGGCGGCCCCTTCGACCTGAGCCTCGCCGTCCAGGACGGCGCCCGCGTCTACCTCGACGGCAACCGCAAGATCGACCTGTGGCGAAACGTCACTTCGACCCAGCGCAAGACCGTACGCCTCACCGTGCCGCGCGGGCCCCACACCCTGCGTGTGGACTTCGCCGCCTTCACCGGCACCGCCGACATCTCCTTCTCCTACAAGCCGGTCACCGGCGCCACGTACGACAAGACCGCTCCCCTGGCCCCGGTCGGCGTGAAGTCGAGCTACTCGGCGTCCGCCCTGAAGACGACCCTGACCTGGTCCCGCAACCACGAGATGGACCTGGCCGGTTACCGCGTCTACCGCCGCGTCGCCGGCACCGGCGGCTGGAGCCTGCGCAACTCCACCCTGATCACGGGCACCGCCTTCACCGACGCGCCCCCTGCCACCGGCACCACCTACGAGTACGCCCTGCGCGGCGTCGACCGCGCCGGCAACGTCTCCGCGCTGTCCGCGGTGACGAGCGTCGTCAGCGCCGACAGGACGGCCCCCGCCGTGCCCACCGGGCTCACGGCCACGTACGACCCCTCTGCCGGCGCCCGGCTCTCCTGGTCCCCGGTGAGCGGGGCGAGTTCCTACGAGGTGCAGCGGGCCGTCGGGCCCGAGGGGACCTTCGCCCCGGTCGGCACGCCCGTGCAGAACGCCGCGCTCACCGACCCGTCCGTCCCGGTGGGCACGAGCTACTCCTACCGCGTGCGGGCCAAGGACAGCGCGGGCAACGCCTCCGCCTACTCCGCGCCCGTCCGGCTGGACGCCACCGAGGCCAAGCCGCTGCCGCCGACGGCCGTCTCCGCCGACGGCTGGGCCGACCGCAACACCGTCGGCTGGCGGTACGACGGTGACGCGTCCCACCGGTTCCACGTCTACGGAGCCGAGTCGGCCTCCGGTCCGTGGACCCGGCTGACCGGGACGCCGGTCACCGGCACCGGCTACGACGACTACGCGGCGCCCGTCGGCGAGGTGCGCCACTACCAGGTCAGGACGGTCACGGCTCTCGGCACGGAGTCGGACCCGTCAGCGACGGCCTCGGCCACCCGCACCCGCGACACCGTCCCGCCGCACATGCCGTACGGCCTGGACGCGTGGGACGCCACTGACGGCGTGCACCTCACCTGGACGCCCAACACCGACGACACGGACCACTACCTCGTCATGCGCAAGCCGATGTTCGGCGCGTGGGAGCAGATCGCCGTGGTGCGGGACGGCAAGTACCTGGACACCGGCACCGCGGCCGGCGTGCAGTTCGGCTACACCGTCCGTGCCGTCGACGCGGCCGGCAACGTCTCCCGCATGCCCGAGCCCGGCTACGGCACCGTCTACGGCAAGCGCCTGCCGGTCCACGAGAAGCCGGCCGCGCCCGCCTCGGTCACCGCGACGGCCGACAGCGGCAACGTCAAGGTGGAGTGGACCGCGAGCACGTCGACCGATGTGGCCGGCTACTACGTCTACCGCACGACCGCCGCGGACCCGACGACGGCCTACTCGGTCTCCCCACTCATCACCGGGACGACGTTCACGAACGTGGACGTGCCCGCCGGCAAGACCTGGTACTACGTGGTGCGCGTCGTCAGCACGCACAGCCAGTGGTCCGACTACTCGCCGATGGCCGAGGTCACCGTGCCCTGCCCGGTCATCACCGGACCGCCCACCCCCAGGATCACCGGGGGCGGCAGGGGCGCGGACTACGTCCAGCTCAACTGGGCGGTCGGAGCGTGCGACCAGGGTGCGACCGTCTCGTACAACGTCTACCGGTCCACGTCCGGCTCGGACGTCTTCACCCCTGAGCACCGTATCGCCACGGGCGTGACGGCACTGACGTACAAGGACCCCGGCCTGGCACGGGCGTACTACTACTACGTCGTCACCGCCGTGGCCGCCGACGGCACCGAATCGGCCCCGCAGGCCACGCCGTTCGGGATATCGCTGATGGCGCCCTGACGCCCCGCTCGATCCCTCGGCCCCGTCGTCCGGACGCCTCGTGCTTCCGGACGGCGGGGCCTTCGCGTCGGAGGACGGCAGTGCGATCGAGGTGAGGGCTCCGTCGTGACCCCGCGCCAGGGCCACCGGTGAGTTCACTCGCCGCCGACGCCTCGGCGCCGGCCCTGTCCCACCCCCGATGCCGGTTCGGACACGGCCGCGCCGAGGCGGGACGCCAGGGCGGCAACCGCGTCCCGAAGCTCCGTCCCGCCCACGACATGGAAGGCGAAAGGGACCGCCGCCAGCCATTCCTGCGCGTACATCGCCGGGTTGCGGGTGCTGCCGACGAGCACGCAGTGCTCTCCCGCCGCCCCCGCCGGTTCGAGCCGTCCCATCGGCGGCCCGACCCACGGGGCGACCCGCTCCACCGGTGCGTCGAAGAGCACATGCGTGGGATAGGCCCATCCGGTGCCCAGGTTCTCCTCCAGCACCGCGACCGGGTCGAGGTCCTCCGGCATCCGGAACCCGACCGCGCTCTCCTCGGCCGCCAGGACCCGGTCGACCCGGTAGGTGCGCACGGCGTCCGCGCGATGGGAACGGCAGAGCAGGTACCAGCGCGCCCGGCGTACGACGACCGCCCACGGGTCCACCTCCGCCTGCCACTCGTTGCCGGCCTCGCTCCGGTAGGTGATCACCACACGCCGCCGGGACGCGATCGCGTCCACCAGGGCGCTCGTGACGGCGGGATCGGCGTAGGCCGCACTCGGGTCGGGCGCGGCAGCGGCATGCTCGCGCAGCGCGGCCGCCTGACGCCCGATCCCCTCGGGCAGTGCGTGGATGACCTTGCCGAGGGCGGAGCCGACGAGGTCCCCGGGGTCGGTGGCGGCGGGCCTGCCGTCGAGCACCGCCATGACCAGGCCGAGCGCTTCGCTCTGGGTGAAGCTCACCGGCGGCAGCCTGGTCCCGCGCCCCAGCCGGTAGCCGCCGTGCGGGCCGCGCACGGAGTCCACGGGGATGCCGGCCTCCCGGAGGATCGCGACGTAGCGACGTGCGGCGCGATCGGTCACCCCGAGCCGTTCCGCGAGCTGCTCGGCCGTCGTGCCGGGGCGGGTCCGCAGGATCTCAAGGGTGCGCAGCGCGCGGGCGGTGGGGCTCGTTCCGGTCTCCACCCCGGACAGCGTAGGCGGCTCCCCGCCAATCAGGAAGCCGATCGTCCTGAACCCCTCCTAGCATGGCGGAGCCCGGTCGGGCAGGCCGCGTCCACTCGACGCTTTCGGCCGCTGTCTCCGCTCCCACCTCGACGGAAAGTTGATCCCACCATGGAAATCCTGCTCATCGGCGGTCTGTGGCTGGACGGCACAGCATGGGATGCGGTGACACCGGCCCTTGAGACGCTCGGGCACCGCCCGCGGCCGGTGACCCTTCCGGGCCAGGGCGACGGACGCTCCTCCGCCACGCTCGACGAGCAGCTGGCGACGGTCCTCGCCGCCGTCGATGCAACGGTGGAGAAGCCCCTGCTCGTGGCGCACTCGGCCGCCTGCACCCTCGGCTGGATGGCCACCGACGCGCGCCCGGGGCGGGTGGCCAAGCTGGCGCTGATCGGAGGCTTCCCCAAAGAGGACGGCCAGACGTACGCCGACTTCTTCGAGATGCGCGACGGCGCCATGCCCTTCCCCGGCTGGGGCCCGTTCGAGGGTGCGGACAGCGCCGACCTCGACGAGGAACTGCGGCAGCGCATCGAAGCCGGTGCCGTCCCCGTCCCCGAGCAGGTGGCCAGGGGTGTGGTCCGGCTGACGGACGAGCGCCGCTACGAGGTTCCGGTCGTGGTGGTCTGCCCGGAGTTCACCCCGGAGCAGGCCCGCGCATGGATCGCCGCCGGCGAGGCGCCGGAACTCGCCCGGGCCGAGCAGGTCGAGTTCGCCGGCATCGACTCCGGCCACTGGCCGATGTTCACCGAGCCGGCCGAGCTCGCCCGCCTCCTCGACGGGGCGGCGTCCCGGGACTGACCGGGCACGGACTCCGGCCATGGCTCGTTCGGCGAAGAGAGGGAAGCGGGCGAGCAGCACGTTGAGGGTTCAACGCACCCATGCCGGCAGCGCTGCGGGCGGCGGCGGACCGCCGCCGCGACGCCACCCCGCCGACAACCGTCCCGACGCGCACGACCGCTGCGAGCGCCGCCCGAACCCGTGAACATCTGCCCTTCGTTCCCGGGCTCTGGCTCATGTTCCGTGCTCCGGCCGCCATGCCGACACGACCATTGCGTGGAATCAGCGGTGTCAAGCCGTGTGCTTGTGCATCACGCCGAGGTAGTGCCGATCTCGGTGCGGAACGTGGTGGTCCTGGCGGGGCGAGCTGAAGACGGCGCAGACCTCGGCGGGCCGGGTGAGGATGCTCGACTGCTCGCCGAAGGTCAGGACAGGGTTGGCCTCGTGGTGGCAGCCTGCGGTGTCGAGGGCGGTGGTCAGTTCCTCGCGGAGCACGGTGGCTTCGAACGACTCGGAATCGGGCAGGACGAGCGGCGGGAGGCCGGCGGCGGAACCGGGCCAGAGGTTGATCCAGATTCCGCTGACGGCCCGCTGCGTGACCACCAGCTGCAGCCCGTTCCAGGAGTAGGGATAGCCGTCGATGTCGGGCCCCATCATGATGTGGGCGGGGTGCGGGCGCCCTCGGCCGAGAAGGTCTTCAGCCTCGACCAGGGACATTCCGCAGCGAAGCGGCCCGATCCGGCCGGTTCGGGCGAAGTCGACGAGCACGTTCATCAAGGTCACGGCAGTGACTGTGACACCCTCCCGGACTTGTGCGCACCCCGGTATCGGCGCGGTGCGGAGCCTGTCCCGCCCTGCCGGACGCCGACGAGCGGCAGAAGGCGGGCTGCCGCCGGCATGTCCGGTCCGCGTGGTGTCGGGCCTGCCTGAGCGGGTGTGTCGGCGGGGCGGGGCGGCACGAGGAGGTCGCGACGATGACCAGCGTGTCCTGGACACCGGGGACACCGAAGCCGCGAACGACCTCGGCAATCCGCTGCACGGGATCAGAGTGACGCGGGGCGGCCGAACCCCCCTCTGATCCCGTCAGGTTGCCGGTCCGGCGGGCGCAGTGCGCTCTGCTGCAGCGCCACGTCCGAGGCCGTCCTGGTCGGCCACGTGCCGGCCTGGACCACTCGCGCCGCTCTGCTGCCGCAACCGCCGCTGCTCGGGTGACCGTACGAAGCTCTGCCGCCCGAGCACGCAGGGCACGGTCCTGCGCCTGCACCGCGTCCTGCGGCCGGAGGACGACCCGGCGCTCACGGCGCTCACGGCGCTCACGGCGCTCACGGCGTTCACGGCGCGAGGAGGGACGGGCCATGTCGCCGCGGCGTGGCGGAGTGCCGGAGGCCGCGTCCGCGGGGTGATCGCGACCCTCTGGCACCCGCCGGGGACCTCTTCGGCCGCTGCCGTGCCGAACGGTGCGGGCGTCTACCGCTTGCCCTGTGCATGACGCAGGATCTCGTCGGCCAAGCGGTCGTCCAGCACCCGGGGAAGGGTGTGGCCCATGCCTTCGACCATCACCAGCCGGGCGCGGGGAAGGGCGGCGGCGGTCGCCTCGGCGTGCGGCGGCGGGAACATCGGGTCCTCCGTACCGTGCAGCACCAGGGCCGGCGCGGTCACGGACGACAGCTCCGCCGTGGCCCCGGACCCCGCCGCTCCGGCGAGCGTGTGGTGGAGACCGGCACGCAGATCACGCGCCCGCTCGTGGACCCGCCGCTCCATCGCGCGGTACTCGTCCTCGTCGAACGGCAGCACCGGTCCGTGCAGCACGCGCCACAGCGGCAGCCGGGCGGCGAGATGGTCCTCCGGGCCGGCCTCGGGGTCGGGCAGCGTCGACATGAGCGCGGTCAGCAACTCGGCCGACGGGGGAGGCAGTTGTCCGGGAAGCGCGGGCACGCCCTCCAGTGCGCGCTGCACCGCTCCCGCCGTGTCCGTGCCGAGGGGCTGGGACGACAGGCTCGTCAGCGTCAGCACGCGGTGCGGATGGGAGACGGCCAGGCGCTGAGCGATGATCCCGCCGAGGGACGCCCCCACCAGATGGGCTCGTCCGGTCTCGAACGCGTCCAGCACGGCGAGGGCGTCGGAGGCCATGTCGGCGATCGTGTACGGCCGGGCGGCGAAGTCCACGACGGAGGAGCGTCCGGTGTCGCGGTGGTCGTAGCGGACGACCCTGAGGCCCCCGTCGACCAGCCGGCGGACGATCCCGTCGTTCCACTGGATCCCCTGGGCCTGTGCGCCCATCACCAGCAGGACCACCGGACGGTCCGGGTGCCCGAACTCCTCCGCCCACAACTCGACGTCGCCCGCGCGGACGTACCGCTCGCGGCCCGTGAGGTATTCGTGCTCGCTTCTATTTTCCTGCATGGTTGTTCAAGATAATGGCTGGGTGCGGGCTGCGCACCGGAATTTCCCGGCCCTGGGGCGAGGATCCGGTTGGACTCCGTGGGGTCCCGGCGGGCAACCTGATCGCATGGCCGGAGTCAAAGGGCAGGTGCAGCAGCGCGGTGTGGAGCGCCGGCGCGCCATGGTGGATGCCGCGATCGAACTGTTCGCACGTCAGGGGGTGCGCGGCACCGGCGTGGCAGCGATCGCCGAGCGCGCGGGCGCCACGCCCTCGGCCCTCATCCACCACTTCGGCAGCAAGGACGGGCTCGTGCGAGCGGTTCTGGAGGAGGCCGACCGGCGCGCCCTGGAACGGCTGTCCGTCCCGCGGGACGCCGAACCCACTCTCGCCCGTGCCTTCGACTGGTTCGTCCGGGACGCCGAGCACACCGCCACCGCCGAACGCCAGCTGACCGCGCTGCACATGACTCTCACCGCGGAGAACCTGGAGCCGGGTGCCGCGCTGCACACCTGGTTCCGGGACCGCGGCCGGGCGCTGCGCGGCCATCTCTCCGCCTTGTTCGCACGCGCCGTGGCCGACGGTTCTGCCCGGGCGGGCCTCGATCCGCAGATCCTGGCGGCGGAGACGGCCGCCTTCGTCGAAGGCGCCCACCTGCTGTGGCTGCTCGACCCCGAGAGGGTCGACCTGGCGGCCGTGCACCGCAGCTACTTCGAGGGCTTGTCCGCGCGCCTGCACCCCTGAACGAGGCCGGGGCGGCCGAAACCGCGCGGCGGAGCGTCCGCGAAGACGGCCACTCGCGCCGGGAGGCCCACCCGGCTCCCGGCACCGCCCTCCACCGCCGACTACGATGGATCACCGGCATCCGCCGACACCGTGCCGGGCCACCGGTCGGCCCGGTCCCGGGCAGGGCAGGAGAGGCGCAGCACGATGACGGGTCCCCGGGACGCGGCCGTACTCGACGATCCGGTGGCCGCGTCGCTCCACGGTCACCACGCCCATCTCGCCCGGCGGCTGGGCGGTGCCGTCAGCTATGTGCCGGACGTCGCGACGTTCTCCGCGGTGTCCGCCGGGTCGGGCGCCGCCGCGTGGGACGACCTCGCCGAGCTGCTGGGCGGCGCTGCGTTCGCCGACATGTTCAGCTGCCCCGTCCTGCCCCCGCCCGACTGGCCGCCGGTCTTCGTCCTCGAAGGCCGCCAGATGATCTGGACCGGCGACGGCGATCCGGGGGTCCTCGGCACCGCGCCGGACCCCGGCATCGTCGAACTGGGCGCGGACCACGTGCCCGACATGCTCGGCCTCGTCGAACGGACCCGGCCGGGACCCTTCCGGGCCCGTACCCGTGAACTCGGCACCTATCTGGGCATCCACGAGCAAGGTGCCCTGGTGGCGATGGCGGGCGAGCGGCTCCGGCCTCCCGGCTGGACGGAGATCAGCGCGGTCTGCACGGCGCCGCAGGCGCGAGGGCGCGGCTGTGCGGCCCGCCTGGTCCGGGCGCTCGTCGTGCGGATCACGGCCCGCGGTGAACGGCCCTTCCTGCACGTGGCCGAGGCGAACACCGGCGCGATCGCCCTCTACGAACGGCTCGGTTTCACCACCCGCAGACAGGTGACGTTCCGCGGCTTCCGCACCCCGTGAGCCGTGACCGGGCGACGCCTTCTCCCCCGTCCACCGGCCTGAGCCGGAGGTTCGTCGTCGGTCTGGTGCGGATCGTCGTGGACCGGAGATCCCTCCGTCGTCGGTGACGGATGCCCGGCGGGCTGTGCTCGGGGGACGGGTGTGTCGCCGGTCGACGGCTCAGGCCCTGGCATTGCGGTTCCGGATCGTTCCGGAGTGAGCCGGGGACACTCGATCATGGAGGTGTCACGCCGGCCCGCCTCCAAGCGCCGCTTCGCCAGGACGGGCGGTGGGCGACGTCGTGCCGGACGTAGCAGTCGTCGCAACCGGCCTCCCGCACCCATCGATATCCGCGTCTCTCCAGGAAGGTCCTGATGCGGGAACGGACCGGCAGCCAGTTGTGCTCGATCGTCAGTACGCGGAAGGAATACCGGTCGAAAGGGAAGCTCGACAGGATGGCCAGTTCCGACCCTTCGGTGTCAAGGCTCCAGTAGTCGATGACGGGCGGAGCCGCGCAGGCTTCGAGGACCGAGCGGACGGTACGTGCGGCCCTGCGGACCGTGGGAGGGGCGCTGCCTTCAGCGACCCGCAGAAGGTCTTTCGCGCACCGCAGGAGGGAGGGATCGTATTCGTGGAGGATTCCCCCGACCGTCCCGGCCTCCAGGAATTCGACATGACCTTCCCGGTCGTAGAGGCAGCAGTTCACGCAGACGCACCGACGGTTCTCCAGGAGGCGGGCGAAGAACTCCGTGTTCGGTTCGATGCAGATGCCCGTCCAGTCGAAGGACTGCTCGAGCAGGCGGGTGTTGCTCGCCTGCAGACCGTCCGAGGCCCCGGAGTCGAGGAAGAACCCCTCCCGCATTCCTCCGAGGACTTCGACGACGAATTCGTCCTGGCCGTACTGGGAGGTCACGGCCGATGTCCGCGCACACGGCCGAACGCCCCGGACCGCCAGGCCATGGACGCGCCGTCCCGTGACGCGGCCGAGGAGAGCTGCCGGTGGTGGGTGTCGTTCTCCCGCTCGCCGTAGAGCATCGTGATGTTGATGCGCCGGTTCTCGTACCCCGGCCGGAAGGACAGGCCGTCCGTGCCGTGGAACAGGTCCGAGTTGAAGAGAATGGCGCGGTTCTGGCGATAGGGGATCTTGAAGGATTTCGCGTGCTGCTGCCGAAGGTAGGGCTCGATGACGTCGGTACGGTTGTTGTACGTGGCGAAATCCCAGTCGAGCGGGGCATCGACCCCGTAGACGACGAGTCCGCCCGACCCCTCGTCCAGATTGGCTTCGGTCGGGGTGATCCAGAAATTCAGATTGACGGCGGCGAAATCCGCGTGCGTGTTGGAGTCGGCGGGGAAGTTGCTCTGGTTCTTGAACGCCCACAGCTGGCGGAGCGGGTAGCGCTTGCCGATCACCCGGGGCAGGGCGTCCCGGACCTCCTCGGCGATCTGGAGGAGCAGCGGGCAGTTGAACCCGTCCCGGAAGAAGGCGCCGAGTCGTCCGTGCGCGTAGCGGTTCCCCGTCCACACGGTCGATTCCAGACAGAAGCGCTGAAGTTCCTCGAGCGCACCGGGAGCCAGGAAGTCGTCGATGACCACGACGCCCGGCGGCTGGTCGAGGTACTGGTTCTCCACCTCCCGGGGCTTCCATGCGTCGGACAGGGCACGCCGTACGCGGGGAGTGTCCCGTACGTGGACGAGTCGGCCGTAGACGTGCTCGATGGCCCGCCACGCCGAGGCGTCTGCCGGCGCGTGCCTGCCCACACCGGCCGACTCCAGGTGGGAGGCCGTCTCCTCGTAACTGCTGATGATGCCGGTGAACTCGTCACCGAGGACGCCCCGCTGTTGCAGGTAGCGGAACTGGTCGATGTCGTGGCGCAGCTTCGGGACCGTGAGGCGGATGTCCGGGGCGCCCGGGCGGGGCGGCGGGGCGGACCGCGGGTACCAGGCGCTGCCCAGGCGAACCGCCGCATGGATCCGCGCGTACTCGCCGGCGACCGGGAGGTCGTGTTCCAGCAGGGCGAGCCAGGACCGGTGTTCCAGCCAGGCGAGATCCTCGGCGTCGTAGGCCGCCTCGGTGCGCCACAGGGCGATGCACTCGCCGCTTCGGCCGCGGCGCACGAGAGATGTCGTGAGGTCCCGGCGCGCGTCACGCCGGCCGGGGTCGACGGGTGGCGGGAGGCTCGCGTCCGGAGCGCGGTCGTCCTCCACCTACCGGCCCCCGACGCTTTCCAGCACCCCGCGGTCGCGCAGCCGGACGGAGTACTCGACGAGAGCCTCCAGAGCCGGGACGTAGTGACCGGCGAAGAGACTGACTGTGGTGCTGACTTGCGTCCCGCTGACCTGGGTGCCGAACTGAGTGCCCGTACTGATCTCAGTACCGGAGACGAGGGGGCCGGTGCTGATGTGCGTACCGCTCTGCTCCGTACCGAACGCCGTCCCCGTACTGATCTCAGTACCAGAGACAACAGGACCGGTACTGATGTGCGTACCGCTCTGCTCCGTACCGAACGCCGTCCCCGTACTGATCTCAGTACCAGAGACAACAGGACCGGTACTGATGTGCGTACCGCTCT
>NZ_JBIVOX010000022.1:0-49904 GCF_044754345.1 Streptomyces sp. NPDC093094 | reverse complement strand
CCGTACTGATCTCAGTACCAGAGACAACAGGACCGGTACTGATGTGCGTACCGCTCTGCTCCGTACCGAACGCCGTCCCCGTACTGGTCTCAGTACCAGAGACAACAGGACCGGTACTGATGTGCGTACCGCTCTGCTCCGTACCGAACGCCGTCCCCGTACTGGTCTCAGTACCAGAGACAACAGGACCGGTACTGATGTGCGTACCGCTCTGCTCCGTACCGAACGCCGTCCCCGTACTGGTCTCAGTACCAGAGACGAGGGGGCCGGTGCTGATGTGCGTACCGCTCTGCTCCGTACCGAACGCCGTCCCCGTACTGATCTCGGTGCCGGACGCCCGCTCGTCACCGAAGAGCCCGCAGTCGTTGACGATCGGTACCAGGGCCTCGTCGACGGCGGCGGCCAGGTCTTCCCCTTCCAGGGCGAACCTCAGCAGCGCGAGTACGGCGGGGACCGACTTCCTCTCCGCCACCGCTCGGCCGAGGTCCACCATGAACCGGTCCCGGGACACCGGGGTGTCGCGGTGCTCGACGACGTAGTCCCGCAGCCATGCCAGCACCTCTGTGTCCGAGGCCACCGAGTGGATCAGCTGGTTGACGACCGATGCCTGCTGCGGCGAGAGCCTGCTGCCGCCGACATACTCGGACAGGATCTGCGCGGGGTCCGTGACGAACTGTTCGCGGAGCAGGAGGTCCGCCGACATGGCCCTGAACAGGGCGTCAACTCGTCGGCCGATGCCGACCGTTCGCAGCGACGGAGGGGCTGGCCTCTGATTCTCTTCGCCGACAACAGCCACGCGCATGCCCTTCTGTCCCGGGGAAATGCTTGCCCTCCACCCGTAGCACAGCGGCATATGCCAGGTGGGGGAGATCCGAGGTCGACTCGCTCAGCGCAGGCCCACATGCGCCCCTAAAGGGCCAATCGCGGCTGTCCGCTCCACGGTTCCCGCTCCGGATCGGCGCGCAGGAGGTGGAAGGCGTCCACCGGATCCGCCGCACGGGTGACCGCCCGTCCCACGACCACATGTGACACACCGGCGGCATGAGGGGCCGGGCCGCACGTGGAGTGCGACAAGCCCGCCCCGACTGCCGAAACGGGCTGGTCGGGTCTGACGGCCGTGCCCGGATCCGGTCAGGGGGGCGGCTCAGGTTCCGGATCCGGGCGGCGTGTGCCCGTGGTTGCGGTGGTCTCGTCGGAACGGGTCCGACGGCCGGCGAGGCGTCGGCCGGGGCTGGGCGGCTCGCCGGCCGAACGGGTCAGGTGCGCAGCCAGGCCGCGGTGTCGGGCGGAAGCTGTCCGTCGACGAGGGGGAGGGAGGACAGGAGGACGTCGGTGTGGGCGGGGAGGGGGGCGGGGGTGGTGGTGAGGTTGACGACGCACAGGAAGTCGTCACTGCGGGAGAAGGCGAGAACACCGTCTTCGGTGGGATGCCATCGCATGGGGCCGTCGCCCAGGGCGGGTTCCGCCGCGCGCAGGGCGAGGGCGGTGCGGTAGAGGGTGAGTACGGAGGCGGGCGTCCCGGCGAAGAACCCGAATCCCAGGCGATAGGTCATGACGCCGTGCGGCGGTTGCTCACGGGGGTGAAGGACGAGACCACGCGCACCGCGCTGTTCCTCATGCTGCGGGGATACACGATGAAGGAGATCGGCGAGTTCCTCGGCCTCTCGGCAGCGGCCGTCGCGATGCGCATGTCCCGGCTGAGAAAGAGCCGGCCGCAGCTGAGCGGCCCCGACTTCGCGACCTTGCTGAAGCAGTCCTCGCTCGGCACGCCCGGGGCGACGGCCCTGCGCGCTCGCACCGGCGCCGAGGCGCGTGAGCGCGTCGAGAAGCGGCTGGCCGAAATGGCGGGAGGCGCCCCCGGCACCGCACCGCCCGACAGCCCCGGTGAAGCCGAACCCGTACGAAAGACAGCCGGCCGACTGAGCGCTCTGCTGCGCGGCTACATCGAACAGCGCCGTCGGCAGACCGAGGAACAGCCGCAGAACAAGGATCGTCCCGACACCTCGGAGGTGGTCTGCGAGGTGGGCATGCGGCTGGTGGTCTCCAGCAGTTCCTCGGCGCGCGTCCCGACGAAGCTGCGATACCGGCGCTCGGATCCCTACGCCATCGAGGCGTGGTTCCGGACCGGCCCGGACGAAGAGGTGCACTGGGTGTTCTCCCGTGAGCTTCTCGCGGCCGGCCTTCGCACCCCCGCAGGCGAGATGGACGTGAAGATCCGGCCCGCCGTCACAGTCGGAACGGAGGTCGTCCACATCACCCTCCAGACCTCTGAGGGAACAGCTCTGCTGGAAGCCCCCCGAGCAGCTGTGCAGAGGTTCCTCCGACGCACGAACGAACTGGTGGCGCCTGGAGACGAGAGGCGACACGTCAACATGGACGACCTGCTCGAACTCGCCGCCTCCGATGGGCGGGACGCACCGGGCAGACCCGGCACCCCCGTCGAACCGGTGGCTCCGGAGGGCGAGTACGAGGACGACGAGTACGAGGGGGAAGAATACAAAGGGGAAGAGCACGAGGACGACGAAACAGCCGAGCCTGGTCAACTCCTCGACGAACAGCAAGGGCACGACCACTGATGCCGCTGCCGAGCCCGTCCTCCCGGGGCCGCGATCCGTGTCCGTCGACCGCAGTGCGATGAAAGGCGGCGCCACGCCCGGCGGGTTTCGTCGGACGGGGGCGAGGGCGCCGTGACGGATGGCTATGTGCTCCGCCGGTCTTGGGTGTCCTGGCGGAGCTGTCGGGTGTGCCGGGTCAGGGCGTCGATGCGTTCGGTGAGGTCGGTGTCCTGGGGCCGCAGGTGTGCCCGGGCCGCGGCCAGGGGCTGCACCAGGCGGGCGGCGTCGTTGTCGGCGAGGGCCAGGTTCAGTTCACCGACCGCGTCGTCGGCACCGGCGGGGAGGCCGGTGAGGGCGGTGACCTGTCCGGCCAGGCGGCGCAGGTCGGCTGCGTTGGCCCGGGCCCAGGTGGCCACGGTGCGGTCGGCGGCGCGGGTGTCGCGGGTGGCCTGGACCCGTTCCTCGCCGGTGCTTCCGGCCTTGCCGGGGCGCAGTCGCAGGTAGCGGCGTTCGGCGGCCTGCCTGCTGGCCACGCCGAGGGGGCCTGCGAGGTCGGCCCAGCTTGCGCCCTGCCCGCGGGCGGTTTCGATCAGTGTGCTCTCCCAGCCGGCGAGCTGTTCGCGGACCTCGCGCAGCATCAGCAGCGCGGCCAGGGCGTCGTCCGGGGCCGGTGCGGTGGTGGCGGGCGGTGGTGCGGGGTGCTGCTGTGCCTCTTTCAGGGACTGGCTGATGGCCTGCAGTGCTGCTGTGGCGGCGTGGAAGGGCATGGGGGCGGGGTGGGGGTCTGCCGGCGGCACGGCACGCTCCGTCTTCTTGTCGTCCTCCTGATGACGTTCTGTTTGTCATCGCTTCGATGACATGTTACAACGGGAGCACGTTGAAGCGCATTGGCAGTTCCTGCCTGAACCGTCTGGAGGTGTTTCGCGATGTTGATGCGCACCGACCCGTTCCGCGAGATGGACCGGATCGTCCAGCAGCTGTCGGGGACGTCCGGGACCTGGTCGAAGCCGTCGGTCATGCCGATGGACGCCTACCGCGAGGGCGACGCGTACGTGATCGCCTTCGACCTGCCGGGGGTGAGCACCGAGGCGATCGACATCGACGTCGAGCGGAACATGCTGACCGTGAAGGCGGAGCGCCGCCCGGTCGCGAAGGCCGACTCCGTCAAGATGGAACTCTCCGAGCGGCCCCTCGGTGTCTTCTCCCGCCAGATCATGCTGGCCGACACCCTCGACACCGAGCACATCCAGGCCGGCTACGACGCGGGGGTCCTGACCCTGCGGATCCCGATCGCCGAGCGCGCCAAGCCCCGCAAGATCAGCATCGGTACCGGGGCCGGCCCCAGGCAGATCTCCGCCTGAGGCTCCCGAGCCGGCCGGCAACGGAGGGCGGGAGAAGCCGATCCCCTCCGTCACCCGGCCGGCCTTCTTCACTCCTCCCCGGAGGTGATGCAGATGCCGATGCACAAAGAGTCGTTCCTGGCCCATGTCCAGGAACGCGGTGAGTACGAAACCGCCGAGGAAGCCGACCGCGTCGCCCGCGTCGTCCTGGCCCTGCTGGGCGCACACCTGGTCGGCACGGTGCGGGCCGAGCTGGCCGCCCGGCTCCCCGAGAGCTACGCGCTGATCCTCCTCAACCCGCTGCAGGCCGCGGAGCCGCTCTCACCGCAGCGGTTCGTCCGGGCGACCACGGCCTGGATCGAGGGCGCCACGGAGGAGACCGCCCTGTGGGACATCGGCGCGGTCCTGTCCACCGCGGCCGCCGCCGCGGGCGACGTCCTCACCCGCGAGATCCTGCTCCAGCTCCCGCCCGGCTACGACCTCCTCTTCGGCCGCCTCCAACCCGCCTGATCACCACCGACCACCGGCCGCCGGCCGGTTCCCTCCGCACAGAAAGGCAACCACAGCCATGCACGACCAGCCTCGTCGAGCGACCCCCTCCCGGCCCGTCATGACGTTCGACCAGATGCTGGAACGCGTGCGCTACGAAGGCGCCTACCCCACCCGCGAACGAGCTGCTGAAGCCGTCCACCACGTCCTGGGCGCCCTCGGCCGCCGGCTCACCGGGGACGAACGCGTCGACCTCGCCCAGCGCCTGCCCGTCGAAGCCGCCCTCACCCTGACCGCCCAGATCCCCGCCACCGAACACCTCACCGGCTGGGGCTTCGTCAAGGACCTGGCCGCCCGCACCGGCGCCACCCCGGCCACCACCCGCTGGGACACCGGCGCCGTACTCGCCGTCGTCAAACACCTGGCAGGCCCCGACCTCCTCACCAGGATCCTGCACCAGCTCCCGGACGGCTACGCCCTCCTCTTCGGCCAGGCAGAACTGCGCCGACCGCAGCCCACCGCCGCCTGACCGAACCACCCGCACGCCGACCCGACACGCCGTCGGGGCCGGGACCGCCGCGGCGGTCCCGGCCCCGACGGCGTGAGATTCAGTGCCTGAAGGCGTCCTTGCCCTTCTCCTTGGCCTCGCGCGCATCGCCCCTGGCCTGCTCCGCGCGGCCCTCGGCGGCCATCCGCTCATCGCCCGTCAGGCGACCGGCGGTCTCCTTGAGCTTGCCCTTGGCCTGCTCGCCCTTCGCCTTGGCCTTCTGCTCACCAGACACAACTGATCACTCCCTGCTCGATCGGAACGGCCTGACAGAACCCTCGTATGACCGCTGGGAGCCCCCATAAACGGGCAGTACCGCCCGACCTCAAGCACATCGCTGACAGGCCGGGTTCCACTCAGGCGGGCACGTGGGCCCGTCCCGGACGACCCCACCCGCTGCACCTCCGCCAAGACTCGCAAGAACTACGCCGGCACCAGCCCCGTGACCCGCACCTCCGGCAAAAGCCGCACCGTCCAGGCCCGCCGCGTCCGCAACAACCGCCTTGCCGACGCCCTCCAGCGCCATGCCTTCACCTCGCCGATGGCATCCCCGTACAGCACCTCACCGATCTCGTATCGCGGCATCGGCAGGCCGGATTCACCCATGAGCGCCATGCACATGACAGGGTCGAGCGGCATGAACAGGTTACGGACCAGGACCTGGCCCATGTGTGAAGGTCGACCCGCTCCCCCGGCGAAGGCCAAAGCCTGCCCGAGCCCGGGCAGCCCTGGCGCGGACGGAGCGTGTCCGACGCGGTGACTTCGAAGGCTCTCCCCCGTACCGCCGCTCACTCCGGTCGAACCGCCTGCCCGCGCAACCTCTTGACCCCGGCCGCGCCGGCGACTGGCGGCCCGGCCGGGCACAGCCTGACCCCGTATTGCACTAGTGCAAAATTAACTTGTTCCTAGCGCGAAACCTGGATACCTTCCGGTTCATGCCTGCCAAGACTCCGCTGCCCCTCACGCTCACCGGCCGCCAAGTACGCCTGGAGCC
The DNA here is from genome assembly GCF_044754345.1 of Streptomyces sp. NPDC093094. NCBI lineage: Bacteria > Bacillati > Actinomycetota > Actinomycetes > Kitasatosporales > Streptomycetaceae > Streptomyces > Streptomyces sp. NPDC093094. Next base: position 43,979 of record NZ_JBIVOX010000022.1, on the reverse strand, counting down.
GCTCGCGGTGAACCACCTCGGCGAACTCTTCGAAGCAGGAGGCGGCGACGAGGAGGTGTGGCGGTGGCAGGGCGGGCCGACGCCCCGGACGCAGACGGAACTGGGCGGCAAGCTCACCGCCCTGCTCAAAGCCGCCGAGCAGGGCAGGTATGTTCCCTTTGCGGTCATCCACCGTGCCACCGGCCAGGCCATCGGCTGGACCACGTACATGGACGTCAACGCCGCCGAGGAACGGTTGGAGATCGGCTCGACATGGTACGGACGCGCGTACTGGCGCACCGCCGTGAACACCGAGTCGAAGCTGCTTCTGCTCACCCACGCCTTCGAAGACCTGGGCATGGGACGCGTACAGCTGAAGACCGATCACCTCAACCACCGCTCACAGGCCGCCATCGAAGGTCTCGGGGCACGCCACGAAGGCGTACTGCGCCGCCACCGCCGACGTCCGGACGGTACCTGGCGGGACACCGTGTACTTCTCGATCCTCGCCGACGAGTGGCCTGCGGCCAAGGAACGCCTGACCGCCCGCCTGCGAGCATTCGGTCATGCAGGACAGGGCCCGGCCATCGGCGTGACGGAACAGAGAACTGCCGCTCGGTCGGCCTGAGCTCGTTCAGCCCGGACTGATTCTCCGAACCGGGCATCCCCTCAAGGCGGCTCGCCGACAGCGACGCCTGCTGCGGCCGAGGGTCGCACCCGCGTCGGTTCTCCCGTCGCTCGGCAGCCCGCGCGTCTCGTGACCGAAGAACACCTGATGACGTCGAGTGACTCCATGACTGCATTCGGCAGTGATCATCGACGTCCGGTCTCCAGCGGCACACGAAGCGGTCGCGTTCCGGTGCACGCCTCCTTGTGTGCGCCTGCGTGTGCCCGGTGCTCCCGATACGCCCGAGCGGCGGGTGCGCTGTCGGAAAAGCAGGGAGGGGACGAACGACTCGTTCGACGGTGAGAGAGGCCGGATCCTGAGGTGCCTTCCAGCGTCCCAGCGGTACCGAGGACGTGTCCGCGACCACCGGCCTGGGCCCGCAGGAGCCGTGGTCCGGACGGCGACCGGGCTGACGGCCGGTCCCCGGCCGATCGATCAGCCGGTGGCCAGAGGCCAGGCATGTCACGGGCTCGGCGGGTTCTCGGCAGCCGGCCGGCCTTCCGGGTCCGGATTTCCCGGCGCCCGGAGGTCTCATGCACCCGGCGGCCGTCCAGCGCCCTACCGGCGCCGTCGCCTCGGCGGATACGAGTGCTTCGGCAGGTCTCAGGGACTCGGCGCGGTCAGGTAGCGCTGGATCGTCGGTGCCAGCCATGCCACGACCTCCGGCCGCGCCAGCCCCACCGCCGGAGGCATCCTCAGCACGTACCGCGTGAGCGCCAGCCCCAGCAGCTGCGACGCCATGAGTGCCGCCCGGGCCGGGACCTGCTCGGGGTCGGGGCACACCTGCCGGGTGACCGGGAGCAGTTGGTCCCGCAGGATGCCCTGCATGCGCTCCGCCCCGGCCTGGTTGGTCACGCCGACCCGCAGCAGGGCGGTGAGGACCTCGTTGTTCTCCCACATGTCGAGGAAGTGCTCGACGAGGATCCGTCCCGCGTCCTGCCGGCGGTCCGCCCCGCTGACGTCCGGCAGCCGCAGGTCGATGGCGACGGCCGCCGCGAAGAGGCCCTCCTTGTTGCGGTAGTACCGCATCACCATCGACGGGTCGATGTTCGCGTCCCTGGCGATGGCGCGGATGGTGGCTCGCTCGTAGCCGTCGGTCGCGAAGCGCTCGCGGGCCGCCGCGAGGATCGCGCCGCGGGTGACGTCGGAGCGGCGGGTGGCGCCGGAGCCGGAGCCGGGGGCCGTGGAGGTGCTGTCACTGCCGTTCATGCCAACAAGCGTAGGCCAACAAGCGTAGGCCAACAAGTGAGGGTCAACGAATGTTTGCCAACAACTGTTGACACCCCCCTCGGCGCCTCGCTACCTTCGTCAACGAGCGTTGGCCAACACTTGTTGGCCAACAGGCGACGGCAAGCAGGCACCGGCAACAGGAGGCCACCATGAACGGCACCACCGCCCACCGCACCGTGATCGTCGTCGGCTCCGGCCCCACCGGTCTCCTCCTCGCCGGTGACCTCGCCACAGCCGGCGTCGCCGTGACCCTCGTCGAGAAGCGGCCGCGCAGGACCAGCAACCTCTCCCGCGCCTTCGGGGTGCACGCCCGCACCCTGGAGCAGCTCGACGCCCGCGGCCTCGCCGACGAACTCCTCACCACCGGCGACACCATCACCGGCCTGCGGCTCTTCCGCCGCCTCTCCCTCGATCTGAGCACGCTGCCCTCACGTTTCCCGTTCCTGCTCATCACCCCGCAGTACGAGGTCGAGCGTCTCCTGGAGCGGCGGGCCCGCCAGGCCGGGGTCGAGTTCGCGTACGAGAGCGAGGTCGTGGGGCTGCGGCAGGACGACGAGGGGGTCGACCTCGACGTGCGCGGCGCGGACGGGACCGTCGTCACCCGCCGGGCGGCCTACGTCGTCGGCGCCGACGGCCACCACAGCGCCGTGCGGGAGGCGATCGGCCTGGACTTCCCCGGTGTCTCCGTCATCAAGTCGATGGTCCTGGCCGATGTCCGGCTGGCCGAGAAGCCCGAGGGTGTCCTCACCGTCAACGGCCGCGGCGACGCCTTCGCGATGATCGCCTCCTTCGGCGACGGCTGGTACCGGGTCATGGGCTGGAACCGCCGCAACGAGGTCTTCGACGACGCCCCGCTCGACCTCGACGAGGTCAAGGAGATCACCCGCCGTGCCCTGGGCACCGACTACGGCATGCACGACGCCCGCTGGCTGTCCCGTTTCCACAGTGACGAACGCCAGGCACCGCACTACCGCATCGGGCGGGTCTTCCTCGCCGGGGACGCCGCGCACATCCACTCCCCGGCCGGCGGGCAGGGCATGAACACCGGCCTCCAGGACGCCGCCAACCTCAGCTGGAAGCTCGCCGCTGCCGTCCAGGGCCGGGCGGGCGAAGGGCTCCTCGACAGCTACGAGACCGAGCGCCACCCGGTCGGCAGGGCGGTGCTGCGCAGCAGCGGCGGACTGGTCCGGCTGGCCCGCGCGCACCATCCGCTGCTGCGCGCCGCCCGCGCTGCGCTCTCCGCGTTCGTCGGCATGGCCCCGCCCGTCCAGCGCAAGGCCCTGGGGCAGATCACCGGGATCGGCTACGCCTACCCCGCCCCCCGCGGCGCCCACCGCCTCACCGGCACCCGCGTCCCCGACGTCGCCCTGAAGGACGGCCGGCTCTACGAGGCGCTGCGCGGCGGCCGGTTCGTGCTGATCACCTCCGGCACGTACGAAGGCCCCGGCGTCCGTGAGGGGTGGCTGACCGTGAAGCGCTGGGCGGGCGACCGCCGCACGACCGTCCTGGTACGGCCCGACGGATACGCGGCCTGGGCGGCGGAGAACGCGGACACGGCGGCAGTCGACGAGGCCACGGCCCGGTGTCTGGGACAGCCGGTGCTCTGACCGGCAAGGTTCGCCGGGTTGCGGTCGGACCGGGCGGTGACGTCCACGGCGACGCATGTGAGCGGTCGTGGCGGCCCGCCCCGGGCACCTCGATGCCCCGCCCCGTCCACGACGGTCGCACCGCCGACGGAACCGCTCGCCTGACGGGCCTCGAAAAAAGACGGGCCTCGAAAAAGATGTGGGCCGCTGTCGATCCGGCCGCGTCCCGTTCGACGTCATGGTGGGCGGCGCCTCGCCGCACGATGACGCGACAGGACCTGACGAGGACAGACGTGGACCAACTGCTGAGAGTGATGAACTTCAACGTCTCCAGGGACGGAATCGGTGCCGGCGAGCACCAGAGTCTTGAACGGCCCTTCGGCTGCGACCGTCCCGAGAGGCTGTTCGCCTGGGCCGGAGCCACGGCGAGCTGGCCCATGCGCACGGATCCCGGAGGGAGCCGGGGCCTGGACGACCACTTCACGCGGGACTTCGCGCGCAACATCGGTGCCGAGATCATGGGCCGCAACAAGTTCGGGCCCCAGCGCGGGCCCTGGCAGGACCATGAGTGGCGTGGCTGGTGGGGGGAAGAGCCCCCGTTCCGCACTCCGGTGTTCGTCATGACCCGCCACACGCGTCCGTCGTTCACGCTCTCCGACACCACGTTCCACTTCGTCGACGGGGACCCGGCCACGGTCCTCGAACGGGCGCGGGAAGCGGCGCAGGGCAAGGACGTCCGGCTCGGCGGCGGGGTCACCACCGTCCGGCAGTTCCTCGATGCCGGTCTCGTCGACACCATGCATGTGGCGGTGTCACCGGTGGAGCTCGGGTCCGGACTGCGGCTCTGGGCGTCCCCCGACGAACTGCTCGACCGGTTCCATCTGGACGTCGTGCCCAGCCCGAGCGGCGTGACGCACCACCTGTTCTGGCGAAGATGACGAGAGGGCCCCGGGTCCAGGCTGCGGCTGCGGCTGCGGCTGCGGCTGCGGCTGCGGCTGCGAGGAAACGTCCATGCCCGTCAGGGCACTGACCACGCCGTGGCGATTCCTGCTTCTCCAGCCCCTCGGCCCCGCATACAGCCCACCCCGTCGCGCAGGAGGCCGGGGTCCGAGGCCCCGGCCTCAGCGGGCCGACGACCTCGCGGCCCGCCTCCCCGAAGAAGCCGACAGCCCGGACACCGGCTGAACACGCCGAACATGAAGGTCCGTCAGGAATGCCCCCGCGGGCCGCCGACTCACGGTCAGCCGCGGCAGGGGCTTCGCGCGCGTCACCGCACCGCCGGAGGCGGAGGGCATCGGCCCCGCCGTGCTCGCCCCCTGCCGCGGCGATCCGGCTGCTCGTGCTCCCGGTCGGACCGGGTGAAGGTCTTCTCCGGCTGGGGCGCCTCGTACAACGCGGTCGTCGGCGTGGGCGACATCACGGACGACGGCCACGCCGACCTCCTCGCCCGCACGCCCGGCGGCCAGATGGGAGCAAGCCGATCGAATGCGGGTGCGATCCGGGCGATAGCATGCGCTCGCCGCGACGATGCTCCCTGATCACGCAGACCAGGGGCCGGCATTCCACCCGGGGGGTTTCCACATGGGCATGCGTGCCACCGCGACCGCGACCGCTGTCGCCTCGCTCACGGTCCTGTGCCTGAGCACATCACCGGCCACAGCCGAAACACGCCTGGGTGACACGCAGATCATCTCCGCCTCCGTCAACGGCGGGAAGCCTCTCGTGATCGGAACCGACGAGCGGGTGACCTTCACCGCGACCGTCACCGCCGGCGACCCCGCAGGCTTCGACCACATCGACGCCTGGCTGTACCGGGGCCCCGCCGCCGCGCCCACCGGCGCCCTGGGGGCATTCGACAAGCCGCCGTGCACGGTGGTCGACGCAGCCACCACCCGATGCGACTTCTGGTTCACCATGGGCGACGGCTGGTGGCAGAACGCCGACGCCGGCGCCTGGCGCCTCTATGTCGATGCCGAAGCACTGGACGGCGACCACCACCGCAAAGCGGCAGCGTCCTTCACCCTCCAGCGCGCCTCGAAGCTGACCGTCGACGCGGCGCCCGAGCCCGTGACCAAGGGCAAGCCGATCACCGTCACCGGCGCTCTCAGCCGCGTCAGCTGGAACGACTTCACGTACCACCGCTACGCCAACCAGCCCGTACGCCTGCAGTTCCGCACCCCCACCGGCCACTACACCACCGTCAAGACCGTCACCGCCGGCCCCACCGGCCACCTCAGGACCGTTGTCACCGCCACCCGCGACGGCTACTGGCGCTACAGCTACCCCGGCAACACCACCACCGGCCCCGCCAACGCCCCCGGCGACTACGTCGACGTGCGCTAAGGGGAGCGCCTTCGGGTTCACGTCCAGCCCGGTGAAGAGGGGCGGAGCTTCGCGGTCTGCCGTCGCGAAGCCGCGTCGGCGTGAGCGCTCTGCGTGATGAGGCAGGGGGTGCCGTCAAGCCCGTGGAGGTGCGCCTCGTCGGGCGTGGCTGACCAGGTTCTGGGCGTCGTCGGCGCCGTACACGGCCGACTCGCTCAGGGTGCACCACACGCGCTGGCAGGTGGTGACGGAGTCGGTGTCGTCGCCGTCCTCATGCTTCATCCGGCCGGCTCAGAACGAGGAGGGAAAGGGCTCGACGGTATGCGTGAGCATCCCGCTCATGCATACCGCCTTCGTCTGGCGCTGTGACGGGAGACTCTTTCGGCCGAGATCGACTCCCGCATCAGGCACGGCAGTGGCACGAGCCCCGGCCGACGGCAGTCAGCCACGACGGCGGGTGCGCCGACCTGGCACGTACGGGTATGCCTCGCCGCACCCCACCGGCCTCGGCCACGCCGTCGATGTGTGTCTTCGACCAGGGCGAGCTGCGCCGATGGGACCGTGATCACAGATCCGGAGCCCTCAGCTCGGGAGCTGCGATCGTCTGCGGCTCATCGGGACACCGACCCGGACGAACGTCAGGGGTGCGGCCGGTGGCTTCCTGCCGGAACGGCAGCAGAAACCGGGGACGGCGTGGGAATCTATGCCACGAGCTCGCCGGGGTGTCCGTCTCCAGCTGTCCGTGGGCTTCCTCGGCCGGCACGGGATGCACGATGCTGCGGCCTGGAGTGTCACCCAGTTCCACCGCTTGGAAGAATCTGGTACCGGAAGGGTGTCAGGATCCTGGACCAACTCGCCTTCTCAAAGTTCCTCCGGCGTCGACCCCGGGTTCGAATCCGGGAGGTTGTCCCGCCCCTCATCCGGCAAGCCACTGAAGTTTCCCCGCCTCACTCGCAGGAGACATGCTTTCATGCCCGTTGAGTTACAAGCCGGCCTGATCAGCGCTGGCGTGTCAACGCTGATCCTCGTCCTCGGTGAGCTTTTCCTCCGGCAGCGTGCCCGCCAAGAGAAGAGGCAGAGCACCCAGGACACTTACCAGAAGTATTCCGAGCCACTCGCGTTGAGTTCGGTGGATCTCTTCTGGCGCCTGCGCGAGGTCTTCGACACAAGCGGTGCGGGCTTCTACCTTCAGGGTCAGGTCCATCTCACCAAGTTCGAGCACTACAAGGCTCTCAGCACGCTGTATCGCCTCGCGGTCGTGCTCGGCTGGGTTCGTGCCCTGCGACGCGAGTTGTTCTTCCTTCCCGAGGCGAGCAAGGGATCCGTCAAACGGCTTGACGATGCGCTGCACTCCTTCACCTCGGCTTTTGCGGAGGGAAGGCATGTGGAAACAAGGAAGGTCGCTTCATTGATGAGCCTGTGGACCATCAGTGCCGACCCCTCGACCGAAGTGGCCACGCAGGCGGGCATACGGATCGACCGCGAGCAGAGAAGGTTTCTCCACGAGGCGCAGATAGCCAGCGCCAACCAGTTGCCTGACGATGACAAACTGCGTCTGTGCCAAGCGGTGGCCGACATACTGGCGGACACGATCGAATCTCCGCGCGTCACTGTCGGTATCGTCGAGGAGACACGTCACCGGGCGATTTCATGTCTGGCGGTCCGCGAGGCATGGATCTACCGTGACTGGCAGGCCGCGATCGGTGACCTGGTGCTCCGTGAAGCCCAGATGGGCCAACGACAGTTCGAAGTCATCGGATACAAACAATTCGAGGAGATGAGCGTCAACGGCGAGGAGGAAGACCGCCTGTGGTTGCGCCGCCTTCACACCGTCATCGACGACCTCGACGTCGGTGGCGACCGCACGCGCGATGCGCGTATCGACCAGCTTTCGGAGATCTACGTGGCCGCCGCGCGCATCATCAAGGCATTGCATGACGCCGACGCCGCCCAATCCAGGATCTCTTCGGCGACGGTGCGCGCTGTCCATGAAGTGCTGGCTTCCACAGAAGTCAGCTGATGACGCAGAGTGTTGACCAGGAGGGACGGGGCACCAGCCAACGGAGGGTGCGCCGAACAATCAGGCGCGTGTGCCTCGTACATCCCCATCGGCCTCGATCACGCTTGCTCTGCGGCATCCGTCAGAGTCGGCTGTGACGGCGGAACCGTGGTGGGGGCATTGGGGAATGACTTCTTCGTCCCGAAGTAATCTTGGTCGCTGTCCGGCCGAGGAGGAATCGGCGCGCTGACCTGCGCCGGCCGTCCATGAACGTGCGTGAAATCGTGCCACCGTACGCGGACGTTGTCACACAGCTGGACTCGAGCCGCCCCTTGAAGCATTACCGGTCAGATGTCGCGCAAAATCGGTACGAGTCGATCAGATAGCGAAAAGTGTGGCCAAGCTAACACACTCGCGGTAAAGTCAATCGTATGACTCAACAGTCCCAAGAGATGCCGACATGTTTTGTTATTTCCCCCATCGGGAGCGAAGACTCCGAGGTGCGGATGGCCGCGGACGACTTCTTGGAATTACTTCTCGAACCAGTATTATCCAGCTACCGCTTCAAAGTGGTGCGCGCCGACCGGATGGCGACGCCGACTGCCATCACGACGGACATTGTTCGCCTTGTTCAGGAGGCGGAACTCTGCATCATCGATCTGACCGGCCATAATGCGAATGTATTCTACGAGTGCGGTCGCAGGCATGAGACCGGTCGGCCGTTCATCCAAATGGTGTCGAAGAACTGGGAAAATCAACTCCCTTTCGATGTCGCCGGAATTCGCACGCTGACCTACGATCTAGGAAACCCTCGGGCCGTTCTGGCATCTCAGACTGCGCTTCGTACATTCATTGACGCCATTGCGAGCGGAGAGGTTGATCAGAGGTCCACGGGGGCGTCCATGTCCACGGTCGCGCAGAGCCTTCAAAGAATTGAGCGGAAACTCGATACGCTGACTTCAGCTCGCAGTCAATCCGCTGACTCAGGAGGCTCCAGAGACAGTTTCGACCTGCTGGTCATGTCGCCTCGCGAAGCCTGGTTCACCTGTATGCGAGCAGGCGACTTCGCCGGCGCGACGGCACAGCTGGACCGACTCAAGCGGGCGGGCGACTCGAAAGAATACCTAGCGGCCATCAGCTTCCTGCTCGCCGCCGGTCACGAAGAGACCTTTCCCCGCATGGAAAGCGAGATCAATGCATTAGTGGATCGCGCCGATGCCGGGGAGCTCGACGATCAAGGCTGGGATGCTCTCGCTTCCGCGCTGGCCGGGCTTCGGAGTTTTTTTGCAAATTACGGTCGCGCACGAGAAGGCGTCAACTACGTCAGGAGAGTGATCTCGCGACTCCCTGACGCCGGTGAACATTCCAGCGAACTCGCAAGAATGTACAACATCGTCGGCATGCTGGCATGGGTCTGCAAGGATTTCGATACCGTCATCGAATACACGTCGCGAGCCTTCAATACATTCGACGGAGAACCAGCATACGTCTACAACTTGCTTTTGGTGTACGAGGAGACACGCGGACGGGATGACCCCACATTCCAGCAGTGGCTCGACCGGCTCGCCGCGTACGATCGACTGCCTGTCGTCCACCAGGAATACCTTGCGCAATATGGCCGGACCTACTCCGGCGGAACAATCGAGGGGTCTCCGGAGGACGGGGAGGACGAATACTCGGCTTGAACCATGGACGGCGTCGTCGAGAAGAGTGGAAGGTCGACCGCGGGTGCCGGACCGGCAGGCTCTGTGCGGGATCCTGTTCGTTCTGCACACCGGCACCCGGTGGGAGCACCTGCCCAGGAGCTCGGCTTCGGCTCGGGGATGACGTGCCGAAGCCGCCTGGCGGCCTGGAACGAGGCCGGTGTCTGGGACCAGCTCCATCAGGCCCACCCACGCCGTCCTGGTCCCTGACACCCGCGAGCCCGCCACTTCTTCGGCGGAGCAGCGCCGCTCTCGCAGGGTGGCTGCGTTGTCCGTTCAGAGGTGCCCGGCCGCAGACCGAGGTGCCCTCCGGAGGAACCGTGCAGTTCACCGGCCTGGCCGTCCGCGGGCGGCCACCTCGCCTGTGCCGTGGCAGGCATTCCCGGTAGTGGTGTGTGGTGGGATGACGGGACTGCGCCGTCGATCCTCCGGGAGCCCTTCGTGACGTCCTCGTACCCGTCCCTGACGCACGCCTTGGGCGAGGCTTTGGTCGATGTCCTGTGGTTCATCGACGGAAGCGAGGACGAGCAGATGGCTCCGGACGACGCGGTCAAGGTCCTGGAGGGCGTCGCCCGCTTGTTCGGCACGCTGTCGAACGATCAGCAACAGGAGTTGCTCGCCCTGGTCGGGGAGATGGCGGTTGCCGAGACCGATCCGGCTCGCCGCACGTTCCTGGAAGAGTTCCCGGAGGGCTTCGGGCTCATCGCCGATGTGTCCTGAAGGATTTCAGCCTGCCGTACAGGACAGGCACCGAACCAGGTCGCGGTGGTTGCCCCTCCGCCCCCGCTCATCACCATGAACCCGACGATGTCGGACAGCGGCATGGTGGGACGCGAAGAAGCGGCCCGTCCGGGGCATTCCGAAGGGGATCGTCCTGTCGACGACGCCGGAGGGCCGGCGCGCCGGTCGTCTTCACCGGGGGCGAGGAACATCGGGACGAAAACCGGCGCCAAGCCTCTGCCGGCCCTGGTGGGCGGCTGACGGGGTGTCGGTCGTGGGGCCGGTCTGGAGTTGCCTCACGGGCAACGTCCTATCATCTGCGGGAGCTTGGTTCGTCGCCTGAGGTGACGTTCTCCGGGCCGCACATGAAGCGGCCCTGTCGTCCCGTGGCAAGGGGGAAGCGGTGCCCGCTGTCGTGCAACTGCCGGCCGGGAAGGCGTCGACCGCCCGCGCAGCGGCCGTTGCCGACTTCGTCGACGGAGTACACCGTGCCCGCCGCACCGCTGCATGACCCCCCTGGAGAACAACGACCACCAAGCCCTTGTGGCAGAGGTGGTGGGGCATCGGCTGCCTGGTCGTCGGCGCCTCGTTCGCGTCGGTCTCCGGCCTGCGCGCTCATCGGCGACCGCGGCGGCCGCGGCTCGCCGTCCCCTGCCCGGGACGCGTCAGGTCCCGCTCGGCAGGCCGGTCCTGCACCGCCCGCCTGCGCACGTCGCGCTCTTCCCCCTGATCTCGGACGTCGTCGTGCTCACGCACGTGGTCACGCCGGCGACCCGACCGCGGCCCTGTGGGCCGCCTGCCTGGCTCCTTGGCCGGGCAGACCCCCTTTCCGCACCACCATGCAAGGAGTCCACACAGTGAGGCCGCAAGCCATGAAGATCCCCACTCTCGCCAAGCGTGCCCGTCTCGGGCACCGCACCGCCGCCGCCCTGTTCGGCGCCGCCGCCCTGACCGGGCTGGCCGCGGTCGTCGCGCCGTCGGCCGACGCCGCCGAACTGCCCGGAGGCATCGTCTGGGACCACACGTACACCGGCACGGGCGTCAAGGTCTACGTGGAGGAGCACGGAGACATAGTCTCCGTGTGCGACACGTCCGCGAACGGCCACTCGGCCTGGGTGGCGGTCTCCGACATCACCAACAACATCTCGGGCTACAAGCTCACCGTCACCGGCGGCAAGGGCAGTTGCGCCACGCACCGGGCCAGTGACGGCACCAGGTACAACATGGAGGAGAACGCCCGGATCGCCCTCAACTACGAAGGCGCGGGCGGCCGGGGCTCGTACTACGTGAGCTTCGTCAACGACCACTGACAGCCGGACGGTCCGTGCGCGTCGCGCACGGACCGCTGCCCGTACGTGTCCCGGCCGGCCGGGCCGGACCGCGGCCCGACCCCACAAGCACGCCACGGCCCACGGTCACCCCTATGCCCCGGTCAGACTCGTCGTCGACCACGAGAATCTGCGCAAGGATCCCCGTCTCGCCAAGTGGGTCGTCGCTCACACCCGCCTGGGCGACCCGCTCGCCATGTCCTTGATGCCGGACAGGCTGCGAGAGACGGGGGCGCCGGAGCAGCTCGACGCGCCGGCAGCACGCGCCGCCGCCCACGTGCCACTGGATCGCCCGGGGACGGTCGCCTGGCTGGTGTCCACTTTGCGGATCGTGGGGGCGCGCAGGCAGGTGGATGTCCTGGCCGCACGCGCCGCCGCCTGTGGCCCATCGGCATCATCGCGGTTCTGGCTGTTGGGTAGGCTCTCGGCCGCCTGCCCCGCAAACCCTTGTCCATGGTGGGCTCACGGAACGAGTGGGAGGGCGGGCGATTTTGGCCGGACAGATACTCGCGGGCCGTTATCACCTGGACCGGCTGCTGGGCCGAGGCGGAATGGGCGAGGTATGGGCGGCACGCGACCGCGTGATCCAGCGGCACGTGGCGATCAAGCTGCTGCAGCCATCCGCAGGAGCCGACGGAACCGACCTGTTCCTCCGCGAGGCCCGCACGGCCGGCGGCCTGAACCACCCCGGCGTGGTCACCATCTACGACTTCGGCCAGGATCCCGATGGATCCCTCTATCTCGTCATGGAACTGCTGCGGGGGCGGGATCTGTCCGCCGTCCTGCGCCACGAAGGTCTGCCGACCGTCTCGGACGCCGTCGACTGGGGCGTACAGACTGCTGATGCCCTGGCCGTCGCCCATGCGGCCGGCATCATCCACCGCGACCTCAAGCCCGCCAACCTCATGCTCACTCTCTCCGGCAACATCAAGATCCTCGACTTCGGCATCGCGCGGTACGCCTCCACCGTCACCCAGGCCAGCCGCATCATCGGCACCCCCCGCTACATGCCGCCCGAACGGCTCCTGGGAAAGGTCGGCGACGGCCGCGGCGACCTGTACTCACTGGGCTGTCTGCTGTACGAACTCCTGACCGGCTCAGCCCCGTTCGGTGATCTCGACACGGTCGGGCTGATGTACGCGCACCTGCATCGGTCCCCCGAACCTCCCAGCGTCCGAAGCCCCGGTGTCCCAGCAGCCTTCGACCGGCTCGTCCTGGACCTGCTCGCCAAGGACCCCGACGACCGCCCCGCCACCGCTGAGCAGGTCCGCAACCGCCTGCGTGAACTCGGCACCACAACCGCGGAACCGACAGCCGATCTCTCCGAGTCGTCACCCCCGCACGGCTTGCACGCCTCGCCACCGTCGCGGGCCGCACCAGCGCACTCACCACCGCCCACGGCTCGGACGGTACGCGCCCTCAGCCCCACAAAGCGCCTCCCGGGCGCTGTCGGTACCCCGTGGACCCGCAAGCTCGGCGAGGACTCGCTTTCCTCGCCGGTCCTCGCCGACGGCACTGTCCACATCGGAAACAGCCGCGGCCTGGTCCACGCATTGGACGCCGTCACCGGCACCGAGCGGTGGACCCGCAACACGCGCGGCCGCATCAGCTTCGACTCACCGCCCGTGGTCGTCGGCGGAACCGTCTACATCGGCAGCGACGACGGCCGGGTGCATGCCCTCGATGCCGCCACGGGCACCGAGCAATGGACCTACACCACCCACGATGACCGGTTCTCCTCGCCTGCGGTCGTCGGCGGAACCGTCTACATCGGCAGCGACGAGCGCAAGGTGTACGCCCTGGATGCCGTCACCGGCGCCGAGCAGTGGATCCAGACCACAGGTGGCAGCGTCCGCTCCTCACCCACGGTCGCCGACGGCATCGTCTTCCTCAGCAACAGCGACGGGCGCGTGTACGCCTTGGACGCCGCCACCGGTACCGAGCGGTGGAGCCATCGCGCCGACGCCTTCGAATCCTCCTCCCCTGCAGTCGCCGACGGAAGCGTCTACTTCGGCAGCGGTGACGGCCTCGTGTACGCCTTGGACGCCGCCACCGGCGCCATGCGGTGGACCCGTCCCGCCTACGCCTCCAGTTCTTCCTCACCCGCAGTCGCCGACGGAACGGTCTACGTCGGTGGCTCAGGGGACTGCCTTCTGTACGCCCTGGACGCCGCCACCGGCGCCATGCGGTGGACGGCTGCAGGTCTCGTCCGCTCCTGGGAGCCCGATGAGGACAACGATGACCTCGTCCACCTCGACGACGTCCTCTCCTCGCCCGTGGTCGTCGGGGGAACCGTCTACATCACCGGCAATGACGGCAACACGCTGCACGCCCTGGCTGCCACCACCGGCGCCGAGCAGTGGACCCACACCTCCGTCGACGGCGTCCTTGCCACACCCGCGGTCGCCGGCGGTACGGTCTACGTCACCAGCGAAGAGGGCAGGGTGTACACCCTGGACGCCGCCACCGGCGCCGGCCCGACCGCCTGACACGGCAATGTCCCCGGGCCGGAGGGAAGATTCGGCCCAGGGGTTCTCAGCGTCTACCAGGTGCTGCCGCCGGCAGGTACCTCGCCTCCGGCGACCATCCGGTCGTGCCACTTCATGTGGACGTCGTCGAAGCGTCGGCCGTTGCTGCGGGAGACATACACGTCGGCCGTGTCGCCTCGGGTGAAGGCGGCGATGTCGTCCTTGCCGTCCCCGTTGAAGTCGCCGACGCCCGGGATCTCGTCGAAGGCGGCGAAGTCGTTGTTCCACACTGCCGCGGTGCCGACGAACGACGAGCCGTTGCTCAGCGCCACGAACACATCGGCCTGGCCGCCCCTGGTGAAGGTGGCGATGTCGGCCTTGCGGTCGCCGTTGAAGTCGCCGACGGCCGGGATCTCGGAACCGAAGCAGAAGTCGCCGTGCCAGCGCTGCGGCGTCCCGAACCCGGTCGCGTTGCTCAGCGCCACCCACACGTCGCCCTTGCTGCCGCGCGTGGAGTCGTTGCCGCGGGTGAAGGTGATCGCGTCGGCGCGGCCGTCGCCGTTGACGTCGGCAAGGGCCGGGATCTCGTTGGACTTGGCGATTCCGTTTCCCCGGAACGTTGCGGCGCCGAAGGCCGTACCGTTGCTCAGTGCCACCCAGGCGTCGCCCGCGGAGCCGCGGGGGAAGGCGACGATGTCGTCCTTGCCGTCGCCGTCGACGTCGCCGACGGCCGGGATCTCGTCGCCGGGGGTGAACCAGTTGTGCCAGACCCGTCGGGGCGCGAACCCGGTTCCGGTGCTCAGCGCGACGCCGACGGTGCGCACGTTTCCGCGGGTGAAGACGGCGATGTCGTCCCGTCGGTCGCCGTTGAAGTCTCCCACCAGCGGGAAGTCGCTGGTGTCGGCCACCGATGACGCCCATTTCGTGGACGCGCCGAACGGTCCGGCACCGGACGGGTTGCTCAGCGCCACCCACGCCGAGTAGTTGTCGGGGCTGCCGGGTTTCACGACGCCGCGGACGAAGGCGGCGATGTCGTCCTTGCCGTCGCCGTCGAAGTCGCCGCTGCGGCTCATCCAGCCGTCGTCGGCCAGAGTGGGGACCTGTTCGATGATCCAGCGGGACAGGGGGCCCTCGCCGACCCGGGCGAATCCGCTGCCGGTGACCGCCAGCCCGCACGAGGTGTTGCTGAAGCTCGTGACCCCGATGAGCCTGGGAGTTCCCTGTACGAACGTGAGCAACGGCCCGCCGGAGTCGCCGCGGCAGATGCCGCTGCCCGCCCTGGCCACGCCGACGGTGAGCATCGTCTCGGCCCGGTAGAACGAGTAGGTGCTCCGAGCGGCTGCGTCGTCGGCGATGTCGAGTCCGCGGACCTGCAGGACGTCGGGGAAGCCGCCGGGCGAACCGGTCACCGCGCCGCCGACCCATGTGGTCGCGCCCCAGCCGAGTGCCGTGGCGCCGCTGCCGGGGAGCCAGGTGTTGCGGTTGTGCGTGGACGCCATGCGGACCGGGGTGATCGCCGACGGCGTCGACAGCTTGAGCAACGCGACATCGTAGTCGTGCGTGTTGTTCCAGGTGCGAATGTACTGGGGGTGGCGGACGATGCTCGTGACCCCGCGGACCTCACCGGCGGAGCTGGTGAGGCGGGTCCGCCCGATGACCACGCTGATCTGCTGGGGTGTCAGACCCTCGGTGCAGTGGGCGGCGGTGAGCACCCAGCCGCGTTCGATCAGCGATCCGCCGCAGAACTGGGTGTCGAGGGCGGTGCCCGGCTTGTCCGCGCGCGTCAGCGCGGCCATGAACGGAAACTCTCCTTCGGCGGCCGGTAAGCCGTTGAAGATCGCGTGGGCGGGCACGGCCGGGACCAGGAGGGCCGCCGCCGCGACCATGGCCGACGCCACCCGTCGCAGGATGGTGAGCATGAAGGATCCCTTCATCGGGTCGCAGGTGTATGAGGAACTCGTGCGCGCAGGAGGCGGACTCGCCGGGGGGCGCGCGGCCGCGCGTCCCCCGGGCTCGCGGATGCGGGCAGCAGTGGTCGGACAGGTTCTCGTCATGCGGCTTTCTCAGCCGGGCTCACCGCACTCGTACAGGGCCAGCGACCTGAGAACGGTGTCGGTACGGTTGTTCTGTGTGTCCGTGGCCGTGACCGACAACTGCAGTTGCTGCGTTTCGAGGAACCTGGGTCCGGTCCGGTGGGCCGGGACGTCGAAGCGGAAGGTGCCGCCGTCGGCGACCCCGTCGACGGTGAAGGGCGCGTCCGTGGGGTGCTGGACGGTGAGCTGCACGTTCCCGATGCCGGACGGGTCCGAGACCGCCGCCCACACACTGAACGTCGTCGGCGTACCGGTCGGGCCACAGGTCTGCATGAGCACACCGTTGTGGTCCACGACCTCTTGTCCGACCGCCTCGGTGCTGATGCCGGCCAGGCCGACCGTGGGGCCGACGAGATCCTGCGCCGACGTGTCGTCATGCGTGGTGGTCTCGTCGTCGTCCGTCGCCGTCGTCTCGTCCTCGTCCTCGTCCGTGGTGGTCCCGCGGTCGTCCGTGTGAGTGACGTCGTCGTCGTTCTCGTCACTCTCTGTGGAGCCGTCCTTCTTCTCGCCGGTCTTCGTGCTCTTGGTGCTCCTGCCGTCCGAGGCGTCGCTCTCGACGCCTTCCACGGTGTTGCCCGTTCCCGTTCCCGTGCCCGTGCTGTCGCCGCCGGTGTCGTCGTGCGCGGCACTGCCGTGGTTCGAGCCGCCGGTGCTCGCGGAGGAGCCGCCGTCGGAGGCCGGGCCCTGTGGAGTCGCCTCGGAGCCCGTGATCGTACGCACCCCCGGGATGCTGCTGATGTCGGGCAGCGAGACGTTCGCCCCGCTCCGGGCCGCGAGTGCGGAGGCCGACACCACCGCGGCGAGGCACGCCGTGAGGACCGTTCCGACACGCCGACGTGACCTCCGGTGAGGGTGCCGTACGGCCGCCCCTGCAGTCTCGCCCCGAAGAGCGGGGCGGAGTTCTCCGCCGTCGGCGAGGTCCTGCGGGGAATCGGGAGTCCGTGGCCGCCGCGGCTTCCGTGCCGTGCCTGCCTCGGTCCTCATGGCCGTCGCATCGCAGATGTTGCGGATCCGGTCGTACAGCTCCGGTGACGGGGCGATCACCACCCCGGGAACCCAGTGGCGGTCTTTCACCTTCTCCCGCTCTGTCCGACAGGACGCACACTCCTCGATGTGCGCCGTCCCGGCCGCCCGGCCCTCAGGGGTCAGCCGCGGACCCTCCTGACCGGGAGTCACGTCACATGCCTGCAGCAGCCCCTGGCACGGTTCGGCCTCACGCAGCATGTGCAGCAGGATCCGCGCCTCCCGTGCCTGCTGCCGTGCCCGGCGGGATGCCGGGTAGTAGTCCCTGTGCAGTTCCATGCCCAGTGCCCGCGCCTGCTCACGTGCCGCGCCGCCCATGGTCCTGTCGTCGACGGCCGCCGCCATGATGCGGCGTTCCGTCACGTCCAGTGCCTGCAGGAGGCAGATGAACGCCCGTTGCTCGTCCACCTGCTCGATTCCCTCGTCAGAGGCGGGCAGTGACTCCTCCACCTGGCCGCCGGAATCCGGCTTGCCGGCACGGATCCTGTCCACCGCCTTCCTGCGGACCACTTTCCTGAGCCAGGCACCCGCGCTGAGGATCGGCTCGTCGCCCCGGTACGCCGCCAGGGCGACGAACGCGTCGACGACGGCCTCCTCGGCGTCGTGCCAGTTGCCTCCCAGCCTGGGCAGCGCAACCTTGATCAGCGCATGCCAGTGGCGGTCCAGCAGCCGTCGGCCGGCTTCGTACTCCCCAGCGCAGTACCTCGCGACGAGTTCGCAGTCGTCGGTCGTCATCGCGCCTCACTCCTTCCGTTCGCTCGGCGAGGCAGTTCCCGCCCTTCGTCGTCGCCTTCGAGGAGAAGTCGTTGCGGCACCACCAAGATTGTTGGGAGGAGAGCCCGCGGGTCTCGGCGCACTGTTCGGCCGACCCCCTATTCTGGCGGGATTCCAGCAGGTCAGGCGGCGTATCCAAGGCCGGTGACGGCCAGTTCAGGATCCTTCCGGCCACCCGGGCGGACACTGTGAGCGCTCCACATGCGCATCATGTCCCGCGCCCCGTCGACATGACGGGGCCGGCGTCTACGCCCGGGTGGACTCCTGGGGCGATCCCCGGCACGAGGGGACGGCAGGAGGAGCGGCTCCGGCCCGCAGCCGGGATGCTGTCGGTGATCTTCAGTCGGCCGGAGTTCGGCAGAGCCGCTCGAACCGACTCCCGGGACGGGGCCCGCGTGGTGGTGAAGTGTCTGGCGGGAAGTGCCCGCTCAGTCCGATGGTGTTCGTGCCGGCAGTGGTCAGGACGTGCTGGACGCGAGTCCTGGCCGTGCCCCGGTGGCGGCAGTGCCGTGGTCCGTGGGCGTGGACGGTTTCGTAGGCCGTGGGTGTTCCGGCGCACAGGTTCGGGATCGCCACGGGCGGCACGGACAAGCTGCCGGACAGCCTGGGCCGCGGTCGTGGCGAGTGGAACAGGAACTGAGAGTGATCGTTCTGCCCAGACTGCCGAGCGACCTGCTCGACGAGGTGACCCCCGAACCGTGCGGCGCACCTGTCGCTCGACTTCGCCGGGCATGTGCCGGACGTCGAGCGGGACGAGGTCCCCGAGCCGGTCCTGGACGCGTGCCGGGAGTTCTTCGCGGCGGCCCATGAGGCGATCGACCTCGGCGAGGGCCACACCCCGGCTGTTCCAGGCCCGTGAGCGGCTCCGGGAGGCCGCCGCGCGATGGGAGGGCAACCGGTACGTGCTCGCCCGGGGTGCGGGGCTGGTGCTCGACGCCGCACGGGTCGGCACGTGGTGAAGCCGTCGGCCGGCAGGGAGCCGTCGGCCGGGAAGGTGATCCACCGTTCCCAGTCGGTGCCGCCCGTCACGGCCACGGTCTGCTCGATGTCGTCGCCCTCGGCCGGCACGGTGGTGACTTCCCTGGCCTCCGGGGCGCCGTGCTCGTCGAGGACGAGGGTCTTGGTGGTGTACGGCGAACCGACCGGCTTGAGGACCGAGGCGTACGCCTCTCCGGTGTCCGGGTCGGCGCGGCGCGGCGAGGCGAGGCGCGGCGCGGCGCGGCCACCGAGTGCACCAGGTGGTCGAGCCGTCCCCCGAACCGCTCGGCGAGGAGTTCGGCGACCTGCTCCTTCATCGTGTCGCTGAACGCGTCGCCGTTGAGGAAGACCATGTCCCGCCCGTGCTGCCGGGCGAGCCGGGCAGAGGCGGTCCGGGGCCCGGCCCTCCATCGACAGGGCTGCGACGGCCCGTTGCAGTCCGACGTCACCGTTCGGGTCCGTTTCCGCAGCGATCTCCGCGGCGGCGTCCTGCATGTCGCGGACGATCTCGTCCGGGGTGTCGTCGGCGTCCTCGCCGCCCGCCGGACTGCGCCTCAGGGGCTGAGCGGACCGCACGCCAGCCGGTACGCCTCCTGGATCCAGGGTTCTTCGGTGCGGGGGTCCACGCCGCAGGCCAGGGAGGTGCTCACATCGCCGAACCAGGTGGTCACACTGCCGTGGACGTCACGGCCGGGGCAGGTCACGGTGAAGCTCGCGTCGACGACCTGGACTCCCCCGGCCTCGACGAAGCGCCCCGCGTGCCCGAGGGAGTCGACCTCGACGGGGTGGCGCCGGCGATCGGCGGACTCCTCGCCCGGAGCGGCCAGCTGCTCGACGTCCCACCACTTGAGGTGCCTGGCGAGTGCGGCGAGCACCTGGCGCTCCGACACACGGTCGTCGCTCGTGCCGACCCGGGGCACTATGTTGCGCACGGGCCCCAGGTGAAACGTGATCCGGCCGTCGTCCTTGCGGACGTTCACGACCGGCGAGACCTCGGTGAGCCGCCGCTCCCGGTGCACCGAGGTCCACCGGACGGCCCCGTCCGCGCAGGACGGTGTGGATGCGGTGGCCTTCGTCTCGACCTCGGCCGTCTCCTTCGCCGTCGTCTCCTTCGCCGTCGTCTTCGCGGCCGCTGCCGTACAGGCCGCCGCCGACGGCACCACCGTGCACAGCAGCGCTGCCATCGCCCATCCATGACGTCGTGTCATCCTGCTGCGTGCCATTCGCTGTCGTTCCGCTCGTTCGAGTACGGGACCCGGCCGTTCGGGCAAGAGGGTCCAAGATCCGGGAGTCCGCGACTATAAGCCCTCTGACCAGCAGAGACAGAGTTCGTGATGCAGTCGTGACGGTGTGCGCGTACGCGGGAGGTCCGCTCGCCGGTGCACAGGTGCGCGTCGCGTGGTTCCTGCCGTCGGCGCGGGACGAGGACCTCCGCAGCCGGGTGATCGAGCTGACCCGTTCCCGGGCCCGGCTCGTCACAGAGCCACCCTGGTCCGTCCGGTCCCGCCGAGGATCCGGGCACGCGCCGGGGCGTGTTGGCTGCGTGTTGATCGTTCGTTGAAGGCCGAAGCGACGATCGGGTCATGCACAAGATGACGAAAGCACTTGTCACTGCGGCTTCCAGCGCCGCCCTGATCCTTGGCCTGGCAGGCTCTGCCGGCGCCAACGGCAACGTCAAGTGGGAGAGCGACACCAATCACCTCTGCCTGGCCCACACCCCCGACTTCTGGGGCCATCCCTACGAGGTCGCCATGCGCAGCTGCGGCAGCAACGGCCAGGCCCAGAACGGCTGGTACGAGGAGCTGCAGAGTGACGGTACATGGCTGTTCAGGGCCGACAACGACCGCAGCTACTGCCTGACCGCCTACAGCGACCACGACGTCTACATGGAGAAGTGCTCCGGCAACGACTGGCAGCGCTGGTACGAGAACAAGTACGACAACGGCTGGCGGCTCGGCCACAAGGCCACCAACTGGTTCCTGGAGGACGACGACAACGGCACGGGCATCCAGGTGAGGCCCTGGGACGGGGCAAGCGACCAGCTCTGGCACTGACCTCGGTCCGAGCGGTCCCGCACCGGCCGGCACGGAGCAGGACGGTGCGGGACCGCTTCACGTCACGAGGCCGGCGCACAGCGCCGTGCCCGGCTGCGGGCCACCGGTCAACATCCCTGGCCACGGACCGGCCACGCAGGCCGCGGCGCCGGGCAGCCCCTCTTTCTCCCCCTCCCCCGACGCTGCGGGAGCCGGGTCACCCCTCCCCGGCTCCCGCGGCCTCTCCTCCGGCTCCCGCGGCTCCGTGACGCCGACGGACACTGCGACACGCCGACTTCGGACCCATGACCCGCATCGCCCCGGCCGCGACTACGATGCGCTCGCGCGGATCCCGTCTCCGCGCGTTCGACCGGGGGATGAAAATGCGCTTTGCGCTGCTGGGGCCGCTGGCCGTCGGCGACGGCCAGGACAACGACCTCACGCCGCCTTCTCCGAAGCCGAAGGTGCTGCTGGCGGCGCTCCTGCTCTCGCCCAACCGCGTGATCTCCATGGACCGGCTCGCGGACACCGTCTGGGACGGGCGCCCGCCGGCCAGCGCCAGAGCCTCCCTGCACAACCATGTGACAAGGCTTCGGCGTTGCCTCAAGGACGCGTCGCGGGTGCGGAGCCGGGACGGCGGACTCGTCCTGCAGGTGGAGGCGGATGAGCTCGATGCCGACCGTTTCCTGCGGGCCCTCGACGAGGCGCAGCACGCCCGCGACGCCGAGGACTGGGCGCAGGTCGGACGGACGACGGAGGCGGCACTGGCGCTCTGGCGCGGCACGCCCCTCGCGGAGTTCCCCGCGCTCGCCGCCCGAGCGGCCTCGGAGGTCGCCCGGTGGCAGGAGGCACGGCTGCAGTGCCTGGAGCTCTGGTTCGACGCGGGCGCCCGTCTGGGCCGGCACACCGAGCAGCTCCCCGAACTCCGCAGGCTCACCAGCGAGTTCCCCTTCCGGGAGTCGTTCCACTCCCACCTCCTCCTCGCCCTGCACCGGACCGGCCGGAGAGCCGAGGCGCTGGAGGCGTATCACGCGCTGCGGCGCACACTCGCCGACTCCCTGGGCATCGAACCGGGACCGGGTGTCCGGTCCGCGTTCCAGCATGTGCTGGAGAACGCCGCGCCCGGCGCTCCCGGCGCCCCCGCCGGGGGTGGCGCACCGTCCTCCTCTCCTCCCGCCGCGTCCGGCGCACCGTCCTCCTCTCCTCCCGCCGCGTCCGGCGCACCGTCGTCCCCTCCTCCCGCCGTGCCCGTGACGCTGCCCCGTGACCCGGTGGGCTTCGCCGGCCGCGACTCCCTGCTGCACGGCCTGCTGACGGAACTGAAGGAGGACGGCGATCGCGCGGTGCCCGAGGTGCGGGTCCATGCCATCGACGGCATGCCGGGCGTCGGCAAGACCGCCTTCGCCCTGCGCATCGCCCACCAGGTGCGCGCCGACTACCCGGACGGGCAGATCTTCCTCCCCCTGCACGCGCACACCGCCGGCACCTCGCCCGTCGCTCCCGAGGACGCCCTCGCCGAACTGCTCCTCGCGGCGGGAGAGAACCCGCAGCGCATACCGGCCGGACTCGACGCCCGTGCCGGGGCGTGGCGCAGCCGGGTCGCGGGCCGCCGGATGCTCGTGGTCCTCGACGACGCCGCGAGCTCCGACCAGGTCGAGGCCCTGCTGCCCGGTACTCCGGGGTGTCTGGTCCTGGTGACCAGCAGACGCCGGCTGGAAGCCCTGACCGGTGCTCGGCCCCTCACCCTGGACATCCTGTCCGAGGACGAGGCGGTCCGCCTTCTCCTCGCGCGTTCGGGCCGCCGGGACATCACGAGCCATGACCCCGCCCTCGTCCGGCTGGCCGGGATGTGCGGACATCTTCCGCTGGCTCTCCACCTGGTCGCCGCGCGTCTGCGCCACCGGCCGCAGTGGACGCCCGCCGACCTCGCCGAGGATCTCGCGTCGGCGGCGAGCCGGCCGGCGGCGCTGGCCGCCGAGAACGTGTCGGTGGCCGCCGCGTTCGACCTGTCCTGCCGCTCCCTCTCCGAGGCGGCCCGTACGCTGCTGCGCCTGGTGGGCCTGTTGCCGGGCACCGACCTCGATCCCTTCGCGGCCGCCGCGCTGTACGGCTGCGACCTCGCCACCGCGCGAAGGCTCCTGGACGAGCTGTGTGACCAGCACCTGCTCGACGAGCCGTCCCCGAGAAGGTTCCAGACGCACGATCTCGTGCGCGAGTACGCCCAGGCCCTGAGCCGGGACGGCGATCCGGCCGCGGGCGACGCGGCTGTGCGGCGCCTGCTGGCCCACTATCTGCACACGGCCATGGAGGCGAGCCGGCACCTCGCCCGCCACCGGGCGGCCCCTCCGGCCCTGACGCTCGCACGCCCCGCGTCACTGCCGGCGTTCGCGGACGAGTACGAGGCCACCGCCTGGCTGAACACCGAACACGCCAATCTGCGTGCCGCCGTCGCCCACGCCTCCCGGCACGGCATGGACGAGGTGACGGTGTACCTTCCGACGGCCCTGCACGACTTCCTGCGCAGCAGCGGTCACTGGGACGAGGCCCAGGCCCTGCACCGGGTCGCGCGAACGGCGGCCCGCAACGCCGGTGACCGGCTCGGGGAGGCCGTCTCCCTGCACCACCTCTCTCTCGTCGACGCGCTCAAGGGGCGGTACGAGCGGGCGGAGGCAGGGCTGCGTGAGGCCCTCGGCCTGATACGACCGCTGAAGGACCCCGCGCGCGAGGGCCTGATCCTGGAGGGGCTCGGCCGCGTGCTCCGGCTCACGGGCCGGTACGAGGAGTCGATCACCACCCTGACGGAGGCGCTGCGGCGTCTCGGGGACTCCTCCGACCGTCTCGGCGAGGCGAGCGCGCGCATAGAGCTCGGGCACGTCCTGCAGCTGACCGGCCGTTTCGCGGAAGCCGCGGCGGCTCTCGGCGAGACTCTGGCCGTGCTGCGCGGGTCCGGGGACAGACGCGGTCTGGCGAACGCCCTCACCACGCTCGCGGACGTCTACCGGTCGCTGGGGCGCTACGCCGACTCCGTGGAGCATCATCGGCAGGCTCTCGGTCTTTTCCGCGGGCTGGGCAACCGGCTCGGTGAGGCGAACGTGCTCGCCGACCTCGGGGACGTCCTCAGACTCACCGGCGCCCACGGGCAGGCGGCAGAGGTTCTGACCGATGCAGTACGCAAGTACCACGAGCTGGGCAGCCGGCTCGGCACGGCGCACGCGTTGACCTATCTGAGCCGCGTACAACTGCGCTGCGGCGAGGTCGGGGAGGCGAAGCGGAACCTGGAACGGGCCCTCGCGATCTGCGACGAACTGAACAGTGCGATGGGGCAGGCGTACAGCCGGCTGCATCTGGCCGAGGCCGCTCACCGGCAGGGCGACCACGGCAGGGCGGAGAAGGCCGCCGAGGACTGCGTCGTCCGGTTCCGGGACCTCGGTGACCTCGGCGGAGAGGTGGCCGCGACACATCTGCGCGCCTGTGCGCTCCGGGCCGCCGGCCTCCCGGAGCAGGCGCTCACCCACCACCGGGAGGCTCTCACCCTGGCGAGGCGGATCCAGGCGCCGTACGAGGAGATGCTCGCCCTCACAGGGGTCGCGGACTGTCTCACCGACCTCGGCGCCGTCGACGAGGGCCTCCCCCACCTGCGCGCCGCCCTCGCGACGGCCGAACGTCTCCAGGTCCCGGAAGCCCACGAACTGCGCCGGCGTGTCGCCACGGACCGCAGGGGCACGGCCCGGGCCGGGGTCCCCTGCACGGCGCCCGCGGACGAGCAGTCGTTCCCGGCCCTCGGCAAGGCGATCGGCCCCTGACATCGCCCTGTGGCTGGTACGGCGGCGTCCGCGGAACCGCCCTACGGACAAGGCTGTTCACCCGCCGGCCGAGGGGCAGCCGGCGTACCGCTCGTCCGCTCGGAACGGCGCTCGCTCCCTCTGGCTTCGCACGGGGCCAACTCCCGCCGGGGGAAAAGGAATTCCGCGACAGGTGCACAACCTTGCGCACGGCTCGTGAGTCGACTGGGGCGGATGTCACGCCCGAGTCGAAGGAATCCCGTTGCGCAGATCCGTCATGGCGGCCGCCGTCGTGCTCACCGCCCTCGGCCTCACCCCCGTCACCCCCTCGGTGGCCGCCGCCCCGTACAAGGGCGCCAACACCGCGTCCGTCCAGGACGACTTCAACGGTGACGGCTACCGCGACCTCGCCGTCGGCGCCCCGCACGCCGCGAACGGCACCGCGGAAGGGGCCGGTGCGGTGGTCGTGCTGTACGGGTCGAAGTCCTCGGTGAGCACCGCCCGCCGTCAGGTCGTGTCCCAGAACACGGCCGGAGTCCCCGGCACCGGCGAGGAGGGGGACGAGTTCGGCGCGGCGGTCTCCAGCGCCGACCTCGACCGCGACGGGTACGCCGACCTGATCGTCGGGGCGCCCGGCGAGGACGTCGGCTCCCTTCAGAGCCGCGGCGCCGTGACCGTGCTCTGGGGCGGCGCGCGCGGCCTGGGCGGGGCCGCGCCGGTCGCGCTGCCGGCCGGTTACGGCGAGGGACGGACCTTCTGCCGGTTCGGGGCGTCCCTGGCCACCGGCGACATGAACGGTGACGGCGCCCACGAGCTGTCCGTGGGCTCCCTGTGCGACGTCGCCTCGTACACCGGTCCTTTCACGCGCGCAGGTGTCGCCGCCGACCGCTACAGGGAGAACCGTGTGGGCGACGTCCCCGCGGTCGTCATGGGCGACGTGAACGGCGACGGCCGCGCCGAGCGCTTCTGGCTGACCCGTGCCGGCGCGGAGCGGCGCGGGACGGTGTGGCTCGACCTGCGCGGTACCAAGCCGCGCGGCGCGTACATGGACAACTGGCCCCTCGAACTGCCTCACGCCGACGGCTCCACCGGCCGGATCGGTGACGTGAACGGCGACGGATACGGCGACCTCGTCACCGGCATCCCGTCCGACGCCGCCCTGGGCGGCGGAGCCCGCAAGGGCGGCGAGATCCAGGTCCTCTACGGCAGCGCCCAGGGCATCACCACCGCGCAGAAGCCGAAGGTGTTCCACCAGGACACCGCGGGCGTCCCCGGCACGGCACAGAACGGCGACGGCTTCGGCTACGCGCTGAGCGTGGGTGACGCCGACGGCGACCGGTACGCCGACATCGTGATCGGCACCCCCTTCAAGAAGATCGGCACGGGCACCTGGGCGGGCGCGGCCGTTCTGCTGCGCGGCTCCGCAGGCGGCCTGACCACGGCCGGGGCCGGCTTCTACAGCCAGAACACGGCCGGTGTCCCGGACACCGCCGAGACCTACGACTTCTTCGGCTCCGCCGTCCACCTCGCCGACCTCACCGGGGACCGCCGGGCCGAGACCGTCGTCGGCGTGCCCGGCGAGAACACCGACGGCGCCCTGTGGACCGCCCGCGGCGCAGGCACCGGCCCCGTCCGCACCGGCTCGGCACACATCACGGGCAAGAGCGCCGGTGTCACCGTCCGCGGCCTCGACGCCGAGTTCGGCGCCGCGCTCCCGAGCGTCCACGAGGCCAGGTGACCCGAACGCGGACCTGACCGGCGCCACGGACGTCACGCTGCGCCTCGCCCAGGACCCCGAAGGCTCCGTACAGCGCGTGAGGGCCCGTAGAGGATCGCTGTGGCGCCGGTCGCCGCGTTCTTGCGCGGCTCGGGCCGCGTGTCCGCGCCGCGGCGACCGGTCCGGCGGCAGGAGCGGCGCCCGCGCGGAGCCGGAAGCGTGCCCGGCCGGCTCCGCTGCCGGCCGCGCCGACGTCCCCGGCAGGAGGGTGCCCCCTGTCCGGACCTCGGAGAGCCGCGGTCGTACGGGACGGACGCAGGCACCGGTCAGGGCGCCGGCAGGCACTGGGCCGGATGTCCCGCAGGCTGGTGCGGACGGGGGCGTCACGGACGGCCGTCATGGGCACGGCCAGGATCACGCCCGTCGGGTGCACCGGTGCCGGGGCCGGCGACCGCAGGCGGCCGGGCCGCCTGCCCCGACCGGGGGACATGGCCGCTTCCCTCGTTTCGAGGCCGTCCCGGGCGGCTGCAGCGTGTGACGATCAGTGGATGGTGAGCAAGGATCCGGCCGGCGGCGGGGCGGACATCGATGCGGTGCTGCAGACGGCGCTGCAGCGTCTGGCTCTGCTGGCCGAGGCGACCGACGCGCTCTCCAGCACCCTGGACGGCGCGTTGGCACTGCGGCGGTTGTGCCAGGTGCTGCTGCCGCAGCTGGGTGACTGGTGCGCGGCGGACCTGCTGGACGAGCACGGGCATCCCCACCGGGTGGTCGTGGCGCACTGGGACCGGCTGCCCACCGCGCATCTGGAAGGGCCGCTCCCGGCGGTGCCGGAGGACTCCCCCGATCCGCTGGCGCGGGTGCTGCGCGGTGCCGGGCCGCTGCTGGTCGATCCGTCCGCCGCCGCGGCGGCGGACGACCCGAGCGACCTGCATGCCGCTCAGCGCGCCTTGTTCTCCCAGCTGAACGCGCATTCGGTGGTGATCGCGCCGCTGCGCGCCAGACGGCAGGTCCTCGGCGCGCTGACGCTGGCCCGCAGCGGGGAAGCCTTCGCGCTGACCGAGAACGACCTGGCCCTGGTGGAGGACGTGGCGCACCGCACCGCTCTGGCCGTGGACAACAGCCGCCTGTACACCTCGGTGCAGAGCACCGCCGAGCAGCTGCAGCGCGCTCTGCTGCCGGCCCTGCCCCGCCTGGGGCCGCTGGAGGTCGCCGCCCGCTACACGCCCGCCCGCGCCGTGGCGGAGGTGGGCGGAGACTGGTACGACTGCTTCCGTCTCCCCGACGGTTCCACGGCGCTGATCATCGGAGACGTCACCGGCCACGACCTGCCCGCCGCCGTCACCATGGGCCAGCTGCGCAACATGCTCCGCGCGCTCGTCTGCGACCGGCTGGAGCCACCGGGCGACATCCTGCGCCGCCTGGACACCATCGCGCACACCCTCTACGGCGGCCACACCGCCACCTGCATCAACGCCCGCCTCGACACCGGTGCGGACAGCGGCTGGCACCTGCACTTCGCCAACGCCGGACACCCGCCGCCCCTGCTGGTCACCCATGACGGCGACACCCTCTACCTGACCACCGGCCACAGCATCCTGCTCGGCATCGAGCCCGACGCGCCCCGCCCCAGCAGCAGCCACGCCCTCCCGCCGGCCTCCACACTCCTGCTCTACACCGACGGCCTGATCGAACGCCCCGGCGAGGACATCGACCGCGGGCTCAGCCGGCTGCGCCAGCACGCCGCCGCTCTGACACGTGAACCGCTCCACGTCTTCTGCGACGAACTCCTCTCCGGCTGCGCCCACGGCAGCAACGACGACATCGCCCTCCTCGCCGTCCGCCTCCCCCACCCGCCGTGAACAGGCCGACGGGGTCCTGACCGTGCCGCGCGCCGGGGGCCGGTGTCGTCGTCCCGGGCCGGAGGACCGGCATCGGGCCTGCTCCACCTCGATGCCGAGATCCTGGACGAGTTCCTCCAGGCCGCCCGTGCAGCCCTTGCCGCCCAGGACGAAGTCCCGGTCCCCGTTCGGCCTTCGGCGGAAGGAGCCGAGCACCAGGGCTGTTTCACCCGGCCGGCCGTCAAAGACCTCCAGTCGTCCGAGCTCGGCCGGCCGCGGGTCGAGCAGGCGGATGCAGGCATCCGTGAAACCCGAGAGGCCGGCGTCCGGGTCGGCCTCCGGGTCGACGGCGGCCACGAGCACGAACCGGTCGGCCTCATCGGGCAGCCAGTCGATAGAGACGCAGATCGCGGCCTTGTCGGGTGCGGCGGCGGGAAGAGCGCGCACCGAGCCGTCCGGCGTCCGGGGGTTGCTGAAGAAGACGAAGTGGTCGTCGCCGAGGACACGGTTGCCACGGCAGACGAGGGCGCACACGTCCAGGGCGACGCTTCCGGTCCACGCCATGCCCAGGACGTCTCCGTCCCTTCCTCGGCTACAGGTCGAGGACCGCGCGCAGCGCGTTGTCGACCTGTTCCTGCTGCTCGGGGCCGATGTTGCCGTGCCGTGTCGCGGTCTCGAACCGGGCCGCCGCGAGCTGCAGGAGGTTCACGGCGACCACGGACGCGTCGACCGGCGAGGTCAGACGTACGCTCATCGCCGTGTCGGGATGGTGTGCCGGGGCGTGCAGGACCAGGGCGACCACGGCGCCGTACGCCTCGGCGAGGCCGTCGAGGCTGACGACGAGGACGGTACGCGTGCCCTTGCCGGTGTCGACGTCCCAGACGTCGCCCTTGCGGACAGTCACAGGGCGTCGCCCTCGCCGGACAGGTCGAGGGGCTCGATGGATGCCAGCTTGCGGGCGGCATCGAGCGTCATCTGACGTCGCACGGCCCGCAGAATGTATTCGTTCAGTGACGGAGAGTCGGCGGCCGCGTCGCGCAGTTGCTTGTCCATCGCGTCGGGGACACGCAAAGTGATGGCAGTCATGCCACCAAATCTAGTGGCACGACTGCCGTCACACCAGCTTCCGTCGCAGATCCGCGCCGGGAAGGCGAAGGGCCCGGAGGTCCGTGCACCTCCGGGCCCTTCGCCTGCGGCCGGTACCGGGCGGCCGGTGCCGCCCGTGGGTCAGAGCCAGGTGTCCCAGATGCCGTACGCGTTCTCCCACATGACCTTCTCCGCGCCCGTGCCGTCGCTGTAGACGGCGCGGTAGTAGTAGATGCCGAGGCGGTCCTCGTGGACGGACTGGTCCAGGTAGGACTTCGGGTCCGTGGTGCTGCCCGTGGTGAGGGTGGTCCAGGACCGGGCGGCCGGGTCCCAGCGTTCCAGGCGGTAGTCGGTCCAGTTGTCGCACGGCGGGTCGTAGACGGTCTGGCCGCAGCGGACGTACAGGTCCGGGTACTGGTCCGTGGTGATGCGGGTGCCCGTCCAGCCCGGCGGGCGGGTGTCGGGGAGGGTGACCTTGATGTCGGCGGTGTGGAAGGTCTCCGGGCCCTCGTCGAGGTACACGCGGTCGGTGGCGGCCACGCGGTAGACGTGCTCACGTCCGTCCGGCACGGTCGCGCAGAGGATCTCGGTCTCGGCGAGGGAGTCGCCGCTCACGCAGCCGCGCTTCCACACCGTCTCGCCCGTCTCCGGGTCGGTGGTGCCCTGCCAGACGTAGTAGCCGATCACGTCGTCGTCGGCCGGCGGGTTCCAGGTGAGCCGGACGCCCATCGGGACGACCTCGGCCTTCAGGTCGGCGACCGGGGCGGGGCGCACGGTGTCGCCCATGGCCGCGGTGACCGGGGCGCTCGCCGCGGAGCGGTGTCCGTAGCGGTCGACGGCGACGATCCGGTACTCGTACGTGGTCTCCGAGGCGCCCGAGCCCTCCACACAGTGGGCGTACACGACCGGGTTGGGCCAGGTGACGTAGGCCGGGTCGTGGCTGTCGCTCGCGGGGACGGTGTGCAGCGCGGGCGGCTGCGGGCCGGTGCCGCCGTCCGTCGGCGAGCACTGGGTGAGCGTCGTGCTCTGCCCGGTCGCCGGGTCGGTGCGCACGATCTCGTAGACCGGCAGATGCCCGTCGTCCACGGTCCACGGGTCGGTGCTGCGCCAGGACAGCGCGACGGAGTCGCCCCAGCGGCCGGCGGTGACCTGGTAGGGCGCGATGGCCTGCGGGCGGTCCGCCATCCGCAGGACGACCTCGGTGGGCGCGGAGGCGTTGCCGACGGCGTCGAAGGCGCGTACGGCGTAGCGGTACTCGTCGGCGAGTGCCGTCTGCTGGCGGGGCACCACGTCGGTCGCGGTCGTGGCGGCGGTGTCGCCGAACGCCTTGAGCCAGCCGCCGGTGGCCGGGTCGAGCTGGAGCACCTCGTGGCGGACCGCGTCCGGGTCGGCGTTCCACAGCAGGTGCGGGACGCCGCCGCGGTACTCGACGCGGGCGGCGGGGGCGGCCGGAGGGATGCCGTCGGTGACCCTGAGGGTGGCGGCGGCGGAGTACGCCGACCAGTTGCCGGCCGCGTCCCGGGCGCGTCCGCGGTAGGTGGCCTTCGTGCCGTCGGCGGGGCGGCCGCGGTCGCAGAAGGCGCCCTTGGTCCCGGTGTACACGTCGGCCCACAGGCCGGTCGCCGGGTCCAGGCGCTGCGCCTGGTACTGGGCTGTGTCGGCGGCGTTGGCTGCCGTGGTGACCAGCTCGGGTCCGGCGACCTTCGCGTCGTCCGGGCAGATGTCCATCTCCGGCCAGGGCGCGGCGGGCGGCGTCCGGTCGACGGTGGTGACGGCCACGTCGGCGCTGCCGTACGACTCGTTGCCCGCCTTGTCGTAGGCGCGGACCTCGTACGCGAATGCCTGTCCGGTGGCGGGCGGCGTGTCGGTGTAGGAGGTGCCCGTGGTGGCGGCCAGCCGGGTCCAGCCGCCGCTGCCGAGCCGGCGGTAGACGCGGTAGCCGGCGAGGTCCATCTCCTTGTTCCGCGCCCAGGTCAGCGTGGTCCTGCGGCTGGTCCGGTCGTACGCGGCTGAGGGGCCGGCCGGCGCGAGCGGCCTGACCCTGTCGACGGTGGCCGTGGTCCGCGGCAGGTACGTGAACCGGACGTCGGCGTTGCCGGTCCAGTTGACGTAGTCGATGCGCAGGGTGTGCCTGCCGCCGGGGACGGTGAGGTTGACCGTCCGGGTCGCGGTGGAGGAGGTGTTCTTCCACAGGTCGATCTTGAGCGTGCCGTCGACGCGGACGCGGACGCCGTCCTGGGCGGCGACGGTGAGGGCGAAGGGGCCGCCGGAGCCGAAGTCGCGTGTCACCGTCCAGCGGACGCCGAAGGAGTTTGCGGGCAGGCCCGCGGCGGGGGCACCCGCGCCCCAGTTCTCGCTGATCGCGCTGTCGCAGTCGGTCTTCCTCGGGGTGCCGGAGAAGGTGGTGTTCGCGAAGAACTGGCGCTGGTAGACGGGGGAGGTGCAGTTCACGGCCGCCGAGGCGGGGGTGGGGGCCGCGGCGAGAAGACCGCCGGCTGTGGCGAGCACGACGGCGGTCGCCGTCACGTTCTTCCGGCCGGCGGTGGTGGGCTTCACTGGTGTCAGGCTCCGTTCGGTGCGGTCGCCGCGGAGAGGGCGGGCGGCGGTCTTCGGGCCGTCCGCGGTGACCGCGGTGATCGTGTCCGGGTGTCCCGGGATCCATGGATCCCGTGAACCCGTCGCGATCATGACTCCCGGAGGGACCCGATGGTTGTGCGTGACTTCGCAGAAGTTCCGCGCCCTGGACGCGGAGCGGCGCCGAACCGCTCCGGGGATGACGGAGGCCATGGAGCCGTCGGCCGGCGCCTCGAACCCCACCCTCAGGTGCCCTCCGAAGGTGACCAGGTCCACTTCCGCCACCGCTTCGACGGCGCCGACGAGAGCTCCGGCCCCGCGGTGGACGCCTGCGCGGTCGACGAGGAGCGCGTGGCGCTGGGATGCCGGACGGTCCGTTCCTCCCGGGCGTTCGGGCCGGACGGTCCCCTCACGGGCGACGACCGGCTCGGCGTCGAGCACCCTGGGCAGGTCGCCGGAGTGCTGCTGATCCCCGACGACCAGTCCCACGACGGACGCACCTGCGAGCAGGACGTCAAGGACGGCGGCGGGCCGCATCCTCCGGAACCAGCCGGCGCGGGGGACCGGCTGTGAGCCGTCGTGCCCGCTGGACCGTGCGCCGGAGGACCGCGCCGGACGCCTTCCGCGCGGGGACGGGAGCGGGCGGCTTCACGTCACGTGCCGACAAGGCCACTTCGAGGGGAGCACGGGGAGAGGCCGAGCCGGCGGAACCCGCGTGCCGTCACGGTGCGCCCTGCCTCTCGATCCGCAACGCGATGTCGCAGTCCAGCGTCTGGTCGAAGCTCCTCCCGCCCTGCCGGTACTCGTACCGGCATCCACCGAGGTTTCCGGAGATGCGCCCGGTCACCTTCAGCCACGCCCCGTAGTAGACGTCGCTCTCGCTCTTCGCCCTGACGCGGTTGACGTCGTGCAGGTGGTTCTCGAACTCGTCGAGCCTGGGCATGCCGACCGAGCCTTGCTGCATCAGCAGGACGACCCCTTCGGAGTCGTCCTGCGCGTAGGCGCCGTACCCGACGACCTCGAGCCCCTCGGGCACCTGCGTGAACCTCGCGTCCGTGATCTCGACGGGCCTGCCGGACCGGTTGTACGGCACGGGGAGCGAGGCCCACCAGCGCTGTCCCGGCCTGACATGGTCGTTGCCCAGTGTCCCCGCGGACTGCATTCCGCCGTCCAGGGCGCTCCCGTCCGCCTGCCCGCCGCCGGGCAGAACGGGCACACAGCCGGCGAGCAGCACGAAGGCCACCAGCCAAAGGAGCCGGCCCGTCCGCGGATCCGTACGCGTCCCGGTACGGGAAGAAGAGACCCTGCCTGCCGGAGAGGCGCCCGTTCTTCCTTCAGATGTCGTGCTCGCCATGCTTGCTTTCCGCGGTGATCCGCCGGCTGTGCTCCCGGTCGTACCGGGTCGAAGCGCCGAAGGTGAGGGTGTGCACCAAGGCGGCGCCGGTCCGCTCGATGCTCTTCACGGAGGGCAGCCGGAAGCAGGTGCTGCGCACTGTTCGCCCTCCCCTGTGTCATACGGCCAGGGAGGACAAGAGCCCTGCCCGTCAGGCCGGGCCCTCACATCCCCCGTGGTCGAACAGACCGTAACAGCACCCTCATCGGCGGCGTAACAGCTCTTGAGGAACATCTGAGCCGAGCCGCCCACTCGGCCACACACCGAGCGCGACTCACAAAAGGAACACATCCCGTGCACCGGGATCCACGGCCACCCTGTGCGTCGGCTCCTCCCCCGACCCGCCGGAAGGCCAGCGCCCGAACTCGGGCTGTGACCGGCGCACAGCCCGGCTCCGGACTGTCCGGGGCCCGCAGGTCACGCCGGCTGTGTGTCCTCGTGGAGGCGGGGGAACAGCGGCTGCGGGGCGGGCAGAAGTCCCTCGACCGGTGTCAGCCGGCCGTTGATCCGCGCGGCGGCGTCCGGGACGAACGGGTGGAGTTCGTCGGCCAGCACGCGGCACGCCGTGAGCAGTGTGGCGAGGACGGTGTCGAGGCGCTTCGCGGCTTCACCGTCGCCCTTGCGTTCTTCCCGGGCCAGTTCCCAGGGCCGTGTCGCGTCGATGTACCGGTTGGCTTCCTCCACGATCTCCCAGACGGCGTGGAGGGCCTGCCGGAAGTCGAAGCCGGCCAGGGCGGCGTCGACGAGGCCCGGCGCTTTCCGGCAGACGTCCACCAGCGCCGGCTCCCTGACGTCGGCGGGCGCGGCGGGCGCGGCGGCGGGGACGATCCCGCCGCGGAAGCGGTGGACCATGGTCACGGTGCGGTGGACGAGGTTGCCCAGCCCTCCCGCGAAATCCGCGTCCGCGCGGGTGGTCAGCCGGTCGGGTGTGAAGTCCGCGTCCCCGACCCGGGGCACATCACGCAGGAGCCACCAGCGCAACGCGTCGGTGCCGTGGGCCGCGGCCAGCGCGGCCGGGTCGACGGTGGTCCCGGAGGACTTGCTGATCTTGCGGCCGTCGACGGTGAGGTAGTCGTGGACCAGGAGGTCGGTGGGCAGCGGCAGTCCGGCCGACAGCAGCATGGCGGGCCAGTGGACGGCGTGGAAGCGCACCACTCCCTTGCCGGCCAGGTGCACGCGGCGCTCGCTGTTCTCCCACCACTGGCCGTAGGCCGTGTCGCCGGTGCCGTAGCCGAGGCTGGTGACGTAGTTGCCGAGGGCGTCCCACCATACGTAGACGACCTGGCTCGGGTCGTCGGGCACGGGGATGCCCCAGCCTCGGGCGCGGCTGTGGGAGCGGGAGACAGAGAAGTCGTGCAGGCCGCCCTCGACGAGAGCGAGGACCTCGTTGCGCCGGGCGGCGGGCTCGATGCGCAGGTCGCCGTCGGCGATCAGCCGGTGGAGGCGGTCGGTGTAGCGGGACAGGCGGAAGAACCAGTTCTCCTCCGCGACGAGTTGAGGTTCGGTGCCGTGCTCGCCGCAGCGTCCGTCGACCAGTTCGCCGGGGGTGTAGAACTGCTCGCAGCCGACGCAGTACAGACCTTCGTACGCTTTGCGGTAGAGGTCGCCCGACGCGGCGCACCGGCGCCACAGCCGTTCGACTCCGACGCGGTGACGCGGGTCGCTGCTGGTGCGGATGAAGTCGTCGAACGAGAGTGCCAGTGGGTCACGCAGTGCGGCGAACGCGTCGGCGTTGCGGTCGACGAACGACTGCACGTCGGTGCCGGCCGCTTCGGCGGCCAGGACGTTCTTCAGCGAGTTGTCGTCGGTTCCGCTGAGCAGCCGTACCTGCTCGCCTCGCCGGCGGTGGTGACGGGCCAGGGTGTCGGCCTGGACGAGTTCCAGGGCGAAGCCCAGGTGCGGGCGGGCGTTGACGTAGGGAATGGTCGTGGTGATGTAGCGGCGTCGTGCGGTCATCGGTCCTCCTGCCGGGGAGCGAGACCTGGTCGCGGAAAAAGATCGAGGCCCCGTCCCGGGGCCTCGGATTCGGTACGCGTCCGTGCTCAGCAGCCCCGTCGTCGACGGGGCATCATCCGGTGCTGGGGCGGAGGCGTGATCATGCGCCGAGCCTAGCGAGCAGAGCGGCGTCCCGGCACCCTGTTTTCCGCTCCCGCACGGCAGGTTTTCCGCTCCCGCACGGCAGCCGCACACGCCGGGACGGGGCTCGCGCAGGGCCACCGGGCACCGGCCGGGAGCGGCCGCCCGCCCTCGCGGGTCCCGAGAGGTCCGGCCTCTCCGCGTCAGGGCCTGGTGCTCACTCGGTGCCGCGGTGGCTGAGGAGATCGCCCGGCTGGCACTCCAGCACCTCGCAGAGGCGGGTCAGGGTGGTGAACCGCATGGCCCTCGCCCGGCCGTTCTTGAGGATCGACAGGTTCACGTAGGTGACTCCGACCCGGTCGGCGAGCTCCGCCAAGGTCATCCCGCGTTCCTCGAGCAGTCGGTCGAGGTGGACCTCGATCGCGTGCTCCTGTTTCTCTTCGGACATCAGACCGTTCCGTCGAGGTCTTCTCGCATGACGATACCGACGCGCATGATCCGGGCGAAGGAGAGGACGCCGAGGCCGGTGAGGATCGCCATGAAGGGAGCGTCCCACATCCACAGCCCGGAGACGACGCTGATGTCGTCGGCACGGCTCAGGGAGTCGATGAGTGCCTTCTCGGCCGTGGACACGGCCATCGCGGCGAGCACACTGCCGGCCAGCAGCCACCAGCCCAGCCGGTGCAGCTGCCGTGCGGTCCGTACGGTGTAGAGGCCGTCGCGCTTCGCACTCCGGATCAGGCGGAGGACGAGCAGGAGCGCCCCGACGGTGAAGACGAAGGGGGCCAGCCGGGTCGTGGTGTTGAGCAGGCTCTGCACCAGGCTGGGGCTCTCGGTGCAGTAGTCCGGGTGGGCGCTCAGGCCGACCGTGGCTCCTGGTACGTGCTCGAAGACCCTGGCCGGCTCGTCGCCGACGCCGACCGTCGTGCTCGTGTCCATGACGCAGACGGACTCGTCGCCGATGCCGAGGACATGCACGCCGTCCACGAACAGCGCGCTGAACAGGCTCACGCCCATCAGGACGGCTATCAGCGTCACGATGGACGTGACCGCCGTCGACATCGGCTCCAGCGGATTGCGTACCCTCGCCATGACGACCCCCGTATCGATTATCGATGCTATCGAAAAACGATACACAGGGCGACGGGAGCACGGCAAGTCCCGCCCGGGCGCGGCCATTTCCGCTCCTTGAGACGGCGACGCCCGGCCGCGCGGCCTCCCGCACGGAAGCCCTTGCGGCACGACCGCCGTCGACGGCACCGGGAGGCGCCCCGCCCCGGAAGGCGAACCGGCCGGACGAAGCCGCCGCCCGGCACGGGCGGGGCAGCGCCTCCGCCGGGTGGCGACGAGCCGGATCCCCCCGGGACGGCAGCCCCGGCACGGCTGACACAT
Organism: Streptomyces sp. NPDC093094; assembly: GCF_044754345.1. Lineage (NCBI taxonomy): Bacteria > Bacillati > Actinomycetota > Actinomycetes > Kitasatosporales > Streptomycetaceae > Streptomyces > Streptomyces sp. NPDC093094. Next base: position 7,218 of record NZ_JBIVOX010000022.1, on the reverse strand, counting down.
CGTCAGGTCATTTGGCGCGTTCCCGACTCAACGCCTCGCGCGTCCTGCCCCTCTTCCCCGGTGGCAACGGCGGAACGAAAGGATGCGACAGGTGCGCAACAGACAAGCCGGACGAGTGATCCTCGCTCTCACCGCGGCGGGGGCGGTACTGGCGCCACCCGCCCTGGCCCGGGCCGCCGAGCCCCTCCGGATCGACCTGCGGGCCGACGTCGACCGGAACGGAACGGTCGACATGACCGGCACCGCGGACGAGGCCGGAGAGGACACCTGGTCCGTGGGGCGCGGGGCGCTCTTCCTGCCCAACATCGACGACGACGCCCGGCGCTGCCGGGCCGTTCTCGGCCCCGGTGTCCCCGACACCGTGCTCGCCCGCTGCAACGACGCCGCCGACACCTCGGTCAACGGCGCGGCGGACGCTGCGGATCTGGCACGGGTGCGCTCGGTGCCGGCCGCGGACCTGCCCGACGACGCGACCGGACGCCTCCAGGTGACAGCCGGCGCCGCTCGGGTGCGGGTGCACGTCAAGCGGGCCGGTGCCTGGACGCTCGTCACCTCGCAGACCCGGCTGACCGCCGAGGAACTGCGTGCGGGCGTGGAGTTCGGCGTCGAGGGCCGGGACGTGATCCGCGACAGCGGCGTCTGGGACGGGCGCGCGGTGATCCGGCTGACGGTGACCTCCGCGGCCGGCACCGCGAGCGACGACGTGACGCTGCGCGCCGCCCCGCTGCTCACCCACCACAACCTGCAGAACACCCAGCGGCTCCTGGTCACCGAGGTGAAGGGCGACGACCCCTGGGCACGCCGCCAGCAGAGCTTCGTCAAGAGCCTGGAGCAGCGCGCCAAGGACGCCGGCGTCACCGCGCCGACGGTCAAGTTCACGTCCTACGGCGACATCTGGGCGCAGGACTTCGTGGAGCCCGCGTACGTGAGCATGACCGGGCCGGACGGCCGGCAGCAGGCGATACGGGTCATGCTGCGCTCGGCGCAGAACCGTCCCGCCGGGCGGGAGCTGTACGCCAGGCTGCGCGGCCCCGGCACCGGCGTGGTGCAGGCCCACGGACGGGACATGCAGGGCTGGGAGACGCTGAACTCCTACGGCAACCTGGAGACCGTCCCGCCCTACCGGCACAACGGCCGCTCCTACCCCGCCGGCCGGATCATCATGGGCCAGCGCACGGACGGCAACGGCGTCAGGCCCTCGAACGAGATCCGTACGCTGCTCAGGTCCCAGGGGATGCAGAACCCGCTGCTGCTGGACACGTCCTGGCTGCACGTCGGGCACGTCGACGAGTTCGTGCAGTTCCTGCCCGCCGACACCCCGCGCGGCTGGCGCATCGGCGTCGCCGACCCGAAGGCCGGGCTGGACCTTCTGCGGGCGGCCGAGCGGGACGGGCACGGCAGGACGAAGATGTTCTCGGTGAAGCCCTTCGACGGCATGCTGGCGCCGCAGGAGACCATCGCGCAGGCCCTCGCCTCCCGGAAACTCCTCGCCGACAACAACCTGGCCGCCGCCCGCATCGAGGCGAACCTCGGCATCCTCAAGCGGGAGACCGGCATCACCGACGCCGAGATCGTGCGGGTGCCCGCCCTGTACACGCGGGGCATCGACACCACGGTCACCGGCACCCGGATGCCCCTGCTCCGGCGCATCGGCGGCACCGTCGGCGCCGCCGGGGAGCACGGTCAGCAGCGCCTCCTCGCCCGCGACGGCGCGGCCGCCGGCCCGACCGTCCAGACCAGCGCGTACGTCCCCGGCGCGGTCAACGGCATCCTGCTGGCCCGCGACCGCTACCTCGCCCCGCGCCAGTGGGGCCCGGTCGTCGACGGCAAGGACATCTTCACCGCGGCCGTGAGCAAGGTGTACAACGACGCCGGGATGAAGGTCTCCTACATCGACGACTGGTACACGTACCACCTCGGCATGGGCGAGGTGCACTGCGGCACCAACACCCTGCGGGACACCTCGGCACCCTGGTGGCGGAGCTGACCGACCGGCAGGATCCGATCGGCCCGTGCCGCCGGGAGCCGCAGTGCCGTCCCGGACGGTGAGCCCTCCTCGACGACACGGGCGATCAGGGCACCCGGTCGGGAGCGGCGGGAGCAGCCGCGCAGGTCGGCCCGGCCGGGCCGACCTGCGTACGCCGCCGGTGCCGGTGCCGGTGCCGGTGCCGGTGCCGGTGCCGGTGCCGGTGCCGGTGCCGGTGCCGGTGCCGGTGCCGTCTGCGATGATCCCCGCGTCGTCCACGGGCCGCCACGGTGGGAGGGATCATGTCCTTCGGTTACAAGACGTCATGGCTCGCGGTGCGGGACGCCGGACCGGAGGAGGTGGCCGACGCACTCGGCCTCCGGCACCGGCGGAGCACGGACTGGGCGAGCGGCACCGAACTCGCCTACCGGCAGGGGGTCTTCGTGGCCCGCCCCGTCCCGGGCTGGACGCTCGCCCACGGCCGGATCCATCTGACGCGCGAGACCGACGCCACTCACCCGGACTTCCCCGCCTGGCTGCGGACGCTGGCCGCACGGGTCGGGGACCTCCAGTACTTCGGCACGGACCGCATCTGCGAGTACCACGCCTGGGCCAGGGTCGAATCCGGTGAGCTGACCCGCGCCTACTGCTACATCGGCATGAGCGGCGCGGTCCCGCTGCGTCTCGGGGAGCCCACCACCGTCGAGAAGGAACTCGGCGTCGGGCTGGTGGGGCGCGAAGAGGTCCGGCAGGACTGGGGAGATGCCGAATGGGACGCCTGGCACGCCGCCATGCCCGGCGAACAGCATGTGATGCGCATCGCCGCGGACTGGAGCATCTGTCCCCACGACATCGCCGACGACTCCGTCGGCACCCCGGGGATCCACGGGTTCCCGCCGGGGATCGAGCCCGGGCCCACGCCCTGACCGCCACCCGGCGGCAGCCGGGCGCCGTACCGCAAACGGGCCCCCGGCGCATCCGGAACGACTCGAAGGCCCTGGCTCCTCACCGGTTGCGGGGCTACCGTACTCGTCCTGGGCGCGCTGACGAGCGGGTGGTGGGCCTGTCGTACGGCGGGAGATGCGGGAGGAGACGGTGACGGGGGTCCGGAGACGGCCGAACGTTTCCCGCAGCTCGCGCGTCACAGAAGGACACAGGGAGGAATCGTTCATGCGCAAGGAACGCGGCACCGGGTTACGGCGACGCGCTCTAGGGGCTTCCGCCGTCGCTGTCGCCACGGCAGCCCTGCTGGCCTCAGGGTGCGGAAGCGACGACCGTCGCGACCGGGACGACAGCGCCGGGCAGAGCGGCCATGGGCAGACCCTCACCGAATGGATCGCCTGTTCCCGGACCATGGCGTTCGGTGACGTGGTCTCCGTGCAGGAGTCCGCCGAGGCGGGCAACGTCGTGCTGACCTTCGACGTGGCGGAGTGGCTGAAGCCGGCCCAGGGGCAGAAGCGGGTCACCCTCGACGTGGTGGACCCGGGTACGTACGACGAGCAGCGCCGGCTGGAGCCGGGGCAGCGGCTGCTGATCGCGGTGCCCGAGCGGAGCGACCAGGAACTGGGGACGCTCCGGGGCGACGCGGCGACGCTGGAACGCAGACGGGTCAGGGCTGCGCTCGACGAGGCACGGAGCACCTCCTGTCCGTCGCCGTGGAGCGAGAGCTCCGGCTAGACCTCCCCGCCGCCGGAAGCGGTGACCGACGTTTCCGGACAGATGCCAACTCCTTTGTTTCTTGCGCCAGTTGACCACAGGTGCGGTAATAGGTGCTCGTGTGACTCGTGGAGCGTCCCCTCGTCCTTCATGCGCTCCGCGAGCCGCATGCTGTCCGAACGCCCGAGGGGGAACCTTGACGCACGTCTCGATACGCAACGTCGGCCGTCTGACCGGCGTCATCGCCCTGACCATGGGCACTCTGTTCGGCGTGGCCCCGAGCGGCACGGCCGACGGCATCGAAGCGGAAGCGGCCGGCTCCATCGACAACATGATGCCGACCGCGCACTACGACCCGCCCTGCCGCAGGGGGCTCGTCTGCCAGACCGACAACGCGGCGCTCACGTACTACATGGACTCCGGCGGGAGCAACAAGCTGGAGGACGACGACAAGCGGATGGTGCGCGATGTGATGTCCGGCGAGTACAACCCGACCGATCTGTCGGTGAGTTACGACTCGACACCGTCCTGGTCCGGCGACGCCGAGACCGACATCTACTACAGCGAGGGCACCGTTTCCGGCAGCGACGAAGGGTTCACCTACTGTGAGAACGCCGGGGGCTCCGGCATCTACAAGTGCGACCAGCAGTACCTGAAGATCGAGCCCGGTCACTGGGGATACGGCCTGACCTGCCATGAGACCGGACACGCCGTCGGTCTGCTGCACGGTGACGACTCCATGCCCACGGTGGGGATGCAGGACTCGCGACTCGGCTGCATGAAGAAGAACACCAGCATCGAGGGGCTCGGCGACAACCAGCGCCGCAACATCAACGCGACGTACTGAACTGACACGGGGGTCGGGATGAACAGAAGAACGGCGTTGATCGGCGCGGGGGTGGCTGCCGCGACGGCGGCGTCCGCGCTGACCGTGACGGCCGTCGCCGGCGGCGGTGGTCCGGCCGGGGAGGGCCGCGGCGAGGAACGGGGGATCATCCTCGCGGAGGGCGCCGACCGGCACCCCGCACAGACCGCGCAGGACTGGGTGACGTACGCCGACCACGCCGTGGTGGTCACCGCTCTCGGGGAGAAGGCGGTCGAGCCGGCCACGGACGACCCCGACGACCCCGACGACCAGGTCGGTCCCGTCCTGCGCAAGGTCACCCTCCGGGTCGACAGGGTCCTGTGGTCCGCGGACGACCCCGCCCACACGGCACCCACGGTGTTCGAGTGGGACGCCTACGGCTGGCACCAGGACGAGGACGGACAGCGCGTGGAGATGTCCGGCCACAACGAGCCCCGGATCGAGCCCGGCCACAGCTATGTGATGGCGCTGGAGTGGGAGCCCCCGCAGTGCCCGGCCGGCGACGACCCGACGCCCGGCCGGTGGCGCGGCCTCGGCGACGAGTCCGCGATCCCCTACGACGACCGGTTGCTCGGTCAGGGCGAGTTCCAGGGGCAGCCGCAGACGGTCGAGCAGGCCCGGGCCGACGCCGAGCAGGCGGCGTCGACCGGTGCCGGCACCCTCGGCGCCCTTCCCGAGGGCGAGCCGGAGTACATCCTCCGGAACGAGCTCACCGGACACAGCGCGGACGAACTGGCCCAGCGCCTGGCCACCGCCCGGCCGGCCCCGGCCGCGCAGCAGGAGGAACGGGGCGCGGCTGCCGCCCAGCCCCTGGCGAGCGAAGAGTGTGCCTGACGGAGCGTCCCGAGGGTCCGTGAACCGTACGGCCCCGCCCCGTCCGTGGTGATCGGGGCGTGGTCACCGGTCCGGCTCGACGATCCGACGCTCCGGAGGCAGCGCGCCTCCGCCCCGGCCGTACAAGCCTCAGCGTCCTCTTCGGAGGACATCGAACCGTCGCCGCCGGACGGGCGCAGACCCTGAACGCCTCGTGGAGCGCCGGGTCGGACGGACTTCGCCGGCACCGGACCCGCACGACGGGTCAGCGCGGGTGCTCGCGCGCCCCGTCGCGCTCGGCCGGGGTCCCGAGCCGGAACTCCCGGGGAGAGAGACCGTAGGCGGCCCGGAAGACGCGGGTGAAACCCGAGGCGGCGGGCAGGCCCCAGCGGGCGGCGACGGCGTGGATGGGGACGCCGCGCAGTGAGCTGTCCGCCAGGTCACGACGGGCGCCCTCCAGCCGCCGGGCGCGGATCCAGGCCGACACGGTCTGCCCGGGCATCTGCTGCTGGAAGATCCGGTGCAGGTAGCTGAGCGAGATGTGATGCGCGTCGGCGATCACAGGCGGTGTCAGCTCCGGGTCGTGCAGGTTCTGGCGGATGAACGCCAGCACGCGTTCCGCCATGACCGTGCCGTGCGCTTCGGGCGACAGTGCGGACTCCGTCTCCAGCACCTGGGCCAGCCATGCCGACAGCAGGTCGAGCACGACCGTGCCCAGACGCGGCGCGTCCGCGGGCCGCAGCCGCTCGCTCTGGTGCTCCAGCCCGACGAGGAACTCCGCCAGCAGGGCTCCGAGCCCCTCTCGTCCCGACAGTCCCCGTCCGACCGCCTCATGGACCCGATGCGCCGGCAGCGGCAGCAGCGCTTTCGGGAAGTCCACGCCGACACCCGTCACGAGCCGCGATCCCGGACCGGCCTCCAGCTGCAGGTCGTACGGATGCGAGCTGTCGACCAGATGCAGGTCGCCGCCGCGGAAGATTCCGGTGGACCCGGTGTGGTCGAGCGCCATCTCTCCGTCGAGACACAGCGACAGGTGGTAACGCTCGGGATCCGCACGGCGCACCATCCGCTCGCTCCGCCGGTAACGCGTCGGTGTGCAGGCCACCTGCAGCACGGTGACCGCGCCCAGTTCGGACAGGCGGCACCGCGCCCGGAACTCGGAGGCATCGGTTCTGGTGATCTCGCTGGAGCGGGTCCCGTCGAGCAGCTCCCGCCAACGCTCGAACCGTTCTTCCGCAGGCATGTCCTCGCTGCGGAACATCGTTCCCAACATTCGCCTCAACTCCGGTGCCCTGCCGCCCCACCGCATCCGCGAGGACCGAGGACATCTCCCGTGCCAGGGGTCCGTGCCCGCACACCGCTCTCGATCGGATGCCCGTGCATCATGAGGCCGGTGTGTGAGCCATGATGTCCCCCAGCCGCTCTCCACCCTCAAGCAGGCCCCGATGCAAGGGACTTGAGTGATTCGAGTGAAGCGTAACTTGTGAATCTTCATGCAATCTGCGTCACTTTCGGACGAAAGATTCCATCTGTTGGCTGTTTTCCGTCTGAGGCCGGAGACATCCGGCGCTGCGGCCCCTCTCCGGGGTGAGGGTGGCGGTGGAGACGGGCGTCATCCGGTCCGGCCGCACCGGGACGTGCGGGAGATCCGCCGGGACTGACGTGCGGGGGATCCGCCGGGACTTCGGTCGGGCGACACCACGCCCGGCCGGGGAACGGGCTGCGGACGGCCCGCGGTCGGCGGCTCGCCGTGCCGGCGCGAAAAGAACGAGGGCCTGCCCCACCGGCGTGCGGTGGGGCAGGCCCTCCGGACGGGAGTACCGTCCGGTGTTTCGGGTGGTCAGTGGGCGATGACGGGGATCTGGGCCTCGTCCTGGGCGCCGTCGCCGGAGGCGACGGTGGTGCCGCCCGGCCGGCC
>NZ_JBIVOX010000021.1:110080-126002 GCF_044754345.1 Streptomyces sp. NPDC093094 | reverse complement strand
GCCCCCGTGGAGTCCCTGATGCCGCTGCGCCTGGCCCGCTACGGCGTCCCCCTGGCCGAGACCGCCCCCGCCGGCCTCGCCGCCGCCGGCATCGATCCGGCACGTCCGGCAGCGGCGGAGCAGTACACGGTCGAGCAGGTCACCGTGCCCGGCCCGCGCGAGGGTTCGGCGGCCGTCGGGGCCGCGCAGCCCGGCACGCTCCGGACGGCGGGGCCGGTCCAGGCCCTGGAGCAGGCGGCACCCGTTCCGGCGGCGGGGCCCCGGCCCGTGCTTCAGCCCGGCGACGAGACCGTCGAGCGGTTCGCCGACGCCTACGCGGCCTTCGTGGAGCAGTTCCAGATCCAGCCGACCCCCACGCAGTGGGCGTTCTGGCTCCGGGACACCCTCGGGCTCTCCACCGCGGCCGGCGACCCGCTGACCGACGAGCAGGTGCAGCCCCTGCTGCGGGCCCTCAAGGAGCGCTACGCCCCGGGGGAGGAGTCCCCGGCCGGGACGGCGGACGAGCCGCCCACGGACGAGCTGCCCACGGACGAGTGGTTCGACTACTTCCTCAACGCCTGGCGTGCCTACCGCGACGAGACGGGCACCGCCCCCGGAGCGGACGCGCTGGCGGCGTACGTGTACCGCCAGGACGGCGTCACCGGCGCGGACGGCGGGCCCGTCACCGGTGAGGACCTCGCCGACTACGTCGCGGCGATCGTCGAGCGCGAGCAGGCCGGCACCCCGGACGCACCGGCCCCGCAACGGCAGAAGCCCTCGGAGACCGCAGCGGCCCCGCAGACACAGACCGAGAAGGCCGCCGGGCAGGGGAAGCCGGCCGAGGGAGCGGAGCTGACCGCCCAGGACCGCTACTACCTGGCCTGGACCGCGTACCAGGACGAGCACGGGACCGAGCCCGGCGACGAGCAGCTGTCGGCGTACCTGACCGCGCAGGGTCTGCACGGCCGGGGCGGCAAGCCGGTCGGCCCGTCCGGCCTGCGGCGCCACTTCCTGCGGTGGCGGGTCTACAGCGTCTGGGCCGAGCAGCGGCTGCGCACGGAGGAACCGTCCGCGACGGCCGTCGCACGGGCGTGCGCGGCACGCGGGATCACCGGTCAGTACAACCGGCCGGTGAGCGCGGAGTACGTGGCCGGTGAGGCGGGGGACTTCGAGCGCCGGTGGCGGGCCCTTGCCCGGTACCGTGCCCAGGCGCAGCAGTGACGCCCCGCCCGGCTCAGGACAGCACGCGATAGGTCACATGGGTGACCAGCGTGGCCGGCCGGGACGACACCTGCTCCAGCTCCAGCGGCGGCACGCCCTCGAACAGCCGCGTGCCGGTGCCGAGGGTGAAGGGCACGATGTGCAGCCGCAGTTCGTCGGCCAGTCCGGCGGCGAGGTACTGGTTGATCGTGTGCGCGCCGCCGTGGACCAGGACGTCGCGGTCGCCGGCCGCCGCGCGTGCCTGTGCCAGCGCCGGCTCGATCCCGTCGGTGACGAAGTGGTACGTGGTGCCTCCCTTCATCGGCTGCGGCTCGCGAGGGTGGTGGGTGAGCACGAACACGGGTGCGCGGAAGGGCGGTTCCTCGCCCCACCAGCCGTTCCACTCCCGGTCCCACCCGCCCCGCACGGGGCCGAACATGTTGCGTCCCATGACGAAGGCCCCGGCATCCGCCAGCCGTTCGATCTCGGCCCGGTTCTCGTCGGGAGTGTCGAACATCCACGCGTGCAGCCGCTGCCCCGACCCGTCCCCGCCGTCGTCCCCGAACGGCCGCTCCTCCGTCTGGTTCAGCCCGGACGAGAACCCGTCCACCGACATCGTGATGTCACAGATCACCTTGCCCATGTCTTCTCCTCCTGCCCGGGGCCGGCCCGGAACAGAAGCAGCATGCCGCACACCCGGCCCCGCGCCGGGCACGACAGGCGACCGGCCTGGCGGAGCACATGCGGGCGCACGGGGGCGGGGATCTCGACGCCCACGTCGAGGAGAACGAACTGGAGTACACCGTCCTCGACGAGGCCCGCGCGTACGTCGAGGCGCTGTGCACGGCCTCGACGACCTGGACCTGCTGCGAGGAGCGCGAACGGCAGCGCAGCGGAAGGACGCGGGCAGACGGCGCTCCCGAGGGGCGCGGGCAACGGCGCTGCCGCCGAGGGGCGCGGAGAACCGCGTGACCCCCTGCCCCGCCCGTACCCGGCGGCACCCCGTCGTCGCCGTCGTCCTCGCGGCCCGGCCCTCCCGCCGGGCTCGACCGGCGCGGGGAGGAGGGGGATCGGGCAAGGAGAGCAGAACGCGGACGGCGATCGCGGACGGTGCCGCCCGTGTCACCCCTGGCTATCATGGGCGGAGTTCGGATCGCCTGAGCACTCGGATCGCCTGAGCAGGGGGAGACTCCTTGGCCGCAGCCCTGCCCGCCGAGCCCGTTCCCGAAGTGCCGACGTCGGAGGTCGCCCGGTGGCGTGAGGCCGGAGGGCGGACGGTCGACCTGCTCGTCCGCGCACACCGGCTCGGACCCGTCAGCGCCGTTCCTCTCGGCGGACCGCCCACGGTGCTCGCCACCTCCCCGGCCGCCGTCCAGCAGGTGCTGGCCCGCCGGGCGGACCGCTACGTCAAGCGCTCCCACCGGATGAAGCACCTGCTGGGCGAGGGCCTCATCGCCGCGAGCGGTGAGCGGTGGCAGCGTCAACGGCGCCTGCTCCAGCCACGGTTCACGGTTCAGGGGATTCGCCGCTACGAGCAGCCGATGCGGGACGCGGCCCGGCGGACCGTGCGGGACTGGACCGACAGCGCCCGCACCGGCCGGCCCCGGGACCTCGCCGACGACATGCAGCGCTTCTCCTTCGACGTCATCTGGCGCTGTGTGACGGGCCTGCCGGTCGACGAGGACACCCGGCGGCAATGGCGGGCCGCCGACCGCATCGTCACGGCGGTCGCGGCGCTCGGCCCGGCCGCCGGGCACCCGCAGCCCGACGCCGGTGCCGACCTGGCCGAGGTGGAGGCCGTCGCCGAACGCGCCGTCGCGGCCGCCCGAGCCGGTTCCGGTCCGAGCCTGCTGGACGTCCTGTTCTCCTCCGGCGCCGGGCAGACACCGCGGCAGATCCGCGACGAACTGGTCACCCTCCTCGTCGCCGGCTACGAGACCACCGCCACCACGCTCCTGTGGCTGCTGCTCCTTCTCCATGAGCACCCCGACCGGCGCACGGAGGTGCTCTCCCACGGCCCGGCCGGCTCGCCCGCCCGGACCGAAGCGATCCGCGCACTCGTCCGCGAGACGCTCAGGCTCTACCCCACGGCCTGGCTCATGCCCCGCCACGCCCTGGAGGACGACATCCTGGACGGCCACCGCATCCACGCCGGAACCACCGTCCTGATCTGCCCCTACCTCACCCACCGGGCCCCGGACGTCTGGCCCGACCCGCTGGGCTTCCGGCCCGGGCGCTTCCTCGGCCGGGCCTCCTCGTCGGCGCCCGGCGCCTATCACCCCTTCGGTCTGGGGCCCCGCGCCTGTCTGGGAGCCCAGTTCTCCCTCCAGGAGATGACGATCCTCCTGGAAGCCCTGCTCCCGGCCTTCGAGTTCACCCTGGAAGCGCCCCCTCCCGAGCCCGTCTTCGGCATCACCATCCACCCTGACGGACCCGCGCCGGCCACCATCACCGCGCGCGGGTGAGCGGGGCGCGTACGCCCGTCGCTGCGCGCCCTCCGGCCTTCGGGACCGGCACCACCGCCTGGAGGGCGGCACTTCGGCGACGACATCTCGACGACGGCATCTCGCGTGCGTCCGGAGCGGCGAACGGCGAGGGGTGACCGAGGCCGCCCTTGCATTAGCCCGCGCATGCAAGTATTGTTTTCACCTGTAAGGCGCGTCTGCAAGTAAAAGTGGCGCCCATGACCTCCCCCCGCAAAGGCACCGACATGTCGCTCACCCCCCTCCTTCCCGGCCGCCTCGGCTTCGGCACCGCCCCGCTCGGCAACATGTTCCGCGCGATCCCCGACGACGAGGCCCGTGCCACCGTCGAAGCCGCCTGGGACCACGGCGTCCGCTTCTACGACACCGCCCCCTTCTACGGCGCCGGTCTGGCCGAGACCCGGCTCGGCGAGGTTCTCGCCGGCAAGCCCCGCGACTCCTACGTCCTGTCGACCAAGGTCGGCCGGGTCGTCCTCGACGAGCACGAGACCGCGGCCCGCGACCTCGGTGAGAAGGGCGGCCTGTTCGAGCACGGCAACCCGAACAGGATCGTCCACGAGTGGACGGCCGAAGCCACCGAGCGCTCCGTCGAGGACAGCCTGAAGCGCCTGGGCACCGACCGCCTCGACATCGTGTGGGTCCACGACATCGCCCAGGACTTCCACGGCGACCTGTGGCTCCAGAAGTTCGAGGAGGCCCGCACCGGCGCCTTCCGTGTCCTGTCCCGGCTGCGCGACGAAGGCGTCATCAAGGCATGGGGCCTCGGCGTCAACCGCACCGAGCCCGTCGAGCTGACCCTGGCGCTTGACGAGCCCCGCCCCGACGGCTTCCTCCTCGCCGGCCGCTACACCCTCCTCGACCACGAGCACGCCCTCCAGCGGCTGCTGCCCATGGCCCAGGAGCAGGGCGTCGGCATGGTCGTAGGCGGCCCGTACAGCTCCGGCATCCTCGCCGGCGGCACCCACTTCGAGTACCAGCAGGCCCCGGCCGAGATCGTCGAACGCGTGGGGAAGCTGAAGGCGCTGGCCGAGCGGCACGGCATCGGCATCAAGGCCGCCGCCCTGCAGTTCTCCCTCGCCCACCCGGTGTCCGCCGCCGTCGTCCCCGGCGCCACCCGGCCCAGCCGTATCGCCGAGGACACCGCCGCCCTGGACGAGCACATCCCCGCCGCGTTCTGGACGGAGCTGCGCGAGGCCGGCCTGGTCAGCCCCGCCGCCCCGCTCCCGAACGGCGTCTGACCCCCGCCTCCACCCCTTTCACGCCCTTCGCACGACCCTCAGGAAAGACCATGGCATCCACCTCCGTCAGCCGCGTCCTGCCCGCCTCCCCGCAGCAGGTCTGGGACCTCGTCGGCGGCTTCGACGCACTGCCCGACTGGCTCCCGTACATCCCCGAGAGCACCGCACTCGAAGGCGGCCGGGTCCGCCGGCTCACCAACCCGGACGGCGACGTGATCGTCGAGCGTCTGGTCGGCTTCGACGAGGCCGGGCGGAACTACACCTACGCCATCCTCCAAGCCCCGTTCCCCGTCACGGGGTACCTCTCCACCCTCCGCGTCCACGCGGTCGCCGGCCGGGACGACCTGGCCGAGGTCCAGTGGTCCGGCCGCTTCACCCCCGACGGGGTGAGCGACGCCGAGGCGGAGGAACTCTTCGCCGGGATCTACCGCGACGGCCTCGCGGCCCTGCACCGGGCGCTCTCCGTCTGAGAGGACCGCCCGTCGGACCACCCGGCCCGGACACGCCCCACACGTGCCCGGGCCGCGGTGCGGAACGCGCCTCAGCCCCCCGGCGCCTCGGCCCCCGCCTCGATTCCCGCGGGCACGGTCAGGTCGGCGCCCGTCGCGGAGCGGACCTCGTCGACGGTGACTCCGGCGGCGAGTTCGGCCAGGCGGAAGCCGTCCGGGGTGATGTCGACGACCGCGAGGTCGGTGATGACACGCTGGACGACGGCCCGGCCGGTGAGCGGCAGGGTGCAGGTGTCCACGAGCTTGGGGCTGCCGTCCCTGGCGGTGTGCTCCATGAGGACGACGATCCGGCCGGCGCCGTGCACCAGGTCCATGGCCCCGCCCATGCCCTTGACCATCCTGCCGGGGATCATCCAGTTGGCCAGGTCGCCCGAGGCCGACACCTGCATGGCGCCGAGCACGGCCGTGTCGATGTGACCGCCGCGGATCATGCCGAAGGACAGCGCGGAGTCGAAGAACGAGGCGCCGGGCAGGGTCGTGACGGTCTCCTTGCCCGCGTTGATCAGGTCGGCGTCCAGTTCGTCCTCCGTCGGGTAGGGACCCACGCCGAGGATGCCGTTCTCGGACTGCAGGACCACCTCGACGCCGGGCGGCAGATGGCCGGGGACGAGGGTGGGCAGACCGATGCCGAGGTTGACGTAGCTGCCGTCGGTGAGTTCGCGTGCGGCACGGGCAGCCATCTGCTCACGGGTGAGGGCCATCTCAGACACCGCCTTCCTGCCGGACGGTCCGGCGCTCGACGCGCCGCTCGGCCGCGGGGTCACCGGGTGTCACCCGGACCACGCGCTGGACGAAGACACCGGGCAGATGGATCTCGTCGGGGTCCAGTTCGCCCGGCTCGACGAGATGGTCGACCTCGGCGACGGTGATCCGCCCGGCCATGGCGGCCAGTGGATTGAAGTTGCGGGCGGAGGAACGGAAGACCAGGTTGCCGTGCCGGTCCGCGACGGTCGCGCGGACCAGCGCGAAGTCGGTGGTGATGGCGTGTTCCAGCAGATGGGGGCGCCCACCGAAGTCCCGGGTCTCCTTGGCGGGAGAGGCGACGGCGACCGAACCGTCGGCGGCGTGACGCCAGGGCAGTCCGCCCTCGCCGACCTGCGTCCCGGTCCCCGCGGGGGTGTAGAACGCGGGGATGCCGGCGCCTCCGGCCCGCAGCCGCTCCGCCAGCGTCCCCTGCGGCACCAGTTCCACCTCCAGCTCGCCGCTGAGGTACTGGCGGGCGAACTCCTTGTTCTCGCCCACGTACGAACTCGTCATCCGGGAGATCCGGCCGGCGGCGAGCAGCAGCCCGAGTCCCCAGTCGTCGACGCCGCAGTTGTTGGAGACGATCCGCAGGCCGTCCACCCCGCGCTGCCACAGGGCGTCGATCAGCGTGCCCGGTATCCCGCACAGCCCGAAGCCGCCCACCGCGAGCGAGGCGCCGTCGGGGACGTCGGCCACCGCCTCCGCCGCGCTCGCGACTGTCTTGTCCAGACCCATACGGTCCCTTTCCCTCGGGCGGCCGGGGCGACCGTGCTGGTCGGAACCGGTGCCAGTACAAGCGACGGGCAGCGAGCCTAGGGAGCACGACGAGGGGCGGCCATGGCTGTCGTCCACACAGCGGCCCCCTGCCGTATGGCGGTCGCCCCTGCCCCCCGGCCCCGGCGGAAGGACACCCGCCGGGGCCCGCGGACGGGGGAGGAGAGCTCAGGCCGGGCAGCCGGAGTCCGCGACGGCATAGTGGTCCGGCGCGGTCCGCTTCAGGGTGTGCGTGGTGAACGTGTTCCACAGCCCCATGGCCTGACCGGAGCCTCTGGCGTAGGTGTGGCCGCCGCTTCGGTAGGCGCGTCCGGCGGCGGTGTGGTCGTAGTTGCTCGCCGTGTGACAGGTCGGCGTGAACCCGGTCGTGGTCGCGGTCACCGCCGGGGAGACCGGCCCGGCCGCGCCCGCCGCGTCCACGGCCGCCACGGCCCAGCTGTACGTCGTGCCCGTGGCCAGACCGGTGTCGGTGTAGGCCGCCGACGTGGCCGTGCCCGTCCTCGTCCCGTCGCGGTACACCTGGTACGACGCCGCCCCTGCCACCGTGTTCCAGGTCAGGGCGGCGCCGGTGTCGGTGGTGCCGGTGACCGTGAGTCCCGTCGGCGCGGGCAGGGACCCGGTGTCCGGGGCGTCGCCGTCGAGGCCCCAGAAGCGGGCGGTGTGGTAGCCGGAGCAGATGGTGTCGAGGTAGTAGGTGCCGGTGCTGCCGCACTGCTCCGGACCGCCGCCCGGGTCGACGGCGAGTCCGTGCGCCATGCCGGAGACGGAGTAGACCTCGACGGCGGGGCTGCCCGAGGCGTCGTCGTACACGCTCAGCGTGGTGCCCGCGGTGAGGCTCTCGGTGCGGGAGGGCGTCTGGCCGATCCCCCACACGTCCGTCCACTGGTCGCGCAGTTCAGTGGCGTTGGCGGGCCGCACGGTGGTGTCGGCGGTGCCCTGCCAGATCGCCACGCGCGGCCAGGACGCGGTGCCGGCGGGAGCGGCGGAACGCACGAGGGCGCCCCACTGGGCGGGGGTCCTGTCCGCCGGGCTGTACATGCAGGTGTACGCGGCGGACACGCTGCTCGCGCAGTACGCGGGCAGTCCGGAGGCGATCGAACCGCCCGCGAAGACGTCGGGGTAGGCGGCGAGCATGTTCGCGGTCATGGCGCCGCCGGCGGACAGGCCGGTGATGTAGACGCGCCGGGCGTCGCTGCCGTACCGCGAGATCGCCTCGCCGACCATCTGCCTGACCGACAGTGCCTCGCCCCGGCCGCGCGCGCTGTCGCCCGGCTCGAACCAGTTGAAGCACGCGTTGGCGTTGTTGGCGCCGGACGTCTGCGGGAGGACCAGCGCGAAGCCGTAGCGGTCGGCGAACTGCGGCCAGCCGGAGTGGGCGGAGTAGTCGCTCGCGCTCTGCGTGCAGCCGTGCAGGGCGATCACGAGCGGGGCGCCGGCCGGCAGCGCGTCGGGCGCGTAGACGTACATGGACAGATTGCCGGGGTTGGAGCCGAAGCCGGTCACCTGGACCAGGCCCGCGGCCGACGCCTGCGGACCGGCGGCGATCAGACCGCCCGTGAGGGCCAGTGCTCCGGCCGCGGCGGTCACCCAGCGGCAAAGACGGCGGACGCCGCCGAGGACACGGGGGCCTCCGGCGGGGCGGGGCGGAGGGTACGGCTGTCCCATGACGACTGCCTCCTGGGGGAAGGGGAAGGGGAAGGGGAAGGTCCGGACCGATGCCGGCGTGGCGTGCATCGTCGGCCCGCCCCCGCCGGAATTGGCATGGTCCGGACAACCAGGATTCGGGGAGGTCCTGTGTGACGGCCGTCCATGGCAGCACGCGACCGGCCGTGCAGAGCGGGGGCGGACCGGCCCCATGGTGCACGACACCATCCCCGTGCCTCGGTTTATGTCGTGCCCCCACATGGGACGAGCTGCCGGTGCTCCCTACTGTTTCCCGCCATGACGAACACGTTTCCCACCCCGGCACCTCTGCCGCCGCCCTCCGCGCCGGTCGACCTGAGCGGGCGTACGGCGCTGGTGACCGGCGGCGGCAGCGGCATCGGCCGCGCCTGTGTGCTCGCCCTGGCCCGGGCGGGGGCCGCCGTGCACGTCGTCGACCGGGACGCGGCCGCGGCCAAGGCCGTGGCGGAGATCGCCGGAGGACAGGCGCACGTGGCCGACCTCTCGGACCCGGGCGCCGTCGACCTGCTCCCGGCCGAGGTCGACATCCTGGTCAACAACGCCGGCCTCCAGCACGTGGCACCGCTCACCGAGTTCCCGCCGGAGCGCTTCGAGCTGATCCAGAAGGTGATGGTCACCGCCCCGTTCCTGCTGCTGCGCCGCACCCTGCCGCACATGTACGCCCGCGGCTGGGGCCGGATCGTCAACGTCTCCAGCGTCCACGGCCTGCGTGCCAGCGCCTACAAGTCCGCGTACGTCGCCGCCAAGCACGCCCTGGAGGGCCTGAGCAAGGTCGCCGCCGTCGAGGGCGCCCCGCACGGCGTGACCAGCAACTGCGTCAACCCCGGCTATGTGCGCACACCGCTCGTCGAGGGCCAGGTGCGCGACCAGGCCGCCGCCCACGGCATCGGCGAGGACGACGTCCTCGCGAACGTCATGCTGGCCCGCTCACCCGTCAAGCGCCTCCTGGAGTCCGAGGAGGTGGCCGCCGCCGCCCTGTGGCTGTGCAGCCCCCACGCGGGCTGCCTCACCGGCGCGTCCCTGCCGCTCGACGGCGGCTGGACCGCGACCTGAGCGACCTGATCGACCTGAACCACCGTCCGCCGCGGACCCGTACGCGCCTCCCGTCGCCGTCGCCGTCGCCGTTGCTGTCGCCGTCGCCGTCGCCGTCGCCGTCGCCGTTGCCGTCGCACCCCTGCGCCCCGCACGTCCCGCAGTCCCTGTCCGTCCCGTACGTCATGCAACGCCTTCCGGCCCCGTCCCGTCCGTCCCGTACGCCTTCCGGCCCCCGTCCCGTACGTCTTCCGCTCCCCGTACGGCCCCGTCCCCGCACAGCCCCGCCCCTGTCCCGTTCGTGAAACCGGTGAACCCATGTCTGACACCACCACGCCGCGCGGCGGCATCGGCCGCATCGTCGCCGCGAGCCTGATCGGCACCACCATCGAGTGGTACGACTTCTTCCTCTACGGCTCCGCAGCCGCCCTCGTGTTCAACACGTTGTTCTTCCCCACCGCCGACCCGCTCGTGGGCACACTGATCGCCTTCATCACGTACGCCATCGGATTCGCCGCACGCCCTCTGGGCGGGGTCGTCTTCGGACACTTCGGCGACAAGATCGGCCGCAAGAAGCTGCTGGTGGTCAGCCTCCTGATGATGGGCGGCGCGACCTTCGCCATGGGCCTGCTGCCCACCTACGACAGCATCGGCGTCGGCGCCCCGGTCCTGCTCACCGTTCTGCGCCTGATCCAGGGCTTCGCCCTCGGCGGCGAGTGGGGCGGGGCCGTGCTGATCGTCTCCGAGCACGGCGGCGACAAGAACCGCGGCTTCTGGGCGTCCTGGCCGCAGGCCGGCGCGCCCGGCGGCAACCTGCTCGCCACCGGTGTGCTCGCGCTGCTGGCCGCGTTCCAGTCGGAGGCGGCCTTCCAGTCCTGGGGCTGGCGGGTCCCGTTCCTGCTGTCCGGGGTCCTCGTCCTGATCGGCCTGTGGATCCGTGTCTCGGTGTCCGAGTCCCCGGTGTTCCTGGAGGCACAGGCCAAGGCGGAGGCCGCCGCCGCGCAGGGCGTGAAGGACAGGGCCCCGGTCGTCGAGGTGTTCCGGCGCAGCTGGCGCGAGGTGCTGTCGGCCATCGGCACCCGGTTCGGCGAGAACATCTCCTACTACATCCTGACCTCCTTCCTCCTGGTGTACGTCACGGTGCATCTCGAACTGCCCAAGAGCACCGCGCTGAACGCCGTCCTGATCGGCTCCGCCGTGCACTTCGTGACGATCCCGCTGTGGGGCGCGCTCTCCGACCGCCTCGGACGACGGCCCGTCACCCTGATCGGCTCCGTCGGCATGGCCGTGTGGGCGTTCGCCTTCTTCGGCCTCGTCGACTCCACGTCGTTCCCCGTGATCACCGCCGCCGTCACCGTCGGCCTGCTGCTGCACGGCGCGATGTACGGGCCGCAGGCCGCGTTCATCTCCGAGATGTTCGACACCAAGGTCCGCTACTCCGGTGCCTCCATGGGCTCCCAGCTCGCGTCCATCGTCGCCGGTGCCCTCGCTCCCATCGTCGCCGTCGAGCTGCTGAAGGACTACGGCTCCTCGACCCCCGTCAGCATCTACCTCTGCGTCGCCGCCGTGATCACCACCGTCACGGTCGCGGTGACCCGGGAGACCCTCGGCCGTGATCTCGCCCGCTCCCGGGACGAGGAGACGGTCACCGCTCCCACCGTGACCACGGCCGACCGCGTCTGACCGACGCACGCCACGGTCCGTGGCCGCCCGGTCCGCCGCGCCGCGGACCGGGCCTCACGCCGTCCCTCCAGCAAAGTCGCGCCTCCAGAGAAGTCGCACAGCCGCCCGCCCGGGAGGAGACCCTCCATGACCACAGGCCCCGGAACAGAGGCCCCCGTACCGGCCCCTGCCGAGGCGGCCGCCCACCGGCTGCTGGAGCTCCTCGCCGCCGGCGCGCCCGCCGCCGAACTCGCCGCCCAGCCGGCCCGCTCACGCGCCGAGGGGGTCGCCGGGACGGACCTGGCCCGGATCGGGGAGATCACCGAAACGGCCCTGTCCGTACGGCGCGCACTGGACCAGCACCGCCGCCGGGAGGCCGAACTGGTGGCGCTGTTCGACACCGCGGGCGACCTCGCCGGACTGCGCGACCTCGATGCCGTGCTGCGCGCCATCGTCCGGCGGGCGAGGACCCTGCTCGGTGCCGACGTCGCCTACCTCACGCTCAACGACGCGGCGGCGCACGACACGTTCATGCGCGTCACCGACGGATCCGTCTCCGCCGCCTTCCAGCAGCTCCGTCTCGCCCTGGGGGAGGGACTGGGCGGCCTGGTCGCGCAGACCGCCCGCCCGTACGCGAGCACCGACTACCGCACCGATCTGCGCTTCCGGCACACCGGGACGATCGACGACGGCGTGGCGGAGGAAGGGCTGCGCGGCATCCTCGGGGTTCCCCTGCGGGTCGGCGAGGACATCATCGGGGTGCTGTTCGCGGCCGACCGCACCCCGCGGGAGTTCACCCCCGACGCCATCGCCCTCCTCGGCTCGCTCGCCGACCACGCCGCCGTCGCCATCGACAGCGCCCGGCTGCTGGAGGAGACGCGCAGCGCCCTCGCCCGGCTCGAAGCCGCCAACGCCACGGTCCGCGCGCACAGCGAGGCGCTGCACCGGGCCTCCGACGCCCACGACCGGCTCACCAGACTGGTGCTGCGCGGCGCGGGCATCGACGACATGGCCGCCGAGATCGCCGCGCTGCTCGGCGGCGAGATCGCCGTCCACGACACCGACGGCAGCGAACTGGCCCGGACCTGCGCCGCCCCGGTCACTCCCGTCGCGGCCAGCCTGGCGGCCTCGCAGACCGACGGCCGCGCGATCCACGCGGACGACGTGTGGACCTGTGCCGTACTGGCCGGGACCGAGCCGCTCGGCAGCATCGTGCTGACCGGACGGACCGGGCTCTCGGAGGCCGACCGGCGCCTGTTCGAACGCGCCGCGCTGGTCACCGCGATGCTGCTGCTGATGCGCCGCTCCGTCGCCGAGGCCGAGGACCGTGTGCGCGGTGAACTCCTCGACGATCTCCTCGCGGACCCCGCCGCGTCGGCCCGCCCCGACGGCGGAAGCCTGGCCCTGCGCGCCCGGCGCCTCGGCGTCGACCTCGCCCGTCCCCACGCGGTCGTGGTCCTCGACTGCGCGCCGCCGCTGCGCTCCCGGCTCATGAACGAGGCGGCCCGCGCGGCCCGCCGGGTCGAAGGACTGGCCGGCACCCGGCACGGCCACGTCGTCCTGCTCGCGCCGTGCGACCGGCCGGGGGTTCTCGCCCGCGGCCTGGCCGCCGACCTCGCCCGGGTCCTCGGCACGCCCGTCACCGTGGGCGCCGCCGGTCCCGGCCACGGGCCCGACCCCTACGCCGCCGTCCACGCCGAGGCGCTGCGCTGCCTCAGGGCCCTCCATGCCCTCGGCCGCACCGGCGAGGGAGCCGACATCGCCGACCTGGGCTTCATCGGTGTCCTGCTGGGCGACCGGGCCGACGTCGGCCCGTACGTCGAGCGTGTCCTCGGCCCCGTCCTGGTCTACGACGCCGAACGCGGCACCGAGCTGATGCGCACCCTGCACGCGTACTACGACCACGGCGCCAGCCTCTCCCGCGCCAAGGACGCCCTGCACGTCCACGTCAACACGGTCGTCCAGCGGCTCGACCGCGTCGCCCGGCTCCTCGGCCCCGGCTGGAACACCCCTGCCAGAGCCCTGGAGACCCATCTGGCCCTCCGCCTGCACCGCCTCACCGAAGGCACCGACGGAGCCGGCCCCTGACCCGGCCCCCGACGCCCGCGTGGCGTGGGACAGTTGGGCCGGCGCCGCCACGACCACGCTTCCCGGCGACGGTCCTGGAGCCAGTGCCCCAGGGCCTGTCTGGCCATTCCCGTCTGCCGCGCGACGCCGTGCACGCACTCTCGCCGCACCGGCCCCGGACCCGAGTACGTCCAGTACGAGGGCCTGGAGCCGGCACGCCGAGAGCACGCACCTGACGGCGCGCGGCCGCCCTTCGGGCGACGACGCGAAGGGTCAGACAGGCCCTAGCCCTCTCCGGGTGCCTCCGCCGGATCGGTGACGCCGAGCAGGGCGAGACAGATGTGCAGCACGGAGTCCTCCAGGGCGGGGACCCCGGCGGTGTGCCCTCGCCGCAGACAGCGGCAGACCGCCTCGTGCGTGGCGTCGGCGGCGGCGATGTAGTGCGCACGGGGGACACGGCGGTGCCCCGGAAGCCTGGTGCGCCAGGCACGCATGGACTCGGCGAACCAGGACCGGCACGCGTCCTGGTGCTCCTGCGCCCGGCCGCCGGCCGTCGCCGTCTCCAGGAGGAACGCCCTGGCGAATTCCGGCTCTTCGGCGATCAGCCGGAGGTAGGCACGGACCGAGGCGCGCAGCGTCGCGACCGGGGACAGGGACTGCGCCGCCGACTGCGCGAACGACGACCGGAGCCATCTGATCATCAGCTCGCGGCTCGTGTCGGCGGCGGCGATGAAGCACTCCTCCTTGTCGGCGAACAGCGCGTAGAACGTCTTGCGGGACACGCCCGCTCGCGCGGTGACATCCGCCACGGTGGTGGCGATGTAGCCCTTTTCGGCCACCACGACCGTCATCGCGTAGAGGAGCCGCTGCCGCTGCGAGCCCGTCACGAGCTCCTGCGCGAGTCCGTGCGGCCCCCGTGGCAGGTGCGCCAACTGAGGCTTCAGCAGGGGCCGGATCGAATCTGTCATGACTGCGAAGCATTCTGATACATGTTGTGTACGCGAGTGTTTCTCACTCTGTCGCACGACGGACAGCCGCCGGACGGGACGGCCGCTGGACGACAGCCGGGACCAGGCAGACAGGACCGGACGGACAGGGCCGGACAGCCAGGACCAGGCGGACAGGACCAGACAGACAGGAGAAAGGCACCCATGAAGAAACCGACTGCCCTTTCGTCGTTCCTCGCCCTCTCGGCGGCCTTGGCGGGGACCGCCCTGGTGGCGCCGGCCCCCGCCCACGCGGATGCCGGGCCCGCGACCTTCACGGTCGACTCGACCTCGGACGCCGTGGACGCGGACGCGTCCGACGGCATCTGCCGCACCGCCGCCGGGGCCTGCACCCTGCGTGCGGCGGTCATGGCGGCCAACGCCCGTCCCGGCAGCACGATCGTGCTGCCCGCCGGGCACTACCGGCTCGCCATCCCCCCGGACCCCCGCTACCTGAACACGCGCACCGCCGACCCGACCACAGGCGACCTGAACGTCACCGCGCCGACCGCCTTCCGGGGGGCCGGCGCGCGGGAGACCGTCATCGACGCCGACCACGTCGACCGGGTCTTCCGCATGGGAGCGGACACCACGCTGTCCGACCTCACCGTCACCGGAGGCGAGGCCAGGCAGCGGGAGGTGCCGGTCACCGACCCCGGCGGAGGCGGCATCGCCAACAGCAAGAACATGACGCTGCGCCGCGTCGCGGTGACCGGGAACACCGCCGGCTACGGAGGAGGCATCTTCAACATCCCGGACTCCCATCTGACGCTGATCGAGAGCACGGTCAGCGGCAACACGGCCGGCGAGGCCGGCGGCATCCGGTTCGACGACACCGGCACCGTGCTCAACTCGACGATCGCGGACAACAGGGTGACCGACGACTGGGACCGGCCGGGCAGCCTGTCCGGATACGGAGGCGGCATCGACATCCGGGGCACCGGCCTGGTGGACATCCGCAACTCCACGATCACGGGCAACACCGCCACCGACGGCGGCGGCGGGATCAACATCGCCCCGGCCTACCTGGACAGTCTGCCCCCGGAGGTCACCGACGTCGTCGACGTGCCGCTGGGCCACCTCGCCCTGCGGAACACCCTCATCGCCGGGAACACCGTCGGCCGGGCCTCCGGCGACTGCAAGAAGGCATTCGCCGCCATCGAGTCCCGGGGCGGCAACCTCGACAGCGGCAACAGCTGCGGTCTGACGGCCGAAGGCGATCTGCCCCGCCGCGACGCCCGGCTCGGCCCTCTGGGCGATCACGGCGGGCCGACGGACACCGTGGCGCTGCTGCCCGGCAGCCCGGCCCTCGACGCCGCGTCCGACTGCCCGTCCACCGACCAGCGAGGAGTCCCGCGCCCCCAGGGCCCGGCCTGCGACATCGGCGCCTTCGAGCACCGGCCCTGACACAGGGGAAGGAAGCCGGACGTGGGGGGGGGGGGGGCGGGGGGGGGGGGGGGGGGGGCGGGGCGGGGGCGCGGGCCGGGGGGGGGGGGGGGGGCCCCCCACATTGAGAACCAGAATTGCGGGGTGGTGAAGGGGCGGGGCGGGCGGACGGACGAGGT
>NZ_JBIVOX010000021.1:0-110070 GCF_044754345.1 Streptomyces sp. NPDC093094 | reverse complement strand
GGCCGGCGCCCGTGCGGCGCCGTCCTGTCGGGGCGCGGTCCGACCCCCCCCCCCCCCCCCGCCCCCGGGCGGGGGGGGGGCGCCCCGGGGGGGGGGGGGGGGGCCCCCCCCCCCACGTCATGCGCCCGGAGATCGGAACGGCGACGGCACAAAGCGCTCTGCCGTCTGAGCCACACCGGCCGAAACCGGTGGCAGGACTCGAACCTGCGACCTCTCGATCCCACATCGAAGTACCCGTCGCCTGCGCACCTGGGCTGCTGCCCACCGTAGGACACCGGCAGGCCGGCACCCCACCGAATTACCGGTGCGCGCAGGCGCGTTCGCCGGCCCGTGCGCCGAAGACCCGGACTTGCGTCTCCCGTAGGGGGAGGTACGAGAGTGCGGTCATGGACGGCGACACACTCTTCACGATCGGCGACCTGGCCCGGCGGACCGGGCTGACGGTCAAGACCATCCGGTTCTGGTCCGACACGGGGATCGTGCCGCCGACAGTCCGCAGCCCGGCAGGCCACCGGCTCTACGGCATCGGCGCGCTCGCACGGCTCGACCTGGTCCGCACCCTGCGCGACCTGGGCATCGACCTCACTGTCGTCCGGCAGGTGCTGGACCGTGAGATCTCGGTGCCCGAGGTCGCGGCCGCACATGCCGATGCCCTGGAGACACAGATCCGCACCCTCCGACTCCGGCGCGCGGTGCTGCGCGCGGTGGCCGAGCGGGGCTCCAGTCCCGAGGAGATGGACCTCATGCACAAGCTCGCCAGACTCTCCGACGAAGAACGCCGGCGCCTCGTCACCGACTTCGTCGACGACACCTTCGGTGACCTCGACGCCAACGCGGACTTCGTCGACATGCTGCGCTCCGCCCTTCCCGAACTGCCCGACGACCCCGGCCCCGGCCAGGTGGAGGCATGGGTGGAACTCGCCGAACTGACCCAGGACCCCGGCTTCCGCGCCGCTGTCCGCCGTATGGCCGAGTACCAGGCGGCCGAACGCGCCCAGGGCGACACGACCGGCCTGCACCACGAGCTCACCGAAGCCGTCCGCGAAAGCGTCGGCCGCGCTCTCGACGCCGGGACCGACCCTGCCGCGCCCGAGGCCGGACCCGTCGTCGACGCCCTCACCGCCCGCTACGCACAGACCTTCGGCCGTCCCGACGACGCCGCCCTGCGCCGCTGGCTGCTGACACGGCTGGAGGTCGCCGGCGATCCCCGCGCGGAGCGCTACTGGTACCTGCTGTCCGTCATCAACGGATGGCCGGTACCGCCCGGCCTGGCGCCGGTGTTCACCTGGTTCACGGCGGCCCTGCGCGCCCGCGAGACTTTTCGTGCATGAGTGCGGGAGCAGGGGGTAGACGCTGCGTCGTCAGCCGACTCGGCCGACGACACGGGGACCGACCTTGGGAGGGGACGAGCATGGCACCCATGACGGCAGCCGCGACGGCAGCCACGACGGCAGCCACGACCCGGACGGCCGGACTGCCTGAGGTCACCGACCCCGCAGGGGTGGCACCCAGGGACGCCCGCGAGCTGTCGAAGCTGTTCTTCGGGCAGCTGGCGGTGCTGGAGGAGGGCACCGAGGAGCACAGCTACGCCCGGAACACGCTGATCGAGATGAACATGACCCTCGTCCGCTTCGCGGCCGGCCGGTTCCGCAGCCGGGGGCCGGAGGAGATGGAGGACATCGTCCAGGTCGGCATGATCGGCCTGATCAAGGCGATCGACCGCTTCGAGCTGTCGCGGGAGGTCGAGTTCACCTCCTTCGCCATCCCCTACATCGTCGGGGAGATCAAGCGGTTCTTCCGCGACACCACCTGGGCCGTGCACGTGCCGCGCCGTCTGCAGGAGGCCCGTGTCCAGCTCGCCCGGGCCACCGAGGAACTCGGCAGCCGTCTGGGCCGCACCCCTTCGGACAAGGAACTGTCCGAGCTGATGAGCCTGCCCGAGGACGAGGTCAGGGAGGCCCGGCTCGCCGCCAACGGCTACAACTCCTCCTCCCTGGACGCCACGATCAGCGGCAGCCAGGACGGCGAGTCCGTGCTGCAGGACTTCATCGGCGCCGAGGACGAGAGCCTGGAACTGGTGGAGGACTTCCACACGCTGGCTCCGCTGATCGCCGAACTGGACGAACGGGACCGGCAGATCATCCACATGAGGTTCGTCGAGGAACTCACCCAGGCGCAGATCGGTGAGCATCTGGGTGTCTCCCAGATGCATGTCTCCCGGCTCCTGTCGCGCTGCCTCGCCCGGCTCCGCGCAGGCATGCTCGACATCGCCTGACCTCACACGCCGCCGCCCCGGCCGCCGCCGTACATCGGTCCGGCGGCCGGGGCGGCGGTCAGGCCGCGGGTGCGGGGAGCGCGAGCAGGGCGACGACCTGCTTGCCCCTGGTCAGCGCGACGGTGTGGACCTGCTTGCACAGCAGGCCGACCAGGCGCAGACCGTGTCCTCCGACGCGTCGGGCGTCGCGTGCCTGCGGCCGGGGCGGGTCGGGCGAGCTGTCGCGCACGACGATGCGCAACTGGGCGGCGTCCGGGGTGATTTCGAGCAGGAGCCCCAGTGGACCGGGTGCGTGCTGCACGGCGTTGGTGACCAGCTCGCTGACGACCAGCTGGGCGTCCTGGCTCGGCCGGTGCGCGGGGTGGTGTCCCGCCCGGTCGAGCAGGGTGCGTACGGCTCGGCGGGCGTCCGCGACCGGGGCCTGCGAGGTGTGCCAGGCGGCGCTGTAGTACCAGGGCGCCGGCCGGCCGGAGTCGTGTGAACTCTGTTTGCTGAGGGGGGTGACCATAGACGTGATCCCGTGGTTGTTCTCCGCTTTCCGGTGGTGCATTTCGGTGATGTGGTGCGGTCGATGTCCTCGACCCGTTTACCCACTGCCGTCGCCCTCATGGGCATTCCCGTCGGGCCCGTCGGACGCGGTAATCGGCATGTGCCCCGGCTTCCCCTTCATAAACGAGGAGATTCCGGTGAATGCGGAGGGAGACGCAGGGTATTCGCAGGGTCAGGAGGTTGATAATCATGGTTCCTGTGCTTCTGGTTCTGCTTCTCGCTCTCATCCTTTTCGGTGCCGGATTCGCCGTCAAGCTTCTGTGGTGGGTGGCCCTCGCCGTACTGGTGGTGTGGCTGCTCGGTTTCCTCATGCGCTCCACGACCGCCGGCGGCGGCCGCGGACGCTGGTACCGGTGGTGATCCGGGCATCACGGTGATTCGAGTGCCGCGGTGATTCGAGTGCCGCGGTGATTCGAGCGACGCATCCCGCGCACGCACCCTTTCGAAGGGCCCGGCCGTCATCGGCCGGGCCCTTCGGGCATGCCCGGGGAATTCTTCCGCGACCGGTCGGCCTTATCCCGTGACCGGCCGGAGGGAAGGGGTAGTCGGACGGGAACAGACACGACTGAGCCGTCCATCGGAGGCGGTCATGCTTCCCCATTCGTTCGAGCAACATGTCCTTGTCATACGGGTGTCCAGCGACCCCGGAACGGAAGGGACGGCCGACCTGGTGACGGAGGTCGACGGCCTCGTCCGGGCCTATCACCCCTCGCCCGTGGTCCTCGTTCTCGACGCCCGGGCCGCCACCGGCGCGGCACTGAGCGGCGTCCTCCGCGTCCACCGCACCTGCAGTTCTCTGGGAGTGCTGCTGTCGGTCGCCACCCCCAGCGCCCGCGCACGACGCGTACTGGAGGCGGACGCGGACTCCCGCGCGACCCGGCTGATCATCCACGCCCGTGCCGACACGGCCGTTTCCACCGCCGCGCTGGCCGCGTGCGCATGACGCCCGCCGACTGCCTCCCTCTCCGCCCGCGCCTTCCTTTTCCGCTGTGACGGCCACCGTTCGGGGCCGACGGTCCGCGGGGTTCCCCTGAACACGCGGCTCGCGCTCCGCCCGCACGTCCGGCACCCCGGCTTCTACGATGGTGTAGAGGGCTGCGGCCGGGAGCCGGCGGCGGTCCTCGGCCGGCGTGGGGGCCGAAAGGCGTCCATACGATGTCGGCTCGGGAAACGGGCGGCGGCGGAAGGGAGACGGGGCGTGGCGGAACAGCGGCAGCGTCCCCGGCGACGGGGGCAGGGCGAGCTGGAGGCGCTGGTCCTGTCGGCGTTGCGGGAGGCGGAGGGTCCGGCCACGGCCGGCTGGGTGCGGGAGCGCCTCGGCGGCGGCCTCGCCTACACGACCGTGATCACCATCCTCACCCGGCTGCTGGCCAAGGGCGCGGTCACCCGGGAGCGCGCGGGGCGCTCCTTCGCCTGGACACCCGCCTCGGACCAGGCGGGTCTGGCCGCCCGCAAGATGCGCAAGGTGCTCGACGCGGAGAACGACCGCGGAGCGGTGCTGGCCAGCTTCGTCACCGGCCTGGACCCGGACGACGAGCGGCTGCTGCGCGAACTGCTGAGTCCACCGGGCGGCGAAAGGAAAGGCTGAAGCCTCGGCCGTCGGTGTTCACCTCGGCGGGGCCGGCCGCACGGGTCGCGGCGGCGGGGGCCGCGGTGCCGGCGATGTCGTCCGCGGACTCCGCCGTGACGACGATCCTCGTCCTGCGCGCGGCGACCCCGCTGTGACCTGAGCGGGCCCGCACGGAGCGGCCCGGCGTCCGCACGGAACGGCCCGGCGTCCGCACGGAGCGGCCCGGCGTCCGCACGGAACGGGCGGGATGTCATCGCCCGTGCGGGGGAGGGCAGTTCGTGC
This sequence comes from Streptomyces sp. NPDC093094, assembly GCF_044754345.1. Taxonomy (NCBI): domain Bacteria; kingdom Bacillati; phylum Actinomycetota; class Actinomycetes; order Kitasatosporales; family Streptomycetaceae; genus Streptomyces; species Streptomyces sp. NPDC093094. Next base: position 105,394 of record NZ_JBIVOX010000021.1, on the reverse strand, counting down.
CGGAGGCGAGACTCCGGCCGCTTTCCCGCGTACCTCCTCATGAACGTAGAGTTCGTTCGTCCGGTGGACGCGGGGACCGGACGTCCGAGCACGGCAGACCAGGTGACCGAGTGCCGAGGAGCGATCGTCAGTGAGCGGTAGGGGAAGGCGGCGTGCTTCGGCCGGGGCCGGGAAGACACGACGGGGACGGGCCGTGATCTGGGGGGTGGGCGTGTGCTCGGTGCTCGTCCTCGGTGTGGCGGGGGTCGGGGCCTGGATCTACCAGGACCTGAACGGCAACATCAAGGGTGCGGACGTCGACGACAAACTCGGAGGTGACCGCCCGGCCAACCTCAGTCCGGGATCGAAGAACATCCTCGTCGTCGGTTCCGACAGCCGTGCCGGTGCCAACGCGAAGTACGGCAGCGACGGCCTGACGACCATGCAGTCGGACACGCTGATGGTCCTGCACATCCCGGCGAACCGGGAGTGGGCCACGGTCGTGTCGTTCCCGCGGGACTCGTGGGTGGAGATAGCCGCGTGCGACAAGGGCGACGGCAGCACGTCCGCCCCGCACCACTTCAAGATCAACGAGGCGTTCGCCCTCGGCGGGATCACCGGCGACATCGGCGGGGCGGCCGCCTGCACGATCAAGACGCTCGAGGACAACACCGGGCTGCGCATCGACCACTTCATGTCCGTCGACTTCCAGGGCTTCAAGGGCATGGTCAATGCCCTCGACGGCATAGAGGTCTGCCCGGAGGAGGCCATGCACGACGAGAAGGCCCTGCTGGACCTGGAGCCCGGCTGCCAGAAGGTCGAGGACGAGGCCGCGCTCGCCTACGTCCGCGCCCGCTACAGCGTCGGTGACGGCTCCGACACCGGACGGATCAACCGTCAGCAGGAGTTCATGCAGGCACTGGCGGCGAAGGCGCAGTCCAAGCTGACCAGTCCGAAGGCGCTCTACGGGTTCCTGGACTCCGCGACGGGGTCCCTCACCACGGACAAGGACATAGCCGGCATCAGACCGCTGTACGGCCTGGCGTCCGAGCTAAAGGGCATCCCCCAGGACCGCCTGACGTTCCTCACCGTGCCGAACTACCCGCGCGAGGCCGATGTGCCGAGCGACCGGGCCAATGTCGTGTGGCAGTATCCGCAGGCCGCCGATCTGTTCACCTCGCTCGCGAAGGACAAGGAGGTCGACAAGAAACGGCTGGCGGCAAAGGCCAAGGATCTCGTCTACGCCTCGAACGTGCGGGTGCAGGTCCTGAACGGCACCGGCGTCACGGGGCGTGCCGGGGTCGTCGCCGAGATCCTGCGCAAGGCCGGATACACCGTCGTCGGCACGGGCAACGCCCCGCAGACCGTCCGCGCCACCACGGTCAGCCATCCGCAGGGCCTGGACGCGCAGGCCGAGGTGCTCGCCTCCAGGCTGCCCGGCGCGCGGACGGACCAGGACGAGGGCGCGGCCGCCGGAGTGGTGACCCTGGTCGTCGGAACCGGCCTCGATCCCGAGGACATCCGCTGAACGGCCGCGGGGGGGGGGGGCCCCCCCGGGGGGGGGGGGGGCCCCCCCCCGCCCCCGGGGGGGGGGGGGGGGGGGGGGGGGGGGGGGGGGGGGGCCCCGGGGGCGCCCCCCCCCCCCCCCCCCCCCCCCCCCCCCCCCCCCCGCGGGCGCCGCCCCCCCCCGCGGGGGGGGGGGCCCCCCCCCCGCCGCGCGGACCGTGTCGGTCAGAGGTCGAACTCGTGCGGCGGCAGTCCGAGCGCGTAGCACGCCTCGCGGACCAGGGCCTGCTCGTCCTTGTCGAAGTCGCCGTCGGCGCCGCCGATGACGATGCCGATCTGGATGACGGCACGGGCCTCGGCGGGCTTCTTCTTCGCCTTGGCGATCTCCTGCATGACGCTCACCTTGCCGAAGGCGAAGTCCGTGGTCAGCTTGTCGAGGTTCTCCTCGAAGCGGCGGTGCAGGTCGGCGGCGGCGAAGTTCTGCAGCACCTCGTTGGTGGCGATGAGCTGGGCCACCCTCTGGCGCTCCGACGGGTCGATCGTGCCGTCGGCGGCCGCGACCAGCGCGCACATCGCCATGCTGGCGTCACGGAAGGCGCCGCTGGTGAGCTCGTTCTTCTTCGCCGTCAGCTGGGTCTGCATCTGAGACGCGGACTCCTTGACGCGGTCCCACAGGGCCATGAGTACTCCAGACGGGATACGGGGGAGGGCGGCCGCCCGGGGCCGGACAGCCGCATCTTCTACAGCAAGGTAGAAACTGGCGGGACGGTTCCCGCCGGGGGAAGACTCAGCCCTCTTCCTCCTCCTCGCCCTCGAAGAAGTCCCCGATCTCGTCGACGGCCTCGGCCGCGGCCATTCCCCCCACGACACCGACCGCGAGACCGGCCGCGCCCGCGGCGACCGCCGTGCCGATGCCGGGGCCGGAGCGGTGCCCGTCGTGGTGATGCTCGTCGTGACCGTGGTGGCCGTACCCGCCGTCGGAGCCGTACGCGCCAGGAGGGCCGTACGCGCCAGGAGGGCCGTACGCGGCGGGGGATCCGTACGACGCCCGGTTCTCGACCAGCCGGCGCACCCAGCCGTCGACCTCGGCGTTCCAGTCGCGGGTGTCGTGGTGGCCGACGGTGAAGAGGGCGAGCGCGTCATGGCCCTCGGAGAGGAACCCGCCGCGCTTGTCGGCCTCCAGGACGACGTCCATCCCGCCCGGGCCGGCCAGGAAGGTCACCTCGATCTCGTTCACCCGGGCCGCGTACTGCGGCGCGGGGGTGATCTCGATCTCCTGGTAGAAGGGGAGCTGCTGCCCCGTGCCGCCGATGCGGCCGTACTCCAGGTCCGCCGACCGGAAGCCGAAGCCGAGCCGGCCGAACGCCTCAAGGACCGCCTCCTGGACGGGCAGCGGGCCCACGGTCAGCGGGTCGAGGTCGCCCTTGTCCTTGGCTCCGGCCACCGACAGCTCGGTGCGCACCCCCAGGACGACGCCCAGGGGCTGCCCGTAGAGCTCGGTGACCGGGGTCTCCCACGGCAGCGTCACGCTGAACGGCACGTCGCGCCGCTCGCCCTCGGCGAGACGGAAGCCGCCGCCGACGGTGTACCGCTCGAAGGCGACGGCGCCCTCGCTCTCGCCGTCCTCGTGCTCGGCCTCGACCCTGGCCACCAGTTCCAGGGTGATCTGCTCGATGTCGAAGCCGGCGTTGCCGCCCTGGAGATGCACCTGGCCGGACAGCGTGCCGCCGGGCAGCACCGGGCCCGGGTCGAGGACCGTGTCGACGGTGGGTCCGCCCACGCCGAGCGAGCCGAGCAGTCGTTTGAACACCATCGTGGCGTCCACTCCTTCTCCGTGCGTGCGTCTTACGTGCGTGCGTCACCGAGGGGCGGTGACACCGACCGTCCCTCTACAGGAGAGTAGAAGCATATGGCCGCGGCGGACACGGAAGCAGGCCGCACCGCCCGCACTTCCTGACGTTCACGAGTCCGGACCCGCCGTGCGGCCTCCGGCCTCCGCGGCGTCCGCCCGGGAGCGTGCCGTCGGCCGTGACGGTCACCATGAGTGAACCGATAAACCCTCAGGGGAAAGCCCTGTGTGCGATAGATGGAGACAGTTTACTAAACTTTTGCTGAACTAAATTGTTCATCGCTAATCATAATGTCCGGCTCTGGACATCGTTGTCATGCCGGTGCTCCGATGGATGCAGAGCCGCACCTCGCCCGCGAAGGCAGCTCGGCCGGATCGATCGCAGGGACGGTCGGTCGGACTCTCCGAGATGAGGCCATCATGAACACCGCCGCGACCACTGCCGCCATCACGACCACTGCCGCCATCACGACCACTGCCACTGCCACTGCCTCTTCCGTCCTGCCGACGGAGCCCTGGCGCCGAGCCCCCCGCGTCCGCACCAGTGAGCTGGCCCTCGTGGACCGCTCCCGGCCCGTCGTACGGGTCGCACGGCGTCACGCCGCGAAGACCCTGGCCGACTGGGGGATTCCGGAGCCGGTGATCGAGGACGTCGTGCTGGTCGTCTCCGAGTTGGTGGCGAACGCGCACCATCACACCGCCGACGGTCCGCAGGAGCTTCGCCTTCTCGCCGACAGCGAGCGGGTGTTCGTCTCGGTGCGCGACACCAGCCCGGTCCCGCCGCTCTGGTGTGCGCCCCCGGACGGCGCGGAGGCCGAACGCGGACGCGGCCTGTACCTGGTGCATTCCCTGGCCCGTTCCCTCGGATGCAGCCGGAGCACGGAGGGCAAGACCGTGTGGGCCTGGGTATGAGGGCACGGTGGGCTCCCGGGCGGAAACCACTCGCCCGGGAGCCCACCGTGTCGCGCCATCGGTACTGTCGGCCCGTCAGTACTTGGTGCAGGGGACTCCGTCGAGGCTGAACTCGGACGGAACGGCACCGGGGCCCGAGGCGTTGAGACCGAAGCTCACGGAGCCGCGGACCGGGATGTCCTGCGTCCACGGCTCGTCGGCCGCGGTCACCTGTCGTCCGTTCCGGGACACCTTCGCGTTCCAGGCCGAGTTGATCTGCTGGTCTCCGGGGAAGGCGAAGCCGAGCTTCCAGCCCTTGAGATCCTGCTCACCGGTGTTGTGGATGGTGACGTCGGCGTTGAAGCCGCCGTTCCACGCGTCCAGGCGGTACTTCACGAGGCAGCCCCGCCGGTAGACGCCGGCCTCCCGCGAGGTGCTGCTGATGCCGTCCGGCCCGTTGAAGAGGCGTTCGCCCCAGGTGGTGAGTCGGCCGGCATCGAACTCGGTGGCCAGGTCCAGGTACTCGACCCCACCGCCGTTGCCGCTCCAGGACCAGCCCAGGTAGCCCAGGTCCAGGTCCTGCGCGGTGGCCATGACGGCATCCTCGTCCGGGTCGCCGTCCCCGTGGTCGAAGCCGAATTCACCCACCACGACGGGGAGTTCACGGGCGACGAAGCTGCTGAGATACGCCTCCACCTCGGCGGCGGTGTCGTAGACGCCGTACATGTGGACGGAGAACACGGTGTTGCGGTCGGGGTCGGCCGCGAAGACCTCCGGGGCGTTGTCCTTCATGGTGTTCGACCAGTCCTGGCCCCAGTTCGGGGCGTCCACCATGAGCGTGTGGTCGAAACCGGCGGCACGCAGGCGGGCGACGGCGTCCTTGGTGTCCTGCGTCCATGCGGTGTACCCGGCGTTGCCGTGCGGCTCGTTGCCGATGTTGACGATGACGTACTTCTCCTGGCCCTTGACCGCGTCGGCGACCTCCAGCCAGTAGTCGACCGCCTCGGAGAGTGAGGCCGCGTCGCCCTGCTCCCCGTAGCCGGTGGTGTCATGGGCCTCCAGGACACAGACGAGCCGGTTGGCCTTGCACTGTGCGACGACGTTCTTCACGTCGGCGACGTCGTTCTTCGTCCATCGGGTGCCCGTACTGAGCACCACCCGCACCGAGTTGGCGCCGAGTTCCTTGATGTCGGCGAGCGCCTGGGCGGTTTTTGAGGGGTACCACGTGTGCGCGTGACTGACACCCCGGAGGACGAAGTCCTTGCCGGTGGCGTCGACGAGCCGTCCGCCCTCGACGTGGAAACCGGGCTTCGGACCCTGTGCTGCGTGCGCCGTGCCCGGCAGAGTGACAAGTGAGGCGGAGGCCGCGATCAGCACGCCCGCCGAGGTGACCAGTTTCTTGTTCATGTGGTGCTCCCGACTCGCGTCCGCGCAGGCGCGGACATGTCTGTCCGCGCTTGCGCGGTGGTTCTGCGTGGATGAGGACAAGTTCGTGATCTGCGATCCGGACGTGTCCGCGGGGAGGCGGAATCGTGTCCGAACCGTCCGGCTCCCGCTGTCCGGCGTACTGCTTCGGCTTTCGGCCCGCTGCGGGAGGGACAATGGTGACGGGCGTCGGAAACCGACCCGCCGGATCGGCCGGCCGGGACCAGCTTGCCCCTGGTCCCGGCCGGTTCGTCATGGCTTTTGGCGGGGGTGCCGCGTCACGGCTCAGAAGTCCGCGGCGCTGCCCCGTACGACGCAGGACCTGTTGTTCTCCCAGCCCCAGCCGTCGCCGTCGGGGTCGGAGGAGCTGCCGTTGACGCAGTAGGGGTAGCCGTTGGGCGCTGTCCCGCCGCCCGTCGAACCGGTGTCCGCGGCGCTGCCCCGTACGACGCAGGACCTGTTGTTCTCCCAGCCCCAGCCGTCGCCGTCGGGGTCGGAGGAGCTGCCGTTGACGCAGTACGGGTAGCCGTTGGGCGCCGTGCCTCCGTCGTCGTCACCCGGGTCGTCCTCGCCGGTGTAGACGGTGGCGGTGCGGGACGTCGACGCGATGCCGTTCGCCCCGTCGATCAGACGCCGGCCCCAGTTGGTCAGGGAGCCCGCGTCGAAGCCGTTCACGACGTCCAGGTACTCGACGCCGCTGCCGTTGCCGCTCCAGGACCAGCCCAGGTAGCCGACGCGGAGGGACTGCGCCGTCGCCATGATGGCGTTCTCGTCGGGGTTGCCGTCGCTGTGGTTGTCACCGAACTCACCCACGACGATGGGCAGCTTGTTGTTGACGAAGTCGTTCAGGTAGCTCTGGACCTCGGCGGCGGTGTCGTAGACGCCGTACATGTGGATGGAGAAGACGGTGTTGCGGTCCGGGTCCGCGGCGAACACCGACGCGGCGTTGTTGCGCATGGTGTTCGACCAGTCCTGGCCCCAGTTGGGGGCGTCCACCATCAGCGCGTTGTTGATGCCCGCGTTGCGGAGCTTGACGATCGCGTTCTTGGTGGCACTGGTCCAGGCGCTGTAACCGCTGTTGCCGTACGGCTCGTTGCCGATGTTGACGATGACGTGGTTCTCCTGGCCGGCGAGCGCGCTCTTGATGCCGATCCAGTAGTTCGCCGCCTGGTCCAGGGAGGCCGCGGCGGAATCCTCGCCGTAGCCGGTGGTGTCGTGCGCCTCCAGAACGCAGATGACCTTGCTGGCCTTGCACTTCTCGATGATCGACGAGACCGTGGAGCCGGAGGTCTTCGTCCACCGGTCACCGGTGCTGAGCACGACGCGGACCGTGTTGGCGCCCTTGGCCGCGATGTCGGCGATGGAGCTGGTCCTGTCCGGGTACCAGGCGTGGGCGTGGTTGATCCCGCGCATCACGAACTCGTTGCCGTTCGCCTCGTAGAGGCGCCCGTTGCTGACGCGCAGACCGGTGGCGGCGGCCTGCGCCTCGCCGGCGGAACTGCCGAGGACGGACAGCAGCAGACCGAGGACCGCGGTCAGTGCCGCGGCGGTGGTGGTGCGCCACTTGCTCATGAGTCTTGGCTGTGAACGTGCCATGTCTCTCCCTCAGAAGGAAAAGCGGACAGATATGACCTCTCCCGGCCGCCGAGGCGGAGCCGGGAGGGCACCGGGAAAATGCCGTCGGCCGACACGAGGCGCAGCGAAGTGTGCTTCCTTGCGCTTCGGGATCTGACAACGTTGTCCATGCGCAACGGAGCCAGGGGTGCGCCCATGGGGCGGCTGAGGATCACGTCGGACCGCTCAACCGCCGGCCGTCGTGTCTCCATGAGAGCACTTCATGTTTCGGTCATGTCAATAGACGCGTCAGGTAATTTCGCCTCTACGCGCGATGTGAGCCCGCCCATGAACTAAACAAGAGCTAAATCGGTATAAGCGATGTCGGCTCCATTGCTCGACCGCTCCGCATCCTCTACGTTGACGCCCGAGGTGGGCCGCTCGGCGGTGCTCCGTCGTTCCCGGGCGAGGGGGAGGCGAAGGCTGTCGGACAGGCGGCCGTCCCCCCGGCTGCCCGTTTCTCCGGATCATGATCCTGAAGTGCTGATGTGTGCAGTTTTTCGTCCCCGTGAGCGGTCTCCCGGCGGGCGGCGCCCCGTGGTCCGTGTCCGGTCCCGCCATGAGCCGCGTCCGGCGGTCCGCGCGGGTACGGGCGTGTCACGGTGGTGTCCGGCTTCCCGAACTCATTCCCTATACCGGTTTAATAACAGAACCCTTCCGGCGTCGGTGTCACGTCAACCCGCGGTTAACGTAATCGGGTGGATCTCATGGAACCGATCATCAAGACCTACGACTGGGGCTCGCATGAAGCGCTCGCCCGGCTTCAAGGGCGAGACACACCGTCCGCGGGACCCGAGGCGGAACTGTGGATGGGGGCGCACCCTGCAGGCCCCTCGGGCGTCACCCGTGACGGGCGGACCCGCGGCCTGCACGATGTGGTGAGCGAGGCCCCCGAGCGGGAGCTCGGCGCGGAGTGCGTCGCTCACTTCGGCGGCCGGCTCCCCTTCCTGCTGAAGGTGCTCGCGGCGGATCAGCCCCTGTCCATCCAGGTGCACCCCGACCGGAAGCAGGCCCGCGACGCGTTCGGCGTGCAGGCGGCGAACGGGGGCGAGGGGCCCTACTCGGACGACTGGCCCAAGCCCGAACTGCTCTACGCGCTCAGCCCGTTCGAAGTCCTCGCCGGTTTCCGTACCCGCACCGAGGCCGCCGCCGTCCTCGACGGCCTCGGTGTCGAGGGGCTGCGTCCCGTCGTGGCACTCCTGGAGAGCGGGAGCGACGAAACCGCCCTCACGGCGGCACTCGGGGCCCTGCTGGAACAGCCGGCGTGCGACCGCGAGCCGCTGGTCCGCGAGGTCGTGGAGGCGAGCGCCCGGCTGGCGGACGAGCGGGGTCCTCACGCGCAGGCGTACGGAGCCGTGGTGCACATGGAGCGCCACCACCCCGGCGACCTCGGCCTGGTGGCCTCGCTGCTGCTGCGTCACCGGATCCTCGAGGCGGGAAGCGCGCTGTACATGCCGGCCGGCGGACTGCACGCCTATGTGCGGGGAGTGGGCGTGGAGTTGATGGCGGCCTCCGACAATGTGCTGCGAGCGGGCCTGACGACGAAGGAGGTGAACGTGCCTGAACTGCTGCGGATCACCGATCCCGCGGTGCGGGTCCCCGTCGTCGCGCCCAGGGCGGTCGCCGGTCCGGGCCGTACCCACGTCTTCGAGTGCCCGGCGGAGGAGTTCACCCTCTACCGCACGGAACTGACGGCCGAGGGCGTCCCGCTCGTGCCCTCCGGCGGACCCCGCATCGTTCTGTGCACACAGGGCACGGCACGGTTGCGCGGTCCGGACGGTGACGTGGTCACGCTTCACCCGGGCGCCTCCTGTTTCGTCCCCGACTCCGACCAGGGAGTCACCGTGGAAGGTGCCGGCACCGTCTTCGTCGCCGGCGCCGGACTGGCTGTCCACCTGCCCTGACCTTCCTCTCATCTTGTGACAACGTTGTCAAGAGATCGAGTCGTCGCACCCGGGCCTCCGCGGCCGGTGACGGCTCCCAGACGCCGAACACAGAAATGAGCACACAGGTGTATGCAGCAATCGACATCGGCGGCACAAAGATCGCGGGAGCGCTGATCGACGACTCGGGCGGGATCCGGGAGCGGACCGAGCTGCCCACACCGGCCCGTGAGTCCACATCGCGCCTGACCGGCACCGTCGACGCGGTGATCGACACGCTCGCGGCTCATCCGTCCTGGGCCGCCGTCCGCGGGATCGGCATCGCCAGCGCCGGCCCCGTGGACACGGGGAGGGGCACCGTGAGCCCGGTGAACATCCCCGCATGGCGGTCGTTCCCGCTGGTCGAGAGTGTGCGCGCGCATCCGCTGGTGCCCGAGGGGACCGAGCCGGTCCTGCTGGGGGACGCCGTGGCGATGGCGGCCGCGGAACACTGGCGCGGTGCCGCCCGGGGTGTCCGCAACGCGCTGTGCATGGTGGTCTCGACCGGCGTGGGAGGCGGCTACGTCCTGGACGGCGAGCTGCACCCCGGTCCCTCCGGCAACGCCGGGCACATCGGGCACATCTCGGTGGACATGGACGGACCGCCCTGCGCCTGCGGTGCACGGGGATGTGTCGAGGGGTACGCCAGCGGAACCGCCATCGCACGCCACGCGGTGCGGACCGGCTGGACACCACCGCGGGGACAGGAGGCGACCGCGGCAGCCGTGGCCGTGGCGGCGGCTGCCGGTGACGAACGTGCCCTCGCCGCCTTCGACCGGTCCGCCCGCGCCCTGGCCGCGGCCATCGCGGGCAGTGCCACCCTGCTGGAGATCGAGGTGGCGGTGATCGGCGGAGGGGTCGCCCAGGCCGGAGACATCCTCTTCACACCCCTGCGGCGTCATCTGCGCAGCTTCGCCGTCCTCGACTTCGCCCGGCACGTGGCCGTGCGGCCCGCGGCGCTGGCGAGGGACGCCGGTCTGGTCGGCGCCGCCGCCGCCGCCCGACGGCATGTGCTCGACGGCGGCGCCCCGGTCGCCGCTCGATGAGGGACCGCGGCCGGCCCGCCGACCCTCCCGTACGGCAGGGGAGCGGCCGCGGGCGAAGAGGGCACGGCGGACCCGGCGCCCGGCAGCCGTCGAGTCCGCCGGGGCCGCACCTCACGGCCGAGGGGCCACGGCATTCCCGCCGTGGCCCCTCGGCCGTGGTCGTCCCGCCGCTACGGGCGGGGTGGTGCGGTGGAGGCGCGGGGGACGAGCCGGGGCGTGGCGACCGGCTGGGACACCATGTCGTGGCCTGCGATCACCTGGAACAGGGTCTGCGCGACCTGGGCCCCGAAGGTGTGGACGTCGTGGCTCATGGCGGAGAGCGTCGGGTGGGTCAGACGGCACAGCTGTGAGTCGTCCCAGGCCAGCAGGGACAGCTCGTCGGGCACGGTGACGCCCATCTCGGTGGCCACGCCCAGGCCCGCGACGGCCATGATGTCGTTGTCGTACAGGACGGCGGTGGGCCGGTCGGCGGAGAGCAGCAGGGAGCGTGTGGCACGGGCCCCCTCCTCCCCGGAGAAGTCCGTCTCGATGTGCCGTCCGCCGTCCAGGCCCAGGTCGCTCATGGTCCGCCGGAAGGCATCCGCCCGGATCGCGCTGTGCCCGAGGCCGCTCGGCCCGCCCACCCGGGCGATGCGCCGGTGCCCCAGGGCGGCGAGGTAGCGGACCGCCTCGCCCACGGCGACGGCGTCGTCGGTCCACACCGAGGGGAACCCGCCCGTCAGGCTGGGGTGTCCGACGGCCACGGCGGGCAGTCCCAGCGCGCGCAGGGGGCCGACACGGGGATCGTTCTCGCGCAGGTCGACCAGGATCGAGCCGCCGACCTGGCGCTCCCTCCACCAGCGCTCCTGAAGCTGGATCTCCTCCTCCAGCGTGCCGACGAGCCGCAGCAGCAGCGAGCAGTCCCGCTCGGCGAGCACGCTCTCGATGCCGGAGATGAACTCCATGTAGAACGGCTCCAGGCCGAGCAGCCGGGCCGGCCGGCAGATGGCCAGCCCGATGGTGTCCACCGCCTGCCGGGACAGGCTGCGCGCGGAGGAGTTGGGGGCCCAGCCCAGCTGCCGGGCCACCGCGAAGATCCGCTCGCGGGTGGCCTCGGACACGCCCGGCTTGTGGTTGAACGCCAGCGACACCGCGCCCTTGGACACCCCTGCGGCGGCCGCGACGTCCTTGATGGTGACGCGCTCGGCGGGAGCGCTCACGCCGGCACCACGCAGAACAGGGCCGCGCGTACGGCGTTCGCACCGGTCTCGGTGGCACCGCGGACCGTCAGCCGGACCTGTTCCCCGGGCAGGAGCGTGCGCAGTCCGGTGTCGCAGACGGCGTGGGGCCCGAGGCGGTCGGGCTGCAGAAGCAGGTCCCGTACGAGTGTGTGTGCTGTCACCACGACATCGAGACTACCCTCACCCGCGTCGGCCGAGGACGCCACCGTCACGTCGTACTCGGGGGCGGGGTAGGCGAACTCCTCGTCGGTGACGGGGAAGTACGGCGCGCGCAGCGAGCCCTCGTCCGCGATCAGGAACTCCTTCGCGGACGCGGCGTCCGGCACCAGTTCGGGCGAGACCGTGAGCCGGTGCACCGAGCGCGGCTCGACGGTCCGGTCGATGATCTGCTCCGCGAGCACGGTGCCGTCCGCCTGCACGCGGCGCAGGGTCACCGTCGCCCGCCAGGGCTCGGCCGCCTGGTTGATCACGGCGAGGGCCGGTCCGCCGGGGCCGGGCTGAAGGGTCAGCAGGCGGTCGGCGTAGACGCGGCGCAGCTCGTGGTGGAGGGGCTTGAGCCGGCCGTCGCCGTCGACCGCGGCCCAGGAGGTGACCGGCCAGCAGTCGTTCAGCTGCCATACGACGGTCCCCGCGCACGTCGGCCAGTGCGAGCGCCAGTGTTCGACGCCGGCCGCGACGGCCCGAGCCTGGACGAGCTGGGTGAGGTAGTGCCAGCGGTCGAAGTCGTTCTCGGGCAGCCGGAAGTGGCGGGCCACTCCGCGGTTCAGCTTGCCGTTGCCGTCCTCCGCCTTCTGGTGGTGCAGCATGCCCGGCGAGTCCGGGGCCAGCCGCTCCCCGGGCAGCGCCCGCCGGAGCGTGGCCAGGGCGGGGGGCGCCTGCCAGCCGAACTCGGCGACGAAGCGGGGCACACTGGCCCGGTACTCGGCGTAGTCCTGCCGGTTCCACACCTCCCAGGAGTGGTGGGTGCCGTGGGCGGGGTCGTTGGGGTGGTGGTCCCAGGACCCGGACCAGGGGCTGCCTGCGGCGTAGGGGCGGGTCGGGTCGAGCTCCGCGACGATCCGCGGCAGCACCCCGAGGTAGTAGCCCTCTCCCCAGGAGTCGCCGTTCAGGGCGGGCTCCCAGTCCCAGTCCCGGAAGCCCCAGAGGTTCTCGTTGTTGCCGTTCCACAGCACGAGGGACGGGTGCGGCATCAGTCGGACAACGTTGTCGCGCGCCTCTGCCTCCACCTCGCCGCGCAGCGGCTGCTCCTCCGGGTAGGCGGCGCAGGCGAAGAGGAAGTCCTGCCAGACCATGAGGCCGAGCTCGTCGCAGGCGTCGTAGAAGGCGTGGTCCTCGTAGATGCCGCCGCCCCACACCCGCACCAGGTCGACGTTGGCCTCGACGGCCTGGGCGAGCCGCGCCCGGTAGCGCTCGGGGGTGATCCGGGAGGGGAAGACGTCGTCGGGGATCCAGTTCACGCCGCGCGTGAAGATCCGTACGCCGTTGACGACGAGGGTGAAGCCGGTGCCGGCCTCGTCGGCCGACCGGTCGAGCTCGACGGTGCGGAAGCCCACGCGGCGGTGCCAGGAGTCGAGCGGCCGGGCCCCGGTGCCGTCACCGGTGTCCACGAGCGTGACCTCCAGGTCGTACAGCGGCTGCTCGCCGTAGCCGCGCGGCCACCACAGGCCGGGGCCGGGGACCTCCAGCGTCAGGACGGCCCGCGTCCCCTCCACCGCTCCCCGCGTCTGTACGCCGCCGACCGACGCGAGCACCTCGAGGCGGTGGTCCGCGCCCTGCTCGGTGCGCTCGACGTCGACACGCACCTCCACCCGGCCCGTGCCGCCGTCGACCGTCACCAGGGGACGGACCTCCGCGAGCCGGGCGGTGGACCAGCGTTCCAGCCGGACCGGACGCCAGATCCCGGCCGTCACCAGGGTCGGCCCCCAGTCCCAGCCGAAGCTGCACGCCATCTTGCGGATGTACTGGAAGGGCTCCGGATAGACATTGGGCCGCTCGCCGATCATCGTGCGCACGAAGTCCGCCTCGTCGTAGGCGGAGGTGAACTCGACGTGGAGCCCGCCGTGGCGTCCCGTGACGTCGAAGCGGTACGCACGATGCATGTTGCGGCTGCGGCCCAGCTCCCGCCCGTCCAGTGTGACGGTCGCGGCGGTGTCCAGACCCTCGAACACCAGATCCGTGCGTTCATGGAGCTCCGTGGCGGTCTCGCCGGCGTCGACGGAACGGCTGTACGTCCACGACCGGCGGCCCACCCAGGCCACCTCGTTCTCGTTGAGACCGAGGTACGGGTCCTTGATCACTCCCGCGGCGAGCAGGTCGGTGTGCACACAACCGGGTACCCGGGCGGGCAGCGCGCTCCCGTCGTGCCCCAGGCTCCACCCCTCGGTGAGCTGGACGACTTCCTTCATCTGCGGCTCCTCTTGGCAGGACGGATCTGACGTCGTGAGTGACGACGCGCCTCAACCTAACGCGCTGGACATGAACCGGTCTAGTCCTGAGTCGCAGTGGCGCACTCAGAGAAGTCCCAGTTCAGATGGCGTGTATCGCGCAAACTCCATGAAGTGCATGTAACGATTAAGTATCGCGGACAGGCGAGAAGCTTTACCGGTTCATCAATGGGCTGGCATAGTCCCCGACAACTGCTGGAGCCCGAGCCGTGATCCGATGGAGGAGTGGGGCACATGGGGAAGAGAACACTGAGCGTCGCGCTGCTGGTCACCACCGCGCTGACCGTCGCGGGGTGCGGCGGCGGAGGGACGCCGAACGCGGGCGAGACGGCGACCGCGCCGCTGAACCCGGCCAGTGTCACAGGTGACATCACGGTTCTCACCAACCGTACCGACCTTGTGGACGACGGCACGATGAAGAAGTACGCGGCCGAGTTCAACAAGATCTACCCCAAGGTCGAGGTCAAGTTCGAGGGCATGACCGACTACGAGGGCGAGACCAAGATCCGGATGAACACCGACGACTACGGTGACGTCCTGCTCATCCCGGGCGCGGTCGCCAAGGGTGACTACCCGAAGTTCTTCGCCCCCCTCGGCAGCGCGGCGTCGATGCGCGAGAAGTACCTGTTCACCGACAGGACGAACGTCGACGGCAAGATCTACGGCGTCGCCTCCTTCGGCACCGCCAACGGCATCGTCTACAACAAGGCCCTGTGGAAGAAGGCCGGCGTCACCGACTGGCCGACGTCCCCGGACGAGTTCCTGGCCGGCCTGAAGGCGGTCAAGGCGAAGACCGGTGCGACGCCGTACTACACGAACTTCAAGGACGGCTGGCCGCTCAGCGACCAGTGGACCAACGGCGTCGGCTCGGTGAGCTGCGACAGCCAGGCATCCGACAAGCTCGCCGAGACGGACAGCCCCTGGGCCGAGGGCTCCGACCTCAGCGTCATCGACGGCCTGCTGTACGACATCGTCAGCGGCAAGCTGTCGGAGAAGGACCCGGCCACCACCAACTGGGAGAAGTCCAAGACGCTCCTGGCCAAGGGCGAGATCGGCAGCATGCTGCTCGGTTCCTGGTCGGTCAAGCAGATGCGCACCGCGGCCGAGAAGGCCGGGGAGAACCCCGAGGACATCGGCTTCATGCCGTTCCCCGCCCAGTCCGGCGGACAGTTCTGCTCGACCCTGGTCTCCGACTACCAGCAGGCCGTCAACATCCACTCGGACCACAAGGACGCCGCCCGCGCCTGGATCGACTGGTTCACCGACAAGTCCGGATACGCCGCCACGCAGGGCGCCGTCTCCCCGCTGAAGGCCGACCCGATGCCCGAGACGCTCCAGGAGTACGTTGACAACGATGTCAGAATGGTGGAACGTTCTGAGAAGAAGACCGCCGAGGTGAACGCGATCGACAACGCCTCGGAGATCGGTCTCAACAAGCAGGACTACCGCCAGAAGCTTGTCGACATCGCCCGCGGCGCCCAGAGCGGCTCCCTCGAGGACTACTTCGGCGAACTGAACAAGCGCTGGAGCGAAGCCAGGCAGAGCGCCGGCTCCTGAACCCCGCGCGCGCACGGGGCCCGGCTGTGCCGTCACCACCACGGCCGGGCCCCGGCGCCACAGCGCTCAGCGGACGATGAAAGGTCCTGGCCCTCACATGCCCCGAACCGACTCCACCACCTCACCGCCCTCAAGGGCCCCGCAGGACGTGCGGCCGGCGAAACACCGCGCCGGCCGCGGGACCGCGGACGGACGCCCCCGGCGTGAGCGAACGCTGCGCCGGCTGACCCCGTGGCTGTTCCTCGCGGTGCCGCTCGCACTCCTGGTGACGTTCACCTATGTGCCCGTGGGCAACATGCTCTACTACAGCTTCACCGACTGGGACGGGGTCAGCCCCGACCGTGATTTCGTCGGCGGGGAGAACTACACCGAAGTCTTCACCCGGCCGGAGATGCTGCGCGTCTTCGCGGTGAGCCTCTACTATCTGGCGGCGTCGGTCGTCCAGATCGTCATCGCCCTCTACTTCGCCACGGTTCTCAGCTTCGACCTGCGCTTCCGGAACGTCTTCAAGGGCATCCTCTTCTTCCCGTACCTGATCAACGGGGTCGCGATCGGCTTCGTCTTCCTCTACTTCTTCCAGGACGGCGGCACGCTCGACTCGATCCTCTCCTGGTTCGGCATGAACACCGACCACGCCTGGCTGGGCGATCCCGAATCGGCGAACACGTCGCTGGCGGGCGTCTCCGTGTGGCGGTTCACCGGACTGAACTTCGTGCTCTTCCTCGGCGCCATCCAGTCGATCCCCGGTGAGCTCTACGAGGCCGCCCAGCTCGACGGCGCCAGCAGGTGGAAGCAGTTCCGCCACATCATCGCCCCGGGCATCCGGCCGGTCCTGAGCCTCAGCGTCATCCTGGCGATCTCCGGCTCCCTGTCGGTGTTCGAGATCCCCTACATCATGACCGGCGGTGCGACCGGCACCTCCACCTTCGTCATCCAGACCGTGAAGTTCGCATTCCAGTTCAACAAGACCGGCCTGGCCTCGGCCTGCGCAGTGGTGCTCCTGGCGGTCATCCTGCTGATCACCTGGATCCAGCGCCGTCTTGTGCCCGACGAGAGGGTGGACCTCGTATGACCGTCACCGCTCCCACCCGGCGCCGGCCCCGCCGTCGCATCGGCGTCGCCACCGCGCTGACCTACCTGGTCCTGATCGTGGCGAGCCTCGTGACGCTGGTCCCGCTCACCGTCGTCCTCCTGACCTCGCTGAAGTCGTCCAAGGAGGTGGCGGACAGCAACAACGCCCTGGACCTGCCGGACGACTGGCTGAACTTCTCCAACTACGCGACCGCGTTCAACGACGGCGACATGCTGTCGGCGTTCGGGAACACGGCCTTCATCCTGCTGTTCTCGATCACGGGCACGGTGGTCATCGGCTCGATGACGGCGTACGCGATCGACCGGTTCGACTTCCGGTTCAAGAAGCTGGTCATGGCGCTGTTCCTGATCGCCACGCTGGTGCCGGCCGTGACCACGCAGGTCGCCACCTTCCAGGTCGTCAACGGCTTCGGGCTGTACGACACCCGCTGGGCGCCGATCCTGCTCTACATGGGCACCGACATCGTGTCCATCTACATCTTCCTGCAGTTCATCCGGGGTATCCCGATCTCGGTCGACGAGGCGGCGCGGCTCGACGGCGCCAACGCCTTCACCGTCTACCGCAAGATCATTTTCCCGATGCTCAAGCCCGCCATCGCCACAGTGGTCATCATCAAGGGCGTCACCACGTACAACGACTTCTACATCCCCTTCCTCTACATGCCCTCCGAGGAACTGGGCACGATGTCGACGGCGTTGTTCCGGTTCAAGGGACCGTTCGGAGCGAACTGGGAGGCGATCTCCGCCGGCGCCATCCTGGTGATCGTCCCCACGCTGGTGGTGTTCCTCTTCCTCCAGCGCTACATCTACAACGGGTTCGCCCAGGGAGCGGGCAAGTAGCCCGCGACGACACGGCCCCGGGGGGGGGGGGGGGGGGGGGGGCGCGCCCCCCCCCGGGGCGGGGGCGGGCGGGGGGGGGGGGGCGGGGGGGGGGGGGGGGGGGGGGGGGGGCGGGGGGGGGGGGGGGGGGGGGGGGGGGCGCGGGCCCCCCCCCGGCGGGGGGGGGGGGCGCCCCCCGCCCCCCCCCCCCCCCCCCCCCGGGGGGGGGGCCCCCCCCCCCCCCCCCCCCCCCCCGGGGCCCGGGCCGCTCCGGTCAGGGCGACCGGGGTTCGTCGGCATCCGGTGCCGCGGACGCGGTGATGCGGCGGTATGCGGCCCGGGCGTGGGCGATGCGGGCCAGCGCGGTTCCCACGAGCGCGGCGGAGAGCAGACAGGCCAGCCAGAGGGTGTCCCGGTGGCCCATCCAGCTCAGGACGCCCGCGGGCGGGATGGCGAAGCCGTTGAGGAACAGCCAGCACAGCACGGCTGTTCCGGGAGCCGCGGCGAACCGGGCGCGGGAACCCAGCAGGGCGGCGAGCAGGGAGAGCGAGGCCAGGGCGGGCACGGGACGGTCCGTGCCCACGGTGGTGTTGAGGAAGGCCACCAGCAGGAGTGCGCCGCCGAAGGCCATGGCCCATACCAGAGGTGTGGCCACGGGACGTGGAACCGGCCGGGCCCCGTTGCCCAGGGGAGTCCACTCGATCATGCTCACGCTTCCTTTCGGTCCGTTCCGGCGTCAAGGAGCAGGGGAATGCCAGGGGCCGGGCCACCGCGGCGCCCCGGTCCCGGCAGACGATTCTTCCACCCGAGGCGGCCCGGGTGCCCCGCCGCGGGCAGGGATCCCGGTGCGGTGGGGCCGAAGCCCGTCGGTGCGTGGACGCGCTCCGTCCGGCATGCCGACGCCCTTGCTTTCAGGGGTGGTTGCCGGAGCGGCCGCTTCGTGCCGGAAAGCAGGTGCGGGCCGTCGGTGCCGTGGTGTGGGATCCCACCATGGCGATCGTGTTGAGCAGGCCGGGAGTCGACGGGTTGGGCGGGGTCGTGCGGGTGCTGGGGGAGTGGCAGGACGA
Source organism: Streptomyces sp. NPDC093094 (assembly GCF_044754345.1). Taxonomy (NCBI): domain Bacteria; kingdom Bacillati; phylum Actinomycetota; class Actinomycetes; order Kitasatosporales; family Streptomycetaceae; genus Streptomyces; species Streptomyces sp. NPDC093094. The sequence goes on along the minus strand of NZ_JBIVOX010000021.1, from coordinate 86,963 downwards.
CGGGACGCCGGTGCACCTGCATCCGGGGGACCTGGGGTGGTTCTGGCGGCACGGCGCGGAGGCGACGGCCGCGGCGGTGCGGACCTGGAGCCGGGAGGGACGGACCCTCGCCGTCGGCCTGCTGGACGGCCGGGAGCTGCTGCGGCTGACGATCGCGCCGGACGCCCGGCAGGACGCGGAGCTGGCACGGCGGCTGGCCGAGGACGTGAACGCGCCGGAGCGCGGTGTGCTGGGGGAGGGCACCGTGTACATCGAGGCGCCCGGGGACGTGCTGGTCCAGGAGGTGCTGTCCGGGCAGGGCTGGGACGACGACGAGCCGTGGACGCCGCTGCGCCGTGACCTCACGCGGCCGGTGGAGGACCCGGGCCTGCGCATCGAGGTGGCCGGACCGGACCGGGCGCAGGTGCGGACCGCCGTGCAGCGGGCGGCGTTCGACAGATCGACGTTCACGGACGAGCGCTGGCACGCGATGGCGGCCGGGCTGCCGTACGCCGACGCCCGGTGCCTCGTCGCGTACGACGGCGAGGACCGCGCGGTGGCGGCGGTCACGGTGTGGTCGGCCGGTCCGGGCAGACCGGGACTGCTGGAGCCGATGGGTGTCCACCGGGAGCACCGCGGTCTCGGCCACGGCACGGCGATCACCCTCGCCGCGGCGGCCGCCCTCCGGGGGATGGGCTCGTCGAGCGCGGTCGTCGCCACCCCCAGCGCGAACACCGGCGCCGTCGCCACCTACAGGTCGGCCGGCTTCCGGCGGCTCCCCGAGACCCGCGACCGCCGCCGGGACGCCCAGGGGCCGCCGTGACGGGCGTACCGGACCCCGCGACACGGGCCTGATCCGAACCGGCGGCACCCGAAGGAAACCGCCGCATACTGGCTGCCATGGCCGTCTACGACAGGATCGGCACGACGTACAGCCGGACGCGGCGGCCCGATCCGCGGATCGCCGCGCAGATCCATGCCGCACTCGGGGACGCCGCCGACGTGGTCGACGTCGGAGCGGGCAGCGGTTCGTACGAGCCGCGGGGGACGGTCCTCGCGGTCGAACCCAGCCGGGTCATGATCGGCCAGCGTCAGCCGGGAGCGGCGCCGGCGGTGCAGGGCGTCGCGGAACGGCTCCCGCTGCGCGACGACGCCGCCGACGCCTGCATGGCGCTCCTGACCGTCCACCACTGGACGGACCTGGCGGCCGGTGTCGCGGAGCTGCGCCGGGTCGCCCGTCGCCGCGTCGTCGTCCTGACCTGGGACCAGCACGTCTTTCGCGAGCGGTTCTGGCTCGTACGCGACTATCTGCCCGAGGCGGCCGCGTTCGACGACACCCGGGCCGTCCCTCCCGGCCGGCTGCTCGACCTGCTCGGAGGGGGCCGCCAGGAACCCGTCCCGATCCCCCACGACTGCGTCGACGGCCTCGCCGCCGCGTACTGGCGCCGCCCGCACGCCTATCTCGACCCGCAGGTGCGGGCGGGGATCTCCCTGCTGGCCCAGACCGGTGAAGAGGTCCTCGCGCCGGGGCTGAACCGGCTCGCGGAGGACCTCGGCACCGGCCGCTGGCACACGCGTCACGCCGGCCTGCTCACGCGCCGGACCGTCGACGTCGGTTACCGCCTGCTCGTGACGGAGCTGTGAGACACCGGCAACGCTGACCACGGCGTCCGGCCCGGGCCCGTCCGGGACCGGCGGCAGGATCCGGAGCGCCCGGGGGCCGCGGGCCCGGGGCGAGGCGGTCCGGGCCCTGCCCGCGCGGCCTCACTCCGCGAAGACCTCGCGCAGCTTGGCCTCCTGGTCGCTGTCCAGGTTGGAGCGGATCAGCTCGGCGTGTCCCGTCGGAAGCGCCTGTTTCACGCGGTCGACCACGGCGTGGTCCGACAGCAGGAACAGCGCCGACGTCCCCGGAGTGACCTCCGACTTGACCGCCTTGATGAAGTCGTCGTCGATGCCGACGTCGGAGAGCTTGCCGCCCAGCGCGCCCGCCGCCGCACCCACCGCGGCGCCCAGCAGCGGCACGAAGAAGATGAGGCCGAAGAGCATGCCCCAGAAGGTGCCCGACAGCGCACCCACACCCGTCAGGTTGCGCAGCTGCTTCGTCCTCGGCTTGGTCTCGCCCTGCGCCCAGCTGACCACGGCCGCGTCCACGATCTGGATCAGCTCCTGTTTCTGGAGCTCCAGCAGACTGCTCTCGACGGACTGGGCGCCCTCGGGCGTGTCGAACTTCCAGACGGTCAGGGTGGCCATGGTGTCCTCCGGTCCCTCGGATCACGGTTGTGCGCCCAGTTAACGGCTTGTGGGCGAAAGCCGCATTCCGGGTTCCGGTCCGGGGAACCCGGGGACCGGCCGGGTGCCGCGCCGCCGTCGCGTCACCCGTTCGTACGGCAGGACGGGCGGCCCGCGCGCCGCGCGGCCAGACTGCTGGCAGCCGCCCGGACCGCCGAGGGCGTACGACGAGGAGAGGCCGCACCGCCCTCGGGGGCACAGACGGGCCGTGTCGCACAGCGGGACGGACCGCACGCGCGTGGATCTTGACGTCGACACAGGCAGGTGGCGATGCCGGCTCATGGTGACGAGGACGACGACGGCCTGGCAGGGCTGGGCGATGTCGTCCTGGACGCCGTGTTCACCCAGGCGGACGTCGGTCTGCACGTGCTCGACCCGCAGCTGCGCGTCCTGCGGGTGAACTCGGTGGCCGTCGGCATGCGCGGTGTCCCCGAGGACGCCGTCGTCGGCCGCCCGGCGACGGACGTGTACGCGTCGCTGGGAGTGCACGTCGACGAGGAGGTGTTCCGCGGAGTCCTGGCCACCGGCAGGCCGGTGCGCGACATGCTGGTGAGGGCCCGGCTGCCGGGCGACCCGAGACGTGAGCACGCCTTCTCGATCTCGCTGTACCGCCTGCGGAGTGCACCCGGCCGCACACTCGGGCTCGTCGTCACGGCGGTGGACGTGACCCGGCGGGAGCGTGCGCAGGCCCGGCTGGACCTTCTGCACAGGGCACGGGAGGAGATCGGCAGCACCCTGGACGTGGAGCGCACGGCGCGCGAACTGGTCGACGTGATGGTGCCGGGGTTCGCGGACAGTGCCGTGGTGGCGCTCACCGACGCGGTGCTCCGGGGAGCGGACCCCGAACTGTCGTCGCGCGACGGGGCGATGCTGCTGCGCTGTGCCGCGGCTGCCGGCAGCCATGCCGAGTGGCCGTCACCGCCGGTGGGCGCGGTGCTGCTGCCGGGCCTGTTCGGCCCGGAGCCGCCCACCTCGCCCGCCGTTCTCACGGTCCCGGTGCCGGGGCGCCCCGGCGGGGACGGCACGGCCCGGGAGGGGCTGCTGCTGGTCGCTCCCCTGTCGGCGCGGGACCAGGTCTTCGGAGCGGTCGCCTTCAGGCGCCTCCCCGGCGCCGAGCCCTTCACCGCCGGGGACCTGGAACTCGCGGCCGGTGTCACCACGCGCACCGCGATCAGCCTGGAGAACGCGCTGCGCTTCACCCGCGAGCACATCGTGATGGCGGCGCTGCAGAGCTGGCCGCCGCGCCAGGAGCGGGAGACCCAGCGGGCCGCCGAGATCGCCCAGCGGCACCGCCCCGGCGGCAGCGGCGCCGGGTCCTGGTTCGACGCCCTGCCGCTGCCCGGTGCCCGGGTGGCGCTGGTCGTGGGACTGGTCGAGGACCCGGGGCCGAGCGCGGTCGCCACGATGAGCCGCCTGCGGACGGCGGTCCACAGCCTGACCACGCTGGACCTCGACCCGCACGAGCTCCTGGCCCGGCTGAACGCCACGGTGCTGAGGCTCGCCCGTGAGCAGGGCGACACCGCGGGCATGGGCGAGCCGACGGCCCACTGCACGTTCGTCGTCCATGACCCGGTCAGCGGGCGGCTCGACATGGCCCGGGCCGGCCGGTCGTTGTTCGTCATCGTCCGCCCGGACGGCTCGGTGGACACGGAACCCCTGCCTCCCGGGCCGCTGCTGGGGGAGGAGGGCCCGCCTTTCGCCAGCGCCGGCGTCGTCCTCGCCGAGGGCAGCACCCTCTGTCTGGCCTCCCCCGCACGCGCCGCGGAGGAGGGTCCCTCCACCGCGGCTCTGGCGGCGGTGCTCGGTCCTCCCGGGCGCGACCCGCAGGCACTGGCGGACGACGTGGAGGCGCTGCTGGCCCCCGACCGGGTGCTGCTCGTCGCCCGGACCCGGCGACTGCCCGAGGAGGACGTGGCCGAGTGGCAGGTCCAGCCCGAGCCCCGGGCCGTCGGCGCCGTCAGACGCCGGGCCGGATCACGCCTGCGGGAATGGGAGTCGGTGACCGATCCGTGGATCGCCGAGCTCGTGGTCAGCGAACTGCTCACCAACGCCGTCCGCTACGGCGCCCCGCCCTTCGCCCTCCGGCTGATCCGGGGCGAGCTGACCCTGATCTGCGAGGTCGACGACACGACGCTCGCCGCCCCGCATCTGCGGCACGCCAAGGCGGCGGACGAGGGCGGCCGCGGGCTGCACATCTGCGCCACGCTCGCGCAGAGCTGGGGCGTGCGCTACCGGGAGGACGGCAAGACGGTCTGGGCCGAACTGCCCCTGCGGCCGACACGGCACGGCAGATAGGGCTCCGCGGGAGGCGGGAGGCGGGAGGCGGGAGGCGGGAGGCGGGAGGCCGTGCGGCACGCACGCGGCCCGGGGACGGGGGAACACGCGGCCCGGGGACGGGGGAAGGGGAGGGGTGCGCGGGACCGTGCGGCGGTGATCGTCTGTCGGTGCCGAGACGTACGATGGGCCTTCGGCGGGACCGTCCCGGCCCCGTCCACTGTGATTCGGGGGAGGCACGGTGGTGAAGTTCGGCCTGCTCGGCCCACTTCTGCTGCACGACGGGACCGGGCTGCGGCCGGTGTCCGGTCCCAAGGTCCGGGCGCTGCTCGCCGTGTTGCTGCTGCGGGCCAACCGCACCGTCTCCAGGGACGCTCTGAAGGCGGCACTGTGGGGCGACGACATACCCGCGAGTGCCGATGCCGCGCTCGCCAACCACCTCACGCGGCTGCGCAGAGCACTGGCGGCCACCGCCGAGGAGGGCGAGGCACGCCTGCTGACCGTGGCGCCCGGCTACCAACTCGTCGTGCACGAGGGGGAGCTGGACGCCGACGTCTTCGAGGCCCGGCTGCGCGAGCTGCGGCGTGCCCACCGGCGCCAGGACTGGGACGCGGTCGTCCGGGACGGCGTGGCCGCACAGTCGCTGTGGCGCGGGACGCCTCTCGCCGATGTGTCACCGCTGGCGGAACAGGACGAGCCCATGCTCCGCGTGCACCAACTCGTCGAGGAGCGGCTCCAGATGCTGGAGCTGAACTTCGACGCCGAACTCCGGCGCGGACGGCGCGAGACCCTGATCGGGCCCCTGACGGCACTGGTGGCGGAACACCCGCTGCAGGAGCCGTTCCACGTCCTGCTCATGACGGCCCTGGACCGGTCGGGCCGCCGGGCCGACGCGATCAACGTCTTCCACGGACTGCGCCGCAGTCTGTCGGACGAACTCGGAGTGCCGCCCGGCGCCGACGCCCGGCGGGCCTACGAGAGCCTGCTCGCCGGCGACGGACCGGGAGCCGCTCCGCACCACCCCCACCTGCCACCGCCCTTCCAGGTGCCCTGCGACGCACCGTCGTTCGTCGGCCGGGCCGACGAGGTGAAGCGGGTGTCGGACCTGCTCACCGCAGCCGACGGAGCCCGGGCCGACGGCGAACGCCAGGTCAGAGCGGTCGTCGTCGCGGGAATGGCGGGAGTGGGCAAGACCGCCCTGGCCGTGCACGTCGCGCACCGGATGCGCACCGCGTTCCCGGACGGCATCCTCTACGCCGACCTGCGCGGCTACTGCGCCGGCCGGCCGAGGCCGCCCGGTGACCTCATCCCCCGGTTCCTGTCCGACCTGGGCATCCGCCACGGCGCCCTGCCCGACGACCTCGACGACCGCGCCCTGCACCTCCAGCAGGCACTCGCCGAGCGCCGTGTCCTGCTGCTCCTCGACAACGCGCGCGACGCGGCCCATGCGGCGCCGCTCCTGCCGACCCGCGGGCCCAGCGTGGCCCTGATCACCAGCCGTCACCTCCTGCCCGACCTGCCGGGCGCCGCGAGGGTCCCGCTCACCCCGCTGCCGTCCGAGTCGCAGTGGGAGCTCCTGGCCGCCCTGTGCGGGGAGAAACGCCTCCTCGCCGAGCCGGCCGCGATGGACGAGATCCTGGCCGCCTGCGGCGGACTGCCCCTCGCCCTCACCGTCGTGGGCGCACGGCTGACCTCCCGCCCCGCATGGCCCCTCGCGCTGCTCGCCGGCCGGCTCACCCCCCACCAGGGCCGCCTGGAGACGCTCTCCATGGGGTCCGTGGACGTGGAGCGGACGTTCGCCGTGAGCCACCTGGCCATGCGCGACAGCCCCGAGCCCCTGGAACGCGAGGCGGCGCGCGCGTTCCGGCTGCTCGGGCTCTGGGCGGCCCACCCGGTGACGCCGCGGTCGGCGGCCGCCCTGTTCGACGTGACCGCGGAGAAGGCCGCGTCGCTCCTGGACCTGCTGGCGGACGCCCATCTCGTCCACAGCCCCGCACCGGACCGCTACGCACTGCACGATCTGCTCGGTGAGTACGCCGTACGGCTGGCCGCCGCCGACGAGCCCGAACCGGAACGGGAGCAGGCCGTCACCCGTCTGCTGGCCTGGTACGCGACGGCCGTGGCCGCCGCCTGCCGGACCGCCACCGGGGAGACACAGTCACCACCGCCGCTCGGCGACGCCGTCCCCTGGGAAGTGCCCGCCTTCGCTGACGACACGGAGGCGATCCGCTGGTCCGCGCAGGAACTCCCCGCCGTCCAGGAGGCCGTGGAACGGGCCGCGGAACTGGGCCGCTCCGACATCGCCTGGCGGCTCGCCGTGGGCCTGTTCGGGTACGCCACCACGCACTGGTGGACGGGGGAGTGGGACGCCTGCCTGGCCCGGGCGACGGAGATCGCCCGGGCCCATGACGACCGTCTCGGGCAGGCGTGGCTGCACCGCCGGATCGCGGTCGCCCACGGCATGGCATACCGCAGCGAGGCCAGCCTGGAGCATCTGCGCATCGCCCTGGCGATGTTCACCGAGCGCGGCGACCTGCGGGCCCAGGCGTCGATCCTCGGCAACATGGCGGCGGCCCACGGCGTGGCCGGCGACGCCGAGCAGTCCCTCCTGCACGCGCGGCGTTCTCATGAGCTGTACACGGAACTGTTCCGTGAGACACCGGATCCGCGCGCCGAGGCGCTCTCGCTGAGCCGTCTCGCCGACGCCCGTCAGATGCTCGGCGAGTACGCGCAGGCGGCCGAGGGCCATCGGCGCGTGGCCGAACTGCTCAGGGCGTCGGGCCGAGGGGTGTTCCTCGCCACCAGTCTGACCAGGCTCGGCGACTGCCTGGCGGCCCTGGGCCGCCGCGAGGAGGCGTTCGACGCCCTCGCGGAGGCGCTGGGGATCCGGCAGCGGATGGACGACCACTCCGGCACCGCGGACTGCCTGCTGTCCGTGGCGAAGGCCCATGAGCGCTTCGGCGAACGGGCCGAGGCACGGGCGAACTGGGAGGCGTGCCTGGAGCTCGGGCGGCGGCACCGGCTCGTCACACGCGTCGAGGAGTGCCTCGCGGCCCTGCACCGCATGACGGAGCAGGGCCACTGAGACATCTCTGCGCCGCGGAGACGTCTTTGGACCCGTTCCCGTCGGCGTCAGGCCGAGGCGCACCGGCCGCCCGTGCAGTGCGGGTGTACGACGGCGAGGGTGAGGAGACTGCCGAGAGCCGCAGCGGCCGCGGACACCAGGGCCCACGCCCGCAGGTCGGCCCTGGTGAGGTGGCCCGGGCGGCCGGTCCGGGTCCGGACGGGCCCGTGCGGCCCGGCCCCGACGGCCGGCTGCGGCGTTCCGTGCCCGGTCCAGGTGAGGGCGACACAGCGTTCGTAGCGCGCGAGCAGCGGCCGCGCGTCCTGGTGCGCGGCGGCCGCGAACTGTTCGACCGCGACCCTCGTCGGCACCTGCTTGTCGTTGAGGAACCGTTCCCAGGAGGACCGGCTGTAGTGGGTGCGCTGCGCCAGCGCCGCATAGCTCAGGCTCGTCGTCTCCTTGATCCGTTTCATCTCGGTTCTGAGGTCGTCCCACGGATTCGTCTCCGTCCGCGGACACCCCGTGCCGCCACAGTCGTGCGTCATGGCGCGTTCTCCCCGTCTCCGGCCACTCGTACCTTGCAGCGCATGATCGCTCCGGCGCTCAACGGGCCGCCAACATGCGCTCAATGCCACGGGCCGTCCCAGCCGTTTCTCCTGCTCCTCCCGCGTTCCGGGCCGGATCCTGGGACGTCCCTGGGACGTGCGGGACGCCAGGAGGACGGGTCCGGGCTCCTAGGGTTCCTGGAGTCGGCACGCCGTCGGCCGGCCGGCGCCGGCCGTCGCCTTCGGCCGCCGCACCCCAGCCATCGCGGTTCAGCCACCGCAGTTCAGTCCCGCGCGAGGAGACCATCGTGAACAGCAACCGCCCGCAGCGCCGCGGCCACCGGATCCGCCGGCTCGCCGCCGCATCGCTCACCGCCGTGGCCGTCCTGGCGGGCGCGTCCCCCGCCCTCGCCGAGGGCGACCCGACCACGGGCGGGGCGTACGACCAGTGGCAGGCCACGAACTCCTCCGGCCAGACGGAGCAGTGCGCCGAGCACTCGGACGACTTCCGGTTCCGCTTCTACTACCGGCAGAACTACGGCGGCGCCTGGGTCAACATCGGCGCGAACATCTGGGACCTGAAGTCGGAACCCACGGGCTACGGTTCCCGGCCGCTGCTGTTCTGCGGCGGCTCCAGCGACGGCAAGGGCCAGCAGGTCGCGAACAACTCCGCCTCCGCCTACAACTGGTACGACGGCTACTGCGCCACCGTCTACTACTACGCGGGCTACTCGGGTGCCTCCCAGGGCCTGTTCGACACCTACTCGCCCCGCTCGGGCCACAACCTCGGAGCGACCCGCAACAACAACCGCTCGATCGAGTTCGCCAGGTGCACCAGGCTCTGAGGCCGGCAGTCCGCACGTCCGTCCGGGGCGAGCGGTCCGCATGTCCCGCCCCTCTCCCGCCCCGCCCCGTTCCACCGGAAGGACCACCCCATGCCCCGGCGCCGCCGCAGCGGACCGCTCCTGGCCGTCGTGCTGGCGGCAGCCACCGCGGCACTCGTCGTGACGGCATGCTCCCCGGAGCGGGACGGGGCCGCCCCGCCGGACGTTCCGCGCGACGCCCCGGACACCTCCGGCTGGACACTGCCGCTGTCGGCGTACCGGCCCACCGAGGCCGAACGGCACACCCTCGTGCGCGCCGAGACCGTTCTCGTCCGGTCCTGCATGAAAAGGTTCGCCGTCGAGTGGCGGGCACCTGACGAACTCCCTGTCGTGGGACCGCGCAACAGCATGGACTGGCGCTACGGGATCCACGACGCCCGGCTCGCGGCCACCCGCGGTTTCCAGCCGGACGCCGCCCAGCAGCAGCGCTACGACCTCGCGCTGCACGCCGCCGACACACGCCCCCGTCTGTCACCCGACGAGGAGGTCGTCCTCGGCGGCACCGGCCTTCCGCCCGAGGCACTGGCGGCCGCCGGGGCGGAGGTCCGCGGCGGCTCGTACCACGGCCGGAGGATCCCCGAAGGGGGCTGCTTCAGCGAAGCGCGCCGCCGGCTGGGGACCGTCACCTACGGGACCTCGCCCCTGGTGTCCGAGCTGTACGGCCGCTCCTTCGCCGAGGCGACGAAGGACCCCGCGGTGCGGGGCGTGTTCCGCCGCTGGTCGGCCTGTATGAAGAAGAGCGGCTTCGTCTACGAGGATCCGCTCCGGCTCTTCGACGACAAGCGCTTCGGGCGGGAGCGCCACACCGTCACCGGGACGGAGATCTCCGTCGCCCTCACGGACATCGGCTGCCGGGGCAGTCTTCGCGTCGCCCGGACCTGGCACGCGGCCGAGACCCGGGTCCAGCGGCAGTACATCCGCGCCCACTCGGACGAGCTCGAAGCCGAACGCCGTTCCCTGAAGCGCGCGCTGGCCTCGGCGCGGACGGTGCTCGGGTGAGGGGCCGGGGGACGGCTCACCGGCTCCGGTGGAGGGCGGACAGCAACTGCCAGATCTGGTCGGCGACCTCCTCGGGCGAGGCATCGAGGAGACCGTGCAGCCAGTCGGCCAGCACCCCGGCGAACGTGGCGGTCACCGCGGAGGCGACGAGAGCCGCGTCCGGGGCGCCCGCACGCTCGCGCTCGCGAAGGCTGTAGGCCCGCAGGTCACGGTGGAGCACCCGGCCCAGCGGGCCGCCTCCGCCGGGCAGCAGAAGCGCCCGGTACAGCGCGGCGTGCGGCACGAGACCGGCGAAGAACGCGGCCAGCGCGGGCGGGGCGTGCACCGGGTCCGGTCGTCCCTGCCAGGCGTGCAGCGCCTCCACCGCCTCGTGCACGACGTCGGCGCAGGCGTCGACCGCCAGCGCCTCCAAGTCGGGGTAGTGGACGTAGAAGGTGGCCCGGCCGACCCCCGCCCGGCGCACCAGCGCGGCCACGCCGACCTGTTCCAGCGGCCGCTCGGCGCACTCCTGCAGCAGGGCCGCGCGCAGGCGGGCCCGGGTCCGGGCGGCCCGTGGGTCCTCGGGCGCGGGCCGGGAACCGGTACCGCCGTGATGCTGATCATCTGTCACGCGGCTCAGTGTGCCGCGAGGACCGCGGCCAGGGCGAGCGCGCCGGGCAGCGCCTGGACCGGCAGGATCCTGCGGTTCGCCGTCGCCGCGCCGAAGACGCCCGCGACGACCACGCAGCACAGGAAGAAGACCTGAGCCCGGAACCCCGTCGGATCGTCGGCCACCAGTCCCCACACCAGCCCGGCCGCCAGGAACCCGTTGTAGAGCCCCTGGTTGGCGGCCAGCGGCGCAGTCGCCCGCGCCGTCTCCGCGTCGAACCCGTGCAGCGCCCTCCCCTGCTTCTTCCGCCACAGGAACATCTCCAGAACCAGGATGTACGCGTGCAGAGCCGCCACCAGTCCGACCAGCACGCCTGCGAGTGTCTCCATGCGGTATCGCCCTCCCTTTCTTGGACAGGTGTCCAGAATAAATGGACAGGTGTCCAGGAAGGCTGCGGGGCAGCTGTCGTATGGGTCACATCCCGCAGCGGGACGGGACCCATCGCCCCGTCCGGTCCGGGCACCTCCCCGAGGCCGCCCGGCCGGATCAGGGAGACTCCCCGCCGTACGTCGTCCATGGCGGGGGAGGGGCGGCGGTGCGGTGGTCGAGGGCGGCCGTCATCCTCACCGCCTCGCCCAGGCCGCGCGGCCGCAGCAGTTCCGGCGCGCCGCGCAGTCCCCACCCCGGCCCGCACAGCAGGACGTGACTGCGGGTGCGGGCGCCGTGGACACCCCAGCGGCTCGCCGCGATGTGCCGGGCCAGCGGAAGGTCGGCGGTGGCTCGCGACTGGGACCACAGCGCCACGCAGACGGGCCCGGCCCGTCGCACGGCGGCTTCGAGGGCCTCGGCAGGCACGGAGCCGCCCAGCATGAGGACACGCCTGCCCCGCTCGGCCAGCACGGCGGTCAGCGCCTCCAGGGGCAGCGTGTGCTGCTCGCCGGGAAGGCACGCCAGCAGGGCGGGACGGGTGTCCGCGGGTCCGCCGTGCACGGCGGCGCGGGCGTAGGCGTGGCGCAGCGCCACGGAGATGTGCCAGGACAAGAGGTGCTCGACCTCCACGTACCGGTCCTCGCTCGACTCCCACTTGCGCCCGACGGCCCGCAGCGCCGGGGTCAGCACCTCTTCCCAGGCGGCGGTCAGGCCGTACGCCTCGACGGCTGCCGTGATCTGCCCGTGCACGGCCTCGGCGTCCATCCGTACCGCCGCGTGGGCGAGCCCCCGGCAGCGCCGGCGTGTGTCCGCCACGGAACGGGCGCTTCTTCGGTGCGCCGGGCCGAGGGACGGCGCGAGGGCCGGGGGGACGGACGGGGCGGACGGACGGGCGGACCCGGGCGCCGCGGCCGGATCGGAGGCCGAGGCCGGAGCCAGGTCCCGCCCGGCCGCGTGTGCCTTCGCCGCGTGCGCCTTCGCGGCACGCGCCGCTTCGGCCGGAGGGACGCCGTCCGCGGTCAGGCGGCACATCTCGTGCACCATCTCGACGTCCTCGGCCGTCCAGCGCCGGTGCCTGCCCTCGACCCGCTCGGCCGGTCCCAGCCCGTAGCGCCGGTCCCAGGAACGCAGGGTGACCGGGGAGATGCCGAGCTTCTGGGCGAGGGCGCCCGTGGTGACGCCCGCGCCGGTGGTCCGGTCCTGGTCCACGTCCATCGTCTGCCTTCCGCGCCGCAGCGGACATGCCCGGTCAGGGCTGCATGTTCCGTTCGCCGCCGGGGCGCGGTACGGATGCGCGTCCGTGTCACACGCTCCCTCGCACGGCCGACGGCCGAGCGGCCCGGCTCATGCGGCGGCGTGGTGCGGAACGTCCGCCGAATCGATGCGTGTCCTCCTGCCGCATCGTCCGCGCATCGGAGTCGGCCGGTCCCGACGGCCTCGGCCTCGACCGCGAGCAAGGCGTCACCGGCACCGTCCACGTGCGGGGCGGCGCCGACGGCAGGAACCCTCGCGGTGCCGGCCCGCGCCCCGGCGGACGGACTCACCGCGCACCGCGCCGTGGTCCGCGGCCGTGCTCGGCACCAGGACGCCCCGTGGCCCCGGAGGCGGCGGGCACACCGGTGAGTCAGCGGCCGATGCCCGCGAGGGGCCCGCCCGTCGCGAGCCGGGCCGTCACCCGTGCCGCCGCGTCGCCGGGCGCGCGCACCGCCGGCGTGCGGCCGGGACGGGACGCGCTCACGTCCCCGGTGACCACCAGGCCGGTGACGGCACGGCTGCCCGCCGCGAGGACGTAGGAGCGGCCGGCCGACGACCGCCAGGACGTCACCGCGGCCACGTGCTGCCCGAACCGGCTGCACGCGGCTGTCGCCGTCTCCCGGCCCACCACGCGCACCCGATCTCCCGCGGCCGGCGGGAAGGCGCCGCCGCGCCGGGCCCGGCAGCCGGTCGTCAGTCCTCGGCCGGATACACGTCGGTGACCTTGCCCTTCAGGTTGGCTCGCAGATAGCCGCCGCCGTACTCGTCGGAGAGGTGGACGGCCAGTGCCATCGGGTCGCCGAACGTGTCGTCGGCGGGCTCGACGATGACGTAACGCAGCGTCGGCTTCTTCACGTTCAGGTCCCTGTCCGCCCGCTCCAGCAGGGGCGGCAGGACGTCCCAGTCGACGTCGTCCAGGTCGAACGGGCGGTCACCGCCGATGATCGAGCTGCTGATGATGCCCTTCTCGACACCCGTGCCCGGGCGGTAGGTGTAGCTGTCGTACTTGGTGTTGCTGCCCTTCACCATGATCTCCGCGGACACGTAGTCCGGATAGACGGTGAAGTCGCACGCGCGGTCCGTGCCGGTCGCGGCCTTGATCTCCTTCACGGCCGTACGGATGCCGTCGGGCGTGAGCAGACCGGCCTTCGTGTCGATCTGGGGCACCGACGACGCCGGACGGGACGCGGTGGGCGACTTCGGGGTCGGGTCCGCCGGACCCGTCGAGGTCGGTCCGGGCGCGTCGGCCGCCGTGTCACGGTCCTTGGCGCCTCCGTCCGGCAGCAGGGACCACACCAGGACTCCCACCAGGACGGTCCCCACGACGGACGAGGCGATCGTGACCCGGGTCCCGGCGCGTCCGCGCGGCCGTGGCGTCGTCGGCCGGGTGGGGCCCGCCGGATAGGGGGTCGGCGGTGCGACGGGACCGGGTGCGCCGTGGTGCGGGGCGGGCGGCCCGAAGCCGGCCGGAGGCGGACCGAAACCGGCCGGCGCGGCCGGGGGGAAGGGCGTGGCCGGGGCGGAGGGCATGCCCGTCGGCCCCGCCGGAGGCGTCAGCCGGTACGAGGTGGTCCCGGCGGCTCCGTCCGAGGGGCCCCGGGCACCCGGGACCGGGTCCCGGCCCTCGGCCGCTTCCGCGAGCATCCGGTCGGCGCCCGCCGCGTCCGGCCGGGCGGCCGGGTCCTTGACGAGCATGGCGGTCAGGAAGCCGGTCAGCGGACCGGACCGCACGGGCGGCGGAAGCTCCTCGCTGAGGAGGGCGGCGAGCGTCGCGAGGGTGGTCGCCCTGCGCAGCGGGTGATGTCCCTCGACGGCGACGTACAGCATCATCGCCAGCGACCACAGGTCGGAGCCCGGACCGCCCTCGTTGCCGGAGATGCGCTCGGGCGCCATGAAGTCCGGCGTGCCGATGACGGACCCGGTCGCGGTCAGGGCGGTCGACTCCCTGATGGCCGCGATGCCGAAGTCGGTGAGGACGGGGCGCTGGTCGGGCCGCATCAGGACGTTGGCGGGCTTCACGTCGCGGTGCTGGATGCCGACGTCGTGCGCGGCGCGGAGCGCGGCCAGCACCTCGCGGCCGATGCGGGCGGCCTCGACGGGCGTCAACGGCCCCTTCGCGAGCCGGTCCTGGAGAGATCCGCCGGTCACCAGCTCCATGACGAGCCACGGGTAGGTGTGCTCCCCGCCGTCCACCACGTGGTGGATGGTCACCACGTTGGGGTGGTCCACACGGGCGAGCGCCCGCGCCTCGCGCAGCACCCGCGCCCGGAGCATCGCCGCGCCCTGCGGGTCGTACTCGGCGAGACCCGGATCGGGCGGCCGTACCTCCTTGAGCGCCACGGCCCGGTCCAGGACCAGATCGCGGGCCCGCCACACCATGCCCATGCCGCCGCCACCGAGCCGCGCCTCCAGCTCGAAGCGCCCGTCTATGACCCGTCTGCCGGATTCTCCGTCGTTCATGGCCGGGAGCCTACGAGATGCCGCTGACACCACCGCACGCAGGTGGCTCCGGCTCGGCGGCGACAAGCCGTGCCGTGCGGGTCCCGCCGCCCCCGGGCGAGCCGCCGATTCGTGCGACGGCGGGGTCTGTCGATAGGGTGCCGGGTCAACGACCGCACCCCGTTCGATCCACGGGCCGGTCAGGGCTCTGCCGCAGTGCGTGGCATCTCCACGGCTGTCGTGCCGGTCTCTGCCTGCCCGGGCCCTGTCCGACGGGGGCGATCCTCACGGCGGGGCAGCCGGCCCCGGCCGACCGGTCAGGAGGAACGAGTGGCACAGATCATCGCCGAGGTCTCACGGACGTTCAACGAGTTTCTGCTTCTGCCCAACCGGACACGGACAGACTGCTCGGCCGCGACCGTCGACCTGCGTACGCCCCTGGTACGGCACATCGCGGGCGAGACGTCGGCGATCGAGCTCCGGTCGCCGTTCACGTCCGCGATCATGCAGGCCGTCAGCACGCCCGAGCTGGCGATCGCGCTCGCGCGCAACGGCGGTCTGAGCTTCCTGCACCACAACCAGTCGGTCCAGGACCAGGCGGCGGCGGTCCGCCAGGTGAAGAACTTCAAGGCCGGATTCGTCACCAGCGACACCAACGTCCGCCCCGACGACACCCTGGGCGTCCTCGCCGACGTCATGCGCCGCACCGGGCACAGCACCGCCGCGGTCACCCACGACGGGACCGCCGGCGGCCGTCTGCTCGGCCTGGTGACCTCGCGGGACTTCCACCCCCAGCGCCACGACCTGGACGGACCGGTCAGCGGCCGGATGACCGCCGTCGCCGAACTGGCCCACGCCGGAGCGGACATCACGCTCTCCGAGGCGAACGCGCGGCTGTGGGACGAGCGGCTGGACTGTCTCCCGGTGCTCGACGCCGAGGGCCGTCTCCAGCATCTGGTGTTCCGTTCCGACTACACGGACAACAAGCGGTTCCCCCACCAGCTCGTGGACGCCACCAAGCGGCTGCGCGTGGGCGCGGGCATCAACACCCACGACTACCGGGAGCGCGTCCCGGCCCTGCTGGAGGCGGGTGCGGACGCGTTGTGCTTCGACTCGTCCGACGGTTACAGCGACTGGCAGGCACAGGCCCTGAACTGGGTGAAGAAGCACTACCCGGAGATCCCGGTCGGCGGCGGCAACGTCGTCGACGGCGAGGCGTTCACCTTCCTCGCCGAAGCGGGCGCGGACTTCGTCAAGGTCGGCGTCGGCGGCGGCTCCATCTGCATCACCCGGGACCAGAAGGGCATCGGCCGCGGCCAGGCCAGCGCCGTACTGGACGTCGCGGCGGCCCGGGACGCCTTCCTCGACCGCACCGGCGAGTACGTGCCGATCTGCTCCGACGGCGGGCTGGTGCACGACTACCACGTGGCCCTGGCCCTGGCGATGGGCGCCGACTTCGTCATGATGGGGCGCTACTTCGCCCGCTTCGACCAGGCCGCCGGCGCGAAGCTGCCCACCCGCGACGGCTTCGTGAAGGAGTACTGGGGAGAGGGGTCGAACCGCGCCCGCAACTGGCAGCGCTACGGCCAGGGAGGCCAGGGGCTGCTCTTCGAGGAAGGCGTGGACGGCTACGTCCCCTACGCGGGCGACCTCGACGAGGGGCTCGCCCTGACCGTCGCCAAGCTCAGGACCACGATGGTCTCCTGCGGCTCCACCACCCTGCCGCAGTTCCGGTCCTCGGCCCGGCTCACCCTCGTGTCGGACCAGAGCTTCCAGGAGAGCCACGCCAACGTCACCCTCCGGGACACCCCGGCGTCGTCCTCCTGACGAACATGCCTGATCACAGCGGGAGATGAGCGGCCGGGCAGCGTGATGCGGGACGGTGAGGGCGGCGAGTCCCGCCTCGACCGACCCCGCTCGACGCGGAGGGCGGACAGCGGACGGCCCCGGGACCGGAAGAGTGGGGTTTCCGGTGCCGGGGCCGCCTGTGCCGCAGGTCAGGTCACACGCTGGTGAACGGGATCGTGAGGACGGAGCCCGAGCCGACCTGGAGCGTGGACGGGCCGTTGCCCAGCGCGCTCCAGATCTCCACCCGGACGGTGCCTCCGCTCAGGTCGCCCAGGGTGCCCGAGGAGGACTGCAGGCCCTGGCGCGCGGCGGAGTAGTCCTCCCAGCCGGTGACCGGGTCGGTGGCGAAATAGCGGTACGTCTCGACGCGGTCGAACGTGCCGTCACCGGTGAGGTCGTACGACACCCGCGCCTGCTGGGCGTGTCCCACGGCGGTCCCGGCGTCCACCTTGAACGTGAACGCCGTGGCGGTCCCCGCCTTCAGGGTGCCGCGGACGTTCTTGACCTCGTACACCAGCGGGTTGCGCGGTGTGCCGTCGTTGTTCGTGCCGCCGGCGGACGGGATCGTGGCGGTGGAGGGCGAGGGCGCCGCGGTGGTGGCGAGCGCGCCGCCCGGCTGCGGGTAGAAGGTGCCGCCCGTGACGGGAGTGCCGCCACTCGTGGTGACGGTCACCGTGCCGCCGGCCGGACCGGTCTGGTCGGCGGTGTCGCGGGCCCGGACGCTGTAGGTGTACGTGGTGCCGGCGGTTAGGCCGCTGTCGGTGTAGCCGGTCGCGGTGACGGTGGCGACCTTGGCGTCGTTCCGGTACACGTCGTAGTTCTTGACGCCCTTGTCGTCCGTCGCCGCCGCCCAGTCGAGGGTGACGGACGTGGCCGTGACGCCGCTCGCGACCGGGGTGCCCGGCGCGGTGGGCTTGGCGTCGGTCGGCGGGACACCGGTGCCGCCGCAGAGCGTGGAGAGCACGCTGTCGTCGCCCCGGCCGGACGCGGTGGACCTGGCCGGCACATTGAGGACGGCGCCGTCGGAGAACCGTACCGAACACGCCTGTGCGCCGTAGTTGTGCGCGGCGTAGGTCCGGGTGCCGTTCTTCGCGAACGCGACCGCGGTCGGCATGTTGGCCGTGACGGTCATGTCCGGTGCGCCGATGGCGTTCAGGGTGGCGATCCAGTGGTAGGTGTGCGCCTTGCTCTCACCGCCCTCGGGGGTGTAGCCGCTGTTGCCCTGGTTCCAGGCCGTCATCGCGTCGGCCGGGTCGGTGAGTGCTCTGACCTGCCAGAAGATGTCCCGCCACTCGACGGCCGGGCCGCCGTTCTCCCGCTCCATCTCGGCCATGCTGCGGCGGAGCATGTCCTTCTCCCGGGCCAGGTGCAGCGAACCGCCGGTCAGAGGAAGGAAGTTGATGCCGTGGATCTCCTCCGGGTTGGCCGTCCACCAGGTGGCGTAGCCGGCGCCGCTGCTCCACACCATGCCGGCGACGTCGTGGGTGAAGTTCGCGGGGTAGACCTGCTGGTCCGCGTCGAACCAGTACTGGGCGATCGACTCCGACTCGGTCATCAGCATGTACACGCCCTGGTCGCGCAGGGCCTTGTTGCCGGTGGCGGAGCCCCACATGATCAGGCCGGCGCTGAGGTTGATCGACTCCGAGGAAGACTCCTGGTTGTTCCCGGCGGCGAACGCCTGGTGGCCGGCGGCCCAGCTGTGACCGGCGTAGACGTCGAAACCGCGCAGGAAGGGGTACTTGCTGTCGTTGCGCGCCGGGTTGGCGGAGTCTCTGATCAACTCCTTGACCATGCCGCCCCATTCGCTGTCGGCGGCCCACTGGGCGTCGTACTGCGCCACGATCGCGGCCGCCATCACGTAGTACGAGTAGTGGAAGTGGTGGTCGTTGAGCTCGGTGTCGCTGCCGTACGACGCCGGGTAGCCGATGAGGGTGCGCCAGTCCTGGTCGTAGGAGAACTCCGAGGCGCCGCCCGCGGTGAACCACTCCTGAAGGCGCCCCTTGACCAGGGCGAGGAGCCGGTCGCGCTGGGCCGTCTCACCGATCTGGTCCGCGAGGGGCACGAGCTGGGCGAGTCTGCCCAGGGCCTTGCCGGTCCAGTAGGTGTCGGTGGCGCCGCTGAACGGGTCGCTCTGCGCGAGGACCTCGTCGATGTACGCCTTGAGTCTGGCCTTGTCGACGCCCGTGGAGCCGGGCAGCCCCGGCAGCACGCCGTTGACGTCCTGGACGGTGGTGAAGGACGTGCCCTCACGGACCTTCATCTGCCCGCGCGGCGAGACGTACGTGTAGCCGGTGAGGGCGTCGGAGGTGTGCATCCACTGGTGCCGGTACAGCGCCTGGAACGTCCCCCTCTCGGTGCCCTCCTTCGCCTCGGTCGTCAGCGAGTAGGTCGCCTTGACCTTGCCTTCGCCCTCCAGGTACTCCCAGCCGACCGTGGAGCCGGTGACGAAGCTGAAGGCGTACTTCCTGAAGTCGGCGAGGGCGCTCGTGCTGGGCAGCACGGCCAGGGAGAAGTAGTTCTTGGAGCCGAGGTCGGCCCGGATGTCGCTGCCGGACACCGTCCAGTCGGTGCCGGTGGGGGAGAACAGCGCGTAGTGGTGGCCGGCGATCGTGACGCCGAGGACGTTGCCCTGGTCGGCGAAGACCGTCGGCGCCGAGGCCGTGGTGATCCGGGCCGCGCCGCCGGAGCCCTGCGCGTACACGTACGGCAGACCGTGGCCGACGGTCGTGCGCAGGGTGCGGGTGCCGTCGTTCCAGTACGGGGTGACGGTCCAGTCGCTCCAGTCGTCCGCCTTGGCGTCGGGGGAGTTCAGCCCCGCGAGGCCCAGGGTCAGGTCGGCCTTGTGCGGGAACTCGTACTGGCGGCCCTCGCCCACGATCTGGTGAGCGGTCGGGTAGCCCACCTCCAGGCCGCCCGACACCGCCTTGTACGTCAGGGGATGTCCGTAGATGTTCTCGGACCAGGGATTGGCCGCATATCGCTGGAAGGCCAGGGAGGACCACCAGTCGTTGGTCGGTACGGGCCGGTCGGCCGCGGCCGCGGTGACCTTCGGCCGGACCGGCTGTCCGTTGTTGTTGGAAGGACCTTGCGTCCCGGCCGGGCGGGTGTCCGAATGGCTTCCCCTGCCGACCGGGACGGTGGCCGCGGAGGCGACGCCGGAGCCGACGGTCGCCGTCAGGGCGGTGGCTGCCAGGGCGGTCACGGACAGCACGGCCAGATGTCTGCGAAGTTTCATGCACACCTCGTTTGAGAGCGCTCTCAAGTCGGCGCAAACGTAGGGGCGTCACCCTGAACGGTCAATAGTTGAAGCAATAGTTGGGGAAGCCGGCCCTGCGGCGGCAGGCTCGGCGGACGGCCGTTGCATGCGATCCCGCGCGTCCGGTCCGGCCCGTTTCGCGACCGCGTTCCGGCGCGGCGCCGGAGGTCTTCTGTGAGCGCTCTCAGGGCGGATGAGCACCGACTATGCTGGCCGTGCCGGACCGGCGGCCAGCGATGCCGCGGACGAGGACGGCGCAGCGGATGCCGCGGACGAGACAGGGAGTCCCTTTGCCCGAGCAGACCACGACCTCCCGCCCCACCCTGGAGGCCGTCGCGGCGCGCGCCGGCGTGTCGCGGGCGACGGTCTCCAGGGTCGTCAACGGCGGCGCGGGCGTACGCCAGCCCCTGGTGGACAAGGTGCTCCAGGCGGTCGCCGAGCTGGGCTACGTACCGAACCACGCGGCCCGCTCGCTGGTCACCCAGCGTCATGGAACGGTCGCCGTGATCATCGCCGAGCCGGAGTTCCGGGTGTTCTCCGACCCGTTCTTCGAGCAGCAGCTCCGGGGGATCAGCCGGGAACTGACCGCCCACGACATCCAGCTCGTGCTCCTGTGGGTGGAGAGCGTCGCCGACCACGAGCGGATCGGCCGATACCTCGCCGCCGGGCACGTCGACGGGGCCCTCGCGTTCTCGCTGCACAGCGACGACCGGCTGCCCTCCCTGATCGCCAGGAGCAGGGTGCCCGCGGTCTTCGGCGGCCGCCCCGGGCTCGGCTCCGACCTGGACGTCCCGTTCGTCGACTGCGACAACCGGGGCGGCGCCAGGGAGGCGGTGCGGCATCTGGTCGCCCTGGACCGGCACGCCATCGCGCACATCGCCGGACCGCGTGACCAGACCTCCTCGCTCGACCGGCTCGCCGGGTACTACGACGTCCTGCTCGACGCCGACCCGGCGCTGCTGTCCCAGGGCGACTTCACCGAGGAGAGCGGGGCCCGCGCCATGGCCGAGCTGCTCGACCGGAGGCCGGACGTCGACGGGGTGTTCGTGTCCAACGACCTCATGGCCCTGGGAGCGCTGCGCACGCTGCGTGAGCGCGGACGGCGGGTGCCGGACGACGTCGCCGTCGTCGGCTTCGACGACATGGACTCGGTCGTCCTGAAGAGCGACCCGGCGCTGACCACCGTGCACCAGGACGTCGAGGGCATGGGGCGGCTGATGGTGAAACTGCTGATGAGGCTGCTGGACAAGACCCACGACTCCGGCGCCGCGTCCCTGATCACCCCCACGGAACTGGTCCGGCGCGCCTCGGCGTGAGGGGCCGTGAGGAGCCGCGTGCGGCTCCGTGTGCGGCTCTGTGTGCGGCTCGTCCGGTGACGCGCGGGTCCAGCCGGCGACCGGCCTCGCCCGGGGCGGTGACCGGCCTCGCCCGGAGGGGCCGCCCGCCCTCGTGTCCCGCCCCGGCGCGGGCTCTGAGCAGGGGCTCTCCGCCCGGCTGCGGCCGCCTCCGCGCCCCCGTGCGCCTTTCCGGCGGCGGGGCTCCGGTCGTCCCCTGCGCGGGCGCCGCGCCCGCACGTACGCCGTCGGCCTGCCGTCGAGCTGCCGTCCCGTCGGCCCGGCCCTCGGCCGGCCCGCGTGAGGATGCGACCGCCTGCGCGGGCACGCACGCCGCGGCCCGTTGCGGTCGCAGTCGTCGGCGGGCCGGTCCGTGGCCTCGTGTGAGGTTCCGGACCGGCGTCGTGCGTCTGCCCGTTGACCTGCCGTTCTCCCGCGCCGGGCGTCGCGCCGGTCCACGTCGTCCGTGCGCACCCTGGGCCTGCCCGCCTGCCCGCCTGCCTGCCCGCCCGCCTGCCCGCCTTCGACCCGGTCTGTCCGTGCTCTCCGGCCGTCGCCTTCGCCGCCGTCGGCGGGCCGGTCCGCGCCGCCCGGGAGGGTTCCCGGGCGCCCGTGGGCGCGTCCCTGTCCGCCGGCCCGGCGGATCCACCGCCCCCGTCCGGGGACCCCTTGCACACCCCTGACCTGCGCGCCCTTGCCGGCAGGCCCCCGTGGCCATCTCTCGAAGGCGGAGCCCGTCTCACCGCCGATTCCAACCTGTTACGCCTTCAAGGCTTGACGGATCTCTCTCGTCGCAGGCACGCTCCAATCGCATTCTTGAGAGCGCTCTCAAACGCTCTCGCTCGACCGGAGCCAAGGGAGGCTTCCCATGCCCATCGCCCGAGCCACCAGGAAAACCGCCGCCCGTCTGGGGGCGGTCGTGCTCACCGGGGCACTGCTCGCCGCCTGCGGGAGTTCGGACACCGAGTCCACCAGCGGCGCGGGCGGCAAGGTCACCCTCACCGTGGACCTCTTCGGCTCCTTCGGCTACAAGGAGGCCGGCCTCTACGCGGAGTACGAGAAGCTGCACCCCAATGTCACGATCAAGCAGACGGACACCGAGGACGAGGCCGACTACTGGAAGTCGCTCCAGACCCGGCTGGCCGGCGGCGGCGGTCTCGCCGACGTCCAGGGCATCGAGGTCGGCCGTATCGCCTCGGTCACCCAGCAGCAGGCGGACAAGTTCGAGGACCTGAAGAAGTACGGCGCCGACTCGCTCAAGGACCAGTTCGCCGAGGCCAAGTGGGCCGCCGCGACCGGCAAGAACGGCGAGATCCTCGGCCTGGGCACCGACGTCGGCCCCGAGGCGATGTGCTACCGCGCCGACCTCTTCAAGAAGGCCGGACTTCCCACCGACCGCGAGGAACTGGCCAAGCGCTGGTCCACCTGGGACGGCTACCTCGCGCTCGGCAAGCAGTACAAGGCGAAGGCCCCCGCCAAGAGCGCCTGGCTGGACAGCATCGGCAGCCTCTACTCGATCATGATCGGGCAGCACGAGGAGCGTTACTACAACGCCTCCGGCGAGCTGATCTGGGAGAAGAACCCCGCCCTGATCGACGCGTGGGACCACGCCGTCGAGGCGGCTGACAGCGGCCTGAGCGCCAAGCTCGACCAGTGGTCGCCGCAGTGGAACCAGGCGTTCGCCGCGGGCTCCTTCGCCACCATCCCGTGCCCCGCCTGGATGCTCGGCTACATCAAGGGCCAGGCCGGTGACACGGGCAAGGGCAAGTGGGACATCGCGGCCCTCCCCGGTGGCTCCGGCAACTGGGGCGGTTCCTACCTCACCGTCCCGCGCGCGGCCGAGCACAAGAAGGAGGCGTACGAGCTGATCAAGTGGCTGACGGCGCCCGAGCAGCAGGCCAAGCTCTTCCGCAAGCAGGGCAACTTCCCCTCCTCCACGGGCGCGATCGAGCAGGTCGCCAAGACCACGGACCCCTACTTCTCCGGCGCGCCGATCGGACAGATCTTCGGTGACGCGGCCAAGTCGGCCCCGGTCCAGGTCCTCGGTGTGCACGACCAGAACATCAACCAGCAGATCACCAACGCGCTGAGCGAGGTGGAGCGCAAGGGCACCTCGCCCGAGAAGGCATGGTCGAACGCCAAGAAGGGCGTCGAGAACACCCTCGGCTGACCGGACCGGCCGGGAACCCGCGCGGGATCCCACGCCCCGATCCGCCGCACAGGCACCCTGCGCCGCCCCGGTCCGTCAGGCCGGGGCGGCGCAGGGACCGACCGACCGCCTCCACCCTCTCGAAGGGCAGCACGTGACCCTCACCGAACCCATGACCCCGGCGCCCCCGGCGCCGCTCGCCCCGCCCCCGCGATCCGGCGCCGTCCGGCGCGCCTGGCAGAGGTTCTCGCCGTACGCCTACATCGCCCCGTTCTTCACCCTCTTCGCGGCGTTCGGCCTCTTCCCCCTGATCTACACGGCGTTCGTCTCCCTCTACCGGGTCGAGCTCCAGACCCCCGGCGACATGGAATGGCGGGGATTCGGGAACTACACCGCCCTGTTCGGCGACGAGTTCTTCTGGACCGCCCTGCGCAACACGTTCACCATCGGTGTGCTGTCCACCGTGCCCCAGCTGGTGATGGCTCTCGGTCTGGCCCACCTGCTCAACTACAAGCTGCGCGGCCGGACGTTCGTGCGGACCGCGATGCTCCTGCCGTACGCCACCTCGGTGGCGGCCGCGACCCTCGTCTTCGCCCAGCTCTACGGCCGTGACTTCGGCCTCGTCAACTACGTGTTCGGGCTCGTCGGCATCGGCCCCATCGACTGGCAGAGCGGCACCCTCGCCTCGCAGATCGCCGTCTCCAGCATCGTCGTCTGGCGCTGGACCGGATACAACGCGCTGATCTACCTGGCGGGCATGCAGTCCATCCCGAGCGAGCTGTACGAGGCCGCGGAGGTGGACGGGGCCTCCAAGTGGCGGCAGTTCGTCCATGTCACCCTGCCCGGACTGCGTCCGACGATCCTGTTCACCGTCGTCGTCTCCACCATCGGCGCCACCCAGCTCTTCGGTGAACCGCTGCTGTTCGAGGGATCGATCTCGGGCGGCATCGCGCACCAGTACCAGACGCTCGGCCTCTACCTGTACGAGCAGGGCTGGGGCTTCTTCCACCTGGGCCGGGCGGCCGCCATCGCCTGGGTGATGTTCCTGCTGATCCTGGCCCTGGTCGGCGGCAACGCCCTGATCGCGCGCCGCCGTTCCCGTAAGGAGGCCGGCCGATGACCGCGCTCGCCGACCCGCCGACCGTCCGGCCGTCCGAGGCACAGCCCCCCAAGAAGCGGCGCCGCTCCTCCGGGGCCGGCCGCACCCTGCACGCCGGGCCGTTCGCGTACGCGGTCCTGGTCCTGGCCGTGCTCGTCTCCGCCTTCCCCTTCTACTGGACCCTGGTCGCGGCCAGCCGGTCCAACGCGGACCTGGCGAAGGTGCCGCCCACGCTGGTGCCCGGCCCGCACCTGATCCGCAACTTCGAGGCGGTCCTCGACGAGGCGGACATCGGCAAGGCGCTGCTGAACTCGCTCATCGTCTCCGGCTCGATCACCGCCGGCACCGTGCTGTGCTGCACCCTCGCCGGCTTCGCCTTCGCCAAGCTCCGCTTCAAGGGCCGCAACGCCCTGCTCGCCGTGACGGTGGGCACGATGATGATCCCGCCCCAGCTGGGAGTGATCCCGCTGTTCATGCTGATCGCCGAACTGGGCTGGGTGAACCAGCTCCAGTCGGTGATCCTGCCGGGCCTGGTCTCCGCGTTCGGCGTGTTCTTCATGCGGCAGTACCTCGTGCAGTCCCTGCCCGACGAGCTGATCGAGGCGGCCCGCGTCGACGGCGCGTCGACCGCGAGGATCTTCTGGTCCATCGTGGTGCCCGTCGCCCGTCCGGGCATGGCCGTGCTCGGCCTGCTGACGTTCATGGCCGCCTGGAACGACTTCTTCTGGCCCATCGTCGCCCTGTCCTCGCAGGAGCCGACCGTGCAGGTGGCGCTCCGTCAGCTCGGCGGCGGCTATGTGCACGACCAGTCCGTGATCATGGCCGGCACCCTGCTCGGCACCCTCCCCGTCCTGCTGGTCTTCGGACTGCTCGGCCGGCAGATCGTCGGCGGCATCATGCAGGGCGCCGTCAAGGGCTGACCCGCCGTCGAGGGCTGACCCGCCCACCCCTTCCGCCCCCTCCTCACCTGGAGCCGTCACCCGATGACCTCACTCGACACCCGCAGCACCACCACCGACGTGCTGCGTTTCCCGCAGGGCTTCCGCTGGGGCACCGCCACCGCCGCCTACCAGATCGAGGGCGCCGCCGAGGAGGACGGCCGTACGCCGTCCATCTGGGACACCTTCAGCCGCACCCCCGGCAAGGTGCGCAACGGAGACACCGGCGACATCGCCGCCGACCACTACCACCGCCTGGACGAGGACATCGAGCTGATGCGCCGGCTCGGCGTGTCCGACTACCGCTTCTCGGTCGCCTGGCCCCGGGTCCAGCCCACCGGACGCGGTCCCGCCGTGCAGCGGGGCCTCGACTTCTACCGCCGGATGGTCGACGGACTCCTCGACGCGGGCATCCGCCCGGTCGCCACGCTCTACCACTGGGACCTGCCCCAGGAACTGGAGGACGCCGGCGGCTGGCCGGAGCGCGACACCGCGTACCGCTTCGCGGAGTACGCCGGCATCGTGGCCGACGCCCTCGGCGACCGGGTCGCGACCTGGACGACCCTCAACGAGCCCTGGTGCTCCGCCTTCCTCGGCTACGGCAGCGGAGTGCACGCCCCGGGTCGTACGAGCCCGCTCGCCTCGCTGCGCGCCGCCCACCATCTCAACCTGGCGCACGGCCTCGCGGTCGGCGCCCTGCGCCGGGCCGTGCCCGTCACCGCGCAGGTCTCCCTGACCCTGAACCTGCACGCCGTCCGGCCGCTCTCGCCGGACCCCGCCGACGTGGACGCGGCCCGCCGGATCGACGCCGTCGGCAACCGTGTCTTCCTCGACCCCGTCTTCCACGGCCGGCTGCCCGAGGACCTGGTCCGCGACACGGCCGCGGTCACCGACTGGTCGTTCGTCGAGGACGGCGACCTGGCCACGGCGTCCGCGCCGATCGACGCCCTGGGCATCAACTACTACTCGCCGACCGTCGTCGGCGCGGGCTCCTCCGAGAGCCCCTCGCCCTGGGCGGGCGCCGAACGCCATGTGCGCTTCGTGCCCGCCCCCGGCCCCCGCACCGCCATGGACTGGCCCGTCGACGCGGACGGCCTCCACTCCCTGCTGCTGCGCCTGCGCGACGAGCTGCCGCGCGTGCCCCTGATCATCACCGAGAACGGGGCCGCCTACGACGACTACGCCGACCCGTCGGGGCATGTGAAGGACCCGGAGCGGATCACGTATCTGCGGGCGCATCTGGCGGCGGTGCACCGGGCGATCCAGGACGGCGCCGATGTGCAGGGCTACTTCCTGTGGTCCCTGCTCGACAACTTCGAGTGGGCCTACGGGTACAGCAAGCGGTTCGGCATCGTCCACGTCGACTTCGCCACCCAGCGGCGTACGTTCAAGGACAGCGCCCACTGGTACGCGGACGTCATCGCCCGCGGCGGCATGCAGGTCTGACCCGTCTGCCCCGCGACGTCCCTCCCGCTCCCGGGCCGCCCGCCGCCGGAAGCGGCGGGCGGCCCGGGTACCCGGCGGCCGCCGGTCCGCGGCCCGGACCGGCGGCACGCGGGCCGGTGACACGAAGGGCGGCGGCCACGGCTCCACCCCCTGGTGCCCGCCGGAGGAGAACGACGGTCCATCACGTCTCATATCGATGTACAAGGTGCGAATCGAAGAACGTTCGGCGACCGGGCGGCGTGATCTTGCTGTCGGGGCCCCGTCCGTCCGTGCGATGCTCGTGCCATGACGGGTGACGGCAGACGGCTGGACCCACCTGGGCCGGGTGGCGCGGGTGCGGCCGAAGCGGCCGACCCCACCGGCGACGGTGTCTTCTCCTGGAGCCGCCGTGCGCCCCGCCGGCAGGAGACCCCCGGAGGCGAGCCGGACCGCTGTCCGCCGTCGTCCGCCGTGCAGGACGTGCTCGACGGCCTCCCCGGCTCGGTGATCTGCCTCGAACCGCGGTTCGGGGCGGACGGCGAGGTCGAGGACTTCCGCATCACCGCCGCGTCGCCCGACGCCCTGGACATCGGGGCCCGCCGGGGCAAGGAACTCGTGGGCCTGAGCATCCTGGAGACCTATCCGACGGTGTTCGGCACCGAGCTGTGGTCCGGATACGTCCGTGCGCTGAAGACCGGTGTCCGCTACGAGGGAGAGCCCTTCGAGTACCAGGAGGTCGTCGCCGGCATCCCGCGCCTGTCCCGCTTCGCCGTCCGGGCGGCACCCGGCCGGGCCGGGCTGATCGTGTCCTGGGTCCGCCTCGACAGCGGGGAGCGCGAGCAGCGCCGGCTGGCGGTGATGCAGCGTCTGGCGAAGATGGGCTGGACGGACTGGGACCTGGTCCGCAACCGGATCACCTGGTCGGAGGAGGTCTACAGCATCTTCGGCCGCGACCCGGCCCACGGCCCGATGACGCTGGAGGAACTGCCCGAGCACGTCGTCGCCGAGGACCTTCCCGCGCTCGGCGGAGCCGTGCAGCGCCTCCTCGGGCAGGGCGAACCCGTCGACCACACCTTCCGCATCCTCGCCCCCGACGGCGGGACCCGGCACATCCGCATCGTCGCGGAGACCGAGACGGACGTGAACGGCGACCCCGTCGAGGTCCACGGCGCCTTCCAGGACCTCACGGCCGTCAAGCAGGCCGAACGGCAGCTGCTGGAGCACGAGCGGGCCGTCCAGGCGCACCGGACCATGCTCACGGCCGAACGCAGTCTCGCCGCCCGGCTCCAGCACGCGCTGCTGCCGCTGGCGCACCGGTCCCTGCACATCGCGGGGCTCACCGTGGACGTCGCCTACCGCCCCCAGCAGCAGGGCGTCGAGGTGGGGGGCGACTGGTACAGCGCCATCGAACTGCCGGACGGGGACGCGCTGCTCGTCGTCGGCGACGTCGCCGGGCACGGACTGGACGCGGTGGCCACCATGGCCCAACTGCGCTTCACCGCCAAAGGCATGGCCATCACCGGCACACCGCTGGCCACGATCCTCGCCCGTCTGAACACCCTTCTGCTGCACAGCTCCGAACGCGGCTTCAACACCGCCACCATGATCATGGCCTGCTACGAGCCGGAGACCGGGGTGCTCACCTGGGTGCAGGCGGGCCACCTGCCGCTCCTGCTGCTGCGGCAGGGCGAGGCCCGCTATCTGCCCTCGCCCCGTACCGCCCTCCTGGGCGCCATGCCCGAGGCGGACTACGCCCCGTCCACGGTCCGGCTGCTCCCCGGGGACCAGCTGCTGCTCTTCACCGACGGCCTGGTCGAGACCCCGGGCGAGATCATCGACGACGGGCTGGACCGTCTGGCCCGGACCGCGGCCGCCTGCACCGCCGACGACCGTCCCCTCGACGGGATCCTGGACGCCCTGGTCACCTCCGGCACCCGCCGTGACGACGTCTGTGTGCTGCACGTCCGGGTGTGACCTGCCGTGACCGGCGCGGCGTGCGTCGGGTCTCGCCGTCGTTCGTCCCGTGTCCCGGCGGCCTGCAACCGATCGCGGTCGAACCGGGGAAAAGAGAGGTGACAGCCGGCGGAGCACCGGGCTCTGCCGCAGACTCCTCCCCGAGGAGGCGCGCATGCAGCGGCGCACCTTCCGTGCGGCGCACCCTCCGCCGCCCCGGACCGGTGACGCGACGCCTCTGTGGCGCGTCGTCGGGCTGGAGTCGATGGCGGCGATACTCGTCGTGTCGGTACGGCGGGTGGGGCGCTGCGCGTTCGAGGCGTGGTGCCAGTGGCCGCGTCTGCATCCGCTGAACGAGCGCCGCAGCCCGGTCGCCCACCATCCGCTGATCATGGCGGAGTCGCTGCGCCAGCTCGCCGCGGTGGTGCAGCGGCGCTTCATGCCGGCGGGCGTCGCCGTCCTGGAACCGGTGTCGGTGAGGTTCGGTCTGGCCGAGAGCCCGCAGCCCGCGGAGAGCGGCGGCGCGACCGAGGTGTTCGCGCGCGTCACCACCGGTGACACCGTGCTGAGCGGGGGCCGTCTCGCGGCCTACCGGATCTCGGCCGACTACTTCCACGCCGGGGAGCGGTTCGCCGCGTGCACCCTGCGGGTCGCTCCCGGCCCCTGCGGCGGGGCGGGCGACGGGTGCGCGGCGCCGCCGCCCGGCCTCGTGCACCCGCCCGCGGCCGCGGTCGGAGCGGCCGCCGAGCTCGACGTCATGGTGGCGCGGGAGTCCCAGGGGCGGCTCGTGGTCGCACCGCGCGACCCCGGCCACCCCGTGATCCTGCCGGGCGGTCCGTCCCGGCTGCCCGCCCTTGCGCTTCTGGAGGCCGGCCGTCAGGCGGCCCTGCTGAGCTGCGGTGTGACGTCTGCCGCCGTGACGGGCCTGAGCGTGGACGTACAGGCGCCCGTGCACAGCGGCGGCTCCCGCATCGAGGTCGTCCGCGACCCGCTCGGCCTGCGCTTCGCCGTCCTGACCGGGGGCCGCGTCGACGCGACGGGGACGGTCGGCCTGGCGAGGCCGGCATGACCGTACGGAGCAGGAAGGGCCCGGCGTACGGCGAGCCCCTGCGGGGTGCGGCGAGTCCGTACGGGGCGCGGCGGGCCCGGCGTACGGCGGCGGGCCCGGACTCAGCGTGGCTGCCCCGCCGCCTCGGAGGCGGCACCGCCGCGCTCACCCCTCCCGCGGCGTGCCGGGCGGGGCTCGGTCGTCGCCCGCCGGACGGCGCGGCGCTGGGCCGCGGTGGTCGCACCCCAGATGCCGTCGTCCTCGCCGTGGTCGATCGCCCAGGTGCGGCAGGGGAGGAGGACACGGCACCGGCGGCACACCGCGCGGGCCCGCGCGACCTGCGCGTCGTCCGCGGCATCGGTCAACGGGAAGAAGAGCTCCGGGTCTTCTCCCAGGCAGGCGGCGCGGCTGCGCCAGTCGAGTTCCCCCGGGGGAAGGAGAGGCAGGTCGGTCATGGTGCACCTCTGGCGAGCCCGACCGGAACGGCCGGGGGCGACGGCATCGGCACGCGGCAGCGCCGCGGACCCGGCAGAGGTTCGGCCATGCTAGGCACTTCATGCCGATATGCGCCAGAAAGGGGGTGAATCTTCGCGCAAGGTGAACACCTATGTCTGGTACAGGCGAAACGGGGCAGCCGGGGTGGTGTGCCGGACGTGATCCGCCGAGAGACAGAGGAGAGCCATGACACAGGACCTGACCCCGAAGTACACCGTGCCCGGCATCGAGCGCGAGGCGGCCGGACAGCTGATCGGACTGCTGCGGCTGCGGCTGCACGCCCTCAACGATCTGCACCTGACGCTCAAGCACGTGCACTGGAACGTGGTCGGACCGCACTTCATCGCCGTGCACGAGATGATCGACCCGCAGGTGGACCGCGTCCGGGACATGGCCGACGACGTGGCGGAGCGGATCGCCGCTCTCGGCGGCGTCGCCCAGGGAACCCCGGGCGTGCTGGTCGGTGAGCGCACCTGGGACGACTACTCCATCGGCCGTGCCGACGCCATCGCCCATCTCGGAGCGCTCGACCTCGTGTACACGGGCGTGATCGAGTCGGTGCGCGCGGCGGTCAAGGAGGCCGGTGACATCGACCCGGCCACGGAGGACCTGCTCATCGAGCAGCTCCGTGACCTCGAACAGTTCCAGTGGTTCGTCCGCGCCCACCTGGAGAGCGCGGGCGGCGCCCTGGCCACCGCCAGGGCGCACACCGAGGAGGAGGCCGCGCGGGCCGGAGCCTCCTGAACCTCCGGCCTCGCACGACCGCCTCCCCGGTCCGTCCGCGCCCGGCGGCCGTCCTCGCCGCCGGTGCCGTGCTCAGCTCGGGTCCGGCTCCACCGGGAGCCACAGCTCGGCCTCGGCCTCGGCCCCGTCCGGCGACAGACGGGTGCGCAGGATCTCGGGGCCGGGCCTGCCGCGGTACGGCGTGGACGGGAACCACTGGGTGAACACGTCCCGCCACAGCTCCTGGATGGCCTCGGGTGCCGGTCCGGACGTGCTGAAGACCGCCCAGGTGCCGGCCGGCACGGACAGCACCGTGGTGCCCTCCGGAGCGGCCTGCGAGGTCACGACCCCTTGGTAGTAGTCGAGTTCGGTGCCTTCCGCGCGGCTCGGATCCAGATCGTCACAGACCGCGACGATGCCCCGCGGCTCCTGGTCCGACAGCTTCTCCAGCTGCTCCAGCCACGGCCGGTCGATCCCGCGGACGAAGTCGATGATCGCCTGGTTCGGCCCCGAATGCACCAGTGGTACCCGGGCCTTGAGCCCGACGACGCCGAAACCGGGCCGGTCGACGATGCGGTAGCGCATGCTGCTGTTCCCTTCGACGGTGAGCCGGAAGGACAACCGGGGCTGGGAGACGAGCGCCGCGCCGGTGCGGCGGGCGTCACCCGGCCCCGTGCCGTGCAGGGCGCGGAAGGCCCGCGCGAAAGCCTCGCCCGAGCCGTAGCCGTACCGCGTCGCGATGTCCAGCAGTGACTCCCGCCCCGCCAGCACCGCCGCGCCCGCGACGGTGAGCCGCCGGCGGCGGACGTACTCCGACAGCGGCATGCCCGCCAGCGCCGAGAACATCCGGCGCAGGTGATACTCCGAGGTGGCCGCGATGCGCGCCAGCTCCGTCACGTCGACCTGCTGGTCGAGACGGTGCTCGATGTGGTCCAGGGCCTTGTTGAGGCGATCCAGCACTTCTGTCGTCCTTCCCTTTCCTGGACCACCACGCTAGGAGGCGGACACCGCCGCCGACCCGACAATCCGTGCCGCGTCCGGTCGGGTCCGGCCGGTCCCCGCGTCCCGGGACGCGCTCAGTATCCGCCGGCCGGTCCGCCGGCCGGCAGGGGAGCCGCGCCCGTGAGGCGGCCGCGCAGGTCGTCCAGGATCGTTGCGGTGGCCGTCGCGCCGAAGCGGGTGGCGCCCAGACGGTGCAGACGGAGCAGGGCGTCGAGGGTGCGGACACCGCCGGCGGCCTTGACCCGGACGTGCGGCGAGACGGTCCGCCGCATCAGGGCGATGTCGTCGGGGGTCGCTCCGCCGGGGGCGAAGCCCGTGCTGGTCTTCACGAAGGCCGCCCCCGCCGCTTCGGCCGCCCGGTACCCGGCGACCTTGCGGGCGTCGTCCAGATACGCGTTCTCGAAGATCACCTTGACCGTGCGGCCCTGCGCGGCCTCCACGACCGCGGCGATCTCGTCCCGCGTGTACGCGGCGTCGCCCCCGCGCAGCCGGCCGATGTCGATGACCATGTCGATCTCCTGCGCCCCCAGGGCGACCAGCTCACGGGTCTCGAAGACCTTGGCCGCGGTGGTCGTGCCGCCGTGGGGGAAACCGACCACGGTCCCGACCGCGACCCCGCTGCCCGCGAGGGCCGTCACGGCCGTCGCCACGTCGGCGGGGCGCACGCAGGCCGAGGCGGTGCGGTACGCCAGCGCGGTCGCCAGTCCCTCGGAGACCTCGGCCGGGGTCAGCTCCGGCCGCAGCAGGGAGTGGTCGATCATCTTCGCCGCTTCTTCGACCGAGGGCAGCGGGCCCTTCCAGGGGTCGGCGGAGATCGAGGCGACGGACATGGTGGTTCCCTCCGGTCGTCCGTAAGCTGTCTATACAGCCTATACAGGTGAAGATGGTGATGTCGACGGGCCCTTCGACCGGCCCGCGACGGATCCCGCCGAACCGGAGGACGACGCCTGCCATGGCCGCACCGCAGCCCCTGTACGCACGTATCGAGAAGCAGCTGCGCCGCCGCCTGGCCGACGCCGCCGACGGCGACCCGTTCCCCTCGGAGCCACGGCTGGCCGAGGAGTTCGGCGTCTCGCGCATGACCGTGCGGGCGGCCCTGGCCGGACTGGAACGCGACGGCCTGCTGGAACGCGTGCCCGGCCGCGGCAGCTTCGTGCGCAGGACCGCCGCCGCCCGCCCCGTCGGCACCCTGCTCAGCTTCCACGACCAGGCCCGCGCGACCGGCAGGACGCCCCGCTCCCGCGTCCTGCGCGCCGGTCTGCGCCCCGCCACCGGACCCGAGGCCGCCGCGCTGTACCCGGACGCCGCCGGCGAGGACGCCGCCGTGGTCGCGATCAGCCGCGTCCGTCTCTTCGACGACGTGCCCGTCGCCGTCGAGCACGCCGCCTTCCCCGCGGCCCTCGAAGCCCTGCTCACCGCGGACCTGGAGACCGGCTCCCTCCACAACGCGCTGCGCCGTCTCGGCCTGCATCCGACCCTCGGCTCCTCCGTCCTGACCGCCCGCAGCGCCGGCGACGACGCACCCGGACTCGGCGTGGACGCCGCCACCCCGATGCTCGTCGAGACGCGCTCCATCACCGACCAGCACGGAGCACCGCTGGAGTACACGGTCAGCTCCTACGTGGCCCACCGCTACGCGCTCCACGTCGACTTCTCCGTCGCCCGCCACGACAGCCCCTAGCGCCCCGCCGAGGCCCGGTCCGGGACCCGTCGCTGCCGTGCCTGGGCGGTGACCCTGGTGTCAGGGCGGGCCGGGACCCGGTGGTTCGGGTGTGCCCAGGCGGCGGACCGCCCAGGGCTCCCGGGCGACGACCGCCCCGGCGGTGATGCACAGGGTCACCACCACGCACAGCGTGATGAGCCAGGACAGCAGGGTGAAGACCGCGCCCAGCGAGCCGTACTTCTCCAGGCTGTGGTCGAGCGCCTGGGACATGTACAGCGGCGCGGTGCAGGTGAGCACGCACAGGGCGGCGCCGGTCAGCAGCGCGCCCGGCAGCAGCGGCAGCCACGGCACGCGCGCGGCCAGCAGCAGATGCGGGGTCCACCACCACATGCCGATCTGCAGGAGCAGCAGCAACGGCACGCCCAGCCACAGACCGGCGCCGAAACCGTTGCGCAGGCTCCCCTGCACGGAGAGCACGACCAGCCACACCACGAGCCAGACGATCCAGCGCCAGGCGGCCGTCCGGGCGCTCGCCTTGGGCATGTGCCAGGCGCGCTGGCACAGCCGTTGCATGGCGCGGCTGCACGCGGTGGCCGAGATCAGCACCATCAGCCCGCTGACGACACTCGTGGTCTGCCGCAGCTCGTCGGAGGTGCTGTCCGCGCCGTGGAAGGCTTTCCGCAGCTCGGCGTCGGCGCTCCCGGACAGACCGAAGAGATCGTGCAGGGAGTGGACGAACTGATCACGCACCTCCTGCGGAGCGAGGGAGGCCACCAGGAACAGCAGCGGGACCGCGGTGAGGAACGTCTGCGCGGCCAGCCGCGTCGCCGAGTCGAACACGTTCACCGAGATCAGCCGCGCCATGAAATGCGTGATCAGCGGAAACCGGGTCTCGGTCCGGACCCGCAGCGCCAGCAGCCGCGCCGCCGCCGAGGGCTTCGGCTGCCGGCTGCGCTTCTGCATGCTGTCAGCCTGCCGCCCGTGTCACCGTACGGCTCGCGACGACGGCCGAACGGATGAAGCCGCGCGGATGAGGGCGAGAAGAGAGAGAAGAGGGCATCTGCATGGATTTGTGACGTCCTGACAGGGCGGCGAAGATGGGGGCATGAGCGAGAGCGGCCCGCCGGCCGGGCCCGCGGAGCCGTGCGGGGGCCGCGATGGTGCTTGACCTTGTGGTCATCGGATTGGCCATCGCCGTGTTCCCGCTGTCCGTGACCGCGTTCGTCCTGGTGCTCTCGGCCCGGAACGGCGCCTGGAAGGGTCTGGCCTTCATCCTCGCCTGGCTCGCCTGCTTCGTGGTGGTCCTGGTCGCCGTGCTGATCACCACCGGCGGGAAGCCTCCGCCGCCCAGGTCCCCGCCGTCCACCGCCTCGTCCGCCGTCAAGCTCGCCATCGGCGTCCTGCTCGTCGGGTACGCCTGGTACCGGCACAGGACGGGGCCGCGTCACCGGCACAAGTCCTCCGGCGAGTCCTCGGGCGGCATGATGGCGCGGCTCGACCGTTCCTCCGCGTGGACCGCGGCGGGCATGGGCCCGCTGCTCCAGCCGTGGGGGCTCGTGGCGGCGGGCGGGGCCACGGTGGTGGGGGCCGACCTGTCCGAGTCCTCCTCCTACCTGGTGCTGATCGCGTACTGCGTCCTGGCCACGAGCAGCCTGCTGGCGATGGAGATCTACATGGCGCTGGCCCCCGACGCGGCCCGGGTGCGCCTCGGGAGCCTCCGCACCTGGCTCCAGACGCACCAGAACCGGGCACTGGTCGGCGTGTCGCTGGTGGCGGGGGTGTTCCTGGTCGGCAGGAGCATCTACCAGCTGGCCTCCTGAACCTCCCCGCCGGCACGCGCCCACGGCGTGCGACGCTCCCTGTCCGGTGATCCAATGACCCCCAGGGCGCCGACGGGCGCCGCAGGACCGTCCCGCACACGGCCGGCCCCGGCCCGCCCCGTACCGCGCCGAGCAAGGAGGACCCCATCGCCGGAACCTCGTCGGAGAACCGCGCCGGGGCCGCGCCGGGCGGTCAGCCCCAGGAGGCCGACGTGCTGCGGACCATGCTGCGCCGGCCGGAGTACCGCAGGGCCCTGGTCTTCTGCGGGCTGATCGGTGTGCCGGTGGCGCTGATCGCGTTCTGGTTCCTCGTGGCGATCCACCAGATCCAGCGGTTCATCTGGACGGACTGGCCGAAGGACCTGGGCTGGAAACAGGCGCCCTGGTGGTGGGGGCTGCCGCTGATGGCGGTGGCGGGACTCGTCGTCGCCCTGGTGGTCACCCGTCTTCCCGGCCGGGGCGGGCACATCCCGGTCGCCGGGCTCCATTCGGGCGGGGTGACGAAGGAGGCGCTGCCGGGTGTCGTGATCGCCGCGATCGTCGGTCTGCCGCTCGGCGTCGTGCTGGGCCCCGAGGCGCCGCTGATCGCCCTGGGCGGCGGACTCGCGCTGCTCTTCGCGAGCCTGGCCCGGGCACCGCAGAACGAGAAGAGCACGGCACTGTTCGGCGCGGCCGGGGCGGCGGCGTCCATCTCCGCGCTGTTCGGCAATCCCGTGGTGGGCGCGGTGCTGCTGATGGAGGTCGCCGGCGTGGGCGGGCCGCAGCTGTTCGCGGTGATGCTGCCGGCGCTGCTCGCCAGCGGTGTCGGCGACCTGATCTTCACCGGGTTCGTGCACTGGACCGGTCTGGAGACGGGCAGCCTGGACATCGGCCTGCCCAAGCCGCCGCCGCTCGACTGGCCGGACGTGCTGTGGGTGCTGGTGCTGGCGCCGGTCATCGCGTTCGTCGTCCACTGGATCTTCGTGGGCGGGCGGTTCGCGGCCCGCTTCGTCGCGAACCACACGCTGCGGAACACCTTTCTGTGTGCGCTGGGTGCGGCGGTCTGCATCACGCTCTACGCCGTCTCCACCGGACGCTCGCCCGCCGAGGCCGCGCTGTCCGGGGAGTCCGCGCTGACCGAGCTGGCGCACGACCCGCACGCCTGGCCGGTGGGCGCGCTCGTCGCGGTGCTGGTGTTCAAGGGCCTGGCCTACATGCTGTGTCTGGGCAGCCTGCGCGGTGGCCCCGTCTTCCCCTCCCTGTTCCTGGGCGGGGCGGCCGGTGTCCTGCTGGCACCGCTGCCCGGTCTGGGGCTGGTTCCGGCGATGGCGGCCGGGATGGCCGCGTCGGTGACCGCGGCCCTGCGGGTGCCGGTGAGCAGTGTGGTGCTGGTCGTGCTCCTGCTGGGCAACGTGGACACGGTGGCGCTCGTGGTCCTGGCCGCCGTCATCGCCTTCGTCGTCACGGAACTGCTGCCGCAGGGGCCGGACATCCCTCCGTTCGCCCGGCGGGCGTCGTCCGCAGGCGCCGCGGCGGACGTGAGGCGGTGAGGAGCGCGGGGTGAGCGGGCGAGTCCCGGGCACAAGGTCTCAGTGATCGGCGTACCGACCGGAAAGAGGCCCCCGACACCGTGACGACACCCGCACGCCGCGTACGACGCACCGGCCGCCGTCGCTTCGACCTGCGTGCCACCGCCGTGTACTTCGGTCTTCTCGCCCTCGTCGTGTGCGCCACGGGGCTCGCCGTGCGCACCGCGATCGCGGCCGTCGAGCGGCGGCCCGTGTGGCAGGCGGCCCTGTGCCTGGTCGCGGTCTCCTCCGCGCTGGTGCTGCGCCGCAGGCGCCGGAGTCTCTCCGCCGCCCGTGCCGCGCGGCGGGCCGCCGCGGCGCTGGAGGCGGCGACACGGACCACGCTGGAGGCGCTGGAGACACCGGCCGCGCAGCCGCCGCCCCCGTCCGTGCCCCGGCAGGCCGTGCCCCGGGACGACACCGTCGAGGCCGGGGAGGGGGCGGTCGGCTACGACGCCCTCGACGCCGACGAGTTCGAGCAGGCCGTGGCCGCCCTGTGCGCGCGGGACGGCTGCACCGGGGTCGACGTCGTCGGCGGCGCGGGTGATCTGGGAGCGGACGTCCTGGCCGTCACCCCCGACGGCCGCCGGCTGGTCGTCCAGTGCAAGCGCTACAGCGAGGACAACCGGGTCGGCTCCCAGGACCTGCAGCGCTTCGGCGGTACGTGCTGGACGGTGCACGAGGCCGATGTCGCCGTCCTCGTGACCACGAGCGACTTCACGGCACCGGCCGCCGAGTACGCCGAACAGTGCGGAATACGGTGCCTGGACCGGGCGGCGCTGGAGGCATGGAGCGACGGCACCGGCCCGGCCCCCTGGACACCGGCGGGCGACGGCACGCACTGAGCGCCGCCGGGAAGGGACCGGCGGCGACGCCGCCGGGCGGCCGCCCCGTGGACGCGAACGGGTGACACGGTCAGTGCTGCGGCCGGGCGGCCTCCGGGTGCCGGGGGGCCGTGTCGTGGGCCGGGCGGGTGCGGACCACGCCCGCCGGGGCCGGTTCGAGGTGCCGGTGGACCCGGCGGAGCAGGGAGGAGAGCACCTCGCGTTCGCGCTCGTCCAGCGGGGCCAGCACCTCGTCGTCCGCCGACGCGATGTCCGCGTCGAGGAGCTCCAGGAACGACCGGCCCTCGGGCGTGAGACGGACGAGGACCCGGCGCCGGTCGGCCTCGTCCCGGAGGCACTCGGCCCGGCCGGTCCTGACCAGATCGTCGACGATCTTCACCAGGTCGCTGGGGTTCATGTCGAGCCGGGTGGCGAGGGCGGTCTTCATCTGCGGGCCCAGATCGGCCACCAGAGCCATCACCATCAGATGCCATAACCGCAGGTTGTGCGCGGTCAGCCGCTCGGTGAGCCTGCGGCGTGCGGCCTTGCCGGTCGCGTACATCAGATAGGCGTTGAGGTGCAGCACGCTGGGGGGTGTCGTACGCGGACGCGGTCGACCCGGGGTGTTCCGGTGCGGTGCCGGGGGCGGGGCGGCGCGCGGGGGGCTGCCGATCGTCAGGTCGGTGTGCGTCATTCCGTCGATGTCCCTCGTTCTCCTCGCGGGCCGGGTGTGCCCGACGTACTCGTGTCGCAGCGGGGCCGGCGCCCCCGGGACCGTCCGGGGGCGCCGGGGTTCGGAGGGGGCGGCCCTCAGGGGTGGCGGGTGAGGTATCCGCCCATGGAGGTGAAGTACTCGGTCGCGGGCAGCTCCCGGCCGTCCTCCGTGCGCACGCGTGTGACGGCCAGACCGTGGTTGAGGCCGGTGCGGGCGTCGGCACCCGCGACGACGACGACACCGTCGCCCTCGCGGTAGAAGATGCGGCCTGGGGTGCCGCCGTAGCGGCCCTCGGAGACGGCGGCGGCCAGGATCTCCAGGCGCCTGCCCCGGTGGAAGGTGAACGCGCTCGGGTACGGCGCCGACTGGGCGCGGACCAGGCGCTCCAGGACGTCGGCCGGCCAGCCCCAGTCGATCCGGATGTCCTCCTCGGCCCGCTTGTGGAAGAACGTCGCCCTGGAGCGGTCCTGCGGGGTGAACTCGGTCTCCCCGGCGGCGATCCGGGCG
This sequence comes from Streptomyces sp. NPDC093094, assembly GCF_044754345.1. Classification (NCBI taxonomy): domain Bacteria; kingdom Bacillati; phylum Actinomycetota; class Actinomycetes; order Kitasatosporales; family Streptomycetaceae; genus Streptomyces; species Streptomyces sp. NPDC093094. The sequence goes on along the minus strand of NZ_JBIVOX010000021.1, from coordinate 47,872 downwards.
AGGGCGCCGACGGTGACCGGGGCGATGAGGTCGACGGTCTTGTGGAACAGGTCGGTGGCCGTGTCGGTGGGCCCGACCGTGACCGCGCGCTGGTCCACGATGTCGCCGGCGTCGAGCACCTCGTCCATCATGTGGGCCGTGACGCCCACTTCGCTCTCGCCGTTGACGAGGGCCCAGATGAGGGGTGAGAAGCCGGCGTACTTCGGCAGGAGCGAGTCATGGACGTTCAGCGTGCCGTGGCGGGGCAGCGAGTAGATGCGCGGCGGGATCCACGTGCGCCAGTTGTTGGCCACGATGATGTCCGGGTCGGCCCCCTTGAGGAGGTCGAACAGTTCCTCGTCGTCGGGCCGGCTGCGGATGACGACGGGGACGCCGTGCTCCTCGGCGAGTTCGGCGACCGAGTCGTTCCAGATCTTCTCGTAGGCGTGCTCGCTCTTGGGGTGTGTCACGACCATCACGACATCGTGCTCGGACTCCAGGAGTGCTTTGAGGGTGCGGTGCCCCCAGGTCTGGTAACCGAACATGACCACCCGCATGGGCTTCCTCCTCGGACGAGCGAACAACACGGCGCCAAGTAAAGCAAGCCTTACCTAAGAGCACAACAAGCGCTTCTTTCAGGCCACTTGAGAGCTGATCGTTTGTCAGCTGTCCGGTTTGTCCTGTCGACAGCTTGACGCAGGTGAGGTTAGCTTTACCTAAGTTGTGCCTGACAGGCGGCGACACCGCGTCCGGTGTCGCGTTCTTTTCGTCCCACGCCTGACAGGCGGTGGTTCCGCACGATGGGAGTGACATGTCTCAGGGTCTTCCTGGCGACGCCCCTCTGGTCCACGACCTCATTGGCATCGGTTTCGGACCGTCCAATGTGGCCATGGCGATAGCGCTGAGCGAGCACAACACCCGCGTCGGAAGGCAGGAGGCCGTCACCGCTCACTTCTTCGAGCGGCAGCCGAGTTTCGGCTGGCACCGCGGCATGCTGATCGACGACGCGACCATGCAGGTGTCCTTCCTCAAGGACCTGGTGACGCTGCGGAATCCGTCCAGTGACTACAGCTTCCTGTGCTACCTGCAGAGCAGGGGCCGGCTGATCGACTTCGTCAACCACAAGAACCTCTTCCCGCTCCGCGTCGAGTTCCACGACTACTTCGAGTGGGCCGCGGCCAAGGTCGACGACATGGTCTCCTACGGCCACGAGGTCGTCGCCGTCGAACCCGTCCTGCGGGACGGCGTCGTCGAGTACCTGGACGTGACGGCCCGGTCCGGCACCGAGACGGTGGTCCACCGGGCCCGGAACCTGGTCATCGGCACGGGACTCCGCCCGATCATGCCCGACGGCGTCCAGCGGTCGGCGCGTGTGTGGCACAACTCCGAACTGCTCGCGAAGGTCGAGAGCCTGGACGGGATCGACCCCACCCGCTTCGTCGTCGTCGGCGCCGGACAGAGCGCGGCCGAGAACGTCGCCTATCTGCACCGCCGCTTCCCCGAGGCCGAGGTGTGCGCCGTCTTCTCCCGCTACGGCTACAGCCCCGCCGACGACAGCAGTTTCGCCAACCGCATCTTCGACCCCTCCGCCGTCGACGAGTACTTCACGGCTCCCACCGACGTGAAGCGCAAGCTGATGGCCTACCACGGCAACACCAACTACTCGGTGGTGGACATCGACCTGATCGACGACCTCTACCGGCAGGCGTACCAGGAGAAGGTCCTCGGCACGGAGCGTCTGCGCTTCCTCAACGTCTCCCGCCTCACCGGGGTCGAGGACCGGGGCGACCGGGTCAGCGCCTTCGTCACCTCCCTGGTCACGGGGGAGGAGACGACCCTCGACGCCGATGTCGTCGTCTACGCCACCGGCTACAGCCCCGCCGACCCCGCCGGGCTCCTCGGCCCGGTCGCCGAGCACTGCCACCGGGACGAGGAGGGACGCGTCCGCGTCGAGCGGGACTACCGTGTCACGACCGACCCCGAACTGCGCTGCGGCATCTACCTCCAGGGCGGCACCGAACACACCCACGGCATCACGTCGTCGCTCCTTTCCAACACCGCGATCCGGGTGGGCGAGATCCTGGACTCCATCCTCGGCAGGCGGCCGGCGCCCGAGCACGGCGCCCCCAGGCCGATCGCCGACGGCATCGGCTCCGTCCGCTAGGGAGCCCTCTGTCCCCAGGACTCCGTCCTGGCCGAGCCCCCCACACGCCTCGCCCGCCGGGTTGCGCCGTCGCACCCGGCGGGCGCGGCACGCACTGATGAGATCCCCGTGAAAGGAACACCCGTGTTCACTGGTACGCGCTCCGCTCCGACCCGCACCGCACGACATCTCCCACGCGTGGCCGCCGCCGTCGTCGCCGCGCTCGCCCTGGCCGCCTGTGGGGGCGGCTCCGACGAGACGGACTCCCCGTCCGACGCGTCGGACGGCGCCGGGAAGCCGTCCGGCGCCTTCCCCGTGACGGTGGAGCACAAGTACGGCAGCACGACGATCGACAAGGAGCCGAAGCGGGTCGTCACCCTGGGCCTGTCGGACCAGGACGCCGTGCTGGCGCTCGGGGTCGAGCCGGTCGGGGCGGTGGACTGGTTCAAGGAGCAGCCGTACGGCAAGTGGCCGTGGACGAAGGACAAGTGGGGGTCCACGAAGCCGCAGATCGTCGGTGAGCGCGACGAGTACAACATCGAGAAGATCGCGGCACTCAAGCCCGACCTGGTGATCGCGCAGTACTCCGGCATGAAGAAGGAGCAGTTCGACACGCTCTCGAAGTTCACCAAGGTGGTCGCCCAGCCCAAGGGGCTGCCCGACTACGGCGCGTCCTGGCAGGTGATGACCCGCCAGATCGGCAAGTCCCTCGGCAAGGAGACCGAGACCGAGAAGCTGATCTCCGACATCGACGACCGCTTCGAGGCGGTCCGCGGCGAGCACCCCGAGTTCGCCGAGAACACCCTCGCCGTCGCGGACAGCTTCGAGGCGGGCAAGTACTCGGCGTTCACGAAGACCGACCCCAAGTCGATCTTCTTCCAGGAGCTCGGATTCAAGCTGAAGCCGGAGATCGACTCGCTCGCCAAGCCGGGCTGGAACGTCGCCGAGCTGAGCGCCGAGAAGCTGAACGTGCTCGACGTCGACCGGCTCGTGTGGGTCACCTCCAGCACCGACGCCAACGACCGCATCAAGGCCGAGCCCCTCTACAAGAAGCTGAAGGTCAGCCAGGAGAAGCGGGACCTGTTCGTGCCGTACCAGGACCCGGACATCGGCGCCGCGTTCTCCTTCAACACGGTCCTGTCGATCCCGTACGCGATCGACGAGATCGAGCCCTTGCTGACGGCTGTCAAGTGATCCGCTGATCCGTCAGATGATCCGTCGAGCGGCGTCCCGCCGCTGACGCGGAGCGGGGGAGGGCGGCGCCGTCCGGTGGCGGGACGGCCGTCCCGGCGTGCCTGGCGCCTCTCGCCTCGCGCCTCTCGCCGAGGAGCCTCCCCCGCGCCCGGTCGTCCGTCACCCCCACCGCCGTACCTCCAGGGAAAGGCCATCGCGCACGATGTTTGACGTCGAGTCGGAACGGACATCCGCACCCGGAATTCCCTTGACCGGTGGGCAATCCGGAATCTGGCTGGCCCAGCAGATCGAGCCGGACAGCTCCGCCTACAACATCGTCTTCGCCCTCGACCTGCGCGGTGACATCGACCTCGACCGCCTCGGCGCCGCGGTACGGCAGACCGTCACAGAGGCCGAGTGCCTCCATGTGCGGGTGACGCAGGGGGAGCACGGCCCCCGCCAGACACCCGTCGCCGCCGTCGTCGACGTGCCGGTCGTCGACCTGCGCGGGTCGGCCGACGCGGAGGAGGCCGCCGGCGGCTGGATCGCCGCCGAGCGGGACCGTCCGGCCGACCCGGCCCGCGGACCGCTGTTCGCCCAGGCCCTGCTCCGGCTCGCCGACGACCGGGTCTGGTGGTACCAGCGGTACCACCACCTCGCCGTCGACGGCACGGGCGTGGCGCTGATCACCCGCCGGGCCGGCGACCTCTACACCCTGGGGGAGCAGGCTCCCGCGCGCCCCGGCTGGTCCCTGTCACGGCTGGTGGACGCCGACCTCGGCCACCGGGCCTCCCCGCGGTACGCGCAGGACCGCGCCTGGTGGCAGGAGCGCATGGCGGACCGCTCCGAGCCCGTACGCCTGGCCGGACGCGCGCCCTCGCTCACGGCCCGGCGCCTGAGGCGGTCCGTGGAACTCTCCGCCGACGTGACACGCCGGCTGCACACGGCCGCCGGCCGCGCGGGCACCCGGTCCTCCCGGGTGCTGCTCGCCGCCGTCGCCGCGTATCTGCACCGCGTCACCGGCGAGCAGGACCTGGTCCTCGGCCTGCCCGTCGCGGCCCGCCGGGACGCCGTGTCGGCCGTCGTGCCCGGCATGGTCTCCAACGTCGTCCCGCTGCGGCTGACCGTCCGTCCCGCCACCCTCGTGTCCGACCTGGTGACGCAGGTCCGCGACGCCGTCGCCGAGGCGGTCGAGCACAGCCGCCACCGCGCCGAGGACCTGGCGAAGGACCTCGGACTCGTCGGCGGTGTCGCGGAACTCGTCGGCCCCACCGTCAACATCCTGCCCCGCTCCGACGGCCTGCGCTTCACCGGCTGCACGGCCGAACTCCGCCCGGAATGGCTCGGCCCCGTCAGCGACCTCGCCTTCACGTTCGCCGGGACGGCGGACACGGGCGGCCTGCGCCTGCACCTCGACGCCGACGCGGCCGTCTGCGACGAGGCGACCCTGCGCGACCACGAGCGGCGCTTCCTCGCCCTCCTCCACGCCCTCACCACGGAGCCGGACCGCCCGATCGGCCGGCTCGGCCTTGTCACCGACGCCGAACGCGCCCTGCTGCTCGACGCGTTCGGCACCTCGCCGCGCGAGGTGACCGACCTGTCCTGGCCCGCCGCCTTCGAGGCACAGGTGCGCCGCTCGCCGGACGCCGTCGCGCTCGTGTGCGAGGAGCGCGAGCTGACGTACACGGAGCTGAACGCCGCCGCGAACCGGCTCGCCCGTCTCCTCGTCTCCCGCGGGACCCGCGCCGAGGACATCGTCGCCGTCGCCCTGCCGCGTTCCCCGGAACTCGTCGTGGCCCTGCTCGCCGTGATGAAGGCCGGAGCCGCCTACCTGCCCCTGGACGCCGACCACCCCCGGGACCGGCTCGCCCACATGCTGTCCGACGCCGGGGCCCGGACCGTGATCACCGTCCGGGAACTCGCGGGCACACTGCCCCCGGCACCGGGCCTCACCCCTCTCGTGCTCGACGATCCGGCCACCGCGGACGCCTCCGCCGCGTTCGACGGCACCGACCTCGGCGTGCCCGTCGCCCTGCACCAGGCGGCGTACGTCATCTACACCTCCGGCTCGACGGGCCGCCCCAAGGGCGTCGTCGTCCCGCACGACGGCGTCGGCAGCCTGATCGCCACCGCGACCGACCGCATCGGCGTCACCGCCGGCAGCCGTGTCGTCCAGTTCGCCTCCGTGGGCTTCGACGTGACCGTGTGGGACCTGATCATGTCGCTGTGCGTCGGCGGCCGGATCGTCGTCGTCCCCGCAGAACGGCGCGTCGCCGGACCGGCCCTGACCGAATACATCGCACGGCACCGGGCCACCCATATGATCCTGCCGCCGTCGCTGGTCTCGGCACTGCCGCAGGAGTGCGAACTGCCCGACGGCGCCGTCCTGGTCGTCGGCACCGAGGCGGTGCCCGGAGAACTCGTCGCCCGCTGGGCGGGACGGGTCCGGGTCGTCGTCGCCTACGGGCTCACCGAGGCCAGCGTCAACTCCACGCTGTGGCACGCCGACCCCGGGCGCCCGGGCCCGGCACCGATCGGCCGGCCCGACCCCAACACCCGTGCCTACGTCCTCGACGCCGCCCTGTGCCCCGTACCCGCCGGGGCCGAGGGCGAGCTGTACATCGCCGGACGCGGCCTCGCCCGGGGCTACCACGGCCGGGCGGCCCTGACGGCAGAACGGTTCGTCGCCGACCCGTACGGCGAGCCGGGCAGCCGCATGTACCGCACCGGGGACCGGGTCCGCTGGGGAGCCGACGGCAACCTGGAGTTCCTCGGCCGCGCCGACGGCCAGATCAAGATCCGCGGTCACCGGATCGAGCCCGGGGAGATCGAGAGCGCCTTCATGGCCTGCCCGGGCATCGCCCAGACCGCCGTCCTCGCCCGGGAGGACCACCGGGGCGTCAAGCGCCTCGTCGCCTACCTCGTCCCCGGGACAGGCACGGACGGGGACACCGCGGACCCCGGCGCCGCCGTCTCCGCCGCCCGCGCCCGTGCGGCGGACACCCTGCCGGACCACATGGTGCCGTCCGCCGTCGTCGTCCTCGACCGGCCGCTGCCGCTGACCCCCAACGGCAAGCTCGACAGCCGCGCCCTGCCCGAGCCCCGCTGGACCGCCATGAGCGGCGCCGACCTGCCCGCGACGCCGGCCGAGACCACGCTCGCCGGGCTGTTCGCGGACGTCCTCGGCCTGCCCTCGGTCGGCGTCCACGACAGTTTCTTCGAGCTGGGCGGAGACAGCATCGTCGCCGTCCAGCTGGTGAACCGCGCCCGTGAGGCCGGGCTGGCCGTCAGCCCGCGCGAGGTGTTCCGGCTCCGCACCGTGGCCGCGCTCGCCCGCGCCGCCGCCGAGACCCGTGACGTTCCCGCGCGGGAGCCCGCCGGGTTCGACGAGGACGCCGCTCCGGTCTCCCCGCTCCAGGAGGGCTTCTTCTTCCACGCCGCGTTCGACGCGCAGGCACCCGACCTGTACGTCGTCCAGGAACTGCTCACCCTCGACGGCGACATCGACCCCGGCCGGCTGCGCGGCGCCCTCCAGCTCCTGCTGGACCGGCACCCTCTGCTGCGGGCCTCCTTCCGCCAGCTGCCCGGCGGCGAGGTCGTCCAGCGGCTGGAGGGCCACGCCACGCTTCCCTGGCGGCAGGCCGACACCTCCGTCACCGGGCTCGACGAACTGCTCGCCGCCGACCGCGCCGAGGGCTTCGACCTGGCGCGGCCCCCGCTGCTGCGGGCCACCCTCGTCCGGGACGGCCGCCGTCACCGGCTCCTGCTCACCCTGCACCACATCGTCGCCGACGGCTGGTCCGTCGCCGTCCTGCTGCGCGAACTGACCGCCGCCTGCCGGGGCGACGCCCTGCCCGAACCGGCCGACCCCCGCCCGTATCTGTCGTGGCTGGCCGGACGGGACCAGGACGCCGCCCGCGAGGCGTGGCGCGAGGCCCTGGCGGGCCTGGAGGAGCCGACCCGGCTGGCCGCGCTCTTCCCGGCCGGGGACGGCGAGCGGGGCCCGGCCCGTCCGGAGCACGTCGACACCCGGCTGCCCGAGGACTTCACCGCCGGACTGACCGCCTTCGCACGGGCGCACGGCCTGACCCTCGGCACCGTCGTCCACGGTGCCTGGGCCCTGCTCCTCGGCGCGCTCACCGGAAGCCGGGACGTCGTGTTCGGCACCACCGTGTCCGGGCGGACGACCGAGGTCGCCGGACTGGACTCCGCCGTCGGCCTGTTCATCAACACCGTCCCCACACGGGTCACCCTGCGCCCCGACGAGCCGCTCGGCGACCTGCTGCGCCGCGTCCAGGACGAGCACGCGGCGCTCCTGGACCACCAGCACCTCGGCCTCGCCGACATCCAGCGGATCGCGGGCGGCGGCGAACTCTTCGACACACTCGTGGTGTTCGAGAACCACCCGGCGGCCGACGCCCCCGCGGCCGACGCCCGGACCGCCGCCGGGCAGGAAGCACTGCGCGTCACGGACACCGAGGTGCTCGACGCCGTGCACTACCCGCTCGCGCTGATCGTCGAACCCGGCGACCCCGGCGGACCGTACGGTGCGGGCCTGCGGCTGCGGTTCAAGCACGACGCGGCCCGCCTCGACCGGCTGACGGTGGCGGTCCTCGCCCACCGGTTCACCGGCCTGCTGCGCACCCTGGCCGCCGAGCCCGGACGCACGGTGGCCCGTACCGGGCTGCTCACCGACCGGGAGCACGGGCACCTGGCCGGACTGAACGCCACCGCGCACGACGTGCCCGAGGCCACGCTCGCCTCGCTGCTCGCCGCGCAGACGGCCCGGACCCCGGACGCCACCGCCGTCGTCTTCGAGGACACGACCCTCACCTACGCCGAACTGGACCGGCGTGCCGAGGCCCTGGCCGGGCGGCTGCGGGCGCGCGGGGCCGGACCCGAGCAGTACGTCGCCGTCGCGGTGCCCCGCTCGGCCGAGCTGATGGTCGCGCTCCTCGCGGTCCTCAAGTCGGGTGCCGCCTACCTGCCCGTCGACCTGGACTACCCGGCCGAGCGCGTGGCGTTCATGCTCGCGGACTCGGGCGCCCGCACCGTCGTGACGACGCAGGACGCGGCCGGCCGGCTGCCCGGGGCGGAGGACCTGGACCTGCTCGTGCTCGGCCGGCAGGACCAGGAGGCTCAGGAGGACCGGCAGGACCGGCAGGACCGGCAGGACCGGGAGGACCGGGAGGACCGGCAGGGCCGGCAGGGCCGGGAGGACCGGGAGGACCGGCAGGGCCGGGAGGCCGAGGTGGCCGAGGCGGCCGCCCCCGGCCGTTCCGCCGGTCCCGACCACCCGGCGTACCTGATCTACACCTCCGGCTCCACCGGCCGCCCCAAGGGCGTCGCTGTCACCCACCGGGCCGTCGTCAACCGGCTCGCCTGGATGCAGGGCGAGTACGGGCTCACCGCCGACGACCGCGTGCTCCAGAAGACACCCTCCAGCTTCGACGTGTCCGTGTGGGAGTTCTTCTGGGCGCTGGCCGAAGGCGCGACCGTGGTCCTCGCCCGCCCCGACGGCCACCGCGACCCGGCCTATCTGGCCGGTCTGATCCGCTCGCGGCGGATCACGACGCTGCACTTCGTCCCGTCGATGCTGGCCGCGTTCACCCAGGCCCTGGAGAGCCTCGGCGGCCCTCCCGGCTGGGCGGCGAGCCTGCGGCGCGTGTTCTGCAGCGGCGAGGCGCTGACCGGCGCACAGGCCCGGCGCTGGGAGGACCTGGCCTCCGGCTCCGTGCCGCTGCACAACCTCTACGGCCCCACCGAGGCGGCCGTCGACGTCACGTACTTCCCCTACGACGGGGGCACCGAGCTCGCCGTGCCCATCGGACGGCCCGTCTGGAACACCCGGCTGCACGTCCTCGACCCCTTCCTGCGCCAGGTGCCGGACGGCGTTCCCGGCGAGCTGTATCTCGCCGGGGTCCAGCTGGCCCGCGGCTACCACGGCCGGCCCGGTCTGACCGCCGAACGGTTCGTCGCCGACCCGTTCGGCGGGCCCGGCGAGCGGATGTACCGCACCGGTGACCTGGTGCGCCGCCGCCCCGACGGCACCGTCGAGTACCTGGGCCGCACCGACCGCCAGGTCAAGATCCGCGGCAACCGCGTCGAACTCGGCGAGATCGAGGCCGCGTCGGCCGCGCTGCCGGGCGTCGCCCGTGCGGCCGTGACCGTCCGCGACGGCGCCCTCGTCGCCTACGTCGTCCCGGCCGTCGGCACCCTGGACACCGGCGCCCTGCTCGCCGCGCTGGCGCGGGCGCTGCCCGCGGCCATGGTCCCCGGCGCCGTGGTGGCGCTGGAGGAACTGCCGCTGACCCCCAGCGGCAAGCTCGACCAGCGCGCCCTTCCGGCGCCCGGGACCGTCACCGGGTCCGGCGGACGCGCGCCCGCCGACGAGCGCGAGAGCGCCCTGTGCCGCATCTTCGCCGAGGTGCTCGGTGCCGAAGGGGTCGGCGTCGACGACGACTTCTTCATGCTCGGCGGCGACAGCCTGACCTCCATCGCCGTCGTCACCCGGGCCCGGGAGCGGGGGATGACCGTCAGCCCGCGTGACGTGTTCGCACACCGGACCCCCGCCGCACTCGCACGCAGCGCACTCGCACAGAGCGCGGCCGCACAGGACGCGGCCGCGAAGAACACGGCACCGGAGCCCGGGCCTTCCGCGCCCGCGGACGCCGTGACGGTCTCCGCGGCGGACGCCGGACCGGCGGCGGCCGCCCTCCAGGAGATGCTCGACCGGCAGGCGAGCTCCGGCACGGCCGTCGACCCCGCCCTGCGCGCCCTCCTGGACCGGTTGACCGCCGCGGCGGCCCCCCGGGAGGAGCCCGAGGCACCCCGCCCGCTGGGCGGCCTCGTGCTCACCCCGCAGGAGACCGCCCGCGTCGAGGCCGCCGCCGGACTCCCGGTCGCGGACGTCTGGCCGCTCTCCCCGCTCCAGGAGGGCATGTACTTCCACGCCACCTACGACGCGGGCGACGCCCTCGACGTCTATCTCTCCCAGGAGACGCTCGACCTCGACCACCGGGTCGACACCGGCCGGCTGCGCGCCGCCTGCCGCACCCTGCTGGAGCGCAACACCAGCCTGCGCGCGGGATTCCTCAGCGACGGACTGCCCGGCCCGGTGCAGTTCGTCGTGGACGGCGCCGAGATCCCGCTCGTCGAGGCGGACCTGTCCGGCCTGCCCGCCGACGAGCAGCGCGCGCGGACCGAGGAGCTGCTCGCGGCGGACCGGCGCCGCCGCTTCGACCTGTCCTCGGCCCCGCTGTGCCGGCTGCTGCTGATCCGCCTCGGCGACGGCCGGGACCGGCTCGTGGTCACCCACCACCTCATCGTCTGGGACGGCTGGTCCGCGTGGCTGTTCCTGGAGGAGCTGTTCACCCTGTACGACAGGTCCGGCGACGCCGGCGGACTGCCCGCCCCCGGCTCGTACCGCGACTATCTGGCCTGGCTGGACGAGCAGGACGGCGAGGCCGCCCTCGGCGCCTGGCGGCGGGCGCTGTCCGGCTTCGACGAGCCGACCCTCGTCGCCCCGTCCGGCCGGGACGGCGGCCCGGTGATCCCGGCCGACTTCGACGCCGTGCTCACCCGGGAGAGCAGCGACCGCCTGCGCGCCCTCGCGCGCCGCCACGGCCTCACCCTGAACACGGTGCTGAACGCGGCCTGGGGCCTGGTCCTCTCGGCGACGACGGGCCGCGCCGACGTGGCCTTCGGCACGGCCGTCGCCGGACGGCCCGCCGACGTGCCCGGGGTGTCCGCCATCATCGGCATGTTCCTCAACACCGTCCCCGCCCGGATCGCGTTCGCCCCGGACGAGCCCCTGCTCGACCTGCTGAGGCGCATCCAGGCCGAGCGCGCCGCCGTCATGCCGTACGAGCACGTCGGCCTCGGCACCCTCCAGCAGGAGACCGGACACCGCAGGCTGTTCGACACCCTTTTCGTGCTCCGCTCCGCCGACGGCGAGGACCGCGCCGCCGAGCTGCGGCGACGGCACGGCATCACCGGCATGTCCAACGTGGACGGCACGCACTTCCCGCTCACGCTGATCGTCACCCCGGGCACCCGGCTGCGCGTCACGCTCGCCGCCAGGCCGGACCTGTTCGACGCCGAGGAGGCGACCAGGGTCCTCGCCCGGTTCACGGCCGTCCTCGACCGCTTCGGCGAAGCCCTCACCGGCGCCGTCGGCCCGGCCCGGACCGCCGACGTCGACCTGCTGCTGCCGGGCGAGCGGATCGCGCTGCACACCGCGTGGACGGCCGGCCGTGAACCGGTGCCCGACGAGACCGTCGCCGACATGCTCGCCGCCCAGGTCGCCCGCACTCCTCACGCCGTGGCCCTGGTCTTCGGCGAACGCGCCCTCACCTACGCCGAACTCGACGCGCACATCAACCGGATCGCCCGGCTGCTGCTCGCCCGGGGCGCCGGGCCCGAGAAGGTCGTCGCGCTCGCGCTGCCCCGCTCCATCGACATGGTCGCCGCGCTGTTCGCGGTCCTGCGCACCGGCGCCGCCTATCTGCCGCTGGATCTCGACCACCCCGCCGACCGGCTGCGGCTGATGGTGGAGGACACCGGCCCCCTGTGCCTGGTGTCCACCGCCGCGGTCGCCCCTGCCCTGCGCGGCGGGAGGGGACCCGCGGCGCCCGAACTCCTCCTGGACGAACCGGCCGTCGCCGCCGCACTCGCCGGGCTGCCGGGCGGGGAGATCACCGACGCCGAGCGGCCCGCCTTCGCCCACGGCGTGCCCGGCCGCCTGGAGCACCCTGCGTACGTCATCTACACCTCCGGCTCCACCGGCCGGCCCAAGGGCGTCGTCACCCCCTACCGGGGCCTGACGAACATGCAGCTCAACCATCAGAAGGAGATCTTCGACCCGGCCATCGCCTCCGTGGGCGGACGGCGGCTGCGCATCGCGCACACCGTCTCCTTCGCGTTCGACATGTCCTGGGAGGAGCTGCTCTGGCTGGTCGAGGGCCACGAGGTCCACGTCTGCGACGAGGAACTGCGGCGCGACGCGGAGGCGCTGGTCGCCTACTGCGACACCCACCGTGTCGACGTCGTCAACGTGACACCCACCTACGCCCAGCTCCTCATCGAGCAGGGCCTGCTCGACCAGGACGACGCCACGGGCAGGCACCGGCCCGCGCTGGTCCTGCTGGGCGGCGAGGCCGTCCCCGACAGCGTGTGGGCGCGGCTGCGCCGCACCGAGGGCACCTACGGCTACAACCTGTACGGGCCGACCGAGTACACGATCAACACACTCGGCGGCTCCACCACCGACAGCGCCACCTCCACCGTGGGCGTGCCGATCCGCAACACCCGCGCCCACGTCCTGGACACCATGCTCCGGCCGGTCCCTCCGGGCTGCCCCGGCGAGCTGTACATCGCCGGCACCGGCCTGGCCCGCGGCTACCACGCCCGGCCCGGCCTGACCGCCGAACGTTTCGTCGCCGACCCGTTCGGTGAACCCGGCGAGCGGATGTACCGCACCGGCGACCTCGTGCGGCAGCGCCCCGACGGGCTGCTCGACTTCCTGGGCCGCACCGACGACCAGGTCAAGGTCCGCGGTTACCGCATCGAGCTGGGCGAGATCGCGGGCGTGCTGTCCGCGCACCCGGCGGTCGCGCACGCCGCCGTCGTCGTCGACGAGACCACCGGCACCAAGCGTCTCGCCGGCTACGTCGTCCCCGAGGACGGCGCCGCGCGCGGCGAGGAACTGACCCGGGAACTGCGCGACCACCTGAGGACCGGACTGCCCGACTACATGGTCCCGTCCGCGCTCGTCACCGTCGCCACTCTGCCCCTGACGGTCAACGGCAAGCTCGACGTCAAGGCGCTGCCCGCCCCCGACTTCACGGGCACGGGCATCAGCCGCGCGCCCCGCACCCCGCGCGAGGAGACCCTGTGCGCCCTGTTCGCCGAGGTGCTGGGTCTGCCCGAGGGCGGCGTCGGCATCGACGGCGACTTCTTCGAACTGGGCGGGCACTCCCTGCTCGCCACCCGGCTGATCAGCCGGGCCCGTACCGCGCTCGGCGCGGAGCTGGCGATCCGTGATCTGTTCGAGGCGCCCACCGTCGCCGAGCTGGTGGAGCGCGCCGACCGCGGCGGCGCCGCCGCCCGCCCCGCGCTGACCGCCGGCGAGCGCCCCGGCGAACTGCCGCTGTCCCACGCCCAGCAGCGGCTGTGGGTGATCCAGCAGATCGAGTGCACCTCGGCCGCGTACAACTTCCCGCTCGTCATGCGGATGCGCGGCACGCTCGACACCGAGGCGTGGAGCGCCGCCCTCATCGATGTGACGCACCGTCATGAAGCCCTGCGGACCGTCTTCCTCACGGAGCCCGACGGCCGGACGTTCCAGCGTGTCCTGCCCGCCGGGCAGGCGCGGCCCGTCGTGGAGCGGATCCGCGCCACGGAGGACGAACTGCCCGGCATCGTCGACGCGGCCGTCGGCCGGCCGTTCGACCTCGCCGCCGAACTCCCGCTGCGGGCCACGATCGTGGAGCTCGCCCCGGACGACCACGCGCTCGTGCTGCTGCTGCACCACATCACCACCGACGAGTGGTCGGACCGGCCCTTCCTGCGGGACCTCGCCACCGCCTACGAGGCCCGCCGCGGCGGCACCGCACCCGACTGGACCCCGCTGCCCGTGCAGTACGCCGACTACGCGCTCTGGCAGCGGCGTCTGCTCGGCGACCCCGCGGACCCGGACAGCCTCGCCGCACGCCAGCTGGACCACTGGCGCTCGGCGCTGGCCGGCGCTCCCGAGGAGCTCGAACTGCCCGCCGACCGGCCCCGGCCCGCCCGTCCGGCGTTCACCGGAGCCGAGCTGCACCTCCCCTTCGACACCGCGACGCACGAGGGCCTGAGGCGGCTCGCCCGGGAGACGGGCGCCAGCATGTTCATGGTGGTCCACGCCGCCGTCGCCGCCCTGCTGCACCGCATGGGCGCGGGCGACGACATCCCCCTCGGCTCGCCCATCGCCGGACGCGGCGACGAGGCCCTGGACGACCTGGTCGGCTTCTTCGTCAACACTCTGGTCCTGCGCACCGACGTCAGCGGCGACCCCGGCTTCACCGAGCTGCTCGCCCGGGTCCGCGAGACCGACCTGGCCGCCTTCTCCCACGCGGACGTGCCGTTCGAGTCGGTCGTCGAGACGCTCAACCCGACCCGTTCCCTCTCCCGCAACCCGCTCTTCCAGGTGATGGTCGGCTACCACGCCCGCACCACCGACGACCTGCGACTGCCGGGCCTCACCGCCGAGTACGTGCCGTTCCGGATCAGCTCGGCCAAGTTCGACCTCGTGTTCAGCTTCACCGAGCACACCCCGGCCGACGGCGGCACCGGCTCGCTGGACTGCCGCCTCGAATACGCCACCGAGCTGTTCGACCCGCAGACCGCCCAGGAACTCGGCGACCGTCTCCGCCGGCTCGTCGCGGCGCTCGTCGCGGCTCCCGGGCAGCCCCTGTCCCGCGCGCAGATCCTCACCGACGACGAACGGCGGCTCGTCCTGGAGGACTTCAACGGTCCGCCGCGCACCGTCGACGAGGAGTCCTTCCCGGACCTGTTCGCCCGCCGTCTCGCCGAGCGGCCCGACGCCGTCGCCGTCGTCGACCGGGCCCTCTCGGTCACCTACGCGCAGCTCGACGCCCGCGCCAACCGGGTGGCACGGCTGCTCGCCGCCCACGGCGTCGGCACCGAGAGCGTCGTCGGCGTGGCCGTGCCCCGCTCGGTGGACCTGATCGCCACGGTGCTCGCGGCGCTGAAGCTGGGCGCCGCCTTCCTGCCGCTCGACCTGGTCCACCCGGCCGACCGCCTCGCCTACATGATCGAGGACTCGGGGGCCGCCCTGGTGGTGGGCACCGAACCCGTCGCCGGGAAGGTCCCCGGGGTGCCCGGCGTGCCGGTGGTGCTGCTCGACGCCCCCGGCACGGCGAGCGAGCTGGACGCGCTGTCCGACGCCGCCGTGGAGAGCGGCCCGATCGCCCTGGACCGGGCCGCGTACGTGATCTACACCTCCGGCTCCACCGGCCGTCCCAAGGGCGTCGTCGTCCCGCACGAGGGCATCTCCAGCCTGGTCGCCACCGCCGTCGACCGGATGGGGCTGCTCCCCGGCAGCCGTGTGCTCCAGTTCGCCTCGATCGGCTTCGACGTCTTCGCGTTCGAACTGGCGATGGCGCTGTGCCACGGCGGAAGCCTCGTCCTGATCACCGACGAGGCGCGGGTCGCCGGCCCGGCGCTCACCGACTTCCTCGCGGACCGGCGGATCACGCACATGATCCTGCCGCCGTCCCTGATGTCGGCGCTGCCGCCCGGCTGCACCCTGCCCGAGGGGTCGACCGTGCTGGTCGGCACCGAGACCGTGCCGCCGGACCTCTTCGAACGGTTCGGCGCCGCCGCCCACCTGATCTGTGCCTACGGACTCACCGAGGCGACGGTCAACTCCACGCTGTGGCCCGCCCGCGAGCACGGCACCGCTCCGGCCGGCCGGGTCCCGATCGGCCGCCCCGACCCCAACACGCGCGCCTACGTCCTCGACGAGCATCTGCGGCCGGTGCCGCCCGGCGTGACCGGCGAGCTGTACATCGCGGGGCGCGGTCTGGCCCGCGGCTACCTGGGCCGGCCGGGGCTGACCTCCGAGCGGTTCGTCGCCGACCCCTACGGGGCGCCCGGCAGCCGCATGTACCGCACCGGCGACCGGGCCCGGTGGCGCCGTGACGGCAACCTCGACTTCCTCGGCCGGGTCGACACCCAGGTCAAGGTGCGGGGCTTCCGCATCGAACTGGGCGAGATCGAGGCGGCCCTCGCCGGGCACCCCTCGGTCGCCCAGGCCGCCGTCGTGCCCGACCGGGACGGCGACATCGTCCGTCTGATCGGCTACGCGGTGCCGGAGGCGGGGGAGCCGGACCCGCAGGAGCTGCGCGCCCATGTCGCCGCGCTGCTGCCCGAGTACATGGTCCCCGCGCTCGTGGTGCCCCTGGACGGCCCGCTCCCGCTGACCCCCAACGGAAAGCTGGACCGCAAGGCGCTGCCCGCGCCCGACTGGTCGGCGATGACCGGCGACGCCCGGCCCGCCACCGGGACGCAGGCCCGTCTCGCCGCGCTGTTCTGCGAGATCCTCAAGCTGGACAGTGTCGGTGTGCACGACAACTTCTTCGCGCTCGGCGGCCACTCGATGGCGTCGATGCGGCTGCTCGGCCGGATCCGCACGGAGTTCGGGGTCGACCTCGGCATCAGGGACGTCTTCGACGCGCTGACCGTCGCCGGCATCGCGGGCAAGCTCGACGGGGCCGCGGCCGCCCGGCCGGCGCTGCGGGCCGCCGGCCGGCACGAGGGGGCGCTGCCGCTCGCACCGGGCCAGCGCGCCCAGTGGGAGGCGTACCGGCGCGGTCCCGGCTTCGACCACGCGCTGGCCCTGCGCGCCGCCGACGGCTTCGACACGGAGGCGCTCGCCGCCGCGCTGGCCGACGTGGTGAGCCGTCACGAGCCGCTGCGCACCGCGTTCACCGACCGTGCGGGCACCGTGCACCAGCGGCCCGCCGACGCCCCGGTCCTCGTCGAGGAGCGCTGCGCCGGCCTGGACGCCCGCCTGCGCGAACTCGCCGCCCGGGCTCCCGACCCGGAGCGGGAGGCGCCGCTGCGGGCCCATCTGCTCACCGGCCCGGACGGCGGCCAGGCCCTGCTGCTCGCCCTGCACTATCTCGTGGTGGACGAGTGGTCGGTCGTCCCGCTGTTCCGCGACCTCACCACCGCCTACGCGGCACGCCGCGCGGGCCGGGCGCCCGGCTGGGAGCCGCTGCCGGTGACGTACACCGACTACACCCTCTGGGCCCACGAGGTCCTGGGCGACCTCGGCGACCCCGACAGCCGCGGCGGGCGGCAGCTCGCCCAGTGGCGCCGGATCCTCGGTGACGCGCCGGCCCGGCTGGCGCTGCCGGCCGAGGGGCCCCGCCCCGCCGTCGCGGACGCCTCCCGGCGGCCCGCGGACCATGTCGGATTCCTGCTGGACGAGGAGCTGCACGCGGCCGTCGACCGGCTCGCCCGCGCCACCGGCACCAGCATGTTCATGGTGCTGCACTCCGCGCTCGCGGCTCTGCTCACCGCCCACGGCGCGGGCACCGACCTGCCCATCGGCACGATGGTCGCCGGCCGCACCGACGACCGGCTCGCCGACCTCGTCGGCAGCTTCCTCAACACGGTCGTGCTGCGCACCGACACCGGGGGAGACCCGACGTTCGAGGAGCTGCTGGCCCGGGTGCGGGAGACCACGCTCGGCGCCCTGGACCGGCAGGAGGTCCCCTACCACGAGGTCGCCCGGGCCACGGGTCTGCCGGTCGAGGGGCCGCAGGTCATGGTGGTCCACCACGAACAGGCCGACCTGGCACGGCTGGAGGGCGGCGCGGGCTCGCTGGAGGCCGTGCCGACCGGCTCGTCCCGGGCGGAGCTGACCCTGAGCTTCCACGAGCCGCGCGGCGACGGCCCCGTGCACTGCGCGCTGATCCACGCCACCGACCTGCTCGGTCCCGCCAAGGCGCGACGGCTCGCCGACGAACTCCAGGAGCTGCTGCGCACCGTGGCGGCCCGTCCGCAGGCACCGCTGTCCGAGCTGTTCACCGTACCGTCCCCGAGGAGTGACACCGTATGAGCACCAACCCGTTCGAGGACCCGCAGGGCACGTTCCTGGTCCTGGTCAACGACGAGAACCAGCACTCGCTGTGGCCGTCCTTCGCCGAGGTGCCGGCCGGGTGGCGGACCGTCGTCGGCCCGGACACCCGTGAGGCGTGCCTCGGCCATGTCGAGGAGCACTGGAGCGATCTGCGTCCCGCGAGCCTCGTCGCCCGCCAGGGCTGACCGCGCCGTCACGGCTGCACGGCAGACGCCGCCGCCCGCGGAGGAGCTTCCTCCGCGGGCGGCGGCGTCACTGCGGGGCGACGGTCCTCACCCCAGGGCGGGACCGGGGGCCGAGGCGAGGCCGGGGTCCGGACCGGAGGCCGGGCCGGGGCCCGGACCGAGGTCCGACTCCGACTCCGACTCCGACTCCGACTCTGACTCCGAGTCCGAGTCCGAGTCCGAGTCCGAGGCCGACTCCGAGTCCGAGTCCGAGTCCGAGGCCGACTCCGAGGCCGACTCCGACTCCGAGGCCGACTCCGAGTCCGAGTCCGACGGCTTCCCCGCTGCCGCGGTCTCCCTCCGGCTGTCCGACCACGCCGCCCACAGCGCCGCGTACCGTCCGCCGGCCGCGACGAGTTCGGCGTGCGTGCCCGTCTCGACGACCCGGCCCTCGTCGAGGACGACGACCCGGTCCGCGGCCGCGGCCTGCGGCAGCCGGTGCGCGACCAGCAGACCCGTACGGCCCTCCAGCGCCCGCAGCGCGGCCTCCTCCAGCACCCGCGCACCGGCGCTGCCCGCGTCGGCGGTCGCCTCGTCCAGGACGGCGACGGGCGGATCGGCGAGGACCAGCCGGGCCAGGGCGAGATGCTGGGCCTGGGCGACCGTCAGCCGGTGCCCGCCCTCGCCGACCACGGTGGCCAGGCCCTCCGGCAGCGCCTGCGCCCA
The DNA here is from genome assembly GCF_044754345.1 of Streptomyces sp. NPDC093094. Lineage (NCBI taxonomy): Bacteria > Bacillati > Actinomycetota > Actinomycetes > Kitasatosporales > Streptomycetaceae > Streptomyces > Streptomyces sp. NPDC093094. Next base: position 29,034 of record NZ_JBIVOX010000021.1, on the reverse strand, counting down.
CTCCAGGGCCCCCACCTTCGCCAGCGCGTCGCGCAGCTCGTCGTCCGTGGCGCCCGGCCGTGCCAGACGAAGGTCCTCGGCCAGCGGCCCGGCGAACACGTGCACCTCCTGGCTGATCAGTGTGACGGTGCGCCGGACGCCCGCCGCACCCAGTTCACGGATGTCGACGCCGCCGAGGGAGACCGACCCGCTGCCCGGCGTGTGGACGCCGGCGACGACCTTGGCCAGGGTGGTCTTGCCGGCACCGCTCGCGCCCACCAGCGCCACCCGCTCCCCGCTGCGCACCTCCAGGTCCACGTCGGACAGCACGGGACGGCCGTCGCCGTACGCGTGGCACAGGCCCGTCACCTTCACCGCGCCGTCGACCGGCACGCCCCCGCCCTCGGCGGCACGCTCGGCGGGCAGGTTCGCGACCCCGACCAGGCGGGCGAAGCCGGCGCCCGCCGACTGGGCGTCGTCGATGAGGAAGAGCGCGGCGTTGACGGGGTTGAAGAGGCTGTGGAAGTACAGCGCGGCGGCGGTGGCCGTGCCGATGCTCACGGAGCCCGCGTCGACCAGCACGAATCCGGTGCCGAGCACGGCGGCCAGACCGATGAACTCGGCGAGGTTCAGCCGCGAGAAGAACCCGGTCACGATGTGGAGTCCGCGGACCGCCAGATCGCGTGCGGCGCCCGACCGGTCCTCCAGCAGCGCGGTGTGCGCGCCGTTCAGCCGGAAGGCGCGCACGGTGCGCACCCCGCCGATGCTGTCGAGCAGCTGGTGCTGGAGCGCGCCGGTGGCCACGCGGTGGCCGGCGTAGACGGGCGCGGCCCGGCGCAGGTACCAGCGCACGGACAGCACCTGCACGGGCACGGCGAACAGCGCCGCCAGGCCGAACCGCCAGTCCAGGACGGCGAGTCCCACCGTGGTCAGCACGATCGTGAGGGCGGAACGGCTGAACTCCGGCAGCGCCTGGCGCACCGATCTGGCGACCACGGACACGTCGCTGGTGACCCGGGAGACGAGGTCGCCCGACCCCGCCGCCTCGACGCGTTCGAGGGGCAGCGAGAGCGCCCGCTCGACGAACCGCTCGCGCACCCCGGCGAGCACGGTCTCGCCCAGCCGCGCCACCAGGGCGCCGCCGGCCGCGGCGGCGGCTCCACGGGTCAGCGCCACCACGACGAGCAGGACCAGCGGCAGGGTCAGGGCCCGGGTGCCCCGCCGGTCCACCACCAGGTCGACGATGTGCCCCAGCAGGGGTGCGGTCAGCAGCCCGACGCCCGTCCCGACGACCAGGACGAGCACGGACGCCAGCGCCAGGGCCCGGTGGCCGCGCAGCATCTCCCGGAGCGCCGCGAGGCTCTCCCCGCCGCTCGCGGTGGGCAGGAGCGTGCGCTGCGCGTGCCCGGTGCCGGTTGTGCTCATGGCCTCTTCCGTCCCTTCGGTCGTGCGGGCGCCGGCCGTCGTCGTGCGGTGGTCCTGCGCGGCGGTCATGCCAGCACCGCCGCGCGGTACGTCTCGTGGGCGGCGACGAGTTCGGTGTGCGGGCCCTCGGCGGTCACGGTGCCGCCGTCGAGGACCACCACCCGGTCCGTCACCGCGAGCAGGGCCGGGCTGGTCGTGATCAGGACGGTCGTACGTCCCGCGCGCGCCTCGCGCAGACGGGCGGCGATCCGGGACTCGGTGACCGTGTCCACGGCGGTCGTCGGATCGTGCAGGACGAGCACCGCACGGTCCGCGGCGAGCGCCCGGGCGAGGGCGACCCGCTGGCGCTGACCGCCCGACAGGGACCGGCCGCGTTCGGCGAGCACCGTGCCGGATCCGTCGGGCAGGAGCCGGGCCACCTCGTCGGCGGCGGAGGCGGACAGGGCCTCGTCGACCGCCGCCGGGCCGGTGTCCCCGGCGCCCGCGCGTACGTTGTCCAGCAGGCTGCTCTCGAACAGGTCGGCGTCGTGGTGGGCGACGAGGACCGTACGGCGCAGTCCGTCCGGGTCGAGGTCGGTGAGCGGGACGCCGTCGAGTTCGACCCGGCCCTCGGACGGGTCGGCCTCCCGGGCGAGGCAGCGCAGCAGATCGTCGGCGACGGCCGGATCGCGGGCGACGACGCCGGTGAGACTGCCGGCGGGGAGGTCGAGGTCCACCCCGCGCAGGGCGCCCAGCCGCACCCCGTGCAGCCGGATGTGCCCGTTCCCCGTACCGGACGGCGTCCGCCGCCCGCCCTCCACCGCGCCGGGGGAGGCCAGCACCTCGGCGATCCGCCGCGCGGAGGCCCGCCCCTGGGCGAACTCGGCGTTGACGTAGGCGAGCAGCTGGAACGGGCCGAGGAGGAACTGCGCGAGGCCCACCGCCGCGACCAGGTCTCCGACGCTGATGCGCCCGTCCATGGCGAGACAGGCACCGGCGATGCCGATGGCCGCGATGAAGACACCGGTCAGGGCGAGCAGCGCGCCCTCGTGCCCGGCGCGGCTGCGGGCCGCCCGCAGTGCCGCGGCGAGGGAGTCCTGGCTGGTGGTGCGGTAGCGGGCCACGGCCGCCGGCTCGGCGCCCATGCCCTTGAGGACCCGCAGGCCCGAGACCAGGTCGGCCGCGACGCCGGAGGCGTGCGCGGCGGTCTCCTGCTCGGTCTCGCTGCGCCGCTCCAGCGGCCCGCTGATGCGATGCCCGAGCCACAGCAGCGGCGGGATGCCGAGCAGGACGAGCAGTCCGAGCGGCACCGAGATCCTCAGCAGCGCCACCGCGCTGACGGCCAGCGCGGCGACGGCCGCGCAGCCGTACGCCAGCATGGTGACGACCGATCCCACACGGCGGGCGTCGTCGGTGGCGATGCTGGTCAGCGCGCCGGGCAGCCGGTTCACGTCGGCTCCGCCGCGCGGGTCGAGCACCCGGGTGCCCAGTTCGATCCGGAGCCGGTGTGCGGCGTGCTCGCCCGCGCCCTCGCCGATCCTGGCGCCGATCCGGTAGCAGGTGGACAGGACGAGGAAGAGGACGCCGAGCACGAGCAGCCATCGCAGCAGCGACCCCGAGGAGCCGGTGGCGACCGCGCCGTCGATGGCCGCGCCGATGACCACGGGCACCAGTGCCTCGCACGCCTGATGGGTCATGCCGAGCAGGGAAGCGGTGACCAGCCGTCCGCGTTGTGCCCTGATCGCACCCCGCAGGACCTGGCCTCCGGTCGGTCCGGTCGGTGCTCCGACTGGCATGTGGCCCTCCGTCCGAAGATCCGGAAAAGTTAGGTAAGGCTACTCTAAGTAAATGGCAGATTCGTGCGGGGGTCGAACATGCTCTCGCATGGGCCCGTGCGCCCCATCTCGCCCTGCGTACAGGCGCGTTGACCCACTGTCTCACGTTCGGTTAGCCTCGCCTAAGTTGCAAGCCTCGTTCGTCGAGTCGCTCAGCCCGCACAGCGTTCGCGGTACACCTGAACCACCGTCAGGGGGAACTGTCTTTGCCGGTCGAAACCCGGACGGTGTCCGAGAAGGGGACCGCGGCCTCCGCCCCCGGGACGGGCGGCGCCGTCACGGCCCTGCGCGGCGCGGGTCTGCTCGCCGTGCTCGCCGCCCTCGTCCTGGTGGGTCTGCTCAGCGTCTGGGTGGGCACCCGGGGGATCCCGTTCACCGCCACCTGGCACGTGCTGTGGAATCCCGACGGCTCCGAGACGTCGGTCATCATCCATGACTACCGCATCCCGAGAACCCTCCTCGGACTGCTCGTCGGCGCGGCCCTCGGCCTGTCCGGCGCGCTCATGCAGGCACTGACCCGCAACCCGCTCGCCGAGCCGGGACTGCTCGGCATCAGCCTCGGCTCCTCCGCCGGGGTCGTCGTGGCCATCGCCTTCCTGGGCGTGGGATCCGTCCTCGGCTACCTGTGGTTCGCCTTCGCCGGAGCGGCCGTGGCCTCGGCCGCCGTCTATCTGCTGGGCTCCTCGGGACGCAAACTGGCCACGCCCGACCGCCTCGTCGTCGCCGGTGCCGCCGTCACAGCCGTCCTGTACGCCTTCAACTCGGCCGTCCTGCTGCTCAACCCGCGGGCCTTCGACCAGTTCCGCTTCTGGACCGTCGGCTCGCTCTCGGGCCGCTACCTCGACGTCCTGTACGTCGTCCTGCCGTTCATCGCCGTCGGTCTGCTGATCGCCCTGGGGCTGGGCCCCTCGCTCAACGCCCTCGCGCTCGGCGACCAGACCGGCCGGGCGCTCGGTGTGAACGTCACCCGGACCCGGCTGCTCGGGGCCGTCGGCGTCATGCTGCTGTGCGGCGCCGCGACCGCCGCCGCCGGACCGATCGCCTTCGTCGGCCTCGTGGTCCCGCACATCGCCCGGTTCGCCGCCGGACCCGACCAGCGCTGGGTCATGGCGTACTCGATGCTGCTCGCGCCCGTCCTGCTCCTCGGCGCCGACGTCCTCGGCCGTGTGATCGGAGCGCCGGGCGAGGTCCAGGTGGGCATCGTCACCGCGTTCATCGGCGCGCCGGTGTTCATCGCCCTGTGCCGACGCCGAAAGCTGGTCATGCTGTGAGCGACGTACGAGCGACGGGACCAGCCGCAGGCGAGGACGCGGCGCAGCCGGCCACGGCCGGGGACACCGCGGCCCCCGTACCCGGGCAGGACGCGGGGGAGTCCGCCGCCGTCACGAACTCCCGGCGTACTGCCCGCGGGTTCGCCCACCGGTCCCGCGTCGTGACCGGCACCGTGCTCCGCTCCGGGGCCGGGGGACTGTCCGTGAGGGTCCGGGGCCGGGCCCTGGCGGTGACGGCCGCGATCGCCGTCGCCCTCGTCGCCGTCATGCTCGTCTCGCTCACCACCGGCGACTACCCGCTGAGCGTCGGCGAGGTCCTGCGGGCGCTCGCCGGCAAGGACTCCGGCGGCGCCGACTTCATCGTCAACACCCTGCGCATGCCCCGTCTGCTGACCGCGATCGCCGTGGGCGCCGCACTCGCCGTCAGCGGTGCCGTACTGACGAGCCTGACCGGCAACGCCCTCGGCAGCCCGGACGTCATCGGGTTCACCAACGGCTCGGCGGTCGGGGCGCTCACCGTCATCATCGTCCTGCACGGCAGCATGACCCAGATCGCGCTCGGCGCGCTGGCCGGCGGTCTGGCCACCGCGGCCGCCGTGTACCTCCTCCTGCTCGGCCGCGGCCTCCAGGGGTTCCGGCTGGTGGTCATCGGCATCGGCGTCAGCTCCTTGCTTCTCGCCGTCAACTCGTACCTGATCACCCGCGCGACCTGGCAGGAGGCGCTGGAGGCGCAGGCATGGCTGATCGGAAGCCTGAGCAACCGGGGCTGGACGCACGCGAACGCCATCCTCGTCGCGGTCGCCGTCCTCCTGCCCCCCGCCCTCTTCCTCTCCCGCCGTCTCTCCATGGTGGAGATGGGCGACATCACCGCCATGGCCCTCGGCGTGAACGTGGCCCGCACCCGCGCGCTGCTGCTCCTGATCAGCGTCGCCCTGGCGGCCTTCGCCACCGCCGTGACCGGCCCCATCTGGTTCGTCGCGCTGGCCGCGCCGCAGCTGGCCCGGCGGCTCACCCGCACCGCCGGACCCGCGCTGCTGCCCGCCGCCCTCATGGGCGCCCTGCTGCTGACCGTCAGCGACCTCGCGGCCCAGCGCCTGTTCGCCCCCTCGCTCCTCCCGGTGGGCACCGCGACCGGCACCATCGGCGGGTTCTACCTCATCTGGCTGCTGATCACCGAGTCGCGAAAGAGCCGCGCATGACTGCAACGAACGCACCGGCACCCCGTCTGCGGGCCGAGGACCTCACGCTCTCCTACGACCGGCGGACGGTGGCCACCCACCTCGGCGTCGACATCCCCGACCGCTCCTTCACCGTGATCATCGGGCCGAACGCCTGCGGCAAGTCCACCCTCCTCAAGGCCCTCGCCCGGATGCTCAAGCCCCGTCACGGACAGGTCTACCTCGACGGCGCGGCCATCGCCTCCTACCGCTCCCGCGAAGTGGCCCGCAGACTGGGACTGCTGCCGCAGTCCTCCACGGCGCCCGGCGGCATCACCGTCGGCGACCTCGTGGCCCGCGGCCGCTACCCCCACCAGGGGATACTGAAGCAGTGGTCCGCCGAGGACGAGACCGCCGTCGTCGAGGCGATGCGCCAGACCGGCGTCCTGGACCTCGCCGACCGGCCCGTCGACGACCTCTCTGGCGGCCAGCGCCAGCGCGTCTGGCTCTCCATGGTGCTCGCCCAGCAGACCTCCCTGCTGCTCCTGGACGAGCCCACCACCTTCCTCGACATCGCCCACCAGGTCGAAGTGCTCGACCTGTGCGCCGAGTTGCACGCCCGCAGGGGACACACGGTCGTGGCGGTCCTGCACGACCTCAACCAGGCGTGCCGCTACGCCACCCACCTCGTCGTGATGCGCCCCGGCGGCACCGTCGCGGCCGAGGGCGACCCCGCCGCCGTCATGACCGCCGAACTGGTCGAGGACGTGTTCGGGCTGCCCTGCCGCATCATCGACGACCCCGAGACCGGCACACCCCTGATGGTGCCCGCCGCGCCCCGGCGGTTCGAACCGCAGGACACCGAGGGCGGCACCCGGACCGCCGGCACCGTGATGGCCGAACCCCGTTAGGACGGACCGCCCATGATGCTCTGTACGCGGCTGACGAACGCGAACATCCTCACCATGGACCCGGATCACCCGGTCGCCCACGACCTCGGCATCTGGCACGGGCGTGTCGCCGGACTGGACGAGGCCGTCACCTCGCTGCCCGCCCGCGAGGTCGTCGACCTCCAGGGGGCCACCGTGCTGCCCGGGTTCATCGACAGCCATGTCCATCTGGCGTGGGCGGGGCTGAAGGCGCGCACTCCCGCCATCACCGGACTCACCCGGATCGAGGACGTCCTCGCCGTCGTGGAGGAGGCCGTCTCCCGCGCCTCCTCCCACGACGCCTGGGTGAGCATCGGCGGCTACGACCAGCGGGCCCTCGGCCGGCATCTCACCGCCACGGACCTCGACCGCGTCGGCCACGGCCGCAAGGTGTTCCTGATGCACGACTCCGGCCACGCCTGCGTGGTCAGCAGCGCCGTGCTCGACCTGCTCCCGGCCCATGTGCCGCACGAGGACGGCCTCCTGGTGGAGAGCGCCATGGGCGCCGTACGGCGTCTGCGGCTGCCCTACGCACAGGACGAACTCGCCGACGCCGTCGAGCACGCGGGCCGCGCCTGCCTCGCGGAGGGCATCACGGCGTGCGCCGAGGCCGGTATCGGCGGCGGTCTGCTCGGCCACAGCCCCGTGGAGCTCGGCGTCTACCAACTCCTGCGCGACGAGGGCAGACTGCCGCTGCGGGTCCAGCTCATGCCCGGCGCCGACACCCTCGGCCCCGTCCATGCCCATGAGCGCGACGGCATCCCGCGCGCGCTCGACCTCGGACTGCGCACGGGTTTCGGTGACGACTGGCTCTCCGTGGGCGCCCTGAAGATCTACACCGACGGCGGCATGATGGCGCGGACGGCCGCCCTCACGGAGCCCTACGAGGGGACGGACCGCACCGGTCAGCTCCAGGACGACCCCGAGCGCCTGACCGCCCTCATCGTGGACGGGCACCTCGGCGGCTGGCAGCTCGCCGTGCACGCCATCGGCGACCGCGCCGCCGACCTCGCGCTCGACGGGCTGGAGCGCGCGCAGCGGCTGCGGCCCCGCCCCCGTGCCCGCCACCGCATCGAGCACGCCGGACTGATCCGTCCGGACCAGCTCCCGCGCTTCGCGCGGCTCGGGGTCAGCGCGGTGGTCCAGCCCAACTTCCTGCGCTGCTTCGGCGACGACTACGCCACCGTCATGGGGGAGCGCCGAGCCCCCTGGATGTACCGGGGCCGGGCCTTCCTCGACCACGGCGTGACGCTCGTCGGCAGCTCCGACCGGCCCGTCACCGACGGCTCCCCGCTGCGCGCGATCCAGTTCATGGTCGAACGCGCCTCCACGTCGGGCCGGCTGATCGGCCCCGGCGAGGCCGTCACCGTCGACGAGGCCCTGCACGCCTACACCGTCGCCGGCGCCCACGCCTGCCGGTGGGAGGACAGCGCCGGCAGCCTCACCCCGGGCAAGCGGGCCGACCTGGTGGTCCTCGGCGACGACCCGCACGCGGTCGCACCCTCCCGGATCGGCGGCATCGAGGTCGTCACCACACTGGTGGACGGCCGCGACACGAAGGAGCTGTGGACGAAGTGACCGAGCGCCAGGACAGTCTGGAACCGTGGGCGCACCTGTGGCAGCCGCCCGGCCTCCCGCCGCGCTGGGTCCTGTGGAACGCGCAGCCGGACACCATGGTGTTCGACATGGAACTCAACATCCCTGCCTGCGTGGACGACACGCTGCGGCCCGAGGTGCTGCGCAGGATGCGCGCGGCCGGTGTGCCCGAGACCGACGACTATCCGGGCCGCCGGTGCTCGTGACGGCACACCCGGCGGTCGTCGGTGTCGACCCCCTGCCGGAGCCCTGGGTGCCGGGCTCCGGCCCGAAGCTGTGGATCGCGGGTGTGGAGGCGTACGCGCCGCGCGCCGCCGCTCTGCGTGAACTGCTGGACGACGACGAGTTGAAGCGCTACCGGACCTTCCGCACCGAGGCCGCCCGGGTCCGTCATCTGGTCGCGCACGTGGCGCTCCGCCGGCTCCTGGGCGCCTACCTGGACCGCGACCCCGCGGCCGTGTCCTTCCTCCGGGAACCGTGCCCCGGCTGCGCGGCGCCGCACGGCCGTCCGGCGCTGCGGGGGCAGGGGCCGCACTTCTCCCTCTCCCACGCGGGGGACCTCGTCCTCCTCGGCTTCGCGGACACCCCTGTCGGCGTGGACGTCGAGGCCCTCCTCGAACCGGGGCTGGAGTCCGATCTGAGGAGGGCGCTCCACCCGGCGGAGAGCGACGAGCTGTCACGGCTGCCCCTGCGGGCCCGCCCCGCCGCCCTGGGCCGTTGCTGGGTGCGCAAGGAGGCATACCTCAAGGGCATCGGCATCGGTCTCGGCGGCAACCCCGCCGCCTGCTACGTCGGGACCGGAGAGGCACCGGCCGATCTGCCCGGCTGGCGGCTCGCCGACATCCCGGTGAGGCAGGGCTACACGGCGGCCTGCGCCGTCCGGACCGCCGACCCGCGCGGGCACGCCGCATCGGCCTCCGCCTGACGGCGGAGAGCTCCGCCGCCCCGGCCGCCGGACACCCCCTGCGCCCGGGGGAAGGGGCGGCCCCCTGCCGGCCGGCCCGGTCCGGTCAGGCCGCGCGCCAGTAGCCGAGGGCGTTCAACCGCTCCTTGGGCAGGGAGAGCTGCCTGCGGGCGAAGCCGGCCAGGGCGCGGGTGGTCGCGGTGTCGCAGGCGATCCAGAGGTAGGTGTCCTCGTCCACGAGGTCCGGCAGCGCCTGCCGTACGGTCTCCACCAGACGGGCCCCGTCGTCCTGCCGCGGCACCCGGATGACGTCGTGGTGCGCGGCGCCGTGCCCGGGCAGATGATCGCCGTCGAGGGGGTGCGACGTCTCGAACCACACGGTCGCGGGGATCGACGGCATCGACTCCAGCAGCGAGTCGATGGCGGGCCGGGAAGCAGGGTCGCCCACGACGAGAAGGCGCGACGGCGGCGGAGCGGGCACGGTGAACTCCGAGCCCTGGACGGTGGCTTCGACGGTGTCGCCGGGCTCGGCGGCCCGGGCCCAGTCGCTGGCGCGGCCCGGGTGCAGAGCGAAGTCGATGTCGAACGTGCCGGCGGCCGGGTCCGGGTTCAGCAGGGTGTACCCGCGCTGATGAGGCCGTCCGTCGTTGTCGAACCAGAGCCGCACCCACATGGTGGGATGGGTTCCGGTGGCCTCCAGCATGCCGCCGTCCGTGAAGGACAGGCGGTGCAGCCGGTCGGAGATGCGCTCGTTGTGCCGGACGGTGAACGTGAAGTCCTTGCCGCGCATGAGCTTGAGAACGGCACCCTGCCAGCCGTGTCCCATGTGATTGCTCCCGTGTGTTCCGGAGTGGATGTGTGGTGCCGGGCGGTGAGGTAACAGCCCGTGGATCAGGTCCCCGTCGGACGGCCGCGGCCGGCGGTCTCAGGGGCGTTCGGACGAGTGATGCGGACAGGCGCACCTCCCCGGCGGGGCGAGCATCTGCCGGATCCGCTCACCGGCCTCGGCACCGTCGCGCGCGGGCTCGGGGAACATCAGCCGCAGGTCGCAGTGGCCGTAGGCGTACTCGCAGCGCAGTGTGACGGAACGGCTGTCGAGGGCGTACGGCACGGCGCGGACGACGCCCCGGGGGAGCCGCGGCCCGGCGAGCGCGACCAGGCCCCTCGTCAACTCCTCGTGCGCGTCGGCCATATGGGTCAGCATGGCGGCCTCCTCGACGGCGAGGGGGTCGGCGCCGGCCAGCGCGATCTCGTCCAGGCCGACGTCCACCGTGTCCGCGGGGGTGCGCAGCCACACGCGGGCGGTGTCGAGCCGCAGGTCGCCACCGTCCGTGGGAGCCAGCCACCCGGACACCGTCACCCTGGCCCGTACCCGGTCACGGGCGGCCGTCGGAGCGATGTCGGTGAACTCCAGCAGCCCGGCCAGACTGCCGTGCGCCGCCTCGGCGGCCTGTCGCGCGAGCGGGCTGCCCGCCGGAGGGTGGAGCGTGATCCGGCCTCCGGCGTCCACGGAGTGCATGCCGATCAGGTCGTGGTCCTGGCCCGCGGTGGTGAGGGACAGCGAGACGGCGCGCGCCAGCACGGTGCGCACGCGCTCCGCCGCCGTGGGCTCGGGCAGCGTGATGGCGGTGTCAGTGCTCAAGGGGACTCCACACGGTACGCCTGCGAATTCAGGTAAGGCTAACCTTACTTAATGCTGGCGGTGTGCCCAGCCGGCAGGGGTGAAGGGTGACCCACGTCACTTCGCGCGCCGACGCCGCCGCTGCGCCCGCACGGGCGGAGCACCGGCCCGGGCCGCGGTACGTGCGACGGCGTCCGAGGTGAACGCCTGCGCACCCGCCGCCGTATACGGGAAGGTGATCACGACCGGCGCTTCTCCTTCCCCGCGCATGGCGCATCCGCGCTCCCGCGAGATGCCGTGCGGCTGCGATTCCCTGACATCGGCCGGGCGGGGGAGGAAGATGGGCGACCGTGTCGGATGACCGCACGACGGCGGACCGCGGTCCGGGCATCCGCCCGCGGCCGCGGTCCGCCGGGTGGGTACGGGCCGGGCTGTTCGCCCTGCTCGGCAGTGTGCTCGCCGCGCTCGGCCACCACACGGTCGCCGAGGGGCCGGTGCCCTGGCGGCTCGTGGCCGCCCTGGGTGCCGCCCAGTTCGCGCTGGTCCTGCCGTTCGCCCGCCGCCGGCTCCCGCTGTGGCCGGTCGTCAGCTGCACCCTTGCGGCGCAGGGGGCCCAGCACCTCGTGCTGAGCCGGGTCGGCGGCCACGGGACGGGTCCCGGCCGGACGGGCCACGCCGGACACCCCGGTCATGCCGTCCCGGCGGCGGGGGACGGACACGCCTGGCACCACGCGGGGACGGCCATGACCGTCACCCATGTGCTGGCCGCCGTCGCGGTGGCCTGGCTGCTGCACCGCGCCGACTCGGCCGTCACCCTGGCCCTGGCCGCCGCCCGGGCCGGACGCGGCGTCGCGGCGGCACTCCTGGCCCGGCTGCGGACGCCGCGGCCGGCCGTCGCCGGCGGCCGGCCGCGGTCCGCACGGCCCGTCGGCCGCTTCGAGGGCCCCGCCCCGCCGACGGCGTACCTCTTGGACCACGCGCTGGTGCGCAGGGGACCTCCGGGACGGACGCGTGTCCCGGACGGTCCCTCACCCGGGCGAGGCTTCGGCCTGCCCGGTTTCTGCATCGGCAAGGAGTCCTCACTGTGTCCACGTCCACGCACGTCCTCGGCCGCACCACGCGCAGGCTGGGTGCCGCCGCCGCTCTCGCGCTGACGGCCGGCCTCGCCCTGGCCGGGCCGGCCGCCGCCCACGCGGAGGTCGAGGCCGACAGGGCCCAGGCCCTGGCCGAGAACGTCGTCCTCGGCTTCGTCTCCGAGGCCGAGTCCGACAGCGCCGGCTTCACCGAGATGCGGGTCGTCCTTCCCCGGGGCATCGCGCCGGGCGACGTCACGCTCGTCGAGGCGCCCGAGGGCTGGAAGTTCACGGCCACGGGCGACGGATACACCGTCGGCGGCCCGAAGCTCCCCGTCGGGACGGACGCCGAGTACAAGATCAAGGTCCGGCAGCTGCCGGACGCGAAGGAGGTCGCCTTCAAGACCGTCGAGACCTACAGCGACGGCGAGATCTCCCGCTGGATCGAACTGCCCGGCGACGGCGGCTCCGAGCAGCCCGCGCCGCTGCTGGAGCTGAAGCCCGCCGCGCCGGGTGCCACCCCCGTCGCCCCCAGCCCGACGGCGAGCAGGACGGCGTCCTCCGCCGTGCCGTCGGTGACGGCCTCCACCCCCGCCACGGCCCCCTCGGACACGGCCACGGCCACGACCACCGCCGAGAAGGCCGAGGACGAGGACGGCGGCGGCTCGACGGGCCTGGTCGTCGGTGCGGTGCTCGCGGCACTCGCGCTCGCGGGCGGCGCCTGGTGGCTGGTCAGGCGGCGCGGCGCGGCCTCCGGCAGCTGACGGCGGAACGGCGGTGATCCCGCGAGGCGCGACCGCGCGGCCTCGCGGGATCACCGAGGCCCCACGGGATCACCGTCCGGCCTCCCGGACGGCCCGTCATTCATATGTCTGATCACATCTCTCCGTGGGTGCATCCGGAGATCATCGAACGGCCATGGCTCCCTGAGCTGCGACAACTTGATCGATCCCATCGGTCGAGTCCCCGGGGCGGCAAGGTGAAGGGTTCTCAAGCGGTCAGTCAAGGTGTTATATCAAATAAACCTAGTCCGGCCTGAGCCGATCATCTGGAGAGCTCGTCATGATCCTTGTCACCGCAGCAAGCGGCCGCACCGGCCGCAGTCTGATCCGCGCACTGACCCGTGAGGGCAAGGAGGTCCGGGCCGCGGACATCGCCCCGTCGGTCCATGAGACCCGTGACCTCGGCGCGGCCGAGACCGTCGTGGCCGACCTCCTGGAGCCGGCCGAGCTGCGCAAGGCGATGGAGGGGGTGGAGTCGGTCGTCCACATCGGCCCGCTGTTCCACCACCGTGAGGCCGACATCGGCCGCGCCGTCGTCGCGGAGGCGCGGCGTCACGACGTGCGGCACTTCGTGCAGTTCTCCGTGGTCCACCCGCAGATCGAACAGCTGCTGAACCACCAGGCGAAGCTCGCGGTCGAGCGCGCCGTCATCGAGTCACCGATCCCGTTCACGATCCTGCAGCCCATGCACTACCTGCAGAACATCGACGTCGCCGGCACCGTCGCCTCCGGCGTCTACGCCAAGCCGCACTCGGCCGACTCCCGCCTCGCGCACGTCGACATCGAGGACGTCACCGAGGTGGCGGCGCGTGTGGCCGGCGACCCGCACCACCACTACGCGACCTACGAACTGTCGGGCAGCGACTACGTCACGGGCCACGAGATCGCCGACGTCCTCGCCGAACTGTCGGGCCGGCCGGTCGTCGCCGAGGTCCAGGAACTCAGCGACCTCGTGAGTCCCGAGCGCCGACGACTCGCCGAGGCCGAGTTCCCCTACGACATCATGTACCGCCTCTTCGGGCACTACAGCCGCTACGGCATCACGGGCAACCCCAATGTGCTGACCTGGCTGCTCGGCCGCCCGCCGACGACGCTGCGCGAGTACGTGCGGCGCGAGCTCGACGCCGTGAAGGTCTGACCCCGGTCACGGACGCGGCGCGGTGCAGGCACATCTGCCGGCCCTGCCCGGCGAACCGGGCGTGCACCCCGCACTCGACGCGTTCGTCGTGCGTGTACGCCCGGTCACCTGAGCGCGCCCCGCCGAGGGCGTTCACGGCTCCCGGCGGACTCCGCCGGGCCGGTGCCCCACCTCTGGCGCAGCCCCCGTCAGCGGGACACGCGACGCAGGACCCAGTAGCCGGATGCGCCGGCCGCGACGGTGTAGCGGGCGCCGGGATGGAGCTCCTTCGCGTACGCGAGCACGGCCGCGCTGTCGCGGGCGGGATCGTGGAGGGCGATGTAGTCGGGGACGATGCCGCGGGTGTTGCCCACCCAGAACAGACGGCAGCGGTCTGCGAGATGGGCACTGGGGACGATGTCGGCCTCGACGCTCGCGCCGTCCGGGACGACGGCCAGGACCCGGCGGCCGGCGGCGGCGTGCGCGCCCGTGCGGTAGGTGTCGGGTTCGGTGAGTGCGGCGAACGGCAGCGAGGTGCCCAGCGCGAGGGCGGCGGCCGCCGCGGCGGCGGGCAGGTGACGGGCGTAGGCGCGGACGACCGGACGGCGGGCCGCGCGCAGCCGGGGCAGGGCGTCGACGAGGGCGAGCGTCGTCACGGGCATCAGGACGGCGCTGTAGTGCCAGTCCGTGCTCCAGTAGTGCTCGTCGTGGGAGAGCATCCGCCAGGCCAGCGTGGGCAGCGCGGCCACGAGGAGAGGTGAGCGCAGGGCGACGAGCCCGGTGGTGGGCACCAGCGTCCACAGCAGCGTCCGCAGCTTCTCCTCGCCCCCGTCGAGGAGGACGTCGCTCAGCGGCCCCGACCCGGTGCCGATCTTGCTCCAGTAGTCGTAGCCCTGCGGGTTGACGGCGGGGATGACGACGGTCATGACGACCAGGCAGAAGAGGACTCCCGCGCACGCCGCCGCGACCGCCGGCAGCACATGGCGCGGGCTGTCGCGGCGGCAGCGCCAGGCGACCACCGCGGCGACGGCGGCGCACGTCAGCCCGAGGTCCTCCTTGACGAGGACGAGCGGCAGCGCCCACAGCAGCGCGGCCCGCCAGCGCCCGGTCACGGTGGCGGCGAGGGAGGCGGCGAGGAGGGGCACGGCGAAGGCGATCTCGTGGAAGTCGAAGTCGGCTGCCTTCTGCAGGCCCCAGGACATGCCGTAGGCGGTTCCGATCAGCAGACCGGTGCGCCTGCCGAGGAGGCGTGCGGCGGCACTGGTGACGGGGTGCACGGACCAGCCCAGCAGGGCCGACTGGGCGATCAGCAGCGTCGCCGGGCCGGGCCACAGCCGGTAGAACGGTGCGAGCAGCGCGAGGACGGGGCTGAAATGGTCGCCGAGGATGTCGAAGCCCGGTCCCTTGAGGTCCGCCTCGGGTGCCCGCACCTGGGCGTAGGAGTCGACGACCTGCACGAAGATTCCCAGGTCCCAGGACATCGTCTCGTAGCGCGCCCACCTCGACACCGCGAGGACCGCGTACAGCACGGCGAAGACGGCGGCGAGCACGGCGCCGTCGGCGCGCCCCGGCCGGTGACGTGAGCGCGTCGCCGGGGACGTCGGGGACGCGGGCTCCGCCGGGGAAGGACCGCGGACGGTGCGGTGGGTGCGCAGGTCGGCTGTCGTCATGGGCTGATCCCGGAGTCGGCGGTCGAGGGGAACTGGGACGAGGGGGGTGCCGTCGTCGGGGTGGGGGAGACATGGCCGGGCGGGGCGGCCGGCGGGGCGGAGGACGGGGCGGAGACCGCGGCGGCCACCGCTCCGGCGGTGACGAGCACCGCTCCGGCGGCCCACGCGGCCAGCCGGCGGCGGCGCCGTGCCGCCCCCAGCACACCGATGCGCGCGCCGCCGGGCGGGAGCGCGGCCCGCGCCGCGGCGGCCGCGGCCGTGTCGAAGATCCGGCGCAGCTCCGCGTCGGGGCCCGGTGCGGACGGGGAGTCCGGCGAACGGTCAGGCATCGTGTACGCCCTCCTCGACGTCGTGCAGCAGCCCGGCCATCGCGGCGCGGCCTCTGGACAGATGGGTCTTGACGGTGCCCGCGCTCAGGCCGGCCTCCGCGGCGATCTGCTCCACCGTCATGTCGCAGAGGTAGAACATGACCATGGCCAGACGCTGCCGCCGGGGAAGCCGCTTCAGCGCCTGCGCCAGGGCCATGCTCTGCTCGTCGGGCCCGGCCACCTCGGTGGGCCGGCCCGCGCTCTCACGCCGCCATGCCTCCCGGCCGCGGCGTGTGCGCCGGAACCGGCTGACGGCGAGCCGGAAGGCGACGGTGCGCACCCATGCCTCGGGTGCGCCGTCCATGTCGATGGAGCGTCTCCGCGTCCAGCAGCGGACGAAGGCGTCCTGGACGACGTCCTCCGCTTCCGGCAGGTCCCCGGTCAGCAGGTACACCTGTCCGATCAGGCGCCTGCCGCAGGACACGTAGAACTCCGCGTACTCCTCGTCGGTCAACCGTGCATCTCCTCGGGCTGTGCTGTCACCTTCCGTACGCACAGCGGGCCGGGGCCGGTTGACACGTTCCGTGAAGAATCACCGTGTGTGGTCGGGGAGACGCTCGCGGTCGCGCCGGGATCCGGCGCGCGCATGCCGGGGCGGACGTCCGGCGGAGACCGGGGTCTCGCTGCCGGACGTCCGCCCCGGCGGGGCCGGGAACCCGCTCACACGCTGAGTGCCGCCCGCACGGTCTGCTCGGCGCCTGCGCCGCCCTCGCCGGAGGAGGTCACCCGGCCCGCCTCCAGGACGCTGTAGCGCCGGGCGGCCCGCATGGCGAAGCCGACGTGCTGTTCGACGAGGAGGACGGACAGTCCGTCACGACGGGTCAGGGCGAGGATCGTCCGCTCGATCTCGGCGACGACGGAGGGCTGGATGCCTTCGGTGGGTTCGTCGAGGAGCAGGAGCCTCGGCCGGGTGACCAGCGCGCGGGCGATCGCGAGTTGCTGACGCTGACCGCCCGAGAGCAGACCGGCACGGCGGCCGGACAGCTCGCGCAGGACCGGGAAGAGGTCCAGGGCCTCGGCGGCGGCCTCCTTGCCGCCGGCGCGGCCGTCCGCGACGAGCCGGAGGTTCTCGGCCGTGGTCAGGTGCGGGAAGCACTGCTGGCCCTGGGGGACGTAGGCCATGCCGCGGGCCACTCGCCGGTGCGGTGCGAGGCGGGTGATGTCCTCGCCGCCGAGCAGGACGGTGCCGGTCCTCGGTCTGATCAGGCCCATGGCGACGCGCAGCAGGGTGCTCTTGCCGGCGCCGTTGTGGCCGAGAACGGCCGTGACACCGTCCTTAGGCACCGAGACCGACACACCGTGCAGCACCGTGGTGAGGTCGTAACCGGCATGGACGGAATCCATCTCCAGCATGGTCATGCCTCCTCGGCGACGGCCACGGGTGCTGCGGCGGGGGCGGAAGCAGGGTCCTCGGTCCTCGGCCCGGAGGCACCGCCGAGGTAGACCTCCTGGACCCGGGCGTCCGCCTGGACCTCGGTGACCGTGCCTTCGCTGAGGACCTTGCCGGCGTGCAGGACGCTCACACTGCGGGCGTAGGAGCGCATGAAGTCCATGTCGTGCTCGATGACGACGACCGTGCGGTCCTGGCTGACGTGCCGCAGGAGTTCGCCGGTCGCCTCGCGTTCCTCGTGGCTCATGCCCGCCACGGGTTCGTCGAGCAGCAGCAGCCTGACGTCCTGGACCAGCAGCATGCCGATCTCCAGCCACTGCTTCTGGCCGTGGGCGAGCGTTCCGGCGGGGCGGTCGCGCAGGCCGGTCAGCGCCGTCGTCTCCAGCGCGTCGGAGACCTTGTCGGGTATGCCCTTGCGGCGGCGCAGCATGGTCCACACGCCGCGTCCGGCGCCCGCGGCGATGTCCAGGTTCTGCAGGACGGTCAGTTCCTCGAAGACCGTGGCCGTCTGGAACGTCCGGCCGATCCCCAGGCGGGCGATCTTCTGCACGGGCTTGCCCAGCAGGTCCTGGTCGCCGAACCGGACCGAGCCGGTGGCCTTGACGAGGCCGGTGACGGCGTCGACCAGGGTGGTCTTGCCGGCACCGTTCGGGCCGATGAGGAAGCGCAGGTCGCCGGGGTGGATGTCGAGGTTCACACCGTCGACCGCGGTGAACCCGTCGAAGACGACCCTGAGATCGCGGACCGTCAGCCGCTCGCCGCTCATGCGGTCTCTCCCGTCGTACGAAGGGCGGCCCGGCGTCTGCGCAGCACGGCGCCCACCGAGGCGAGACCGCCGGGCAGGAAACCGACCGCGAGGACGAACAGCAGGCCCTGGAGATACGTCCATGCGGCCGGGAAGGCGTCGGACAGCTCGCTCTGGGTCCAGGCCACCAGGACCGCCCCGAGCACCGCTCCGACGAGTGAGGAACGTCCGCCGACGGCCGCGCCGATGACGAAGCCGATGGACGGGACGATCCCGATCAGCGCGGGGGAGATGATCCCCACGGCCGGCACGAAGAGCGCGCCCGCCAGTCCGGCCGTGCCCGCCGCGACGACGTACGCCACGAGTTTGACGTCGGCGGGGTTGTAACCGAGGAAGCGCACCCGTTCCTCGGAGTCCCGCACCGCGACGAGGAGTTCGCCGTAGCGGCTGACGAACAGCTGGCGGACCAGGACCATCAGGAGGAGCAGGGCGGCGGCGATGACGAAGTACACCATGCGCAGGTTGACCGGGTCGTCGAGCGAGTAGCCGAAGAAGCCCTGGATGTCGGTGAGTCCGTTCGTGCCGCCCGTGGTGGCCTGCTGGCCGATCAGCCAGATGGACAGAGCTGCCGCCAGTGCCTGGCTGAGGATGGCGAAGTACGCGCCCTTCACACGGCGCCGGAAGACGAGGAACCCGAGCAGCGCGGCGACCGCCATCGGCAGCACCACGGTCATGACGAGCGCGAACACCGGGTTCGCGAACGGCCTCCACCACCAGGGCAGCCCGCCTCCGCTGCCGTAGAGCAGCATGAAGTCGGGCAGTGTCTCTCCGGCCGCGGCCGCGTCGGCGAGCTTGAGATGCATGGCCATGGCGTAGCCGCCGAGACCGAAGAACACGCCCTGGCCGAGGACCATGAGCCCGCCCCGGCCCCAGGCCAGGCTGACGCCGACCGCGACGACGGCGTAGCACAGGTACTTGGCGAGGAGACCGAGACGGAAGTCGGTCAACGTGAGCGGGGCGACGCCGAACAGGAGGACGGCGCCGAGCGCGAAGCCCGCGGGGACGCGGAACCGCTCCAGTGGGGACCGGTGCCGCGGTGCGGTCACCGCGGGGGCGGGTGTGGCCGTCGTCGTCATGCCAGGCTCCGGGTGCGCAGTGTGTACAGGCCCTGGGGTCGCCACTGGAGGAAGGCGACGATCGCCACGAGAATGACGACCTTGGCGACACTGACCGTCGTCGAGTATTCGAGGACGGACTGGAGCAGGCCGAGCGCGAAAGCGGTGATGACGCTGCCCCTGAGACGGCCGATGCCGCCCACGACGACGACCAGGAAGGCGTCGACGATGTAGTTGGTGCCCATCGTCGGGCCGATCGGGCCCACCAGGGTGAGTGCGACCCCGGCGACGCCCGCGAGACCCGAGCCGATGAAGAAGGTGACCCGGTCGACCCGGCCGGTCGCGATCCCGGACACCTCCGCGAGGTCACGGTTCTGCACCACGGCGCGGACACGGCGGCCCAGCGGGGTGAGCCGCAGGATCAGCGCGAGCCCGAGGACGCACAGCAGGGCGAGGCCGAGGATGGACAGCCGGCTGCTGGCGAAGGTGACGCCGCCCAGGGAGACGTTGCCGGTGAGCAGGCCGGGGGCGTCGGTCTGTACGTTGGGGGCGCCGAAGATGTCACGGGCGAGCTGCTGGAGCATCAGGGAGATTCCCCAGGTGACCAGCAGGGTGTCCAGCGGGCGCGTGTACAGGCGTCGGATCAGCAGTATCTCGAGCAGCGCACCCAGTGCGCCGGCGACCAGGAACGCCAGCGGCAGCGCGACGAGCAGGGAGATGCCGGCGTTGCTGATGGAGTCCTGCAGGACGTACGTCGTGTAGGCGCCGGCCATGATGAACTCGCCGTGCGCCATGTTGATCACCCCCATCTGGCCGAAGGTCAGGGTCAGGCCGAGGGCGATGAGCAGCAGGACGGCACCGATGCTGATGCCGGTGAAGGACTGGTTGAGGATGACCGTCATGAAGCGGCTCCGGTTCGGGGGACGGGCGTGCGGGCTTTCCGCGGCCCCGCGCCGCCCCGGCCCCGGTGACGAGGCCGGGCAGCGGGCGGGAGCCGGGCTCAGGAGAGACCGGAGGCCCAGGAGTAGCCCTTGAGATACGGGTCCGGCTTGATCGGCCCGCCCGAGTTCCAGACCTCCTCGATGAGGCCGTCGGCCCCGACCTTCCCGATGCGGGCCGTCTTGTAGACGTGCTGGGAGGCCCCGTCGACGGTCACCTTGCCTTCGGGGGCGATCAGTTCGATGCCGTCCGAGGCCGCCTTGACCTTCTCGATGTCGAACGATCCGGCCTTCTCGACCATCTTTTTCCAGAGGTGGAGCGAGATGTACGCGGCCTCCATCGGGTCGCTGGTCGGTTTGTTCCTGCCGTACGCGGCCTGGTACGCCCGGACGAACTCGGTGTTCGCCGTGCCCGGTGTGGTCTGGTAGTAGTTCCAGGCCGTCAGCTGGCCCTCCAGGTACTGCGTGCCGATGCTCTTGACCTCCTCCTCGGCGATCGACACGGACAGCACCGGCAGGCTCTTCGCGGTGAGGCCCGCGGACTTGTACTCCTTGAAGAAGGCCACGTTGCTGTCACCGTTGAGGGTGTTGAACACGGCGTCCGCACCGGCGTCCTTGACCTTGTTCACGATGGTGCTGAACTCGGTGGAGCCGAGTGGCGCGTAGTCCTCGCCCTTGATCTGCATGCCGTGGGCCCGGGCGTACGCCTTGATGATCTTGTTGGCGGTGCGGGGGAACACATAGTCGCTGCCGACCAGGCAGAGCTTGGTCAGGCCCTGCTTCCTGAGGTAGTCCAGGGCGGGCACGATCTGCTGGTTGGTGGTGGCGCCGACGTAGAAGATGTAGGGCGACTCCTCCAGACCCTCGTACTGCACGGGGTAGAAGAGCGGCGACCGGTACCTCTCGAAGACCGGCTTGACGGCCTTGCGGCTGGCGGAGGTCCAGCAGCCGAAGGTGGCGACGACCTTGTCGTCCGTGATCAGGGCCTCGGCCTTCTCGGCGAAGGTCGGCCAGTCGGAGGCGCCGTCCTGGCTGACGGGCCGGAGCTTCTTGCCCAGCACACCACCGGCCGCGTTGATCTCCTTCACCGCGAGCAGCAGCGCGTTGTGGACCGTGACCTCGCTGATGGCCATGGTGCCCGAGAGAGAGTTCAGCAGACCGACCTTGACGGTGTCGCCCGAGGTGTCCGCCTCGGCTCCGGGCGCGGACGACGTCCCGCTGCCTGTCTTGGCGCCGCAGGCGCTGAGCGCGGCGGACGCGCCGGCGGCCGATACGCCGGCCAGAAGACCACGCCTGCTGATACTGAGCCCGGACATGCAACCTCCTTGCCCCGAAGGGCGTATGTGAAAAGAGCGGAAGGTGCTGGGATGAGCTGACGGAGGGAATGAATGTGATGCGCCTCAGGCGCGGCGGATTCGACGCACGGTTTCCCCGGCCGTTCCGGGGGTGGCGTCCGGGCCGGCCACTGAAGTGCGACCACAGCCTGCGAGGAAACTGTTTCCTCCGTGTTGCGCCGCAATTGAAGAACAGTTTCCAGCGGAAGTAAAAAATGCGGGCGACAAGGCAGAACTCGTCACTGCTGATGCAGGACTGACGACAGTGCAGAAAAGGAGACCGATGCTTCCTGTCGAAAGGATCGTTTTCCCCGGATCCATGGGTGGGCGCCGGACGGTCGAAGGTAGGCTCGACGCGGTCGAGGGCAGGAACGGAGGAGCGCGATGGCGAGACGGCCCCAGGAACTGCTCCACCTGCTGACGCGGGCCGAGCGCCTCGTCGCCCGCCGAGTGCAGTCCGTGCTCGACGAGTTCGACTGCTCCGTCGAGGCATGGCGGGTGCTCGATCTGCTGTCCGACGGGCAGGGGCACAACATGACGGCCCTCGCCGAGCACGCCTTCCTGCCGGCACCCAGCCTGACCAAGCTCGTCGACCAGCTCGTCGACCAGAATCTGCTGTTCCGCCGGGTCGACCCCGCCGACCGGCGCCGGGTGCTGGCCCATCTCACCCCGCGCGGAATGCAGCGCTGGCAGTTGCTGGCGCGCGAAGTGCGCGCGGACTGGGCCGCCCTGGAGAGCCCTCTCGCGAACGAGGACACGCAACGGCTCGCCGATCTGCTGGAACGGATGGCCGACGCCTTCGGGAGCAGTGGAACGGCGGACCGGAGCCGCGTCACAAGGTGTCGTGGGGACCGCGCAGTCGGGCGAGAACACTGAAGTCGAGACCGTCCGCCTGCGCGAGGTAGATGCGCTGGCGCACATGCCGGTCGCGGAGACGGATCAGCCCGCGCGGCCCCTCGTAGGAGACGTTCTCCGCGGTGGCCGAGATCGCGGAGACGTCCAGGGACCGGGCCCGCTCGACGAGTGACGCGAGCAGCAGCACCCCCTCGTAGCAGGATTCGGCGAAGCTTCCCGGGGCGGGGGCCTCGAAGCCGAAGCGATCGGCGTACCGTCCGTGGAAGTCCAGGGTGTCCTGGTTGGCCAACGAGGCGAAGAACCCGGCCGTGCTGAAGAGATCGCCGGTTGCCTCCGGTCCACTGGCCAGCAGCATGGTCTCGTCCATCAGCGTGCTCAGCCGCAGGCAGCGACGGCCGAGACCCGACGCGGCGAAGGCTCGGTTGAAGCGGACCGCGTCGCTGCCGACGAGCAGCATCAGGACACCGTCCGCGTCCGCGCGCTCGATACGCCGCAGCACCCCGCGGAAGTCATGGGTGCCGAGCGGCAGGTATGCCTCACCACACACCCGTCCGCCCCGGCTCGCGCCGGCGTAGCGTCGGGCGGCCCGCGCCGTGCGACGCGGCCATACGTAGTCGTTCCCCACGGTGAACCACCGCCGCACGTGCCGTGTCTCGGCCAGCAGCCGCATCGCGGGCAGGAGCTGCCGGTCGGGGGTCTCGCTGGTGAGGAAGACGCCGTCGGTGTGCTCACCGCCTTCGTACAGGGCGGTGTAGACGTACGGCACCCGGTGCGCGATCCGGGGGGGCGACGGCCTGCCGGACCGAGGAGAGGTGCCAGCCGGTGACACCGTGCACCGCACCGGTCGCCACCAGGGCCTCGATCTCGTCGGCCACGGTCCGCGGGTCGGCTCCGCCGTCGACCTCCAGGAGCCGTAGTTCCCTGCCCAGCACACCGCCGGATCTGTTGATCTCCTCGGACGCCAGCCGCGCGCAGGCATCACAGGCAGGGCCGACGATCCCGGCAGGTCCCTGCATCGGGTAGACGAGTGCGACGTTCAGGACCGAGTCGTCGGCCGTGAACCGGGCGGGAGCGTGGAGGCGGAACGGCCGGTGCATGCCGACATGATGGCCGGACGGCCACCGGCGCCCGAGCGATGGCCGGGATCGAGACCGATTCGTAGGGACGCGACGGAGGGTCCGCCGGCCGCTGACGGCAGGGTGCTCGCCTCGGCCGGGCACCGGCCCGGGAGACCGGGGAAGGACCAGGGGCCGGGCCGCCGAAGGGTGTTCGGCGGTCCGGCCCCCGGGGCCGCGCGACGGCTCCCCTCGTCCGCGCGCGGCACTCGCCCTCACGGACGGGTGGCAGGTTCCCGTCCTCGGGCGCTCAACCCCCTGTCAGGGGGCGCTCAGGCCCAGCGTGTAGGCGCCGGAGCCGCTGTAGGCGTGGACGACATAGCGGTAGTAGCCCGCGGTGCCGTTGTAGCGGATGTCCTCCTCCGAGGTGGCGTCACCGTCCACGGCCACGTCCACCCAGCCCGCCCCGTTCCACTTCTGCAGGTAGAGGTCGAAGTCGGTGCCGGCCGGACCGCGCAGACAGCCCGCGTGGGTGCCGGAGGTCGCCGAGTAGTAGTACGAGCCGTCGGGCTGGACGCCCCGCTGTCCGGAGGACAGCGTGCCCTCATAGGTGTGCTCGGAGTCCGCGCAGCCGGTCGGCGGGGTGGAGGTGCCGACCGTCAGCTGGTAGGTGACCGTGTGCGTGGCGGAGCCCGTACCGGTGACGGTGACCGGGTACGTGCCCTCGGCGGTGCCCGGGGCGACCTGGACGGTCATCGTGGAGGAGCTGCCGGAGGTCACCGACGAGGGGCTGAAGGAGACCGTCACACCGCTCGGGGCGCCGCTCGCGGAGAGCTGGACGGTCTGCGCGCCGCCGCCGGTGGTGGCGGTGTTCACGGTGGCGGTGACGGAGGCGCCCGGCTGGGCCGAACCCGAGGAGGGGTTCAGGGCGAGCGAGAAGTCCGGGGTGGTGGTCCCCCCGCAGTCGGTCTCACCGGACTGGGCGGGGACGCCGATCGCGTTCCAGGCCGCCTTCACCGCGTTGCACTCGGCGCTGCCGTAGGTGTTCTTGGCGCTGGTCAGGGTCGCCCTGCGGGCGGCGAGGTGGTTCCAGGAGGAGGTCTTCATCAGCAGGGCGCCCATGAAGATCTTGCCGGCCTTCTGGACGCCGATGCCGGTGACGGACGCCGGACCGCCGGAACATATGGGGCTGGCGGGCTTGCCGCCGCCCGGGCTGGAGCCCTCGGCGAGCAGGTAGAACCAGTGGTTCTGCGGACCGGCCGCGGCATGCACCTCGGTGTTCGAGGTCAACTGGGTGTAGCAGTTGGGGTCGTTGTTGCGCAGCGACGGGTTGTACATGTACCGGATGGGCCTGTTGTCGCCGAGGAAGTTCAGCTTCTCGCCGACGGTGTAGTCCGGGGTGTCGTTCGGGTTGTTGGCGTAGTGCTCGGTGAGCGCGCCGAAGATGTCCCCGGTGGACTCGTTCATGCCGCCGTTCTCGTTGGACGAGCCCGTGCCGCCCGGAGTCCGGTCGAATATCTCGTGGCCGTACTCATGGGCCACGACGTCGATGCCGGTGAGCTGGTTGGTGCCGTTCTGGTTGCGGCCGTACGTGGTCTTCGTGCCGTCGTAGTACGCGTTGACCTCGGAGAGTCCGGCGCGGGCCGGGACCATGCCGCCCTGGCCGTTGATGCCGTTGTAGCCGAACCACGACTTCAGCATGTCGGACTCGCGCTGGGCGGCGTACATGATGTCGACGCAGGCGGTGACGAGGTCGTTGGCGCCGCCGTTGCCCCATGGGGAGGAGCCTGTGTAGGCGCTGCCGTTCTGGCCGCCGCAGCGGAAGCCGGAGCGGTTCGGATCGGTCATCGAGGACGCGGCGGTGTCGATGGTGACCGTGCCGTTGTGGTAGCCGCGGCCGTCGGCGTGCCGGACCTTCTCGGTGGCCCGGGTGACACGGCCGGTGCGCGCGTCGACGTAGGTGTCGAGCGAGCTGGGCGCGTTCTTCGCGGTGCGGCCGACGACCAGGGTGCGCCAGGCGAGGACCGGCTTGCCCGCCTTGAGGAGCACGGTCAGTTCGGGGGTGCTCGCGGACTCCACGGACTTGAGCTGCGCCCGCGCGGTGGCGAGTGCCGCCCGTGCGCCGACCCTGGCCTTCGTGGAGAGCCTGAGGACCGGGGCGGGGGCACCGGTGACCTCACGGACCTTGCCGGCGGAGTCGCTCAGCACGACGGCGTCGCCGCCGACGACCGGAACGCCCTTGTACGTGCGCTCGTACGAGGAGAAGTACAGCCCGTTCGACCAGGGGGTGACAGACGTGCGGACGAGGTTCTCGTCGGCGCCGTGGCGCAGCTCGTCGAGACCGCTGTCCGCGGCGTCGTCGGCGGCGGCGAGCGCGAGGGACCTGCCGTTGCCGGGCGGCGGTACGGGCCGGTCCTGCGGGGCCGCGTCGGCGGACCCGGCGAGGGCGGCCGCGAGGCTCGCCGAGAGCGCCAGGGCAGCCACGGCGGCAGTGACTCTGGTGGGGTGCAACGTCTGCTCCGTTCAGGGTGGGGAGGCGGATCGTTGCGGCGAGTATGGGCGTGGACATGGCCAGTTCGGGACATGCGAGGGTGCATAGCACCGGAGTTATGGTGCGGCCGCGCGGGGGTGCGTACTCTGCGCCAATGAACCTGGAGTTGAGGCATCTGGAGGCCGTGTGCCGGATCGCCGAGGCGGGCAGTCTGAGCAGGGCCGCAAGGCGCCTCGGGATCTCCCAGCCGGCGCTCTCGGCCCAGTTGCGCCGCATCGAACGGGCCGCGGGAGGGGAGCTGTTCCTGCGCAGCCGGCACGGTGTGGAGCCCACCCCGCTGGGGGAGTTCGTCCTGCGCAAGGCCCGTCTGGTGCTCGGCGAGATGGACGCCCTGGCCGCCGGGGCCCGGGCCGTCGCCCCGCATCCGACCCTGCGGCTGGGCTGCATCCTGCTGGTCCTCGTCGACCGGCTGCTGGGCGAACTGGAGGGGGTACTGGCGGGCCAGGAGCTCCATGTGACGGTGGAGCACTCGGCGACCACGCTGACCAGACAGCTCGGCGCGGGACGGTACGACGCCGTGCTGTACGGCGAAGTCAACGACTACGAGGTGCCGTTGCCCCAGGGCATCACGGCCCGCACCCTGATCCCCAAGGAACCCTTCTGCGTACGGCTCTCGGCCACGCACCCGATGGCGGGCCGTGAGCGGATCGCGCTGGCGGAGCTGGCCGGGGAGTCCTGGATGATGCTGGTGGAGGACGACGACGGCGGCCCGGAGGCCCTGGTCGCCGCCTGCGCGAAGGCGGGCTTCACCCCTCTGCTGCGGCACCGGGTGACGGACCGGAAGATGCAGTACGACCTGATCGCCGCGGGCCGGGCGATATCGCTGAGCCAGCCGACCGCCCCGGCCACCGAGGGGACGGTGCTGCGCCCTCTGGTGGGCGACCCGGTCACCGGCCGCATCCGTGTCGCGTGGAACCGTGCGGCGGTCTCCGCCCGGCAGGCGGAACTGCTGTACCGGGCGGCCGCCCGTGCCTATCTGGCGAACGTGGACAACAACGCCTTCCACCGGGAATGGTGGGACGCCCGCCCCGAGCTGCAGCCGACGCTCGACGACCCGGGCACCTGAACCACGACCGGTCCCGGACAGGAGGTGGCACCGCACGCGTTTCCCCCGTGCGGCCCCGGCCGGCGAGGCCGGGGACGTCCGCCGCCTTCGGAGCGGTCCCGGCCTTCCCGGGCCGATCGACGTCCACACCCACGTGCACACGGCGGGACCGGCCGGGCCGCCGGGAGGACGATCACGGTCCCGAGGCTGGTAACGGCAGTACCAGGCTGTGGCCCCGGGATGCTGCGACGATGGGCGTATGAGTGCATCCGGTGAGCTCGCGACCGTGCTGCGGGCATGGCGGGAGCGGCTGACCCCCCAGGCGGTGGGCCTGCCGGCGGGTACCGCGCGGCGCACCTCCGGCCTGCGGCGTGAGGAGCTGGCCGTCCTGGCGGAGGTGTCGGCGGACTACATCGTGCGGCTGGAGCAGGGGCGGGCCTCGGCGCCCTCGGCGCAGGTGTGCGCCGCGCTGTCCCGTGCCCTCCAGCTCAGTGACGCCGAGCAGGACCATCTGTTCCGGCTCGCCGGGCACGCCACCGGCGGCGGCCGGATCAGCCGCATCGTGCCCGCAAGCCTGCGCCGCCTGGTGGAACGCACGGGCGACCGGCCCATGGCCGTCTTCGACGCGATGTGGGACCTGCTGCTCTGGAACCGGATGTGGGCGGCCCTGATGGGCGACCCCTCCGAGCTGCGGGAGGACGAGCGCAACGTGCTGTGGCTGCACTTCACCCGCGTCGCCGACTGCAACATCCACGACCCCGGCATCAGGGACGCCTTCGGTGTCTCCATGGCCGCTGACCTGCGCCGCAGCATCGGCCGCTACCCGGACGACCCCGCACTGCTCAGGCTCGTCGAACGGCTCAGCGAGCGAAGCGGCCGCTTCCGCGATCTCTGGCAGCGACACGAGATCGCCGAGCACGACGCGGCCACGAAGAGGATCAACCACCCCGAGGTCGGGTCCCTGGAGCTGGACTGCGACATCCTGAGCACTCAGCGAGGCGACCTGCGCATCGTCATGTACAGCGCAGCGCCCGGCAGCGAGTCCGACGGCAAGCTCGCCCTGCTGGCCGCCATCGGGACCCAGCGGATGCGCGTCGGGCCCTGACGGCCCCGGGCGGCCGGGCCGGCTCCCGTCACGGGCCGGTACCGCCCTGGAGCAGACGCCGCAGTGACGGCAGCAGCGCGTCGATGTCCGTGCCGCTGCGCAGCACGACCACCGTGGTGCCGTCCGCGTCCGTCCCCGCGGGGGGCACGGAGGAGGCGGCCGGGACCGGGAACAGGGCGAGCACCTCGCGCATCGCGTCGTCGACCTCCGCGACGGGATCCGTCGACTCACCCCTCAGCCAGCGCCGCAGCACATGGTTGTGGGCGGCGACCACGTTCGCCGCCATGAGTTCCGCCCGCAGCGGCGCCGAGGTGCCGGTGTCGCCCATCCAGTCCGAGATGAACTCGCGGAACAGCCGCTGGTAGCGGGCCACGCTGACGATCTCCCGCTCGCGCAGGGCGGGCACCTTGCTGGTCAGGGCATACCGGCGCAGGGCCAGGTCGCCCTCGTCGAGGTAGTGCATCAGGACGATCCGTACCGCGTCGGAGACGGCGACCAGGGCGGTGGCGTGCGTGGATCCGGCCAGCCGGTCCCTGATGGTCGCGAGCAGACGGTCGTGGTCCGGGAAGATGACCTCTTCCTTGGACCGGTAGTGGCGGAAGAACGTGGTGCGCCCCACGCCGGCGCGCTCGGCGACGTCGTCGATGGTCGTCTGCTCGTACCCGCGTTCGTCGAAGAGGGCGAACGCGGCCTGAGTGAGCCGCTCCCTGGTGGATCCCTTGGTCATGCGGCCTCATCCTGCCCTGCTCGTACGTCCATGGGCCACTTGCCTCCGGGTGCGGTACTGAGTACCGTGATAACAGAATCCAGTACCGCAGTGTAGAGGAGTCCGGCGTGGAAGACGTCGCACGCAACGAGTCGGGACTGCGGTCGCGTGCCACCGGGGGCGAGGTCGCGCACGCCCCGCGGGAGGTGCGGGGCGCCCACACCCCGCACGACGCCTTCTGAGAATCCTCCCGCCGGACGCCACCCGCCCGACCCGCGCCCGGCGAAAGCACCCCTCGACGTCCCGTCCCGCCGCCCGCCACGGCGACGGGACGGGCGCACCGAACAGAACGGAAGCGAACGATGACGGTCGAGCCGCCGCGGACGAATGACCGCGACATCCACACCACCGCGGGCAAGCTCGCGGATCTCCAGCGCCGGATCGAGGAGGCGACCCATGCCGGTTCCGCGCGCGCGGTGGAGAAGCAGC